>NZ_FUZE01000003.1 GCF_900168205.1 Chryseobacterium balustinum
TTGTTATAAACTTTTGAAGATGGGCAATAAGTAATTTTGCCTATTGCCTATTGCCTATTGCCTATTGCCTATTGCCTATTGCCTATTGCCTATTGTCTATTGCCTATTGTGTCGCTCCTTCGGAGCTTATGAAAATGATGCTGTAATGTTCGACAAAGGTTACACTCCTCCGGAGTGTTTGTTATGTTTTATCTTGAGTGTAAATCTTACTTAAAATCTTGAGTTTATTCTTTGAAAGGTAAATATTGAATTCTAAAAAGATGAATTGGAAGCCTTTAATTTTAATTAAAGGATAAATATTATTATAAAAAGACTGTAATCCTAGCCCGGATAGCAGCGGTTACCCCGGAACACACGTTAGAGAGAAGAGGGGGTTAGTGATGGAAGAGCAATGGAGTGAGGAGTAAAAGCGAATAGCCGGAAATAGCTCCTGAAAAAGCGATTAATATTGTTAACTGTACTTTTAAATATTCTTATTTATGAAGTTGAAGCTGTTACAGCCGTTTTTTTATCTTCTAACAGTTGAAAATGAAACTGAATATTGGCAATGTTTTTCCAGGTTGCATATTTGAATAGAAAAAAGCCGATTAACATTCCTAAAGTATTTAGAAATACATCATCTATATCTGCAACACCTCTTCCGGTAAAATATTGTATTGATTCAATAATACTTATTGCAATCAAAAAGAAAAAAGTAACGGGGATAAAACGGTTAAATTTCTTAATGCATAATCCCAACCATCCGAATGGACTGAATAAGAATATATTGCCAAATATATTTACGACAAAAGCCTGATTATCTATATTGTTATCATTTAAAAAATGCTGTATAGTGATAAAAGGCTGATGTTGAATATATGAAATCTCAGAAGGTTCTCTTCCAGATGCATAAAACATCATGTATAATAAAACGACGGTATATAAGGCAATAAATACTGCAAAATATCTTTTCATAGGTTTCCTTTTGGGATTAGTAATTAAAAAGAGGTTGTAGTGCTTATTAGTTTTTAGATATATTCTAATAACAAAAATCTTACCTTAGTAGTATGGCGTTTTGAAACTTTATAATTCTTTAGGATTATTTAACATAATATGAAAAGCCTCACTTCTAAAGTGAGGCCAAATATTTTAAAATTGAGTAAAATCACACTTGGATTACTCCTAAATTGAATTTTTCAGTAATCGGAGAATGGTTCGCCGCCTCAATACCCATAGAAATCCATTTTCTGGTATCGATAGGATTGATGATAGCGTCGGTCCACAATCTTGAAGCTGCGTAGGTAGCTTCCGTTTGTTTTTGATATTTTTTCGTAATTGTGTCTAAAATTTCATTGTGCTCTTCTTCAGTAATTACTTTTCCTTGCTTTTTCAAAGTAGATTCTTGAATCTGTGCTAAAACTTTTGCCGCCTGAGTTCCTCCCATTACAGCTAAATCTGCCCATGGCCAAGCTACAATTAGTCTTGGGTCATACGCTTTTCCACACATTGCATAGTTTCCGGCACCGTAAGAATTTCCTGTAATAATCGTAAACTTAGGTACTACAGAATTTGACACTGCATTCACCATTTTTGCACCGTCTTTGATGATTCCACCGTGTTCTGATTTTGAACCTACCATAAATCCTGTTACGTCTTGTAAAAAGATTAGAGGAATTTTTCTTTGGTTACAATTAGCAATAAATCGAGTTGCTTTGTCAGCTGAATCGGAATAAATTACTCCTCCAAACTGCATTTCGCCTTTACCGCTTTTTACCAATTTTCTTTGATTGGCAACAATTCCTACAGACCAACCGTCAATTCTTGCGGTTGCACAAATGATAGTTTTACCGTAATCTGCTTTGTATTCTTCAAATTCAGAATTATCAACAATACATTTTATAATTTCTAAAGTATCATATTGCTCTGCTCTGGAAACAGGCATGATTCCGAAGATATTATCTATTTTTTCTTTAGGAGGAAAGCTTTCTATTCTGTCGAAACCTGCTTTATCATAACTTCCAACAGATTTCATAATATTTTTAATACGGTCTAAAGCATCTTTATCATCTTTTGCTTTATAATCGGTAACTCCCGAAATTGCACAATGCGTTGTTGCTCCACCTAAAGTTTCGTTGTCAATAGTTTCGCCAATTGCAGCTTTCACCAAATAACTTCCGGCTAAGAAAATAGAACCGGTTTTGTCTACAATCATAGCTTCATCACTCATAATCGGAAGATAAGCTCCACCTGCCACACAGCTTCCCATTACTGCTGAAATCTGAATAATTCCTGCAGCGCTCATTTTAGCATTATTTCTAAAGATTCTACCAAACATTTCTTTATCAGGGAAAATCTCATCCTGCATCGGAAGATAAACTCCTGCAGAATCTACCAGATAAATAATTGGAAGTCTGTTTTCCATGGCAATTTCCTGAGCTCTCAAGTTTTTCTTTCCAGTAATGGGAAACCAAGCTCCAGCTTTTACTGAGGCATCATTTGCTACAACTAAACACTGCTTTCCGGAAACATAACCCATTACAACCACAACACCACCACTTGGGCAGCCGCCGTGCTCCTCATACATTTCATAACCAGCAAAAGCACCAATTTCTATGGAATCTGAATTTTTATCAAGAAGATATTCTACTCTTTCTCTTGCCGTCATTTTCCCTTCGTCACGAAGTTTCTGAAGTCTTTTTTCACCACCACCTTTTTTAATTTCTGTAAGCAAACGGTTGATTTCAGATAATTTTAATTTATTTTGATCTTCTCTTTTGTTAAATTCAATATCCATGAAATTTATATTTTAATCTGGCTAAAGATACTATTTTTAGAAAAAGTAGTAAAATATGTTTATTATGTTTTAATCGGTTGATTATTAGAAAATTATGAAATATTTAACAAATCAACTGTTTTTTTTGGTGCATATTTTGCTAACTTTACAATAGAGTAGTAGAAATGTAAGTTTCTATATAAATACTCAGTTCCTAGTTTATTTTTTTAATAGTTTATTATTTGAAGGCCCTGAAAGTTGCATAAATTTTCAGGGTTTTTAGATTTTTATATTTCTCTATTTGAAGGTTTATGGTTCAGAATTTCATTATTAGACTAATTTATTGCTTAAATTTTTCGACTGGATCGGCAACTTAGAATTATCATTAGAAATAATGATAGTAATCTTATATTTTTTTAAATTTAATGAAAAGCTATTCGTAAATTTGCCTATTTAAAAATCAGAGGGATAACATGCAGAAATTAGCACTTTTTAGATTACATTTAATCGTTTTTTTGTGGGGCTTTACAGCAATTTTGGGGAAGCTGATCACCGCCAATGCCCATATTCTTGTCTTTTACAGAATGCTATTTGCTGCCATATTTCTTTATGCATTTATACGGATCTATAAAAAAGAAAGCATTAAGGTTTCAAAAAAACTATTCTTTCAATTATCGGGAGTAGGCTTTTTTATGGCGCTGCATTGGTATTGCTTTTTTTATTCTATAAAAGTTTCTAATGTTTCAATTGCTTTAAGCTGTCTTTCGTTGTCTACTTTATTTGCTTCGGTTTTGGAGCCGATTGTTTTTAAACGGAAAGTAGATATTTCAGAAGTGGTAATGGGAACGGTAATTGTCGCCTGTATTTTACTTATTTTTAAAACCGAGTTTCAATATAAAGAAGGAATTTTTTACGGCATTTTGTGTGCCATTTTCGGAACCGTTTTTTCGGTTTTTAATGGAAAGCTTTTCGGAAAAACCAGTTCAGGAAATATTATTTTTTATGAAATTTTCTCAGGGTGGTTTATTTTGATGATATTTTATCTTGCAACAGGGCAAATCATGCAGATGAATGAAATAAATTATAGAGATCTTGCGTTAATAGGCTTGTTGGCAAGTGTATTTACAGCATATCCTATGTTTGAATCTGTGAAGCTGATGAAATATATTTCGCCCTTTACTTTAATTTTAACAGTTAATTTAGAACCAGTTTACGGAATTATACTAGCTTTTTTTATCTTTGGAGAATCAGAACATATGAGCCCGGTATTTTATATTGCATCTTTGGTTATGATTTTGGCTATTGTTGTAAACGCACTGATAAAAACTAGAAAACAAAAAAACATTAACTAAGTATCCATTTCTACATGATGAAAAAATATCTATTATTAGTATTTTCCCTTTTATTTGGGTTTTCTCAATCTCAGATTATCAGAAAATATTCCAATGAATTTCTAAATATCGGAGCCGGAGCCAGAGGAATAGGGATGGGAGGCGCCGTAATGACCAGTCAGGATGATGTGTATTCACCAATGTGGAACCCCGCAGGCTTGAACGGTATTACAAGAGACTGGCAAGGCGCAGCAATGCACGCAGAATATTTTGAATCTATCGCAAAATATGATTATTTGGCTTACGCAAAAGTTTTGGAGACAGGAGTTTTCGGAGTTTCAGTTGTCCGTTTAGGGGTTGATAATATTTTAAATACCACTCAGCTAATCGATACTGAAGGAAATATTGATTACGATAAAATTACTAAGTTTTCACAGTCAGATTATGCGGGGATTATTTCTTATGCATTCAATCCTGGTGGAAATCCCAAACTGGATGTTGGTGTAAATGCTAAAATTGTTTACAGAAATGTAGGGAAATTTGCAAGCGGATATGGTTTTGGTTTCGACGTTGGGGCTATTTATAAAGCCGATAACGGCTGGAAATTCGGAGGAGTTCTTCGTGATGCTACTACTACGGTCAATTTCTGGAGTGTAAATCAAAAAGAATTGTCTACCATTGTAAACGGTGAAGAATTTAACCCTGCTCCAACCGATAAAATGGAATTGACGATGCCAAAGCTAAACGCAGGAGCAAGTAAATTATTCAATATCAACAGCAGTCTTTATATTTTACCTGAAGCTGGGATCAATGTAGATTTTGCTAAAACTGCAGCTCTTCTTTCAACAGACTTTGCAAGTATCACACCGTATGCCGGAGCTGAATTGGGATATCAGAAAATGATCTTTGTAAGAGTGGGAGTCAATAGATTTCAATCAATTACTGATATTGAAGATCTTCAGAGAAAAGTTTCTTTTCAGCCAAGCGCAGGTATAGGTATTCGTTACAGAGGCTTAACACTTGATTACGCAATCAGTAATTCTGGAATTGGAGGTTCTAATTTTTACTCTAATTTCTTCTCATTAAAACTGGATATGGGAGAATTTAGAAATGATTAATTTAAAGTTTAAATAAATTTATGAAAAAGTTATCGGTTATAATATCATCTTTTTGTGTCATGCTATCGTATGCACAGAAAGTTTCTGATTATAAATATGTAGTAGTTCCGAGTTCATTTGAAAGTTTTAAAAAAAATAATTACGGGCTTAGTGCATTTTTAACTAAAAATATGAAAGCTAAGCAATATGTTGTGCTTTCTGAAAATAGAGGGCAATGGCCGGAAGAAGCCAATGTGAATCCATGTAGTGTCTTAAACGCTGACGTTATTAATGATAGTAACTTTCTTAGAAACAAAATTATTTTAGAATTTAAAGACTGCAATAACAAAGTTGTTTCTTCACAAAAAGGAATTACATCAATTAAAGAATACGAAGAAGGCTTTAAAGATGCTTTATCTGATACTTTTGCGAGGATTCCGGTTGCTAACCCTATTCAAATTACAGAGTATAAAAAAGAAAATCAGGCTACAGAAGCAGTACCTCAAGTAAGCGAACAAAAGCCGCAAACTTCAAGAGCAGAAAAATACAGCAACGGAAAACTAAGTCTTCAGAAAATTCAGATTGATGCCGCTCAGTTTATTTTAGTAGACGGAAACAGTTCTGTTCCTTTTGCTACTTTCAAAGAGACTACCAAAAAAGATGTTTTCAGAGTTAAATTAGGTTCAGGTGAATCTACAACAGGGTATTTTGAAAATGGAAATTTAGTAATTGAAATTTCGAAAGGCAACGACGAATATTCTAAAGAAGTATTTGCTCCTTTGAAATAAAAGAAATACAATATTTATCCTTGTTTGGAGAAAATAATAACACAAAAAATATGAAAAAAATTTACATTTCTTTGTTGATAGCTGTATCAGCTTATTTTCAGGCTCAAAATGTTTTAAACACACAATTGAACGAAATTAATTTTGGTTCGGGAAGCTCTCCTTATAACTTAACAAAACTTAATGACCTCATTGTTTTTGCGGCATCCAGAAATGCTGATGAAGGATTGGAACCGTGGGTCTATAATTCTACAATTCAAAGATCTACATTACTGAAAGACATTTTTGTAGGACAGAATAGCGGGATACCAGCTAATTCGAAATTTGTAAAAATAAATAATAAAATATATTTTCTGGCACAACAGAATTATTCGGGATATCAAATTTGGGAAACGGACGGAACTCCTTCCGGGACAATTAAAAAACAGGATATTAATTCTAATTATTCAATTGATGAATTTGTAGCTGTAGGAAATAAAATTTTTTATTATCAGAATAAAGAACTTTGGGTATTTGATACTGTAGCAAATAATTTATCATTACTAAAAACTTTTGAATATACATCGGGAACGATGAAATTGGAGACTTTCAATAATCAATTGTTTTTGGCAGCAAACGACGGAATAAATGGTAAAGAGATCTGGAAATCTGATGGAACGATAGCCGGAACTACTTTGCTAAAAGATATTGCTACCGGTAATGGAAACAGTATTTCAAATGATTTTAAAATTTTAACTTTAAATAACGGGAAATTTTATTTTATTGCAAATACAGCAACCGGTTATCAGCTCTACGAAAGTAATGGCACAACTTCAGGTACGGTGCCATTAATGCCTGTGCAAAGCATATATGAGCTTAACGGCGCTTCAGTGGGTAATTATTTTGTATTTGTAGGTTTTGATCCTACCAATGGAGGAATGGAGCCCTGGATCTCAGACGGAACAGTGTCAGGTACAAAACTTTTAAAAGACATTTTACCAGGAAATTCTAGCTCGATGGCTATTAACAATAGTAAGTTTTTTAAGGTTAATAATAAGATATATTTTGACACTTATTCCAACGGCCAATTATCTGGAAGCTACATCTGGGAAACAGATGGAACCTCTGCGGGAACTGTATTGTTTAACACCCCAACCAATAATGTATTACATGGAGTAAGCTCAGATGCGCAACATTTGATTCTTACCAAGCCAAATGAATGGAATCGCTTTTGGGTAACAAACGGAAATTCTGCACAGACGTTTGAAATGACAACATTGGGTATGATAGCGTCTAATGGTGTTTTAGATTTTAATTCAAAATTGTATTTAGCAGGAACTACCGCTAAGCACGGAATGGAGTTATATTCTTTAAATCCTCTTACACAAGAAGCTACTTTGGTTTCTGATATCAGTAAATTCGAAAGTAGTTCGCCACATTCTTATAATGTTCTGAATGATAATTTAATTTTCATTGCGGCAGACAGAGAATTCAATAATCAGATTTATAAAAGAGATAAATCGACTCAGCAGATCTCACGTCTTACAAACTTTACCAGCGGAACTTCTTCAGTTGGGATGTTTACTAATTTTAACGATACATTTTTTAAGGTAGGAAATTACTTTTATACCAAAAATAGTACTCCAAACCCGATAAACGGACTTTATAGAACAGACGGAACCTCTGGGAATTCCGGATCTGTTTCTACAGGCAATACAAGTATTTATGATACTTCTTTTTTCGTTAATCTTAACGACAATACTTTATTATTTTCAGGATATGATAATGTAGTAGGAACAGAACTTTGGAAAGTTGATAATAATTCTAATACCGCTGTTCTGGTAAAAGATATTTCTACAGATAACATGGGAAGTATGTATAATACAGATCCTAAAACAACTGTTCTGAACGGTTTTGCCTATTTTGTAGCAAAAGAAAACGGCAAGTCTGGAATTTGGAAATCAGACGGAACTTCTGCCAATACTTTGAAAGCTGTACAATACAATTTTCAGGATGGTAGTGATGGAAATATTAAGGTAGTTGGAAGTTTAAATAACAAACTGCTTTATTCTACAAGAAAAGAAAATTTTAACAATATATCTAATACTGAACTTTTTGCTTCAAATGGAGATCAGGCTTCGTCAGTTTTATTGAGATCTCACAGCGATCCTTATGGTTCTGCCAATATTAGCAATCAAACCGAAATTTTTAATAATAAATTATTCTATGCTGTTACCGGATATCCTTCAGGACTTTATTCTACCGATGGAAATATTGCCGGGACTACAGAGGTCTCGCCAATAAATTTCTTTGGGAATGTACAGTTTAAAAAATGTGGAAACCAATTATTTTTCACGAATAATAATTCAACAGAATTATGGAAAACAGATGGCACAACCATAGGAACGACGAGCTTGGGATCAAATTTTCCTGGCATAAAAGATATGACGTGTGTAAACAATTATCTATATTTTCTCAACGGAGATTCTCAAAAAGTATGGCGTTCAAACGGAGTGGCAGGAAATGTAACTCCATTGGATCTGCTTATTACAAATGATGATCAGCTTTTAGTCAACGAAAATATTTTGAAATTGGCTACAGATAATGAAAAACTTTATCTTACAATATTTACAAAAGACCACGGAGCCGAGTTGTACACCGTTACAGATTCTCTGCCAACTTATCTTGCAACCAACGAAATTATAAGTAATAATGGAAGTTCGGTAAATATTAAAATCTATCCAAATCCTGTTACCGATAGTTTTTCAATTAAATTACCTGAGAATCTTAAAATTAAAGAAATTGATATTTTTGATACATCAGGAAAACTGGTAAAAAATAGTATCTCTAAAAGTGATAAAATAGATGTTTCTTACTTGTTTTCAGGAATTTACTTTATAAAAATAAAAACAGACAAAGGTGTTTTTGTAACCAAATTCATCAAGAAATAAAGATTATTAAATCTTAGAATTAAAATAAAAAGCCTTACCCGATAATCTCAGGTAAGGCTTCCTTAAAATAAACTATAAAAACTAAAATTAGGGCATCAATACCGTATCAATTACGTGTATTACACCATTTGACTGATTAACGTCAGCAATCGTAACTTTTGCTTTGTTACCTTTTGCATCGGTAACATATAAATCTTTTCCTTTTGTCCAAAATGTAAGCTCTTCACCCTGTACCGTTTTCATCATTGCTTTACCATTTCCTGCTTTTACCGCTGCCCAAACTTGTTTTGTACTATATTTTCCAGGTAAAACATGATACGTTAAAATTTTTGTAAGCATTGCCTTGTTCTCTGGTTTTACCAAATTTTCAACAGTTCCTGCGGGTAATTTTGCAAATGCTGCATCAGTTGGTGCAAATACAGTAAAAGGACCCTTGCTTTGAAGCGTTTCTACTAAACCGGCAGCTTTTACGGCAGCAACCAAAGTTTTGTGGTCTTTGGAGTTCATTGCATTTTCAACAATATTTTTCGAAGGATACATTGCGGCACCACCTACCATTACAGTTTTTTCTTTCATTTGCTGTGCAGCTGCATTTCCACTGAATGCGAATGATAAAGCGACCATTCCGAATACTGCGATTTTTGATCTTGTGTTCATTTCTTTAATTTTTTTTAATTATTATTGAGTAAGTAATTTTGTTTGTTATCATCATTTACGAAGCTCAGTTTGGTTTAGATTTAAGAATTTAAATTTTAACAATAATTAACGGTAATTGATTATTTTTTAATCAATTCTGTGTGGTATGTAATTTTTAAAAGTTTTTTCTCATTATTTATATTATTTCATTACATTTGAAATGAAAAATATTCACCATAAAAACAAATTATTCAGAAGAAGAACTTATCGTTTTGCTGAGACAGAAAAACGAAGCTGGTTTTCATCACTTGTATGATAACTATTCTGGTGCGTTGTATGGTGTAATTCTCAGAATTGTTCAGTCTAAAGAATATACAGAAGAGATTATTCAGGATGTTTTTGTAAAAATCTGGAATTCCATTCATCAATATGATGCTGCGAAAGGTAGATTTTATACTTGGATGATTAATATTGCAAGAAACACGGCAATTGATTATCTTAAATCTAAAAGCTTTCAAAACCAACTTAAAAACCAACCTTTGCCAGATTTCGTATATGAGAATGCGGAACTTACAACCACCAATAATTCAGATTTTATTGGGTTTAATAAAGTGCTTGAAAGTTTGGAATCTGATAAGCAGGAACTCATTGATCTTGCCTATTATCAAGGATTTACGCAGAGTGAAATATCAGAAAAACTGAATATGCCGTTAGGCACTGTAAAGACCAAAATGCGAAATGCATTGATTAAATTAAAAGACTTGTTAAAAGATTATCAATAAATTGGATAGTAAAGAATACATATCATCCGGAATTCTAGAATCTTACATTCTAGGTCTTGCTTCTCCCGAGGAAGCAGGTATTTTGGAGTGTGTGATGAAGAATAATACTGAAGTAAAAGCTGCGTACGAAGAGGCGCAAAAAACTTTTGAATTGCTTGCAACTGCACAGGCAATGACACCACCCACTGATTTGAAAGCAAAAATCTGGGATAAAATTCAACTTGAACAAGAAGTTGTAGAAGAGAAACCTGTAATTCCTATTAATAATGTTGAACCAAAAACGGAAACTCAACAGGTAACGCAGGAAATAAAAGTAGAAAAAAATAACAGCTGGAAAACCTTCGCAGTGGCTGCATCTGTTTTATTTTTAGTAAGTATTGGAGGCAATTTGTTTTGGATGAACAGCCAAAACGAATTGAAAAACGAATTAGCTGGTTTAAAATCTGATAAGCAATCTCAAAACCTTGCGATGCAAAATCTTGAGCAAAAATTGAAGATTACTTCAAACCCGAATATGCTTAAAATTGTTTTGGCGGGTGTTGAAAAACATCCCGAATCCAACGCTGTGGTATATTGGGATAAAACTTCTAAAGATGTTTATTTAACCGCAAATAGTTTGCCAAAAGCCCCGGAAGGAATGCAATACCAGCTTTGGGCAATTGCAGACGGAAAACCAGTGAGTGCAGGAATGTACACCGACGAAAAAGATGCTAAAATAGCTTTAGCTAATATTCCAAACGCACAGGCTTTTGCCATTACTTTGGAAAAAGAAGGTGGAAGTGAAATTCCTACAATGGAAAACATGTATGTAATGGGAGGAGTTTAAAAATTCCCTTGAACAATAAATTGAAAAACTCTTATCATTGATAAGAGTTTTTTATTTTATCCGGCATTGAAAAATTCCCAGATTATTTTTGCCTTAGATTTTCCTAAGATTTCTTCTAAAGTTTCAAGGTTGGCTTCTTTTATTCTTTTTACTGATTTTAATTTAGATAAAAGCAATTCAATTGTTTTTTCACCAACCCCAGGAATTTCTTCAAGCTCAGATTTTATCGTAGAATTGGTACGTCTTGTTCTATGATGTCTTACTCCAAAACGGTGCGCTTCGTCACGTACTTGTTGTAAAATTTTAAGCGTTTCGGATTTTTTATCGAGATATAACGGAATAGGATCTTCGGGAAAGAAAATTTCTTCCAATCTTTTGGCAATTCCCACAATGGTAATTTTTCCGTAAAGACCAAGAAGTTTTAAACTTTTTACCGCGGAAGACAGCTGTCCTTTTCCACCGTCAATCAAAATTAATTGGGGCAAACTTTCGCCTTCCTCCAGCATTCTTTTATAGCGTCTGAAAATTACTTCTTCCATCGTTTTAAAATCATCGGGACCAATAACCGTTTTTGGATGGAAAATTCTATAATCTGCTTTACTTGCTTTTCCGTTTTTGAAAACAACACACGCCGAAACCGGATTGGTTCCCTGAATATTAGAGTTATCAAAACCCTCGATATGTCTTGGTTCAACAGGCATTCTCAGAAGTTTTTGCATTTCCGCCATAATTCTGTTCGAATGTCTTTCAGGATCTACAATTTGTACCTGTTTCAGTTTTTCAATTCTGTATTCTTTGGCATTTTTTTCAGAAAGCTCAACGATTCTTTTCTTGTCACCCACTTTCGGAACAATCAGCTTTACATTAGGAATTTCAACAGTTAAGTGAAAAGGAAGCAAAACTTCTTTAGAATCAGAATCAAATTTTTGGCGGATTTCAATCAACGCTTCTTCCATGATTTCTTCATCGGTTTCTTCAAGCATTTTCTTGATTTCTGTCGTAAAACTCTGAATAATGTTACCGTTTCTAATCTTAAAATAATTAACGTAAGCCGCCGTTTCATCACTCGTCATTCCAAAAACATCTACATCATCAATATCCGGATTTACCACCGTATGTTTTACCTGATAATCCTCCAGAATATCGAGCCTTTCTTTGATGAGCTGAGCATTTTCAAACTGAAGATTAGATGCGTATTTCGTCATTTGATTAACAAGATATTCTTTTGCTCTTCGGAAATCACCTTTTACAATCCCGCGAATAGCATCTATTTTTTGGTCATAATCTTCTTTGCTTTCCAAATCTTCACACGGTCCTTCACAGTTTTTAATATGAAACTCAAGGCAGACTTTGTATTTTCCTTCCTCAATTTTTTTTGGAGCTAAATTTAAATTACAGGTACGCAGTTTATAAATATGCTTAATCGTATCCAATAAAATCTTTGCAGGACGCACTTTTGCGTAAGGACCAAAATATTCAGAACCGTCTTTTATTTTATTTCTTGTGAGAAAAATTCTAGGAAAATCTTCATTCTTAATGCAAATCCACGGATATGTTTTGTCGTCTTTCAACATCACATTGTAGAAAGGTTGATGTTCTTTAATCAGATTGTTTTCCAATAAAAGTGCATCATATTCACTGTTGACAATGGTGGTTTCAAGACGGTTGATTTTTCCAACCATAATTCTGGTACGGTAACCGGAAAGGGTTTTGTTGAAATAAGAAAGTACTCTTTTCTTTAGATTTTTTGCCTTACCTACATACAGTAGATTTTCATTTTTATCGTAATATCGATAAACGCCCGGTTCTGATGGTAAAGTTTTAAGCTGTAATTCTAAAGACGGATTCATAACACAAAATTAAGCATTCTCAATGTATTTAAAAACAACAAAAAAAGCTGTAGAATTTCTACAGCTTCAGATTATATTTAAAATAATTTTATCCGTTTGTCATTTCAGTGTATTGACTTACCAAAAAGCTGAAATAATCCCATTCTACAGATTTTTTAGGATATTTTTTCATAAATTCTGCATTGTCACCAAATAATAAATCGTAGTTGTCTTCAAAATCATCTTTATGTAGCCACATTACTTTGTCGCCTTTTTTTACATAGAAAGATTTGATAACTCCGCCACCCAATTGAGGACCACCAAAAGAAACACCTCCGGTTTCTTTAGCTCTCGGATCATGATAAACGGAGATAATGTCGCTGAATTCAGGATTGATAAGCTGCATCAAAAATTCTTTATCATCTTTTTTATTCTTTAAAGAAACAGTTTGATTCACAAAGTGAATGTTTTCTCCCGTTGTATTTTTTGTCAGCTTTTTAGTTCCGAAGTTCCTGATGTTTCCAAAATATTTTCCAACTTTTGCAATCTTTTCGGCATTACTTGGATAAATATACATTTCACTTACATTTTCAGCATTAAAAGTCATTTGCTTTTTTGTAGCGCTGTCTTTAATGGCAATTTCGTAAATCTGTCCTTTTTTAGAGTCAACTTTACTGCAATATCCTTTATTTACAGTTCCGTCTTTCATGATAATGGTAGATATTTTCTTTGGAGATGGAATGTTAAAACCTTCATTGAAAAGATAGGTTTCCATTTTTTTGATCTCTTCCTTAGAATACTTCACTTTGTCTTGAGCGAATGAGAATGCACTTGTCAACGAAAGTGCCAATAATAAAGCTTTAAATTTCATAGATATTAGTTTAAAATAATACGGTAAAAATAGCTAAATAATTGTTGATTTGATAAAATATTTTGTGATTGTTGAGTATTTTTATGAGCCAAAATATTGTTTAATTTAAGAATGCTGTATTTTAGCTTTAATCGGCTTTTTCAGTGTGCTTCAAAATGTGTATTTTTAAGCAAATTTTTTGAAATGATATACGGTATAGATACTTTCAGTTTTCATGATGTTTTGGAAATCTGTAAAGACCCAAATAAAGCTCAATTAAGTAAAGAAGCGAAAGAACAAATTTTAAAATCTCAGAATAATGTAAAACAGATTGTAGAGTCAGACCGATGTGTTTATGGGATTAATACAGGATTCGGACCGCTTTGTGATACTAAAATTTCAGCTGACGAAACAGCTCAGCTTCAGTATAATTTAATTATTTCTCACGCAGTAGGAGTGGGGAAACCTATTGATAAAGAATTTTCAAAAATCATGATGATTGCGAAAGTTCATGCTTTGTCGAAAGGTTTTTCGGGAGTTTCTTTGGAAGTAATCGAAAGATTTATTGTGATGCTTGAAAAAGATATTATTCCTGTAGTTCCGGAACAGGGTTCTGTAGGGGCTTCGGGAGATTTGGCTCCTTTATCACATTTAGTTTTACCACTTTTAGGACTTGGACAGGTTTGGGTAGGAAACGAGATTTTCGAAACGGCTGAAGTTTTAGAAAAAAACAATCTTGAGCCATTGGTTTTAGGACCGAAAGAAGGTTTAGGATTAATCAACGGAACTCAGTTTATTCTGGCTCACGCGATAAAAGGTTTAGAAAAATTTGAATATTTATTAGACTTAGCAGATATGACGGCTGCAATGAGTCTTGAAGCTTACAGAGGTTCAGCAAGTCCGTTTAAAAAAGAACTTCATGACATCAGACCGTTTGAAGGAAGCAAAAAAGTAGCAGCGAGAATGCTGAAATTTTTAAAGAATTCTGAAAACCTAAAAGCTCACGAAGAATGCGAAAGAGTACAGGATCCTTATTCTATGAGATGTGTTCCTCAAGTTCACGGCGCAAGTAGAAATGCTTTTGAACATCTTAAAATAATGGCAGAAACAGAATTAAATTCTGTTACCGATAATCCGATTGTATTAAGCGCAGAAGAATCTATTTCTGGTGGAAATTTCCACGGACAATTGATGGCAATGCCATTAGATTATGCAACTTTAGCTGTAGCTGAATTGGGAAATATTTCAGACAGAAGAAGTTATTTATTATTGGAAGGAAAGTACGGTTTACCAAGATTGTTGACTGAAAGCTCAGGTTTGAATTCAGGATTTATGATTCCGCAATATACTTCTGCAGCGTTGGTTACTGAAAACAAAACGCTTTGTTTCCCGGCTTCTGCAGATTCTATCCCGACAAGTTTAGGTCAGGAAGATCACGTTTCTATGGGAAGTATTTCCGGTAGAAAATTCAATCAGGTTTTAGGTAATTTAGTCAATATTTTGGCGGTTGAATTAATGTTTGCAGCTCAAGGTTTAGAATTTAGAAGACCGGCAAAATGTTCAAAAATTATTGAAGAAAACTTTGCCATTCTTCGTTCAAAAGTTGATAAATTGGAAGATGACCGATTGATTGGAAAAGATATGTTGGCCATTGCTGAACTCATTAATGATAGAAAGTTTGTGGTGAATTTTTAAATTAAATCTCTTGCAGATTAAATAGATTGGGCTGATTTTATATTTTTATCTGCGAAATTTGCTAAATCTGCGAGATGAATTTTAAATCCGAATAAAATGCAAATCCTCAGAACAACTTCCGAGAATCTCGATTTTCAAAATCTTGTAAAAAAGTTGGATGCTTATTTAGCTTTTATAGATGGCGAAGATCATGCTTTTTATGATCAGTATAATAAAATTGATCTGCTAAAAAACTGTATCGTTATTTTTGAAAATAAAAAACCTGTTGCTTGCGGAGCGATAAAACGGATTGACGAAAACACAATGGAAGTTAAAAGAATGTTTACACTTCCTGAGTATCGTGGAAAAGGTTTTGCAGCATCAGTTTTAAAAGAATTGGAAATCTGGACAAAAGAATTGAGCTATGAAAAAACAGTTTTAGAAACAGGCAAGAAGCAAATAGAAGCTGTTGCTCTTTATAAAAAATGTAACTACACTATTATTCCAAATTACGGACAATACGCTGGAATTGAAAATAGTGTTTGTTTTGAGAAAATTTTATAAAAATATCAATAGAGTCGGGCTTTAGCCCGGCTTTTATTTTGTAATGAGAATTTGGTTTTAGCCAAAACTTTTTTTACTATTTCCCAAGAACAGCTCCGGAGGAGCGATACCTTTTTAGGATAATAGTAAGACCCACAATTAGAACTCCGTAGGAGTTCAATCTTTAAGTAAGAATAGTATTTTTTCACCATTTCTCCGTCAAATATTTCCAATATCGTTTCGGAACATGTTGAATATGCAATTTTGTATTTTTCCTTTCTTTAATATTGGTTTTGGTAAAATAACTTTGCCAAAGCGTCTGATATTTCTTTTCTTCTTTGTGAAATTTTTGCTGATATTGGTTTAAATCTACCTTTTCATCCGGATAAAAGAATTCACAGTTTTCTAAATCATAAAACAAACCGTAATGTCTTCGTAAATCATAAATCATCCATTTTTGATCGGCGTAACGATCTTTAAAATGTTTTCTTATTAAAGGCAGAACATTAAAATCAGGATCAATTTTAGCAAAATAAATTTCATCTTGCATTTTTTCAAACCGTACAAAAGCAGTCATTCGATGTCTTTCTCGGCTTACCGATTTGCATATTTTTGAAATTTTCAGAATATCTTCATCCGCAAAATTTTGTAATATATTTTCTTCAGGATATTTGATAGATTGTTTTACGGCAGATAAAATCAGCTTCTCCATTTCCTGATCTTCTGAAAGAAAGACCTGTAACAATTGATGGATTCCCGACTTCCCAATATTTTGTTCTAATTTGTTTAAAACTCTTTCCGATTTTTCCTGTTGTGTAATCACTTCATGAATTTCTGCAAACATATTTTCCTGCTGGAAATTCTCTCTGCTAAAAATTTCCACGTCTTGATATCGATATTCAAAAACTTCAAATATCGCAGTAAAAAGTCCGTCAAAACTTCCGTCGTAGAGTAGGGTGGTCATGAGTTAATGTAACAGTTTAATAGTATAACAATCTAACAATTTTTGCAATCATTGTGTCATTCTGACGAAGGAAGGATCTTAACTAATTAATTAAGATTCTTCACTCCACTTTGTTTCGTTCTGAATGACAGTTAATCATTTGTTTTCTAATTAAGGTCGTGTTATTCGTGAAAAGTATTCGTAAAATTTGTGTTTAAACATATTAAAACAAAGTCAATTGCTGCGAAAACTGATTCTGAAATTTAGACTGACTTCCGCCAATGATCAATCTTCTTAAATTTAAATCAGTCAAATGTTTTAAAAATGGATTTCCATAAGTGAAATCAATAAAATATTTTGCACGGTTTACAGCAGCTCCCAATTTTTTAAGATGGTCAATACTCAAAACCTGAAATTTTCTTGCACTTACAATTTTCTGTGCAGTTTTTACACCAATTCCAGGAATTCTGAGAATCATTTTGTAATCTGCAGTTTGCAAATTGACAGGAAACTGATCTAAGTGTCGCAAAGCCCAACTCAATTTAGGATCAACTTCCAAATCAAGAAACGGCATATTGAAATCTAAAATTTCATCTGCTTTAAAACCATAAAAACGCATCAGCCAATCTGATTGATACAGACGGTTTTCCCGTAAAACAGGAACTTCAGAAGTAATTGCAGGTAAACGATTGTCGATTGTAACCGGAATATAACCCGAGTAATAAACCCGTTTCATTCCGTAATTTTTGTAAAAATGATCGGCAACTTTAATGATTTGTAAATCGTTTTCATTCGTTGCTCCCACAATCATTTGAGTAGATTGTCCTGCAGGAGCAAATTTCGGAGCACTTCTGATAATTTTTTTTTCGTCTTTATATTGCTGAATTCCTTTTTGAACGATTCTCATCGGCTGAAGCATATCTTCACGGTTTTTATCCGGCGCCAATAATTTTAGTCCAGATTCTGTCGGGATTTCTAGATTGACGGACAATCGGTCTGCATACAATGCAGCTTCATTCATCAAATCATCACTCGCTCCAGGAATTGATTTCAAATGAATATATCCGTTGAAATTGTGTTCGGTTCTCAGTTTTTTTGCAACACGCACCAAACGTTCCATCGTCGTATCGGCATCTTTGAAAATTCCTGAGCTTAAAAATAGGCCTTCAATATAATTTCTGCGGTAAAAACTGATGGTTAAATCGACTACTTCTTCCACCGTAAAAGCAGCACGTTTAATATCATTCGATTTTCTGGAAACGCAATAGATACAATCGTAAATACAATGATTGGTCAAAAGAATTTTAAGTAGAGAAACACAGCGACCATCTTCAGTATAAGTGTGACAAATTCCGCTTGCTGAACTGTCGCCTAAACCACCGTTGTTTTTTCTTTTTCCACCGCTTGATGAGCACGAGACATCATACTTTGCAGCATCTGCAAGTATTTCGAGTTTCTCTTTTATGCGGTCAAAATTCATTTAAATAAATATTTTAAAATGGAAAATCTGATAAAGTTTTAAGCAAAATTAAGTCCAAAATTGAGAAAAGTCAGTGTTTTTAAAACAAACTTATCCACATATTTCCAAAGCAAAATTAGTATATTTACGGTCATTAATTTATGAGTGAAATCGTAAAAATTACGATTACGCACTACATATAAAAATTATCAATATGAATCATAAACCGGTAGAAGGTTTTTCTAAATTAACCAAACAGGGAAAAATAGACTGGCTTGTTAACGAATATCTCGAAGGAAACCAGGATTATCAAAATATACTCAATCAATATTGGAACGAAAATGCAGATTTACAGAAACTTCACGATGAGTTTTCTGAAAATACGATTTCCAATTTTTATATGCCTTACGGAATTGCACCTAATTTTTTGATCAACGGAAAATTATTGGCTTTGCCAATGGCGGTGGAAGAAAGTTCGGTCGTTGCGGCAGCTTCAAAAGCAGCAAAATTCTGGATCGATAAAGGTGGATTTAAAACAACTATTATCAACACCGAAAAATTAGGACACACGCATTTTATCATCGATGTTGAATCTCACAAACTGCAGCATTTTTTTAATTTTAATTTAAAGAAAAAACTGTTTGAAGCAACAGAAGCGATTACGGCAAACATGAGAAATCGTGGCGGCGGAATTTTAGATATAAAATTAATCGACAAAACTTCCGAAATGCCGAATTATTATCAGTTGAAAGCAAGTTTTGATACGGTAGATTCTATGGGAGCCAACTTTATCAATTCGTGTCTGGAGCAGTTTGGAAAAACGTTGAAGCAGGAAATTGTAATTAGTGAAGATTTTACTCAGGAAGAGAAAAATTCTTTGCAGATTGTGATGAATATTCTTTCTAATTTCACGCCTGATTGTATCGTAAGAGCCGAGGTTTCGTGTAAAATTGAAGATTTGAAAGACGACAGCGGAATTTCAAACGAAGAGTTTGCGAGAAAATTTAAACAGGCAGTTACGATCGCTGAAATAGAACCTTTCCGTGCGACGACTCACAATAAAGGAATTATGAACGGTGTTGATGCAGTGGTTATCGCAACCGGAAATGATTTCAGGGCAACAGAAGCTTGTGCGCATGCTTATGCTGCAAAAGACGGAAGATATTCTTCGTTGACGCATTGTACAATTGATAACGGAATTTTTAGATTCTGGATCGATCTTCCGATTTCTGTAGGAGTTGTCGGTGGTTTGACGAATCTTCATCCTTTGGTAAAATTCTCTTTGGCACTTCTTGGAAAACCTTCTGCTCAGGAATTGATGAGTATTTTGGCGGTTTCAGGATTGGCTCAGAATTTCGGTGCTTTACGTTCTTTGGTGACAACAGGAATTCAGAAAGGTCACATGAAAATGCATTTGTTGAATATCCTAAACCAAATGGGTGCAACGGAAGAAGAGAAACAGCATTTTGTGACTTATTTTAAAGATAAAACGGTGACGCATCACGAAGTTATCAACGAATTTAACAGATTAAGAGAAAAATAATGATACAGATTATTTTGGCTGTTTTATTTGTTGTTTTTGGCATTTTTCTTAAACAAACAAATCATCCTGGATTTAGAGGTTCTAAAAAGTTTTGGAAGATGTTTGTTATTCTGGGAGGTGTAATATTGCTTAGCAGGTTAGTTTCATATTTTTTACATCCTTTGTAATGAAAAAGAATTTTTTATTTTTTCTGCTAATTTCCGGCTTAAGTTTTTCGCAACAGAAAAATTTAAAAATAACTGATTTGCAACCGAAATCAGAAGATTTTAATTTCCCAACAGTTTCTTATGCTGAAAAACCTTTAGTTGAAAATAAAATCAATACGTTTTTGCAAGTCGATCAGCTTGAATATATTCCCGGTTCAGATGTAAGTCCTTCTAAATTGGTATCATCAGGAAAAACGTCGTACTCCAACTACGTTTATTTTTATGGTTGGGAAAAGCTGGAAACGCCTAAAAATATTTTGAGTATTGCCATCAGTGGAGAGGCTTCTGGAGCCTATCCGGAAGGTTTTGATATTTGGAAGAGTTTTGATTTGAGAACGGGGAATTTGATCAATGCTAAAGATTTATTTCAACTTAATACCATAAAAACGGTTGAAAATTTAATTCAGAAAAGTGTCAGAAAAGAAGTTAATGATTTTCTTGTAGCATTAAAATCAGAGAAAAATCCTTCGGAAGAAGTTGTAGACCAGATTGCTATGTATGAAGGCTGCTTTACCGATTTTACTTTAGATGGAATTGAGTATTATTTTGCAAAGGATAAAATAAGATTCATTGCCGGAAGATGTTCTAATCATGCGATGAGAGCGCTGGATGAATTGGGGAGTCATGTCGTGGAATTTCCTTACAAAAATTTGGAAAAATATTGGAGTTCGTATGCTAAAAACTTATTGTCAGATTCTGAAAAAGTTAATAAAACGAGTCTTAGCAATAAACTGTATAAAGGGAAAATCGACGGAAAATATCCAATCACGGTTTTAATCGATAAAGTATATGATGACGGTTCTTTTTCTGCAAAATATTGGTATGATAAAAACAAAAAGATGATCGAGTGGAACGGTAAATTAAAAGGTAATCATATTTCTATTATTGAAAATGATTATTATAGTGAGGAAACCAACCAGTGGATTTTCAGAGCGTTGGTAGAAGCCGATTTACAAGGGAATAAAATCTCCGGAACTTGGCAGGATTACAAAACAAAGAAATATTTAAAACTAGAATTAGAAGAATTATAACCTTAATTAAATTAAATTTTTATATGTAAATTTGTAAATGATTTACAAAAATGAAATAAAAAATGATAATTAATTTCAGCGTAGAAAATTTTGGTTCTATAAAAGAAAAGCAAACTTTATCTTTTTTAGCCAATAAATCTGATCATTTAGAAGATTACTATATTATCGAACCAATTAAAGGCCTACGCCTTAATAAATTGGCTTTAATTTATGGTGCAAATGCTTCTGGGAAAACTACGGTTTTAAAAGCACTTGATTTTTTAAGAAGTATATGCACAAATCCACTTGATAAAAAAACAGAAAAATTTGATTTTGAACCTTTCTTGTTTGATGAACACACACCCAAGCAAAATACAAAGTTTGAATTAGAATTTGTACAAAAAAACATTCGTTATTTGTATGAAGTGGAGCTGAATAAGAGGTATGTTGTAAATGAAAGACTCTATGATTTTAATCCAAATAAAGCTTTAGTTTTTGAAAGAACATCAAACGAACTTAAAGAATTAACATCAATTAAATTTGGAAACAAAATTATAAAACGAAAGTCATTAGAAGAAAACTTAGAAATTTTTACTTTATGGAATAATACCGTTCTCGGCGGTTTTCAAAAGACAAATATAGATAATACTGCACTCATAAATACAAATTTATTTTTTAGAAATCTTGTTGAATTTATTGATGTTGATGAAAGGATGGTTGATATTATTAGTAAATTTGTGAAAGAAGAAAGTTCACTGAAAAATTTTTTCAACAGATTAATTAAAAAAGCAGATTTTAAAATAGATAGGGTGAAAGTTGGAAATATTGAAAATTTAGATTCTATCAAAAGAGAAAATTTAGAATTTATACATACCGTTTCTAATAAAAAATATTCTTTGAAATTTGCTGATGAATCACTGGGAACTAGAAAATATTTAAGTTCTACTGGTTTCTTGGTTTTGTTACTTTTTGCTGAAAGCATAATTCTGATAGATGAACTTGAATCGTCTCTTCATCCTGATTTATTTAATCATTTCTTATTAACTTATTTGGTTAATGGGAAAAAAGAATCTCAACTTATAGCAACTACCCATAACAGAGAAATTCTTAATAATAGAGATTTATTTAGAGATGATGCAATTTGGTTTACAAATAAAAATGAACATTCTGCAACTGAATTGTACTCATTAGCAGATTTTGATTCTTCTGTTGTAAGAGATACATCAAATGTTCTTAATGCATATAAATCTGGAAAACTGGGTGGTGTTCCAAATTTAGGAGATTATTATATCGATTTGGAAGATGGGGAATAGAAAATCTTTTTTGAGTAAAGGAAAGAAAACTTTTGCAATTGTTGGAGACGGTGATTGTGAAAAATGGTATTTTCAATTACTAAAAGATAAAGAACAACTAACAATTAATATTCTACCTCAATTACTTAAAAAAGCTTCTCTTGCAAAACAGTATGAATATGTAAAAGAATTGGCTAAAACTTACGATAAGGTATTTTGGATTGTCGATTATGATGTTATTGAAAGAGAATCAAGAGAATGTAAAAAAGGGGATGAAAAACGAAGTGCAGAATTTGCAAGATATTACAAAGAATTGTCTTCAATAAAAAACGTTGAAATTTTAGTAGTTAATACTTGTTTTGAATATTGGTTGTTGTTACATTTTAAATATTCTAAGAAAAGTTACAAAGACTGTGATGAGACAGGGAAGGATTTGAAAAAAGAATTTCCGGCTTACGAAAAATCAGAAAAGTTTTACAAAAAGAATAATGCTGATATTTATACTTCTTTAAAACCTAATTTATCAAACGCAATTGAAAACGCAAATAAGTTAGGAAATTTCGATATACAAAATCCAAATAATCCTGTTTGTGAAATTTATAAGCTATTTGATGAGAAAGGGAATTTTAATACTAATTGGATATAAATCTAAATTATAAAATGAAAACAATTACTTTAGTCTTTGGTGCCGCTTACGGAATGTTATCCGTTATTTTAGGTGCATTCGGCGCACATGCTTTAAAGAAAATTTTATCTGTGGAAAGACTGGAAAGCTTTGAAACAGGCGTAAGATATCAAATGTACGCTGCTTTCTTTTTACTGATTGCAGGATATATTTTAAAATTTGATACCTCATCTCAAAAATGGATTTCTATTTTGATGATTGCAGGAACAATGCTGTTTTCTTTCAGTATTTATTTTTTAAGTCTGCAGGATTATTTAGGAGCAAACCTTAAATTTTTAGGACCGATTACGCCACTGGGAGGATTGTTTATGATTTTAGCTTGGTTGATGCTGATTTTTTATTTTGTGAAGAATAAAATTTAAATAATAAGAAAGTCTTCGATTTCATTCAGACTGACATTTTTACAAAAACGTTTAGTATTAGCAATGTCATGCTGAGCGAAGTCGAAGCATCTCACAAAACATTTTACAAATGATGATCGTAATTTTAAAATAAATTAAAATGAAAATCAACAGAAGACGTCGCTTAATACGAACTTTTAATCTTTTGGATCAACCCATTAAGTTTAATCCTTTCGTATTCAGCCGTACTTTTTTTATGTGGGCAATTACAGGTTTAGTCGGCGGAATTATCGCAGGTTTATACTGGATTGTTCTCGAACATTTCACGGAGTTTTTACACCAATTTCAAGGTTGGATGGTGATTCCTACGATGGCAATTTCCGGTCTTTTGGCGGGTTTGGTTATCCATTTTATTGGTGATCCGGGAGAAATTCATTTAATTGTTAATAACATTAGATTTAATAAAGGAAAATTAGATCCTAAAAATAATCCTTCCATGATTTTGTCGTCACTTTTTTGCGTGGCATCGGGTGGAAGTTTAGGTCCGGAAGCACCTTTGGTTCAGGTTACAGGTTCTACAGGAACTTATTTAGGGAAATTGTTTAGATTGAAAGGTGAAGAGCTACGCTCTTTAAGTATTGCCGGAATGGCTTCCGGTTTTACGGCACTTTTTGGTGCTCCGCTTGGTGGAAGTTTATTTTCTCTGGAAATTCTTCATCATAAACATGCTGTAGAATATTACAAAGCGATTATTCCGGCTTTGGTAGCGAGCTGTTTCAGTTATCTTATGTTTGCTTTGATTATTCATCTGGGAATCGGAGCGACCTGGAATCTGAAAGCCTATCATTACACCGGAGTTTACGATTTTGCCTATGCAACCGCTTTCGGAATTGTCGGAACTCTGTTTGGCTGGATTTTCATTTTTGTGGTTAAATTTTTCAAAAAAGTTTTTGAATACAGAAAATTTCCAATCTACATCAAGACTTTGGTTGGCGGAATTTTACTAGGAATTATCGCTTTCTATTTTCCATTGACAAGATATTTTGGGCACCATGAAGTGAATGAATTAATTAATGGAGATTATACGCTGAATTTTTTAATTATCATTTTAATTTTTAAAATCTTAGCCATCGCGATTACTGTAACTTCCGGATGGAGAGGTGGTTTTATCATTCCATTGTTTTTTGTAGGAACAACATTAGGGCTAATTATTCATCATTTATTTCCTTCGGTAGATACCACTTTGGCGATTGTAAGTTGTATGGCAGCGATTAATGCTTGTGTAACCAGAACACCCATGAGTACAACCATTATTTTGGGAACTCTTACAGGCTTTACTTATTTAGTACCGATACTTTTTGCAAGTTTAACGGGCTATTTCTTAGCACCTAAAATTCCATTTATTGGTTCGCAATCGGAAAAATTAGCGGAAGAATAGAAAAATTTCAGACAAAAAGTTAATGAAAGAAGAAATATCATCTTAATTTCTATTCTAATAAACTTGAACTTCCGTGTCTTTTTATTAAATTTGTCAACCTTTAAATATTAAAATAAAATAATAAAAATAATATGAATCTTCACGAGTATCAATCAAAAGAGATTTTATCAAAGTATGGAGTAGCTATCCAACGCGGTCACGTAGCAAACACTGTTGAGGAAGCAGTAGCTGCTGCTGAAAAATTAACTGCTGAAACCGGAGCTCAGGCTTGGGTTGTAAAAGCACAAATTCACGCAGGTGGTCGTGGTAAAGGTGGCGGTGTAAAGTTTTCTCCAAACATGGATAAGCTTAAAGAAAACGCTCAAAACATCATCGGAATGCAATTGATTACACCTCAGACTTCTGCTGAAGGTAAATTGGTAAATTCTGTATTGGTTGCTGAGGATGTATATTATCCTGGAGAATCTGAAACTAAAGAATTTTATGTTTCTATTCTTTTAGACAGAGCTGAAGGTAAAAATACAATCGTATATTCTACTGAAGGTGGTATGGATATTGAGCACGTTGCTGAAGTAACTCCTCACTTGATCCACAACGAATTAATTGATGCTACTTTGGGTCTTCAAGGTTTCCAGGCTAGAAAAATTGCTTTCAATCTAGGTCTTGAAGGAAATGCGTTCAAAGAATTTACAAAATTCATCTCATCTCTTTACAATGCTTACGTAGGAATTGATGCTTCTCTTTTCGAAATCAACCCGGTTTTGAAAACTTCTGATAACAAAATTATCGCTGTAGATGCAAAAGTAACTTTGGATGGTAACTCATTGTTCCGTCACAAAGATCTTGCTGAGTTGAGAGATACAAGAGAAGAAGATCCTTTGGATGTTGAAGCTGGTGAAGCTGGTCTTAACTTCGTAAAACTAGATGGTAACGTTGCTTGTATGGTAAACGGAGCTGGTCTTGCAATGGCTACAATGGATATCATCAAATTATCTGGAGGTAACCCTGCAAACTTCTTAGACGTTGGTGGTACTGCAGATGCTGCAAGAGTACAGACTGCTTTCGAAATCGTTTTAAGAGATCCAAACGTAAAAGCTATTTTGATCAACATCTTCGGAGGTATTGTAAGATGTGACAGAGTTGCTCAAGGTGTTGTAGATGCTTACAAAGCGATGGGAAGTCTTCCTGTTCCATTGATCGTAAGATTACAAGGAACTAACGCTGTAGAAGCTAAAAAATTAATTGACGAGTCTGGTCTTCCGGTACACTCTGCAATTACTTTAGAAGAAGCTGCAAACAAAGTAAAAGAAGTTTTAGCTTAATTTTAAAACTTTTATATAAATTTAAACCGTTCCATTTTTGGAGCGGTTTTTTTTAATCAAAGAGTAAAATTATTTTTAACACTTTAGTTATCTTTAAGTTAAACTTAATTACGCTTAGAAGAACACTTAAGTTTTCTGAAAATCTTTGATTTTCTTCTTATATGAACTTTTTATTTTCAATTTATTAAACTTTCAAAAACTTAAGTATTCTAAAGTTTTTAAAAAAAGCTTTTGTGTCTTTTGTGGTTTAATCCATATCAAAAACTGACAAATTTCATCAAAAAATTTCGGCGTAAAACTTGTACCTTTATCATTGATGAAAGACTACATTTTACAGCCAAGATTTAAAGACTCTCTTCATTTCAAAGATTTTTGGACGAAAGGAAACGGAAAGCAATTGATTGATTTTTCCGGAGCAGAAGTGAGTTTCAGAGACTTTGAAAAATTTGCTCCTTTCTTTTATCATGTGGATGAAATAGGAGATGAGGTTGTAAAAGATGTGTATTTCACCAAAAAATATAGCGAAGCATCACGAGAGATCGAGCAATATATCAGAAATGGAATTTCGCAGAATGATGAAGCTCCAGAAAGTGTAAAAAAGCTTTTTGCTCAAACACAAAAACTTCCAGGATGGCTTGATTACACTTTAATAAAAGCAGGAGCGGAGCTTTGTATGCGAAGCAATCTCGATTCTTTAATTTCGCTCAGAGATTATTGTTTAATTGGCGGTTACGATTATGCATATCTCAACAAACCTTTGGTGGCAACCGAAGCGCTAAAAAAAGGTGCCGTAAAAAGGCTGTCGGAAACACTGGATTTTTGGGTAAATGTGACAAGATACGATGCGCTGGAAATTCATCAAAAAGGTTACGAATTTGCGATAAAAACCCGACTCATTCATTCATACGCAAGACTTTCGATCAAAAAACATTATAAAAGCTGGGACACTAAAAATTGGGGCGAGCCGATTAATTCATGGGATATGATGGCGACGTACATTGGTTTTAGTCTTGTTTTCCTGCACAGTCTTCATAAATTTGGCAATACTTTTTCAGAAGAGGAAGAGAAAGGGCTTTTTCATCTTTGGAAATACGTAGGATATCTACTTGGAATTCCCGAGAACCTGCTTCCCAACGATAAAAAACAGGCAACAGAATATTTTTATCTATGGACTTCCGTTCAGCCGTCTTCAGACAAAGATTCAGTTTTGCTGGCACATTCTTTATTGAATGAATCTTTAGAAAATCCTATTTTAAAATATAGTTTTCAAAGAAAAAACCTGCGTTATCTGCATATTTGCTGCACTTGGTTTTTACTGGATGATGAGGTTTGCAAAAGACTCGAAATTCCTGAAGTACCTTTCAAAAAAGGTTTCCCCATTACAAAGAAGATTATCAATAAAATATATGATTCTACGGTAAGTCGAGAAGCGAGAATAAAAAAAGGAAATAAAGACCAGATGAAAGTGTTGGAGGATTATTTGAGAATTACTCAGAACTCAAACTTCCATTAAAGAATCATTCATTACCCATTACTTATTACTCATAATTAGGAGCTTAATCCCGCTTTCACTACTCGCTTTTTGATCTTTTTGGCGGCGGCAAAGCCGCCGCCAAAAAGATCAAAAGAGCTCAAACATGCCGTTCAATCGGGGCTAAAACCGCCCTGTTGTCAAAAAAGTTTAGTTAACTTATATTGAGCTTTAGGGCAGTTTTTGTCAATAGCCCCGATTGCAGCGACATCCTTTTTCTGCGTTGGATTGTTAAAAAGCGATGGCGAAAAAGATATAGTGGAAAGCGGGATTAAGCTTCAAAAAAACAATCTTTGAAAAAATCGGATTTATATTTTCAAAAATTCTATCTTGATTTTTGCTTTTTAAATGCAATAAAGTTTATCATTTTTTAACGTTAAAATCAAATCTCAAAGACAAAAAATATTAGCATTTGAAATTTTAAATATGTATTTTTGATAAATTATTTTAATACAATATGAGCAACATAGATGATAAGAAAAAAGCACTTGCCTTGGTGCTTGACAAGTTAGATAAAACATACGGGAAGGGAACTGTAATGACTTTAGGGGATAGCGCAGTTGATACAACCATCGAAGTAATTCCGTCAGGATCATTAGGTTTAGACATTGCTTTGGGTGTTGGCGGTTATCCAAGAGGAAGAATCATCGAGATCTACGGTCCAGAATCTTCTGGTAAAACAACGTTAACGCTTCATGCGATTGCAGAAGCTCAAAAAGCGGGTGGAATAGCAGCTTTTATTGATGCTGAGCACGCTTTCGACAGGGGTTACGCAGCAAAATTAGGAATCGATTTAGAAAACCTAATTATTTCTCAACCAGACAACGGTGAACAAGCTTTGGAAATTGCTGATAACTTGATTCGTTCAGGTGCAATTGACATCGTGGTAATTGACTCTGTAGCAGCATTGACTCCAAAAGCAGAGATCGAAGGAGAAATGGGAGATTCTAAAATGGGTCTTCACGCAAGATTAATGTCTCAGGCATTAAGAAAATTGACTGCGACTATTAACAGAACAAAATGTACGGTAATTTTCATCAACCAGTTGAGAGAAAAGATCGGTGTAATGTTCGGAAATCCTGAAACAACAACCGGTGGTAATGCACTGAAATTTTACGCTTCTGTAAGGTTAGATATCAGAAAAGCAAGCGCACCAATTAAAAATGGAGATGAAGCTATCGGTAGCCGTGTGAAAGTGAAAGTTGTGAAGAATAAAGTGGCTCCACCTTTCAAAATGGCAGAATTTGATATTATGTACGGTGAAGGGGTTTCTAAAACCGGAGAAATCTTAGATACAGCAGTTGATATGGGAATTGTGAAGAAAAGCGGTTCTTGGTTCAGCTATGGTGAAACTAAGCTAGGACAGGGTCGTGATGCTGTTAGAGACTTGTTGAAAGACAATCCTGAATTAGCAGAAGAACTTGAAAATAAAGTAAAAGAAGAAATTGCTAACAAAAAGTAATGTATTCTAAATGAAATAGTAAAGACAGCTGAATGGCTGTCTTTTTTGTTGCATATAAATTAGTGAAAACCGAAATAAACTTATGTAATTGTATTGAATATATTTTATTCGCAGAAATTGATAATAAAAAAATGCCAATCTGTCACTTTCTTTTCAATGGTATTTTTTTTGAGAATTGATAATCAAATTTAAAAATTAAATACAATGACAAAAGGAAATATTAATGTTTCGGTGGAAAACATTTTCCCACTAATTAAAAAATTTCTTTACAGCGACCACGAAATATTTTTAAGAGAATTAATTTCAAACGCAACAGATGCTACTTTAAAATTAAAACATTTAACCAACATTGGTGAAGCTAAAGTAGATTACGGAAACCCGAAAATCGAGGTGAAAATCGATAAGGAAAACAAGAAACTTCACATCATCGACCAAGGTTTGGGAATGACGGCTGAAGAAGTTGAAAAATACATCAACCAGGTTGCATTTTCCGGAGCAGAAGAATTCCTAGAAAAATATAAAGATTCGGCTAAAGATTCAGGAATTATCGGGCACTTTGGTTTAGGTTTTTACTCTGCTTTTATGGTAGCAGAAAAAGTAGAAATTATTTCTAAATCTTTTAAAGACGAACCTGCTGTTCACTGGATTTGCGACGGAAGTCCGGAATTTACGTTAGAAGAAACGACCGCTAAAACCAACAGAGGAACTGAAATTATCCTTCATATCGCAGAAGATTCTACAGAGTTTTTAGAAGAAGGAAAAATCCGTGAATTGTTGACGAAGTACAACAAATTTATGCCTGTTCCAATTAAATTCGGAACAAGAACTGAAACACTTCCTTTACCGGAAGGCGCTGCAGAAGATGCCGTTGCAGAAACTATTGAGGTAGATAATATCGTTAATAATCCAACTCCGGCTTGGACGAAATCTCCAAGCGAATTAAAGGATGAAGATTACAAAGCATTCTACCACGAATTGTATCCAATGCAGTTTGAGGAGCCTTTATTTAATATTCATTTGAATGTTGATTATCCGTTCAATTTAACGGGAGTTTTATATTTCCCGAAATTGGCGAATAATTTAAATATCGAAAAAGATAAAATTCAATTGTACCAAAATCAGGTTTTCGTAACCGATGAGGTGAAAGGAATTGTTCCTGACTTTTTGATGTTGTTGAGAGGGGTTATCGATTCTCCGGATATTCCGTTGAACGTTTCGCGTTCTTATTTGCAAGCTGATGGTGCGGTGAAGAAAATTTCTTCTTACATCACAAAGAAAGTTGCCGATAAAATGGTTTCGTTGATTAACGAAAACCGTGAGGATTACGACAAAAAATGGAATGACATTAAAATCGTTATCGAATACGGAATGATTTCCGAAGATAAATTCTTCGAAAAATCTGACAAATTTGCACTTTATCCAACAACCGACGGAAAATATTTCCTTTGGAATGAATTAGAAGAAAAAATCAAACCTTCTCAAACAGATAAAGACGGAAATTTGGTGATTCTTTATGCTACGAATGTCGATGAACAGCACTCTTACATTCAGTCAGCGAAAGATAAAGGGTACGAAGTTATTCTTTTAGATTCGCCAATCGTTCCACATTTGATCCAAAAACTGGAAACTTCAAAAGAGAAGATTTCTTTTGTAAGAGTAGATGCCGATCACATCAATAACTTGATTAAAAAAGACGAACCTGCAATTTCTAAATTAAATGAAACTGAAAAAGAATCATTAAAGAAAAATGTAGAAGAATCTATTAATGATAAAAAATTCACCGTTCAGCTGGAAGATTTAGACAGCAGCGATGCTCCGTTTACCATTACCCAGCCCGAATTTATGCGTAGAATGAAAGATATGCAGGCAACCGGCGGTGGTGGAATGTTCGGAATGGGAGGTTTCCCGGAAATGTATAATTTGGTGGTGAATTCTAACAGTGAATTTGCAACTAAAATTCTTGCTAATGAAAATGCTGAGGAGAAAAGCTCTCAAATTAAACACGCTTTAGACTTAGCTAAACTTTCTCAAAACCTATTGAAAGGAAAAGAGTTGACAGACTTTATTCAGAGAAGCTATAAGCAACTGGAGAAGTAATTTAAACTAATTTATATTGTAAAACCGGAACGATTTTGTTGTTCCGGTTTTTTTATAAAAAAATTATCGTAGAAATGCTAAATTTGGCTTTGCTTAAAAAAACATGGACAAACACAATTTTCTGGATTTAGCCTCATTAATTGGAATTTTTCTGGTGTTATTTCTTGCGTTGTTTTTGTTAACAGTAAAGACCAAGCACAAATTAGGAAACCAGCTTTTTGCTTTTTTTCTTATCGCAAATGCCATAGATGCCTGTAAATATTTGATTCATCATATTCCTGCAAACTTCATAAACCTTGAGGTTTTTCGTTGGAGTATTGTCTATTTGGTTCCGGCATCGTTTTATCTCTATGTATTGTCGGTTTGCTTTTCTAACTTCCGATTAAAACCTAAACATTTACTGCACGCTATTCCGTTTGTTGCTTACAATTTGTATTTAATGTCGGGTATATATTTCGAAAATACAGCCATGAAATTGCATTTCATAAAGGGGATGAATCAAATGCCTATTACCCAATTTTTTCAATTTCTTTTCGAATTGCTATTTCAAGTTTATTTTATTGCTTCATTTTTGGTTATTCGAAAATCAAGAACTGTTTATCTTGAAAATTATACGAATCCAAATATTTCTTTAATTAATGCACTTTACAAAATAACAACTGTATATTATCTCTTACATTTTTTAGTACTTCTAAGGTGGCTGGTTACTTTTACTATTGGTTTGGGAGAGATCAGACAATGGATTGTAACCCTTGATGGGTTTACGTTTTTATTTTGTACTTGTTGGTATCTATTTATTGCATTAAATAATCCTGAATTTTTCCGAGGAGTGAATTCTCATTTGAAACCTATTACAGAAGTTGCTACAAAGCAAAAATCTTCTCGTATAATTGATGACGAAAAAAATAAGCAAATCGAGTTTTTGAAAAAGTTTATGATTGAAAAAGAACCTTATCTGGATTCTTCATTAACCATTCAGGATTTATCTGAGCAGGTAAAAATGCCCATTAAAGATTTATCTACTTTGATTAATTTGTATATGGATAAACACTTTTTCGATTTTGTAAATGAATATCGAATTGAAAAAGCTAAAGAAATACTAAAAGATCCTTTGCAAAAAGAACTAACAATTCTTGAAATTCTTTATGAGGTTGGCTTCAATTCTAAATCGTCGTTTAGTACTTCTTTTAAAAAACATACAGGAAAAACGCCTACCGATTTTAGAAAAAATCCAAATTAATTTATTTTTTTTCTGATAAATGCGTTCGACTTTTTTTAATCGGTCGCGTACTGAGACGTTTTAAGGCATCTTTGCAGAAAGTTTTTAAACAATCAATCAAATCCTGTCTCCGAAAAATTAATTACAATGAAGAACCGATTTTTCTTATTATTGCTAACTGTTTTATTGACAAATATGCTTTCTGCCCAAAAATTAAATAATTTCAAAGAGGGAAAGAGTGGAAATCAAAAATCGATTAAACAAAAAGGAGTCTATATCGACCCAATAGATTCGTTAATGGCAAAATCCTATGAAAGAGGTTTGTTTAATGGAAATGTTCTTATCGTTAAAAATGATAAAATCATCTATCAAAAATCATATGGTTTTACTGATGAAACAAAACAAACTGCTTTAAATGATAAGTCAATATTCAACATTGGCTCTATTGCAAAGGAATTTAATGCTGTCGCCATAATGATTTTAGCTGAACGTGGTCTTCTTAATCTGGATGACTCGATTTCTAAATTTAATTTGGGTTTGCCGAAATGGGCAGAAAAAGTCACCATCCGACATTTGATAAATTACGCCAGCGGAATTCCTAAAATAGAGTCGGGGCTAAATCCGGTAAGTGATGCAGATGCGTGGAAGATTTTGAGAAGTAGTGATAATTTATTGTTTGAACCTGGAACAAGTTACAAATACGATAACGGCAATGTCTTTTTACAAAGAAGAATCATTGAAAAGGTAACAGGAGTATCATTTCAAGAATTTGTTACTAAAAATATAATTAAACCATTGAAAATGACAAATGCGGTATTTGATCCAAAATTTGGTTCTAAAAACCGTACATCTTGTTATGATTTTGACAATGTCCGATGCCAAGAAGTGAATTTTATAAGTGGATGGCTTTGGGTAGACATCAATGATTTATATAAATGGATTGAAGCGATGAATTCTAATCGTTTAATTTCCAAAGAATCCTTTCAAACTCTTTTGAAAAATCCATATGCAATTGACGAAGGTGGGTCACTTGGCAGATATTTTGAAAATGATGAATTGCAACGACACAATGGCGTATCGTATAAATTTGAATCCATCTTTTTAAACGATTTTAAAAATAATAGTACGATAATTCTATTGTCTAATAATCTAAATAGAGTTTGGGATTTAGGATATACTATTCACAATTTAATGTTGGGAAAAGATTACGAGATTCCTAAAAAATCTGTTTACCAAGCGATAAGAAAGGAATCTCTCAATGATATCAATAAAGCTATAGAGACTTACTATTTACTTAAAGAAAATTCTAAAAATGAATATAGCTTTGAAAACCCAGGCGAACTGAATAAATTAGGATATGAACTATTAAGAATTGGAAAAATCAATGAATCTATAACAGTATTTAAATTAGCTACAAAAGAGTTTCCTAAAAACGCTAATCTATTTGATAGTTTAGGAGAAGTTTATTTTACAAACAAGCAATACGATTTGGCATTAACTAGCTATAACAAAGCAATAAGTCTTGGTGGCACTAATGGTAATGCAGAAAAAATGATAGAAAAAATAGGGAATGAAATGGAAAACAAACGCTTTTGAAAATTGAGGGAATTTTGATAAAAAAATAATAGTACTTGTACTTAATAATTTAAAAAGTTTCGGCGACTTTATCATCGCCGAAACTCTCATGAATTTTTTAAGATTTTATTTAATCAAAGCCTCAACTGATCTCACAACATCGGCAGGTTTTTCAGTTATTGCACTCAAATGATCAGCAGTAAATTCTAAAAACTGTTTTGGTTCAGCAGCATTTTTGTAAATTTCTTCACCTTGAGAAAAAGGAACGGTCTTATCATTTTTGCTGTAAATAAATAGCTTTGGAAGGCCTTCGGTATATTTTATATCTTCTTTTGCAGCATAAACAGAAGATAACATTTTCGCAAGAGCGTCTTTAAATTGTGGAGCAAAAACTGCGGCAATATCTGCAAATGAAGACATTCCTCCGTCAATCACCAATCCTGATATTTTATCTTTATTAGCTCTGGCTAAATGTGCTGAAATTTGTGATCCTAAAGAAGCGCCATAGATAATGATTTTCGTATTTTTCACATCTTTTCTCCTTGTGATATAGTCAAAAAACTTTTGTCCGTCTTGGGCAATATTCACATGGGTTGGTGTTCCTGTAGATTTCCCATATCCTCTGAAATCGACCATAATTACTTGAAATCCGCTTTCTACCAAAGGTTTTGTCATAAAAGTATAGGTAGAAACATTTCCGGCTGCACCGTGGAAAAATAAAATGGTAGCTTTTGGCTTTACAGAATTTGGCTTCAGAACAATAGCAGTGATGGTATCTTTATCAACAGGATAACTGATCTCCTCATATTTCAAATTTTCTATAGGTTTTAATTCTTTGCTGGGTTGATAAAATTTATCATCAATTTGAGCATAGAAAAATTGAGTAAGGATGATAAATAAAAATGTAATGGTAGTTTTTGCTTTCATAGAATTGTTTTAATTATGAAGCAAATATAAAGAGGATAGGAGGTTTGTGCAATATTATATCACCGAACTGTTACTTTTTATTACTGAACTGTTGTTTAAAAAAGAAGGAACATTACATTTTTCTTTGAAGCGATAAATTTTACAATTCATCCAAAGGATTCCAAAATAGTTTTTTAAAATTTTTTATTCTGAAATTTTCTACTTCAATTCCTTCAGTTTCCAATTTTTCCTGAAATTCCGGAACAGATAAAGTTCCCGAGCTTGAAATCACACGATGAGCAGGAACATCTTTCGGACAACCACCCATTGCTTTTCCTACATGCCGAGAGTGATTGGGAAAACCAACCGCTTTGGCAATCGCACCGTAGCTCGTTACTCTTCCTTTGGGAACTAATTTGGTAATTTCCCAGACTTGTTGTTTGAAGGTTTCGTTCATTTCATTGATTTAAATGGAGATTCAAATGTAATAAATTTATAATCTTCCTTTTTACAATTCATCTTATTAAGTTCAGGATTCTCATTTTATTTTAACCTTGATAAAATTTATGAGTTATTAAATTCGTAATATTTTAGGAAAGATTTCAACATGTTTAGTAAAATCTTATCATAGATCAAGATGAATAAAGGTGTTATTGTTGTAAATTGAAGCAATGAATTAAATATCAAAATCATGGCAAATTTAAAAGGAAAAGTAATTATAGTGACAGGAGCAGGAATGGGTTTAGGCTTGGCTGCTGCAGATGTTTTAGCGTCAAAAGGAGCAAATGTTACCTTGGTAGATTATAATAATGAAGCTTTAAATAAAGCAAAAACAGAACTGGAGGCAAAGTATCCTGAAAGTAAATTCTTGACCGTTACAGCAGATGTTTCTGTAGAAGAAAATGTGAAAAACTATGTTGATGCAACCGTAAGAGAATTTGGGAAAATTGACGGGCTATACAACAACGCAGGTATCGAAGGAAAACAGGCTCCATTGATTGAATATGATATTGAAGTTTTTAAAAAAGTAATCGACATCAACCTTTTAGGAGTATATTATGGGATGAAATACGTAATTCCTGAATTGCAGAAAAATGGTGGTGGAAGAATCGTCAATGTAGCTTCTGTTGGTGGAATCAGAGGAGTTATGAATCAGACCGCTTACGTTGCCACAAAACATGCTGTCGCGGGAATGACGAAAAATGCAGCCTTAGAATATGGGAAAGACAATATTTTAACCAACGCCATTGCTCCGGGCGCAATTTTAACGCCAATGGTTGCTGAAGCTTTCCATCAGGTGAATCCTGAAGATCCTAAAGCAGCTGAAAAAGAATATGCATCAAGAAATCCAACCAAAAGATTGGGTGATCCTAAAGATGTTGGAAGCTTGGTCGCTTACTTATTAAGTGATGAAAATGGTTATGTTTCTGGACAGGTGATCGCTATTGATGGTGGAGAATCTAATATGTACGGAAATTCATAAGACCAAATGCTTTTAGCATTTATGTGAAAATTGCCTTTAGTATTGAGGGCAATTTTTGTTTTTTTTAATGATATATACTTCCTGCCTCCGACATCTAATTTACAGCTTAAACAAAACTGCATAATTTTTGAATGATTCATCTTATCTAAATCTAAATTATGAAAAAGTCCATTTTCAGATTCTTGAATAAAATGAATAAAGCTGTTTTACCTAAACTGAGCGATAAAGATCCTACAAAACTGACTAAAGTACAGAAAGCAATTTTAGCGTACCGTTATTTTGTACTGACCAATTCGTTGGACTAAATTTTATGTCGAAAATTGATGAAAATTTTTGATTGCTATAAAGATATAAAATGGTATAACCTCACGCAGATTTTAGAGATTTAAAATCATCTATAAAGTCATGATAATAATATTGAAATTTACTTAATTCTTGAAATCAACTTTCTGCAAGCTTCATAAAGTGGTTTCTCAATTAAAAGATAAATAATGATTGAGCAAATCCACAATGCTACAAAGTTATGGTCGGGTAAATAAAAATAAGATTTCAGCTTCATATTAAAATAGCTGAGATGAATCAAATAAAAGACAAAAGAAGCATTTCCCAAAAGAATAAAAAATTTAGTGGAAAGCATTCTTGAAACGAATGTTCTTTCGGTCATCAATCCCCAAAAGAAAACGACGATTCCTACCGGCAAAAATAATTCGTGAATCAACCTTCCTTCCCATCTTTCAACCCCGTGAACAAAATTGTTTCTGGCAAAAAACGCAATAGAAATTGTGAAAATAAGAATTGAAATTCCACCCCAAAGTGTTGGTTTTTTAATCTTGTTTAAAAATTGAATTCCCTTTTCTTTTCGCATTAAATAAGCGAGCAACATTCCGAAGAAAAATTCTAAACTCCGACCGAAAAATGTACTTCCGATCATAAATTGTAGAGGATATAAAAAGCCGTTTGGATTTCCGTTAAATTCTTTAAGTCCAAAGCCGATACCCCATCCTAAAAGAAAAAATCCGATTAAAAAAAGAATGCAGTACTTCCAGCTTTTTTTTAATAATAAAAATAAAAGCGGAGCCAGAATATAAAAGAAAAATTCTACAGTCAACGACCAAGCCTGCACAATTCCCGAAACCGAATATCTTTCAAAAAGAGAATAAAACAATGAGTATTGCAGAAAATAAGTATCAACACCTTTGGAATATGAAGTATCTATAAAATAACAGCTCAGTAAAATCCAGTATAACGGAAAAATTCTTGCAATCCTGAGAAGGATATATTTTAAATAAGATTTTTTTGATTCTAAAGGTTTTTCTTCATAGCGATAAGCAAGCAAAAATCCGCTCAACACAAAAAATACAGTGACACCGATGTGCCATTCGCTGATGAAACGCATGATTTCAAAAGGTAAATCGTAACGCCAATATTTTCGGTTGTGATACACAAAAACCATGATTGCGGCAATGGCGCGCATTCCGGTTAAAGCATCGAACTTATTTTTTTGAAGAGTTTCCAAAGGGTAAAAATAATAAAAGGCTTATTGCTAAGCCTTTTAAGTATAATTAATTGTAAAAATTAGTTTTCCAAAATGTAAGAGAACATCAATGGTGCACAGATTGTAGCATCACTTTCAACGATATATTTCGGTGTAGTGATATCTAATTTACCCCAAGTGATTTTCTCGTTCGGAACAGCTCCTGAATAAGAACCGTAAGAAGTCGTTGAGTCTGAAATCTGACAGAAATAAGACCAGAACGGAATATCATGCATCTCCATATCCTGATATAACATCGGCACTACACAAATCGGGAAATCTCCTGCAATACCTCCACCAATCTGGAAGAAACCAACCCCTTTTCCTGCAGAGTTTTTAGTATACCAATCTGCTAAATACGTCATGTATTCGATACCAGATTTCATAGTTGTAGCTGTCAATTCACCTTTGATGCAGTAAGAAGCGAAAATATTACCCATGGTAGAATCTTCCCATCCTGGAACTACGATCGGAAGGTTCTTTTCAGCTGCTGCAATCATCCAAGAATTTTCTCTTGGAATCTCATAATACTGCTCCAAAACTCCTGAAAGAATCATTTTATACATAAATTCATGCGGGAAATATCTCTCACCTTTTGCTTCAGCATCTTTCCAGATTTCTACGATGTGTTTTTGCAATCTTCTGAAAGCTTCTTCTTCAGGGATACAAGTGTCTGTAACTCTGTTCAAACCTCTTTCCAACAAATCCCACTCATCCTGAGCTGTTAAGTCTCTGTAATGAGGAACTCTTTCGTAATGAGAATGCGCTACAAGATTCATCAAATCTTCTTCAAGGTTTGCCCCTGTACAAGAAATAAAATCAACTTTATCTTGACGAATCATTTCAGCCAAAATTTTGCCTAATTCAGCAGTTGACATTGCTCCTGCCAAAGTAATCATCATTTTTCCGCCTTCTTTAAGGTGGGCAACATATCCTTTTGATGCGTCTACCAAAGCCGCTGCATTGAAGTGCAGGTAATATTTTTCTATGAACTCAGTAATCGGTTTGCTCATTTTTTTTAAAATTTTCACAAAGATAAAACTTAAAAACGGAATGTAGCGGATGCTGCCAAAGAAACTCTGCTTAAACCTTCTCTATTATCTTCTCCCAGATCAATAACTTGTCCGTTATAAGAGATTTTTCTAAGAGCTCCTCCGGAAAGCCCAACTTTAGGACCAATTAAAATGTTTTTATGGATTTGATATTGGTAAGCAAAATCGACTTCAGCTCCCAATGTATTGCCTTTTCCTTTTACATTTCCTGTCTTTGTTGTATAGCTCATTGCTCCTAATGCTGCATCCATCAGGAATTTATGCTTTGTGGGTTGATCATAGTTGGTGATTGTAAAAGATGGGCCATAAAAATTAATTGCATCTTTAGTACTTATCACCGCGCTTACAATATTCCCCATATTGTCTCGTGCGCTAAATCTTCCCGTATGAGAAGCGCTGTAATTAGAATATTTAAAACCAATGTGCATTCCATTTTTAACTTCATATCGAAGGGCAACATCGAAATTGGTTCCGTTTTTAAGACCTTTGATGTAATTGCGTTCTTCCGGGGATAAAGTGGTTGCTATTTTATTGACTCTCCACGCATAACCAAAAGATGGAGCGATAGAAATTTTTTGTGCAAATGACATTACAGATATTGAGAATAATCCTAATGCGAATACTTTTTTAATCATTCAGAAAATTTTCAGCAAAAATACTATTTTTCCTGAATGAGAGAATTAAGAATGGATTAATATTTAAAACGTCTGTTTTCTTTTTTGTCTGAAAGTTTCTTTTTGGTGTCTAATCTCTTCTGAACTTTAGCCTTAGAAGGTTTTGTTTTATATCTCGCTTTAGGAATAATGACTGATTCATTGACGATGTCCAAAATTTTCTCTGTAGCAATTTTTTTATTCTGCAGCTGCGTTCGTGATTCTGAAACAGTTAATTGTAAAATTCCGTCCTGATTAATTCGATTTTTAAGCTTTTCACTAATTAATCTTTTTTGAAAAACATTAAAAAAATCAGAATCTAATACTTTCCACATTACTGTTACAGAAGTTTCTACTTTGTTCACGTTTTGCCCACCTGCACCGCTACTGCGAGAAGTTTTGTAAGTTAGTTCTGTAGTGAAGTTTTTCATAAATAATATTTTTTCGACTGAAATTCCCCTCCTCTGGAGGGGTGGCGAAAATTCGTAAGAATTTTTGACGGGGTGTTTTAAATGGATAAAATATAATTACTAAATATCAAAAATACTTTTTAATTCCAAACGATTTACTTTTCCGTTCGGTGTTCTGGGAATTTTTTCAATGAAAATAATTTCTTTCGGCTTATGGAATTTTTGTTGATAGTTAATGGTTGATAGTTTTTGATTTAAAATATCAGAGCTATTTCCTTCAATCACTAAAATCAATTTCTGTCCCAGACTTTCATCTTTAATTCCTAAAAATACAACCTCATTCGGAATTTCTTTTTTTACCAAAGCTTCAAGCTGTTCGGGAAATATTTTGGCACCTCCGGAATTAATCACATTATCAATTCTTCCTAAAAATTTAAACTGATTTCTATTTTTGATTTCAACCAAATCATTAGTCTGCAATACTTCAGAATTAAGTTGTGGCGTATAAATTTTAAGACAATCTCTTTCGTCTGTTGAAATTTCAATCGTGTCGAAAATACTGAAGTACTCTTCCTGAGTAGGGTAGGTTTTCTTTAAAGCAATATGAGAAAGGGTCTCAGACATTCCATACGTCTCGTAAATCTGAGTGGGAGAGTGGGAATGTTTAAGAGTTTGTGATATTTTACTTTTTAAACTTTCAGAAACGGCAGCTCCACCAATAATTAGATATTTAATAAAATGAATTTTATCTGATGAATTTTCAACCTGTAATGGAGTCATTGCACAAAAATCGATGTTCTCATTTAAATTTTCTAACGGTTTTAAAGAAGGATCTGAAATAATAAGTTTCAGCTTTCGAGTAATTGCTCGCACAACCATCATTTTTCCTGAAATATATTCTACAGGTAAACAAATCAAAGAAGTATCGCCTTCTTGTAAATCTAAAAAATTGCAGGTCATCTTCGCCGAATTAAGCATTTTTTCTTTTTCAACTTCAATAATTTTGGGAATGCCTGTAGAACCTGAAGTCTGTACTTTTACAGTTTTAGATTCGGAGAACCATTCTTTCAGAAAAAAAATCACTTTTTTCTCGAAATCAGTTTTAGGATGTAAATTATTAATTTCGAGATTATTGAAGTCGAGCAGCATATTCAAGAGGTTAAATTGTAAGTGTAAATTTAAAGAAAAATTAAAAAATGATTTGCAAATAAAGAAAAAAGCTTTAAATTTGCATCACCAAAATAAAACAGACCCATGGTGTAACGGTAGCACTCTGGTTTTTGGTACCATCAGTTGGGGTTCGAATCCCTGTGGGTCTACTTTGACAGGAGAAATGATATTCATTTCTCCTGTTTTTTTTGCTCAATATTTAATTTTAAAAATGGCTAAGTTTTTGAAATTTAGATATTATTTTTTGAAAATATTTAATGCCTGAAATGTAAATAAAAAAATCCCAAAATATTTTGGGATTTTAATAAAAAGTTTATTTCTTATTTAATTACTAGGCTTCCAGAAACTCCACATTTTACCATTGAACACAGCAAGCTGATTAGCTGTGGTGTCATAAACCATCATGCCTGGGGCTGGGTTGATAATGTTAAGGTGAGGACTGGCTACACTTGGTAAAATCATAGCCTTATCGGTATCTTCTAACATTAATATTGCAGGAAGGTCCGAAGGTGTTCCTATAGATACTTTGGCAGATGTTTTTTCTATAGCAACATCTTGTATTAAAACTCCATCTATATTGGTTACTGGATCAAGGGTGGTTCCTGTGAGATCCACAGAAAGATCTTTCCATGCTAATCTGTATTTTACTTTTACTTTGTGATCAGAAAGGTCATAGATGATACTTCCATCTTCTACACCGCTTATAGCACCTGTACTCGTTACCCAAGGTAACACCATCCCCCTGTTTTCACTTCCGAATTCTAAAGAAACAGAAGTGTTAGATACTGAGCCTTTACCAATGGCGACTTGTGCTGAAGCTATGCTGCCAGTTAGTAAGATGATTATATATATAATATTTTTCATGAGTTGAATTTTTAAAATTTAATAGAATCAATCAGATTAGTTTGTAGGGCATGTTTGTTTATCAAAGCATTTCCAGCCTGCAGGTGTTCCATTGATGTTAATCTGAAGACAGTCTAAATCAATATTAAAAACCATCATTCCTTTAACAAGATTGGTAGACGGAATGGCTGCAACTTGTGCATTGGTCAATCGGTTTGGTACAAAAGGTTTTGTTTTTGATTCTAAAACTGTCCATGCTCCTTTTCTTACCATTGGCCAATTACCGATGTTTGTACCTGCTCTTTGTAAGGATGTGATACCATGATTAGTATCTAAAACAGTCCCTGCGGTAATAGCTGGTTTGTAACAAAAACATGCAGATAGTGCAGCATTAATAGCATTAGCATAGGTATAAGTGCCTGTGTAGGTAGCGCCTAAAGTATCGTTTGATTCTATTCCATTATAAAATCCGTTAATGCCGTACGAACCTGCAGCACCGACAACCGCATTGCTACAACAAATACCATAGGCGAAATTACTTCTACGTTGGCAAGTGGCTACATACCTTCTGCGCATCCTAAATCAGAAGTATGTTTAGTAGATACTGATGGTGATCTTGTTCCTAATCATTTGGATAATGACAGTGATAATGATGGTTGTTCTGATGCATTTGAATCAGGTACAGTTGCTTATGCTTCTGCAAACGGAGGAACCTTCTCTGCTGGAACCTTAAATAACCCAAGTTCTACATTATCTCCAAATGCAACAGTAGGGAGCAATACACCTGCAGACTACGGAGCGAATGGGTTTTATAATATCCTTGAAACTTCAGAAAATGGAGTTTATCTTGGAACTTATACCTATGCAAATGTAATTAATGCACTTATTAGTAATTGTAATGCAGGATGTTACAAACCAGCTATTACTGTGGGAACTGTTTTAGATACCAAACAGGGGATCACTTCATTGCAAAGAGCGGGTACAGATAACAGTAACTGGCCAATGGTAAGAAAAGGAGCATGGACTGCTTTGGAATCTAAAACTAAAGGATTTGTGCCAAACAGACTGACAGTTCAACAGATTGCAGATATTCCTGCGGCTAACCTGAGAGAAGGGATGATGGTGTATCATATCGGCTTAGACTGTTTATACATTAATACCGACGGAACACCTACCGGATGGAAATGCTTTAATACTCAGACTTGTCCATAAATGTTTAATAAGTAATAATACTTAAAAAATGATAACAAAAAATAATATAATAACCGCAGCAGCAGTACTCTTTCTGGGTACTCTGCTGATTCCCGGTCAGGTAGCAATAGGAAAAGAGGCTGTGGCTAATTCTTCTATTTCATTAGAATTTGGTGAAACAGAAAACCGAGGGATAGTGCTTCCATGGGTTACCAGTACGGGAGCTGTTGCAGGGGTTGTAGACGGTACGATGGTGTATGACCTTTCGGATCATAAAGTAAAAGTAAAGTACGCGGCAGGCTGGAAAGATCTTTCTGTAGATCTTACAGGTGCTACCGGAACAGCGGTACAGATCCAGAATGATGCTACCGAAAATACAGATGCTAAAGTTTCTATCGGTACACCGACGACTGCTGCACCTGCAGCTGGTATTTTGGTTTTGGAAGATCAAACAAAAGCCATGGTTCTACCTAGAGTAGCGAGTCCTCATCTTAATATCATCGATCCGGCACCTGGGATGATGGTTTATGATACCACTGCCAAGCAGCTCGCTGTTTTTAACGGAACGGTGTGGAGCTTCTGGAAACCTTAAATTAATAAACCATAGATAATGGAAACCACCTCAGTATATTTGCTGAGGTGGCTTTTTTTGTACTGATATAGAATGTTTTAATTTAATGGTGGGTCATACAACCTTTTACTCGAAGTTTTGAGCTAAGCACTTAAATGTTTGAGCATTGAGTACGAAAATTTGACCTTTTAGCTTCGTTATCCGAGCTCAATGCTCAGTATTTGAAGTCTTAAGCTTTTTATGCTCAGCAAAGCAGCTTGCTGTCTTTAATGGCAACGTTGGGAGTTTCTGGAAACCGTAATAGAACAATTGTTTTATAGCATAGTGCTTTTCTGCATATACATAGAGATAAAATTACAATGGATTGAAGTATATCAATCGATTTTTATGTTAATACAAATAGAACAGAACCAAAATACCTACGTAATCATGGTGTAGGTGACAATAATCTGATGAGGAGAAAGAAAAAATAAAAAAAAACTAAAATTGATTTGCAAATAAAGAAAAAAGCTTTAAATTTGCATCACCAAAATATAGAGACCCATGGTGTAACGGTAGCACTCTGGTTTTTGGTACCATCAGTTGGGGTTCGAATCCCTGTGGGTCTACATTTTGAAGCAATCTTCTGATTATCAGTTGATTGCTTTTTTTTGTTTCATTCTTTGATAAATTTTAACTCCAATCAATACCAAAATCTGGGGATTAAGCCTAGAGATTCTCGTCATCTTAACCTTTCAAAATTAGCCCAGATCGCAACGGTATCCTTTTTTATTGTAGGGAATAGAGGTGGACAAAAAAGATAGAGTGGAGAGCTGGAAAAAGCTTCTAAAAACTTGCTTTTACCTGCATACTACCAATGTGGATGGTTCTTTCCCCTGAATTTCTTCCTTCATAATTTAAATTCAGCTGTAGGAATGAATTGATTGCCTGCTGAATAAAGACACTCCAAACCTGATTTTTGCCAGGTTTTAAACCATCAAGCATTTGGTTTCCTACAATACTGAAGCTGTTTCCGGTAAAGTCGTTGTTGATGAATGAGAAGTTTCCTCTGATTGACGTTTTCTTGCGTTCCCATTGAATCGTTCCTGTAATATCAAACGCTTTCAGTAATTCCTCACCGTCTTTTCTCTGTTTTTCGCGGTAAGCTGATGAAAATTCTGCCTGAATAGCATCTGTGAATTTATAGGTTGCTTTGGGCTTGGTTTCAAAATTATTAAGCCTGTAATCTCTTGTTGCAAAAAGCTGCGATGAATTTTTTAAATCATGAACCGAGTTCTCCCAATCGATTCTGAATTCTTTATTGAACCAATATCCGATATTTACAAAATTAGAAGTCTGATTTCTTTCTTCGTTACTGAAATTGGCATTCAGGAGGTTGTCGTTTTGTATAAAACGGTAATTTCCGTTCCATCCAGATTTTTCGGTAGGATTAAACTGCATCGACATCAAAATGTTCTGATTTTTTAGGATCTGATTTTCACCTTTTTCAAAAGGGTTTATAACCAAAACTTTATCTTTTTTGTAGAAGGAATTCTGAGAATTTAATGAAATATTAAAATTCCAACGTTTTAAAAATTTATTTTCTGAACTGAAAACAACCGCCGGATTAACGAATAAAGCCAACTGTAACTTATTCTTATTAGAAGGAATATACCGCACCGAATTGGTGTAAATTCTGATGTATTGAGCCAGATCGGAATATTCTGCAATCTCAAATTCGTCGAGCTGTTGTACGCCATCACCATTGTAGTCGGTCCATTTATAAACTCCTTGCCCGTCTGTAACTTTGATGTATTGAAATTCTCTCTGCGCTTCCTGTCCGTTTCCTAATTCATAAAATGCCTGAAGACGCATTCCGTTCTTAAATAATTGCTGGTTATACAAAATATTACCCACCACAAAATCTTTATTCTGATCTACATCTACAATATCATCTTTATAAAAGAATTTTCTATAGTGTAGTAAAGCGTTTAACGTTGTTTTTTCAGTTTTAATGATTTGACTTTCCGCCATGAATCCTAAAATTCTGTTTGTATTTTGGAGGCTGTTGTCACGTACTGAGTCATTTTCTCTCATGTACATTTTGGCTAAAAGTTTAGTTCTTGTACTGTCTCCGATTTTTTTCTGTACGAAAAGCTCTCTCCAGCTAAAACTTGTGACATCCATCAGTTGGGTGTCGTTGTATTTTTTTTCGTTGTGTTCCATGCTTCCACCAACTGCCCAACTTCCTTTTTGGCCTGTGTACTCGGTTCCTGCTCCTCCACGGATGAATTTCGTGTCTTGCAAAGTCGCATTGGTATTAAGGTAGGATAAATTACCTTTTGTATTGAATTTCCCTTTAATCCAGCTAAAATCTAGATCGTTTTTGGTTCCTTTATAAGAATCCTGTTCGTCAAGATAGTTGATTCTGTAGTTTAAACTAGATTTATTATTCCATTTGTTAAGAAAGCTGAAAATAAAACGATTTTGTGTTAATCCGTTAAATTCTTGCGCTAAGTTGAAGTCACGCGAAAATTCTACATCGTTGATACGATCTAAAATATGAAACTGTTTATCGATATATTGATACTCAAAGCTTGGTGTACCTTTCCAGTTGTTTTTGGTGAATGTTTTGTTTCCAAAAATTCTTGCTGCATATCCCAAATTCTGGTCAGAATCTTTTGAAGAGAATAAGTTGATGTCATAGTTACTCATCGAGATGTCGGCACCGATTTTACCGTCTTTCAACAAATATTCAGAGTTTAAAGTATAAACCTGAGCTTTCTGTGGCGAAGGAAGTTTTCTTACCGCACGATAATCTCCTAAATTGGGGCCAACGTATTCAAAAACCCTTCCGTTATTGGTAGTTTGCGTTAGTTTGTAATCTCCTAAATTAGCTCCAAAATAAGTGAATGAAACCTGATACAATGTTTGGGTAACATCGGTTGAAAACTGATAGTAATTTCCGTTAGGATTCTGAACGAGACTGTAAAGGATTTTATTAACATCGTATTCTGCAATTACACCAGAGGGAGCATACATTAAATTGGTGTCGTTTCCGGCATCCGCTAAAATCTGCTCGTCTTCTTTCGATAAATTTAAAGCTAATGGAGCATTTTTATTATCATTTTCCATGAACCAGTTAAGTCCCACTTTTAATTTTTCTCTTTGATGCTCAACTTTTCCGGTGAATAAATATCTGGAATAATTCCTGTTGGCATAATTAAAAGAAATGGTAATAAAATTCTGCTGGAAAATCGGTCTGAAACTGGTAAAAGTAACTTCCCCTGTATTATAATTAATGATGTAATCCTGATTCTCTCCACGTTTCATCAAAATACCATCAATGAAAACCTGTTCGGAACCTGAAATCAGGGTAATGAATTGTTCACCATTTTTTCCGGTTAAACGGTAAGGTCCCTGATTTCCTTCAATACCCTGAAAACGGATTCTATGGAATTCACTTCGTGCTACACCCGCCGAAACATCAATGAATGTTTTATTATCGGTTCCAAGCTGTGTCTGAAACTGAATTCCCATGCTTCGACGTTGATATTTGGCAAAATAATTTTTAGAATCTACCAAATCTAAATGTCCGGCTCTAAGAATAGATTTATCCTTAATATTAAGCTGCATGTAAATTTTGTCGAACTCTTCTAAAGTCTGCGTATATCCATCTGCCTGGATCGGTAAATTGTGGTCTGAAATACTTGCCAAGACTGTAACATCTTTTGAAAGTCTCCCGGAAATCTGAAGATCCATAGAACTTTGTACAGATTGTCCCTGATTGTTACCGAAAGTAATTCCTCGAATAATAGAACCTTTTGAATTTAATTCTCCTAAAAATCTCTTGGAATCATTTTTTGCAAGTACGGCTTCATCTACAATAATTCTGTTGCTGGTTTTCACAAAATCCATGGTGTCTTTTGCAAAAATATCCTGTCCGAATTTAAAAGCAAGAATGCTGTCTTTTTTTTTAGCTAAAATACTGTCATTCTTAGATGAAATAGAATCTTTGGGGATATTGGGGTTTTTCCACGAAAATATTTGAGCATTATTCATTGATAAGCCCATGAAAAAAAGTACGAATATCAGAATAGAATTCCGCAAGTCTTCTAAAAATAAGTGGTAAAAATAACTAAAAAATATGAACAGTTTCCTTTTTAACATTATTAACAGTAAATTAACCTTAATATTGTCTCAAATAGAAAAATTGCCGTAATTTTGCCATGTAAATTATTAATAATATAAAAAATTAAGTTATGAAAAAGTTTTATTCTTTATTGAGCATCTGTATCTTTACAGTATCAATGTTAGCGCAAACGACACTTACAGAGTGGGCTCCTGACTCTACAAACAATCCCGGTGGACAGTATAATTTTGGACCTAGTCCATTTACAGCAACTTCTTCAAATGCCAATTTAACAATTGGAGGATTGTCAAGAGGAGTTGGCTTTGTAGTGCCTTCAACAGGAAATGCAGCTGGTGCTGCTGCTGCTTGGGGAGGAACAGATCTTACAAGTGCTGATGTAGCTAGTGCAATTGCAGCAGATGATTTTGCTACTTTCACTGTAACAGCTAACGCAGGTTATCAAGTATCTTTTTCTGGTATAGACTCTTACAATGTGAGAAGATCAAATACTGGTGCAACTAGTGGGCAGTGGCAATATCAAGTGGGATCTGGAACTTTCACAAACATAGGGTCAGTAATTACTTGGGGTACAGGTACAAGTAATGCTGGAAATGAACAACCAGCAATCGATCTAAGTGGTATTTCTCAATTACAGAATGTGGCTGCAGGAACTACTGTTACTTTCAGAATCGTAGCATTTGGAGCAAGTGGTAGTGGGGGAACATTCTATCTTACAAATGGTCATGCAAACGCAACAAGCAAAACATTAACAGTGAAAGGATCTGTTCAAACTTCGACTTTAGCTGTTGCAGACTTCAAAAAAATAACTCCAAACTTCGTAAAAAATACTTTGGTGAAAAACGACGAAATCATTTTCGGTTCTGATGTGAAAGATATTAAAGTATATACTTTGTCAGGAGCTATCGTTAAAACTGGTGATGTGAAAAACGGATCTACTTTAAATGTTGCTGAATTGGCTAAAGGAAACTATATCATAACAGGTATCGTAAACAATCAGCCAGCTTCTCAGAAAATTTTGAAAGACTAATCTTTAGTTAAGATATAAATAGAGAACAGCTGCAGAAAAGTAGCTGTTTTTTTTGGTGATGATTTAAATTAAAATCAAGCAGTAACTCTTTTTTTATTCACTTTTAGGTTGAGTATTGTTAATAATCATTTAATTGTACTTTTTAAATTTTTCGTAATTATAGCCTTAATTTTGTGGTGTAAATTATTAATTAACTAAAAAATAAAATAAAAAGTTATGAAAAAGATTTATTCTATTGTTGTTGGAATGTTATTTACCGCGACAATACATGCACAGGGAACTGAAAATTTTGATACCAGAACTGCTACCGCGGGAAATGGCTACACAACTTCAAATTTTAATGGTGCAGATGGTACAACCTGGGATCTTAGCGATGGGCGTATCATTGAGACTAATACTAATAATCTTACAATCTCCGGAACAACCACTCTTATCAGAGATGGTGCAGGAGGACAAAATGTTACTTTTTCAAATGGTGTGGGAACTTTAAGTTTCCAATATAAAAAAGCTTTTACAGGAGGAACTACCAGAACAGTTCAGCTTTATGTGAACGGAACAATGGTGAATGAAACTGCTGGTTTCGGAACAGGTAACGGTGGACAGGATACAGTATATAATTACTCTTATGCCATCAACTCAACTGCGGCAGTTACAGTAAGAGTTGCCGCTACAGGTGCACAGGTATCTGTTGATAATTTTGCATGGACAGCAGCAGGCGGACTTTCAGTTGCAGATTTCAAAAAAGTTAATCCAAACTTTATCAAAAACACTTTAGTTAAAAACGACGAAATCACTTTCGGAGCAGATGCAAAAGACGTAAAAGTGTATACATTAACAGGTCAGTTGGTGAAAACTGCTTCTGTAAAAGCTAATGGAACTTTAAATATTGCTGAATTAGCTGAAGGGAACTACATCGTTACAGGAACTGTAAATAACCAAGCTGTTTCTCAGAAAATTTTGAAAGACTAATCTGATTTTAAATAAATCAAATTAATATTATAAACCGCTTCTTTGAGGCGGTTTTTTGTATTTTATACTTTCTTGTCTTTAAATTAATTTTAAAACATGTGGTATATGGTTATTGATATGGTATTAATTTTGTATAAATTATTGTAAATCAACCAAAATATCACGTTATGAAAAAAGTATTTACTTTTATCGGACTCGTTTCGATAGCAGCATTTTCTAATGCCCAGATTGTAATAAATGAAGTCTATACCGGTGGCGGACTTTTAGGAGCTGCCATTACCAATGACTTCATAGAGTTGAAAAACATAGGTTCCTCTACAGCTTCGCTTAATGGTGCAACTATTCAATATGCATCTTCTTCAGGAACTTTTACCCAATACAACAATTTACCCAGTATCACTTTAAATCCCGGACAAACGTACTTAATTCAGCAAGGTTCTGATGGGTTAGGTGGATTGATTAATTTATTGAATCCTAATCTTATCGTAACGGTTCTTTTGAATTTAGACGGTTCACCAGGTGTTGGTGTAGGTATTGGTCTTGCGCTTACTTCGGGAAAAGTTGCTTTGGCAAGTAATGCCACACCAGTTACAGGGCCAACTGCTGCAAATGTCTTAGACTTCGTAGGATATGGTTTGGCTAATCAGTACGAAGGAACAGGAGCGGCTCCATCGCCGACGATTTTAAACTCGATTACCAGAACTAGTGGAGATACCAATAGCAACAACGTAGATTTTACCATAAGTTTACCTACGCCACAATCAACATCCGGAACTTTGGCGGTCAATGATTTAACAGATCTTTCTAAAAGATCAATGTTCATTAAAAATTCATTGGTTAAAAATGATGAGATCATTTTCGCTGCAGAGGTGAAAGATATTAAAGTGTACACATTATCTGGGCAGTTGGTAAAAACAGCTTCTGTAAAAAATGGAGTTTCTTTAAATGTTGCTGAATTACAAAAAGGCAACTACATCGTAACAGGATTTGTAGATAATCAGCCGGTTTCTCAGAAGATTTTAAAGGACTAGATTTTCAAATAAAATTTATTGTAAAGAGTTGTCGTCAGGCAGCTCTTTTTGTTTTAATACCAACCTCTTCTCGCGGCATTAATAATGGTACTCAAATTCAAAATCAAAGTATATCGTATCCTTTTTCCGTAATCTTTAAAACCAGGCTCAAAGCCTAAAGAAGACTGCACGGGAAGATAAACTTCAAGAAAATCAGGAATTAAACGTACTTTCACACCGCTGTCCCAAATAAACTGCGTAGGATTATTTTTGTTTTTATATAAACCTGCATCTGCGTAAACGTGGAAGATTTTCCAAACGCTGGAGTCTACATTAAAAGAAGTGATCCATTGATTCACTGTTCCAGGTAGAAAAGATTTAAACCCACCATCAGCTAAAATAAACTGTTGCGATAAAATTCCGCTCGATGCACTTTGTCCTAAAAGATTATATGAAAAAGAATAATCTGAAACCCTAGAAATTCCGTAATTAAAGGTATTATTTCTTGTTTCGTTTCTTACAAAATATCCTGCAAAAAGTCTTAAACTAAGCTTCTGTCTGGGTGCAAATTCCCATCTGTAAAAACCTTCTGCGGTAATTTTGTTGTAATCTTCCATTCCTTGTGTACTCAGACTGAAGCTTTTCTCGTGAATCATCTGATTATCGGTGTAGCCGTAACCAACCGTCCAAAGATTGTATTTGTCGTAATCACGATTAGCAATCATTTTTGCATTAAGATCACGCTCAAAATAAGTATAAGAAATTCCTAAACCGCGACTTACCGTACTTCTTGGATTTTTTCTAAAACTGATATTCGAGTATAGCGAGCTTTTCTGATAGGCTAAATCATAATCATAATGAAAATATGATCCCGAAACTCCAAAAGACAATCTCTGAATCACACTTTCAGCAGGCAAAAAAGAGTAGGAGACTGCTCCGGAACCCGTCATTTTACCTGTTCCTGTACTGAATGATGGAGTTAATGAATACAAAAATTTCTGATCAAAAAGTGATTGGTTTTTAAAATTTACACCAATCAGAAATTTGTCATAAGTATTGGTGAAACGTATTCTCGGGTTTAGATAAATTTCATTAAACTCAGGATTTGGAATATCTTTAATCAGTTTAAATTTGATTTTTTTAGCATTCGAAAATAAACCTTTGGTATAAAGAAAATTATCGCGGTAATTCGCTTCCGGAAAGATATAATCGTTATTTAAAGTGATTTTATAGATATCTTCCGATGGAAGAGTGACTGTTTTTAGTCTTTCGTTTTCTTCAGTTTCAATCCAGTACGAAGTTCTGTCACCGTTTCTTGTTTGAGTTTCCAGCTTTACAGGAATTGCCTCGTCTGTATTTTTTACGATTTTAATATTGAGAGAATCGTTATTTATTCTAAAATTTTTAAGTCTGAAATTAACTCTGTTTTTCTGCTTCAAAAATCCTTTTAAATAAGATGTTGAAGATTCTTCTTTTGCCAATTGATCTAAAAAATCTTCAGGATAAACCTGTTTGTCTGTATTTTTAGCTATATAATTTTTCAGTAGAAGATTAAACTTTTCTTCACCCATTTTATCGGCAGAATAACTGAAAAGGCTGCCCGTTTCAAAACTGCTGATTGCCATATCATTAAAATTACTCAAAACTGCAAAAGGCTCATCTATTTTTTGGTCGAGATTCTGAGACATGATGTATTGATAAGCCAAGCCGTATCGATCCAGTAATTTCACTCTTGAAGCATGAAACAATTTCAAAGGTTTAACTCCTAAAATGCTATTCTCAGGAAGGTTTCCAAGAAGTTTTGCTTCTCCGTAGAATTTTTTCAGATACAGAATTTCTAGATATGATTTTAAACCGTTTTTAAACCAATGATTCTCCTGCTTATCGGTAATGATACTTTCGTCAAGAATTTTTTTTGAGATAATTCCAAAGTAGTCTAAATCTGCATTTTCGGCATCCGAAAACAATTTAAACCTGAATTTCCAAAATTTAATATCGTTATTCCCGAAAAAGTCTTCTTTTGCTCTGAATTTTTCTGAAATAAAAAGCTGTTCCGGAATAAAACCAATTTTATCTTTAATAAATTTCAACTGCAACGGAAGGTAAAACTCCAGATTCTGAATTTCCTGTTTGCTGATAGTATATCCAAATTTTATTTCAGTTTTAATATCTTCTGTATCAATCTTTATTGTAGGAAAATTATTTTTTGAAATAATAAATTCAGGATCTGAATCTAAATATCCTTTAAATAAATTAGGCTGAATCTGCTGAAGATTACTTTGAATAAATGAACTTGATGGAGTGTCAAAATCAACCGACCAATAGGTGTTGAAATTAACAGATTCTTCAATGTCGTGATAATTTCTTTTAGAAATATTATCGGAATCAAAATGATCAGGAACAATAAAGAAATATTTTAACGCAATGTCTTGTTCAGAAGTTCCATAACCGGTAAATTTTTTGTCTGGAAGCTGCATTTTATACTGCAATTGCAATTTTATACTTTTTCCGGGTTCTAAACTTTCGTTTAAAGATAAAAAGAGATTCTCGTCAGAAACAGTTTTTACCGGAACAGGTTGGTTTCCCGAATTTTTTATATTTAATTCTAAAACTTTTCCAAGTTCTTCCTGTTTTGCAAAGTGAAGACTGTTGTTTCTGTCTTCCAGTTTTCTGTACACAAGAGAAGTTCCTCTTTTGTTATAGGCAGAAATCCAGTTGAGAAGTTTGATGCTGTTCAGCGCCTTGTCGGAATGGTTATGATATACAATTTCCTGATTAACCACAAGCGTTTTTCTGTCCTGCGATAATTTTGCGTGAATGGAAATGCTATCTTTTTGTGCAGAAACCTGTACAACTCCCCAAATCAAAAAAAGACCAATACTAAACTTTTTCAATGTCCTGATAAAGCATCAAATATAGCTTATTTTAGATATAATTCTTTATGATTTTAAGTTAAGATTTATTAAAAAATAAATATTTTGGGAGTTCTTTAAAATAAAATTTGCTCCCAAATGAATGAGAGCAAATTGTAATTTATTTATTTTATAATGAAGCCAAATACGCTTTCCAGCCTTCGTTTTTATAAGTAACCGCAGCTTCTGCAGGATTTTCAGATTTGTAAATACCTCTTCCTACGATGATAAAGTCGGTGTGAAGAGTTTTGAAAACATGATCCGGAGTATTGTACTGCTGACCTTTTCCATCACCTGAATCTGCTAAATTTACTCCCGGAGTAAATAGTAAAATCTCTTCAGGAAGTGCATTCTGAGAAACTCCACCAATTACATTAGGATGAGACAAAGCCACTTTTAACGCTTCTTCTCTGTAGCTGTTCGTCGTTAAAGTTCCTTTTGAAGACATTCCGATAATGGCAACAACACCTACATTTTTGAAACAGTCTAAAGATTCGAAGCCACCAATTACCTGAGAAGTTACAAAATCTGCCCAGTCTGTAATTTTGAAAACTCCACTTGTAAACTGTAATTCTTGAGTATTTCCGATATCTGCAAATTTTCTGTCTTCCATTAATAAGAAATTATGCTTTGCAGCCAATTCTTTCAAAGGAACAATCGTATTTTGATAATCAAAATCTGAAATAATATCGATATGCGTTTTTAAAGCAATAATATTTGGTCCCACTTTTTCAGCCAGTTCCAATAATTCCTGAGTGGTCGTTACATCAGCTGAAGCAATTAAGTTAGATTCTTTTGCTAAAGCAGTTTTTAACAATTTTTTTGAAACAGAATGCTGTGCATTTTCAAATTTTTCCTGATAAGAAAGTCTTTTCTTTTCTTCAAACTGAATATGATTTCCTTTTAAAAAATCCTGAATTCTTTTTACTTCTTCATCACTCAACTCACCATTTTCCTGAAGAATTTCGCAAACTTCAGAAATGTTAAACAATGTGTGAACTTTATACCCTTTGCTTTCCAAAAGTTGTTTTCCACCTTGTTCTCTGTCTAAAACAACGACAATATCGGCAACTTTAAGGTCTTCTTGCTCAACTTCAGCAATGGTTTCTATTAAAGATTTTCCAGAAGTAATCACATCTTCTACCAAAAGACAGTTTTGCCCTTTCTGGTAAATTCCTTCAATTAATTTTTTAGTACCGTAGCTTTTTGCTTCTTTTCTTTTGATAATTAATGGGATGTAGCTTTCCAAAGACATCGCTGTTGCCATTGGTAATGCAGCGTAAGGAACTCCGCAAATCAAATCAAAATTATCCAAAGGAAGCATTTCCAATAAATAATTGGCTAGGTTTTTTAAAATTTTAGGATCTGATGCTAAAGGTCTTAAGTCTACATAAAACGGGCTTTCAATTCCGCTTTTTAATGTAAATCTTCCAAATTTGATGATGCCCAGTTTGTAACATTCCAAAAAGAATTCTTTCTTACTTTCCATTAATTTTTTATTAGATGATGCAAATTTAAGGATTTGATGTTAAAGTCAATTGTCAATCGTAAATTTTGCTTAAAGTAGATTAAAAAAAAAGATGTATATCCGTTTTTACTAATAACCTAAAATTTAACGCAAAGGCAAACAAAGAATATTAAAATTGATTTAGTATGCTGTTTACTGATTTGTCTCAGTTTATTTTGATTGTGTTCTTAAATTTTTAACTTCCCTAATGGTTTAATTTTATTAGTCAAGAGTACTTATTTTACCAAAAAACATCCTCGAAAGGATGTTATTAATTATTTAAACGATTTCTGCGTCAATTATTTTTGTACCGCTTGGGCTGTATTTCTGCTCGGCTTCCCAAAGGAGAAATTTGTCAACTTCTCTTATTAGCTTTGGAATGGCTAAAGATAAAACTGCCAAGTCATCAAGAACCCCCGCAACAATAATGAAGTCGGGAATGATGTCTATAGGTGAAATTACATAAAGAAGACCAACCAACGGTAAAATAAGATCGATTGATTTTACAGGGTACATACCTTTTCGCCACATATTTACCATTCGGAAGATATCGGGAATTTTTTTTAAGAAGCCTTTGTGGGCAATTGCTTCTTTTGCAAGATTGAGTTTTGAATATTTCATTTTTGTGTCTGTTTTAAAATAATTTTCAACTCTGTAAATTTCGCAAAATTTGTACCAACTTAATCTAAATTTTAGTTAAAGTTTACTTAAGAATATTATCAATGAATTGATGAATAGATTCTGCATCCCAGTCAGTTGCGGCATCTTCCTTGATTAAAATTCTTCCGTTTTTGTCTAGCAGAAAGGTGGTAGGAAAAACTTTCGGAAGTATTTTTTCAGAGATAGGGCTTTGCGCAATATACACGGGAACGGTATAGTTATTTTCTTTCATAAACTTTCTTACCGTAGCCTCTTCATCTTTCATTGCAATCAAAACAAAGTCTACATTTTCTTTTCTTCTGTCATACAATCTTTGTATTGATGGCCATTCTTTTCTGCATGGAGGACACCATGTTCCCCAAAAATTTAGAAAAACAGGCTTGTCTTTGAAGTTTTTCAGATTAGTACTTGGGACATTGATTCCCTGTAAATCTACATCATAATCTTCCGGGCTGATGTGAACTGCATTTTCTATCGTAGCAATCGGGAAAAATTGATCCTTAAGAAAATTTCGTACTCCGGGAACTAAAAAGATAACGCCTAAAACTGCAAGAATGACAACGTAAATAATCAGTTTTTTCATAAGTTTTTATTTACAATAATTCTAAAATCTCTTGAATGGCATCTTTACCTCTGTTTCTAGAATAATATACCTGCAAATCATTATAAAAACTCTCTCTAGGATATGCTTCAGGATCGGCTTTAAATTTTAATAATAATTCATGTCCAAATTTCGGACGAGGTCCCCAAGAATTTTTTACATTGAAGTCTTCATCTAAAATAATGACTTTCGGGATAGACTCTGTTTCGTTCGTTAAAAACTGGTTGATTAAACTTTTATCGCTGTCTCTCAGAAAGATTTTTACTTCATTGTGACCTTCAAAAAACTTGGCTAAAGCAGGAACTGTAGCACTTGCATCACCACACCAAGCTTCAGAAATAATTAGAATTTTTCCGTTGAAATTCTTAGACTTCAGCTCGTTGATTTGCTCTTCGTCGATTACAAATTTTTTCAAAGTTCTATCCATTCTCTGAATTCCCAACTCGTAATACATCTTATATTCGGCATCTTGCGGAGTTGGAGGATTTTCAAGTCTTTGATTGGCAATTTGAAGATACTCTTCAAAAGATATGGCTTTATCCCAGTAATTTTTCATTACAAGTATGTTATTTAAAATTGATTAGTATTTCGTGTTTTATTGATCAGAAATAGGTCAGCTAAAACAAATGCTGCTAAACTTTCCACCACAGGAACGGCTCTCGGAACAACGCAAGGATCGTGTCTTCCTTTTCCTTCTACCGTAACTGCATTTCCGTCTTTATCAACACTTTCTTGAGGTCTTAAAATGGTTGCTACAGGTTTGAAAGCTACTCTGAAATAAATATCCATTCCATTAGAAATTCCACCCTGAATTCCACCTGAAAGATTTGATTTTGTAGAAAAATCAGTGTTAAACTCATCGTTATGCTCACTTCCTGTCATTTTTGCACCACAAAATCCACTTCCATATTCAAAACCTTTGCAGGCATTGATGTTGAGCATTGCTTTTGCCAGTTCGGCCTGAAGTTTCGAAAAAACCGGTTCGCCAATTCCTACAGGAACATTTTTGATCACGCAGGTAATGGTTCCGCCAATGGTATTGCCTTCTTTTTTGATTTCTTTAATTTTTGAAATCATTTTTTCGGCAGTTTCGGCATCAGGACAACGTACCTCATTGCTTTCGGTTTTAGAAAAATCTAAATCCTGATAAGGTTTTACACAGAAAATTTCGCCTACAGAAGAAACGTAAGCATTAATTTCGATATCCTTTAAAAGTTGTTTTGCTAAAGCTCCGGCAACCACCCAATTGATGGTTTCTCTTGCAGAAGATTTTCCGCCACCGCGATAATCTCTGATTCCGAATTTCTGATCGTACGTGAAATCTGCATGACTCGGACGATAAGAATTGGCAATGTGATCATAATCTTTTGATTTCTGATTTTCGTTTTCAATCATAAAACCGATAGGAGTTCCTGTGGTTTTTCCATCGAAAATTCCGGAAAGAAACTGTACAGTATCACTTTCTTTTCGTTGGGTAACGATTGCTGACTGACCGGGTTTTCTGCGATCCAGCTCGTATTGAATTTTTTCAAAATCAACTTCCAGACCTGCCGGAAAATTATTGATGATTCCGCCGTAAGCTGCGCCGTGACTCTCGCCAAACGTGGTTAGGCTGAGAAGATTACCTAAAGTATTGAACATAGTACAAAATTACCGTTTTTTATTCAGATAATAAAGTCTTTGGCAATCGGTTTATTGATAACTCTTTTTGATCGATTCTATTGTTTTGTCGAGTTCTTTTTTTTCTTCTGCGTTCAATTTTTTCCAGATAAATCCTTTTTTTAAATGATTATTGTCAATCGGTTGGGGAAATATTTGCTCTTTTTGATAATCAAATATATAGTTTACAGAAATTACGGGAACTGGCGTATCAAAATTAAATGGATATTTTTTTGAAACATTAAACTTAAGATTTCCAACTTTGTAAGAATTGTATTGATTGTATTGGTAATGAGAAGGGTTTAAAATCTGTTTTTTTTCAAATGGTGTCATAAATCGTCCCACCTGAAAACTTGGAATAAATTTTTGGATGAAATTTGGAAATGAAAAAATTACTACAACAGCAAGCATCAGAGATGAGGAAATTAAAACTGCATTTTTCTTATTTAAATATTTAAAAAACACAACAAAAAATATCACAAAAAACACATCAATGAAAAATCGGTATTGTGCTGAAAAAAACAGAACCAAAGTACTTTTTATCAATATCGAAATACAAATTAAACTGATGATTTTATTTTTTTTTATGATAGAAAATATAATAAAGCTGATTAAACTGAAGATAAATAAAATATTGATTATTGACTTTATTCCTTTTAATGAAAACCAATTTTTAATATAATCAAACCATGAGAATTTTAAAATTTCTGTATAAGAATATTGTTCATCAAAAGTTTTTACTAAGGCAAATTCTGAAGATGATTTTAATAGCTCAGGATTAGACTTCCAAGAAATTCCTAAGTCGAAAATAGCAAAAGGAAAAATAGGATAACCAAATGTCCAGATATTTTTCACGATGAATAAAAGAAAAACAAGCGAACCAAAAATAAGCTTTTTATATTCAAATTTAGATATGAAAATAGAGTAGAGCAGAATGAAAATTGGCAGCCAAATGACTGTTGGCTTTATGGCAAAAGTAAAAACTGAAAAGGCAAATAGGAAAGAAATATTTCTATTTCCGGATAAAATTTCATTTAAAACAATCAATGAAAAAATAATTACGGGTAGATCCGGACTTGGAGATTGTGAAAAAATAAGTAAAACGGGAATAAAAATCAGTTGAATCCAGCTTTTGCTTTCTACAATGTAAATTCCGTAAACAATAAGTAAAACCGCATTAAGCTTTAAAAAAGGGTCTGCAAAATTACTGAATCCTGCCTGTAAAATATGCCAAACCGACATCTGTCCCAAAATCAGATCTAAGTTGGATATTCCTTTAACTAAACCATATTCTGTAAGCCATTTTATCGTAGGAACGTAATATCCGAAATGATCTAAAATAAAAGGATAAAAAGAAGCCGAAAACAAAATTACAGTTCCCAAGATCCCTACAATAATTGAATCTTTTTTTGAAAACCGAAAAAACTCCAAATAAAGTTTGTCTTTAAAAAAGTAAAGAAATCCAATTAAAATGGCAGGAATTTCAACATATAAATTCAGAGGAATAAAAAAAGATAAGATGGCAAAAATTAAACCCGTTGAGAAAATTCCTATTAAAATATTTCCTGAGATTCCGGTTAGAGTTTTTCCAAAAATATTTTCCATCAGTTTTCCCCAACCCATAAAGGTTGTTATCAGAAAAATTGAAGAACATAAAATCAGGAACATAAAAAAAGATTGCCTAAAAATAAGCAATCTTTCATGTTTTTGAAAATATTTAATTATTTAGGCTGTACCCGACCACTTTTTCTATCTTGTGATCTACCTAAAGTATATCCTGTTGCGCCACCGATAATACCACCTACAACTGCACCACCACCACGGTTTTTCTTATTGACAATAGCTCCTAAGGCAGCACCACTCACTACACCAATTGCAGTACCTTTTGCCGCTTCACTTATTCCCTTTTTCTTAGCTGTTGTAGTACCTTGAGATGAAGAATTGCTTGCCTGACTTCCGTTATTAGAAGAAGGGGCATCTCTGTATATTGTTTTGGTTTCTTTGATTACCTGAGGTTTTGCTGCAGCGGCTGTTTTTGCTTTTTCAACTTCAGCTATACTGTCGGTTCTTTTTTGTGCTTCGTAAGCAAATCTTTCTCTTTCAATGGCCAGTTTTTGCTTTTCTATATCAAGCTGTCTAGCCTGAAACTCCAGTTTCTGCTGTTCTAATGTTTTTTCAGCCACTTTATTGTCATCCTTCTTACAGGCCGTCAATGCAAATATTGAGATTACACCTGCTAAAACTATATTTTTCATAACTCAAATTTTTCTATTTAGTAAGACTTTTAAAGTCTATGTCTTGATAATTTCAATTATGAAGCCAAGGTTTAGTTAAGGAAATGTTAAAGTTTTAAAATGTTTTTCATAAAGAATCGTTCGAAGAAGTCAGTGTTTATCCCATCTGGTTGATTTTTTTTAATTAAATCTCTTATTATAGAGAAATTATTTCGTTTTTATTGTCTCTTTTGCATATATTTATAAGAACTAAAAATCGACCCATGGAAATATCAGACTATCTTTCATTGCTTGAGAATTTTATATTATTAGGTTTAGTTTTGCTATTTGTTTTCTTTATTTCTATCTGTTTGAAACAGCAAAGCAGTAAATCAGGATTTTGGTATTACAGCCAAGACTTTCCCCATTATAAAAAATATTTTTCAAAAAAGTAAATTTATTGTTTACTAGTGGATGAGTAATTTAAAGAAAACAAAAAAGTCCCTAAACTTGTATAGATTAGGGACTTAGTTGGAGGTGCCTAGCGGATTCGAACCGCTGTAGATGGTGTTGCAGACCACTGCCTAGCCGCTCGGCCAAAGCACCATTTTTAGGTGGTGCAAATATAGGAAAATAATAATGTTCTCCAAATTTTTCATGCAATTTTTTTTATTCCAATCGCATCAATTTCGTTCTTAGCCTGTCTTTCAGCTTCATAATTTTTGATGTTGATGACTCTTGTGTCACTCCAGCTATCATGCCATCCGTTTTCTCCAAAAAAAGATAAAGCATCAAAAGGAACCAATCGTATAATATTTCTCATAAAATAATCACTTAAAGTTGGTTCATTACCATCTGTCATTACTACTTTTGTTCCGGTAATGTATTTTCCGAGACTTCTTCCTTTGGTAAAATATTCAATCAAAAAAATATAAAAGAAAAATATAATACTGGTGATGATAATATCGGCAACTCTTCCTAATCCAGCCAATTGATCAAAGAATTTGGTGAAATAATACATTCCAAAAATTCCATCAAGAATACCTCCCAAAAGTCCTAACGCAAAAAAAATAAAATTAAATACAATTCTGTCAACAAGGATATTGGCAAATCTCATCCCTTTTGTTGCTCTGTGCCGGTCAATAATCTGTAAATATTTTCTCATATTTATGTTAGTTTTTAGTTTAAAATCCTTTTAAGGTAAATTTCAAATTTGCATTCGTATCAATTACAGCTGTAATTCCGGAATCATTTAAAAGAATTTGATGAGGTTTCAAGTTAAAAACTTTACCGGTCATTTTTAGTCCTTTGTAATATTCTTTATTAAAGGCATCTTCAATACTTTTTTTAGATGATGTTTCAAGATCAATTGTAGGAATTCCGTATTCATCTTCAATCATTTTTACAATTTTTCCTTTGAAGAGAGAAGTTGCTAATTTCTGAAGCATGTTGTTTGTTTTAAGTTTGAATTTTGTATCTGAAAGCACTATTTTTCTCTTAGTTTCATCATACACAGGAATACCCGAAATAAAAGCCGTTCCGTTAACATAACCTTCTGTATCAGCTTCTATCATAATACGGTTTGCTTCTCCATACACTTTGATATCCGTAATTTTAACTTTAGAATTTCTGATATCAAATTCTTTATTTAAAAATGTTTTTTTTGCGATGCCGGTTGCTTCAGAAAAAGGAATATTTGCAGTCGTTTGTAATACAAACTGATTGGCCAAAAGCGGAATAAAATTAAAATTCATCACTGCTTTCACGGGTTGAGAAGCTTCTGGCTTTGTTCCGGTATATGTTTCCGAAAAAATATCAATGCCGATATTGGTGTCAATTTGATTGCCGTAAAATTTAAGTGGAGTAATATTGACGTTGATAGGAGTTATTTTCAACCAAGTATTATATTCTTCTGAAATATTGAAAGGCTGAGAAAAAGCATTCCAGGCCAAAGCAGCATATTGTTGAAAATTGAGCTGTGCAGCCATTTGTTTGTCGATGATTTTACTAAAATTCTGCTGCTGCTCTTTCAGGCTTTTTTCTACCAGAGAAGTAATAGGGATTTTAATTTTTCCAAAATCCAGCACAGGTTTTTTCACCCATTTAAAGCCCATGGGTTGTGTCAATGTGCTTACTGTCCAGTTATTCTTAAAACTTAAAGCTGTTTTAAAATACATCACCGTTTCAAAAGTCGTTTCTTGGTAGGTATAAACTCCCAAAGTGCCAATGCCTTTTTCTGCCCATATTTTTAATGGAACTTCAATCGCAATGTTTTGATTGGCATCTCCTACGAGTCGTATTGGTCGGGTTTTCCAGACTTTTACTTTAAACTGATCATTGTCGTTATCGGTATAAGAATCATCCTGAAAAATCATATCTTTTACCGAAGCATTAATGATATTGCTGATCTCTGATAATGGAATAGTTACCGGCATTGTAATGCTCGATTTTATTTTTGGAAAATTGTAAATAGCGTCACCTGAAGTATTGCTCTGGCCAAAAATACCGATAGAAAACAGTAGAAATAATATTTTGAATACCTTCATCTTCACTGTGTTTTGATTTTTTTAAAACTGAAAATTACTCATTTTCTATAATTCCGCCTAATAAAAAACTTTTTTCAAGTTCTATACTCGCTCCTTTCATTTCGCCTTTCATGGGTGGACTTGTTTTGGTAATTCTTAATTTAATGTAAGAAATCTGACTGAATTTTTCGTTTATTTTGGTAATGATTCTCCCTGCAACATGTTCCAATAATTTAGATTGAATTTTCATCTCATCATGAATGATTTCATTAATATCTGCATAACTGATCGTATCATTCAAATCATCAGAAACTGCAGCATCCCATAAATCTGTGTGAATTTCAGTATTTAAAATATAATAAGTTCCGATAATATTTTCTTCGGGAAGAACGCCGTGGTAAGCGTATATTTTTACATCTTCTAAAAAGATTTTGCTCATGATTTTATATATATAGACAAAAGTATTATATTTAATAACTAAACAAATCAAATAAATATGAAAAATCTTAAAAAATTAAACAGAGAAAAGTTGAAGTCTGTTAATGGTGGTGCCGTTTGTAATGAAAATTGCCCTCCCGGACCATACGGACCCGGTCCTGATTTTCCACGTTCATGTGAAGCGTACAATGCTTTACCAAAATGTTGCCAATCTAAAGTTTTAGTACATATGGATTGTGTAGATGGAGGTCTTTCATAAATGAAAATACTTTCTCAACGAAAAAGTAAAAGAGCTGTCTCAAGTGAGGCAGCTCTTTTTATTATTTAATACTTTTCGAAAGATCGAGCATTGCTTCAATCGGTTTCAAAGCTCTCAGCCGAAGTTCTTCTTCAATTAAAATTTCAGGAAGTTCATATTTCATACACAAATACAATTTTTCCATTGTATTTCGTTTCATATAAAAACATTCTGAACAGTTACAGCTTTCGTCAAAAACCAAAGCAGGAATCAATTCCTTGTGTGGTGCACGTTTTCTCATTTCGTGAAGAATTCCTTCTTCAGTGGCAATGATAAACTTCTGACAATCATCTTTTTCAACAAAATTTAAAAGGGCAGAAGTAGAACCGATGAAGTGAGCCAGTTTCAAAACAGCTTCTTCACTTTCAGGGTGTGCAATCATTTTTGCATCAGGATTGTCGGCAAGCTGTTGCGCGATTCTTTCCATTGAGAAAGCTTCGTGTACGATGCAGCTTCCGTCCCAAAGAATCATGTCACGACCGGTTTTTTTAGATAAATATCTTCCTAAGTTTTTATCCGGAGCGAAAATAATCGGTCGGTCAGTTGGTAAAGCTTCAATCACTGTTTCAGCATTTGAACTGGTTACAATAATGTCACTTTCTGCCTTTGTTTCTGCATTACAGTTGATGTAAGTTGCAATCAAAGCATTTGGATGCTGCTCACGCATTTTTCTCAAACCTTCACCTGAACAACCGTCTGCCAAAGAACATCCAGCCATCGTATCGGGAAGGACAACTTTTTTCGTCGGATTCAAGATTTTTGCAGCTTCTGCCATGAAATGTACTCCGCAGAATACGATCATATCAGCATCTGTATCTTTTGCCTGTCTTGCCAATTGAAGAGAATCTCCCAGGAAATCAGCAATATCCTGAATTTCTCCCGGTTGATAATAATGCGCCAGAATAACGGCGTTTTTTTCTTCTTTCAGTTGGAGAATCGCTTTTACTAGGTCTTCTCCTTGAGGAATGTCAATATCTTTCAAATCTAAAAATCCTTTTACAGGAAGGGTAGACTTAGCTTTTTCTAATGTTTCAGTGCTCATTTCAGCCTCAATGTTTTTCTTTTATAGAAGTTAGATTTTAGAAATTAGAAGTTAGTTTTTACACCAAATTTGCAGGTGTTTTTACTAACTTCTAATCTCTAACTTCTAGTTTCTTCTATAAAACTTTTTATTAAACTTTCTATTTCTATTTTTGCTTCACTCAAATCGCTGTTAATCACGATTTTGTCAAATTCTATAGCGTAGGTAAGCTCTTCTTCAGCTTTTTCTACACGCGTTTTTATGGTTTCTGCATCATCCGTCCCTCTCGAATTCAATCTTCGTTCTAATTCGGCGATCGAAGGTGGTTCTATGAAAATCGACAATGCTTTTTCTCCAAAATATTTTTTTAATGAAATTCCGCCTTTTACGTCTACATCAAAAATAACAACTTTTCCCTGACTCCAGATCTTTTCTACCTCAGATTTTAAAGTTCCGTAATATTTATCGGTATACACTTCTTCAAATTCTACAAAGGCATCATCAGATATTTTTTGTCTGAACTCGTCAGGTGAAATAAAATGATAATCAACAGTATGAATTTCACTTCCTCTCGGTTGTCTCGTTGTACAGGAAATGGAAAATTCCAATTCAGGAATTGCTTCCAACGAATGTTTTACTAATGTTGTTTTTCCACTTCCCGATGGCGCTGAAAATATGATAACTTTTTTCATTTGGTTGTTGGTGTTTAGTTTTTAGTATATAGCTTTTGAAGAAATTATATTTGATCACATTTTTCATCCAAAAACTAAATACTAAAAACTAACAACTAAATTATAATACGTTTAACGTTTGCTCTTTAATTTTTTCCAAATCATCTTTCATCATTACCACCAATTTCTGAATTTCAGCGTGATTGGCTTTTGAACCTAAAGTGTTGATTTCTCTTCCGATTTCCTGGGAAATAAAACCAAGTTTTTTTCCGTTAAAATCTTCATTTTCCATCACTTCAGAATAATATTTCAAATGTTGCGAAAGTCTTACTTTTTCTTCTGAAATATCTAATTTTTCTGTGAAATAAGCCATTTCCTGATAGAAACGAGTTTCGTCAACGTTTTCAAACTCTTTTAAAGTTTTCATGTAACGTTCTTTTACAGAATTAATTCTAACTTCCTCAAAAGGAATAACTTCTGAAAGGTATTTATCTATATTTTTGATATTTCTTTCCAATTCTTCGTGAAGAATTTTTCCTTCCGTTTTTCTGAATTCCTGGAATTTATCGACTGCCGTATTCACTATTTTTGCCAAAGCTTCCCACTCTCCTTCAGTTAATTCGTCAGGTCTTGATGTGATGGCATCCGGAAGTCTTACCGCCATTTTAAGGTATTCAAAATCAGGACCGTCTGAAGCGATATTTTTAAGCTCATTCATGTAAGAATCAATTAAACTTCTGTTGATTTTCACATCATTAGTTTCTTCAAGATTCTCAATGTTAATGTAGCAATCTACCTTTCCACGGATGATTCTATCGTTTAGAATTTTTCTTACTTCAAATTCTTTTTCTTTGTAACGTAAAGGAATTTTGATATTCAAATCAAAGCTCTTACTGTTCAGTGATTTAATATCTATAGAAATTTTCTTTCCTTCAAAAACACCTTCGGCTCTACCAAAGCCGGTCATTGATAAAATCATAGTTTTTTATTGTCGTACAAAGATAAACATTTCAATGCATGTGTTCTAAATATATTCAATTTTAACCACAAAAGTAACAAAAGACTTTTTTTGCTTTTTTTAGATATTTAAAAGTTCAAAAAAGTTTATGTACTTCTTTTTAAACTTTTGAAAAATTAAATATTTCTCAAGATTATTTTTTGTGACTTTTGTGGTTTAAGAAATTTAAAGTCAAAACAACTCAATTTCGTAAATTAGCAAAGTGAAAAATAAAAATTTGATTTCTGTTGTAGGACCTACCGGAATTGGAAAAACAAGATTGGCCATTGATTTAGCAAAACATTTCAGTACAGAAATTGTTTCCTGCGATTCGCGTCAGTTTTTTAAGGAAATGATTATCGGAACGGCTTCTCCGTCTGCAGAAGAATTAGCAGAAGCAACTCACCATTTTATAGGAAATCTTTCTGTTCAGGAATATTATTCAATTGGGCAATACGAGGAAGATGCCTTAAAAAAACTCAACGGACTTTTTGAAAAATATGATACTGTCATTTTGGTTGGCGGAAGTATGATGTATGAAAAAGCGGTGATTGAAGGTTTGAATGATTTGCCTGAAGCTAATGAAGAGAATCAAATTAAACTTCAGAAAATTCTCGATGATGAAGGAATCGAAAAATTGCAGGAAATACTGAAAGAATTAGATCCTGAATATTTTGAGGTAGTAGATTTTCATAATCACAGAAGGCTTTTACGAGCTATTGATGTGATTTGGCAGACGGATAAGAAATATTCTGAGTTGATTGCAATTTCACAAGATTCCCGAGATTTCAATATTATCCGAATCGGAATTGAAGCTCCGCGAGAGGAATTGTATGACAGGATCAATAGGAGAGTGGATTTGATGATGGAGAAAGGTTTGCTGGATGAGGCAAAAGGTTTAGAGAAATTTAAACATTTGACGGCTTTGAATACGGTTGGTTATTCTGAATTATTTAAATATTTTGATGAAGAATGGGATTTGGAATTTGCTGTTTCTGAAATTAAGAAAAACAGCCGGAGATACGCAAAACGTCAACTGACTTGGTATCGGAAAGCGGATGATATTCATTATTTGCAATTGGGATATTCTCCGGAGGATTTTGATGGGTTGATTGAATATATTAATGAGCAAACTCAAAAGTAATTTCTTTTTTTAACGCAAAGATTTATTTTTATTCTGAATATTTTTAAGGAGCAAAGAATGGAATCAAGAAAATTGATTCTGACGAATCTTTTTGTCTTAAGCGACTTTGTCGCTATCCTTTGCACCTCAAAACTATACTTCCTTAAAATAAAACTTTGCGTTAAAAAATTCTGCTCAGAATTTGTCATTCCGAAGGAATCTCAACAACGCAATTACAGAACTCTACAAATTAAGCTTAGATTCCACGCTCCACTTCGTTTCGCTCTGAATGACAAACTTTGTGTTTTTTTGTAGAATCTTTGTCATTCTGACGAAGGAAGAATCTCTGCAAATATTTTATATATTCTTCACTTCACTGTGTTCCGTTCAGAATGAAAGAGGGAATAATTAGTATTAAAAATTTAATTTTAAAACAAAAAAATGCGATCCCGAGAGACCGCATTCCATTAACAATATAATTAAATTTACTACTTCCAACCGCCTCCTAAAGCTCGGTACAGATCTACAATACTGCTTAATCTCTGTCTTTTTACCGACGCAAGATTCAGTTCAGCCTGTAGAGAATTTCCCTGAGCTGTGATTACTTCTAGGTAATTTGCCATTCCTCCTTTATAAAGCATTTCAGCGCTTTTAATTCCATTTTTCAAGGTTGTTACCTGTTCTGTTGCTTTCTGTTCCTGAACTTTTAAACTTTCATTAGAGACCAAAGCATCAGAAACTTCACCAACTGCATTCAAAACAGACTGACGGAATGCCAAAACGTTTTTCTCTCTCTGAATTTTAGCAACATTCAAATCTGTTTTCAACTGTCTTTTCTGGAAAATAGGCTGAGTCAAACCGCCCAAAACAGAACCGAATAACGAAGCCGGAATTTGAAACCAGTTATCAATTTTAAATGAATTGACTCCACCGTTTGCGGTAATTTTTAACGCAGGATACATATTTGCCTGCGCAATTCCTACCAAAGAATTTGATTCCAATAAAACCAATTCCTGCTGACGAACATCCGGACGACGACTTACCATCGCTGCTGGAAGTCCCGCTGAAATATCCTGTGGTAAAGAAGTGTCAGACATCTCAATCGTTCTGTTAACTTTATTCGGATTTTCACCTACTAAAATACTCAGAGCATTTTCCTGGATTGCAATATTTTGCTCCAATTGCGTGATCAATAGTTCTGTCGATTGTTTTTGAGCAGTCGCCTGCTGAACTCCCAAAGAAGTCGTGTCACCGCTTTGCCACAGTTTTTCTGTAAGCGAAAGCGTATTGGTGCTTAAATCTAAGTTTGATCTTGCGATCTGTAATTGTTTATCAAGCATCAATAAATTGTAATAACCCTGAGCAATCGCTGCGACAACCTGTGTCTGAATCGCTTTTGTCGCTTCATAAGTCTGCAGATACTGCATTTTTGAAACTTCCTGCTGATTTTTAATTTTCCCCCAAATATCTGCTTCCCAAGATAAATTAAATGCAGCATTATAATCTTCAACATGACTTTGACCTAAAAATAAATTTAAGCTTTGTCCATTCATGCTATTTTTTGAAGGTTTTGAGATTTGAGCCGAAACTCCGAAACCAACATCGGGATATTGAAGATATTTTGCCTGTTTCAGTTTTTCCTGTGAGGAAGCTACTTGTTTTAATGCAATCTGTAAATCGAAATTATTTTTAATTCCTTTTTCTATTAAATCCTGTAAAATGGGATCGTTGAAAAATTGTTTCCATTCTAAGTTGGCAACGCTTGCAGTGTCTGCGGTCGCGGTGTATTTGAATGTTTCGGGAAGTTCGGGTTTCGTTTCCTGATAGGCCAATTTCGGCACACAAGAAACTGCACCTAATGCAATCCCAAAAGCGATGATTATATTTTTTACTCTTTTCATAATTAAAATATGATATTTAAATTGATCACAAAACTTTGAGTAGTAAGCAAAGTTGTCTTTAGTAGGAGATAATATTTTGCTTGTTTTGAACCATTAAGGATATTTAAGAAGTTAAGTTGGGTTAAGAAAAATCAATAAATTTTTTAAGAATTGTACTTCAAGCGAAGCTCATCTTAATATTCTTAATAAAAATCTTAATGGTTCAGAAATTCTTAAAAATTAAATTTGAAGAAAAATTTTTGTACGAATTTCAAATCTCAAAGTTTTGTAAATCATTTTTTATTAATGTGCTGTTGCCAAAAGTTCTTCCTCCAATTTTTGTTTTTGAAGTCTTTTTTGTTTTCTGCTCGGCATTTTTTCATGTAAATATTGGAAGATGACATACATCACCGGAATGATAAAAATTCCGAAGACAACTCCTGTAAACATTCCACCAACGGTACTGATTCCGATAGAGTGATTTCCTTTTGCTGCTGCACCTTGAGTCCAAACTAGCGGTAACATACCGATGATGAAAGCAAATGAAGTCATCAAAATAGGTCTTAAACGTAATCTTGACGCCTGAAGTGCAGATTCAATCAATGTTTTTCCGGCTTTTCTTCGCTGAACGGCAAATTCTACAATTAGAATCGCATTTTTCGCCAACAATCCGACGAGCATAATTAAACCAACTTGAACGTAGATATTATTATCAATTCCGGCTAATCCTGTGAATGCAAATACTCCGAAAATCCCTGTAGGAATGGTCAAAATAACCGCAAATGGAAGAATATAACTTTCGTACTGAGCTGCCAATAAGAAATATACAAATAAGATACTTAGCATAAATACAAAAGCAGTTTGTCCGCCGGTTTTGATTTCTTCACGGGTAATCCCTGTCCATTCGTAACCATATCCTCTTGGAAGTGATTTTTGAGCAACTTCTTCTACGGCTTTAATGGCGTCTCCGGTACTGTAACCAGGTTTTGGAGTTCCGTTGATGGTTACAGCGTTGAATAAGTTATTTCTTGAAACCGTTTCCGGTCCGAAAGTTCTTTTTAAAGTCACCAAAGTCTTTACAGGAACCATTTCGCCTGATTTATTCTTAACATAAATTCCTTCCATAGAATTCGCATCGGTTCTGTAAGGAATATCTGCCTGAGCCATCACTCTGTAATATTTACCGAATCTGTTGAAATCTGAAACGAAACTACTTCCATAATAAATCTGCATGGTCTGCATCAATTCTGTAATAGAAACTCCCAATTGATTGGCTTTATCGGTATCTACATCAATGGTATATTGAGGATTTCCGGCTGCATAGGTTGTAAAAGCAAAAGCAATTTCCGGACGTTTCATCAATTCTCCAATGAAAACCTGAGTATTGATTCCCAATTGCTCAAAAGAGCCATTGGTCTTGTCCTGTAACATAAATTCAAAACCTGAAACGTTACCAAAACCTTGTACGGTAGGGAAGTTGAAGAAGAATGCATTGGCGTCTTTTACTTGTGCAACTTTTCCTGTTAAGGCTGCTGCAATCTGATCTGGATCTTTCATTTCTCCACGGTCTTCATAATCTTTCAGCTTAATAAAACCTGCAGAATATGGTGAAGCGTTGGCATTACTGATGAAATTCATTCCGTCGGCTACCCAAAGATGTTTTTTAGCTTTTTCACCGTTAATGATTTTATCAATCTGTTCGGTTGCTTTGTGTGTTCTGTCTAATGAACTTCCCGGTGGCGTATTCACTGCGTACAAAACAAATCCCTGATCTTCTGTAGGAATAAATCCTGTAGGAGCTTTATTGATCAAGAAAACACTTGCCGCTGTAATTACTGTTAAACCTCCCACCGCAAGCCATTTATTTTTAATTAAAAACTTCAGGCTGTAAATGTATTTTTTGGTCATATTATTAAAGCTCTTGTTGAAAGCGTTAAAAAACTTCGCTCCAAAACCTTTTTTCTGACCGTGCTCACCATGTTCTCCTTGAGGATCATTTAATAATAAAGCACATAAAGCAGGACTTAATGTCAATGCATTAATGGCAGAGATCAAAATTGCAATCACCAAAGTAAAGGCAAACTGTCTGTAGAAAACTCCTGCAGGACCTTGCATAAAACCAACCGGAATAAATACCGCACACATCACTAATGTAATAGAAATAATCGCTCCGGAAATTTCACTCATTGAATTTGTCGTCGCTTGCTCAACAGGCATTCCTGTCTGCTCCATTTTAGAATGGACGGCTTCTACAACGACAATCGCATCATCCACTACAATACCAATGGCAAGAACTAATGCGAATAATGTCAACATATTGATGCTGAAACCAAATAATTGTAGGAAGAAAAATGTACCGACAATTGCTACCGGAACGGCAATCGCAGGAATTAATGTAGATCTGAAATCCTGAAGGAAAATGTACACTACAATAAATACCAAAATGAATGCGATAATTAAAGTTTCTACAACCTGATGAATTGATGCATCCAAAAAGTCTTTAGAATTGTACATGATAATTGGCTCAACTCCCTTTGGAAGTGAAGGTTTCATCTGCTCAACCTGCTTTTCAATATCCGTTAAAATTTCGTTGGCGTTTGAACCAGCAGTTTGAAGAATAGCAAAACCAGCAACCGGTTTTCCGTCAACTCTATTCGCTGCCGTGTAGGTATATGAACCAAATTCTACCCTTGCAACGTCTTTTAATCTTAAAAATGAACCGTCACTGTTCGATTTGATGGCAATATTTTCGTAGTCTTCGTTTTTGTTTAATTTACCTTTATACTTTAAAATATATTCGTAAGTTTCCTTGCTTCCTTGTCCCAAACGTCCAGGTGCAGCTTCAAGATTGTGATCTTTTACTGCTGCTAAAACTTCCTGTGGTGAAAGGTTATTGGCTGCTAATCGATCTGGTTTTAACCAAAGTCTCATTGAGTAATCTCTTGTCCCGAAAACCTGTGCCTGAGCAACTCCGGGAATACGCTGTATTTGCGGAATAACGTTAATCTTCAGGTAATTCTGTAAGAAAAGTTCGTCGTATTGTTTCGGGTCATTACTCGAAAGACCCATAAACATGATCATACTGTTTTGAACTTTCTGAGTTGAGATTCCTGCCTGTATAACCTCCTGCGGAAGCTGGCTTATTGCTTTTGAAACACGATTTTGAACATTTACCGCGGCATTATCCGGATCTGAACCTTGCTTGAAAAATACACTCAAAGTCATTGATCCGTCGTTACTTGAATTGGAGGTCATGTATGTCATGTTCTCAACACCGTTCACGGCTTCTTCAATAGGAACTGCAACGGAACGGGCAACAACTTCTGCATTCGCTCCCGGATAAAATGCCGTCACCTGAACACTCGGTGGTGCAATATCGGGAAATAGCGTAATCGGAAGGTTGAAAACCGACATCGCTCCCAATAGCAAAAGTATGATGGAGATAACCGTAGAAAGTACCGGTCTATCTATAAATTGTTTTAACATAAGAAGTTTATTTTTTTAATGTTGTTTAAACTATGTTCTTACTACAAATCGAAGATTCGACGAAGTCAAAAGACACAATAGTTTTTAAACACATTAGTCACATTAAGTTTTAATTATTGCTTTTAAAAAGAACACATCAGTTTTGAAAATCTTTGATTTTCGTTTTTGTGAACTTTAAAATTTTAGTATTCTACTTTTTCAAACAGAAAAAAAATCTTTTGTGACTTTTGTGGTTAAAAGTTTAAACGGTTTTTACAATGGTCTTGCTTTCAAAAGACTATCAGAAGAAATATTTTTGGATTTGATGGAAACACCGTCTTTTAAGCTACCTAAACCAACATAAACTATTTTTTCACCTGCTTTTACACCATCAGAAATGAAGTAATAGTTTTCAGTTTTTCCTGAAATAGTGATGGGTTTGCTGGTCACTTTCTGATCTTTTCCAAGAACATAAACGTAAGTTTTATCTTGAATTTCAAACGTAGATTCCTGTGGAATGATTAATGCATTCGACATCAATTGTGGCATACGAATTCTACCTGTATTTCCTGTTCTCAATGCTCCGTTTGCATTTGGAAAAACGGCACGAACGCTTATTGCTCCTGTTGTTTTGTCGAATTGTCCGTCAACAATGCTCATTTTACCTTTTTCAGGATACGTGCTGTTGTCGGCAATCACCAAATCTACCATCGGCATATTTTTAAGTTTCTCGTTTAAAGTTGCTCCCGGATATTTTTTCTGGAAACCAATAAAATCAAGCTCACTCAAAGAAAAGTACGCGTAGATTTCACTAATGTCTGATAATAAAGTCAACGGGCTTGGATCTGTTCTTGAAATAAGACTTCCTTTTTTGTAAGGAATTCTTCCGATATAACCACTTACTGGTGCGGTAATCGTTGTAAATCCTACATTGATTTTTGCACCACCAACTGAAGCCTTCGCTTGTGAAGCTGCTGCAACGGCTGCTGCGTAATTTGCCTTTGCCGTTCTCAACTGTACTTCAGAAACTACTTTCGCAGATACAAGAGGTTCCAGTCTGTCAACCTCAACTTTTGCTTTTTGGATATTGGCATTGGCAACCTGTAAATTCGCATTTGCCATATTCATCTGCTCTCCGTAAGCTCTTGAATCTATTTTAAATAAAGGTTGTCCGGCTCTTACGTAAGCACCTTCTTCCACATAAATTTTATCTAAATATCCGTCAACCTGAGATCTGATTTCCACATTGTTTTTTCCTTCCAATGCAGTTGGGAATTCCTGATATATTGTTGCTGGAGATGTAGTAACGGTATAAACTGGCAATTCCGGAGCGGGTGGAGCAGCATTAGTGCCTTCTGCCGCTTTTGTGCAATTTTGTAAAAGAATGATACTCGATATAAGTACGATTAATTTTGCTTTTGCAGTTGTTTTCATTTTAAGTTTTATTTTTTTAATGAAGTGTTAATTTAAGTAATGTTGTTTTTTATTTTAAATCGCGTTATATTTTCTAACAGTGTTAATGAATGAGTTAAAAAAATTATCTGATTTAACTAGTGGTTTAGATTGTCATTTCCATGATTACAATTTTTGAGTTAAGTTTTGGTTTGAATGGTTTTGCGTGTTATTTTTCTTAACAGTGTTAATGAGAAGAAAAAAAAATTGCAAGAAATAATGTGAAAAAATCGTATTTCATTTTTTAAAGTTTTTTGTTTTAATTAAATTATGTTAATTATTCCGTGTTACTTTTCCTAACGGTGTTAATTTTTAGTTCAAAAAAAATTTACAAAGATTTAATAAAAGCCGAAACAGTTTCGTCTAAAGTTGTCTTATTCATCGTTGAAGGAATATCATCATTTCTCATCATCATGATCGAGATCAATCCGTGAACTGCAGAAAACAAAGCGTGAGAAGAGTGACAAGCACCGTCTTCATTCGATCCTTTTTTCTTAATAATTTCGTAAGTACAGTCGAAAATCATATCCTGAAAAGAAGAAAATTCCTCCTTCATCAAACCTTTTCCGCTACATTGCATCCCCAGACCAAACATGAGCTGGTAATATTCTTTATTTTTAAATGCGAAATTCCAATAAGCATCAACAATAGCTGTCAACTGATCTTCCGGAGTTTCATGTTTTTTCTGAGCTTTTAGTAATTCTATTTGAAGGCAATGAAACCCGTTGATAGAAATTTCATATAAAATCGCTTCTTTGTTTTCGAAATGATCGTAAACAACAGGAGCACTGTACTCAATTGCATCAGCTATTTTACGAATCGAAAGTGATGCCCAACCGTCAGTTTTAGCCAAAGTGAATGCAGCCTGCAAAATATTTGCACGGATAGATTCTTTTTCTCTTTGACGACGTTCATGTAAACCCATGATTTTATTTTACTAACAGTGTTAGCAAAACTACAAACATTTCAGTATACCAACCAAATGAAATTTTATATTTAATTTTTAAGGTAAGGCTTTGAAGAATTATTATAATTTGCTGGCTGCTGGAAAGATGGGAGTTGGCGATTATTTAGAGTAGTGTTTTTTTTATTATTGTAAAAATTAATTAATCAAATAGTCTACTTCAATTAAATTATTGTTTTAGCAACTACTAAAAGAAATCTTTATCTTTGTGGACAAATAAAAAAGATATGAATACTCCGTCAAATATGTTAGCATTAGGAACAAAAGCTCCTTTTTTTGAGCTTCCAAACCCTTCAAAAAGTAATGAAGTACAATCATTAGACGACTTGAAAGGTGAAAAAGGTACGTTGGTAATCTTTATGTGTAATCATTGCCCGTTTGTGTTGCATATCATCGATAAGTTGACAGAGTTGTATGAAGATTATAATGAGGCGGGAATTGAATTTATTGCTATCAATTCTAATAACGTAGAAAAATATCCTGCGGATTCTCCGGAAAAAATGATCGAGTTTCAAATCGAAAGAAAATTTGATTTTCCTTATTTATATGACGAAAGCCAAGCAATTGCAAAAGCTTATGATGCTGCTTGTACTCCAGATTTTTTCTTCTTTGATGATAAATTAGATCTTATTTACAGAGGTCAGATGGATGATTCAAGACCTGGAAATCATAAAGAAGTAACGGGGGAAGATTTAATTATTGCTTTTGAAAACCTTTTAATTGGTGAACCTCAGGAAGAAATTCAGAGACCGAGCATGGGTTGTAATATTAAGTGGAAATAATTGTAACTTGATTGTTGTAGATTAGTTTTTCTTGCAAAATAATATATAGGCTATCCTTTTGTGGATAGCTTTTTTTTTGTTTTTATTGTTGATAATAAGGATGTTATTGAGTTATCCACAATTTTATCCACAGAGTTTCCACAACTATTTTTAGTGTAAAAATTTCCTTTTTTATCAACTTTCTGAAAACCTTGAGTTTATAAATTTTTATAAGAAATAAACTTTTTTATCTTTTCTAAATTCAAAGGAAGACTTTAATTTTATCCAATTGATAAAGAGCGTATTATTGATTGTGTTTTATTTATCCACAAAGTTATCCACAGGCTTATCCACAATTTATTGTTGATAAATACTAATAAAATTGGTTTTAATCTTAATATTTTCGTCTTTTAAATTGTTTTATGGTGTTAGAGGTTTTTAATCAACTCATCAAATGTTTTAGGTAATTTTGTTTTATTATTGATAATCAGGATTTTTTTGAGTTATCCACAATTTTATCCACAGAGTTTCCACAACTATTTTAGCGTAAAAATTTCCTTTTTTGTCAACTTTCTGAAAACCTTGATTTTATAAATTTTTCTAAGAAATAGACTTTATTATTTTTTCTAAATTCAATTGAAGAATTTAATTTTATCTAATTGATAAGGAGTATATTATTGATTGTGTTCATTTTATCCACAAAGTTATCCACAGGCTTATCCACAATTTATTGTTGATAAATACAATTAAAATTCGGTTTTAATTTTAATATCGTCTTCAACTTTTAAATTGCTTTATTGTGGTAAAAGTTTTTAATCAACTTGTGAAACGGTTTTTTTAATATTTTAGATTTTATTAAAATAAATAATACTGTTAAAGCTAGAATTAGAGCGGTGATTCTAGTATACTTTTATCCTGCATCATTAGTGATGCATTTTGTTGTGTAGTATCGATTTATAAGCTATGTAAATGTAAGTTGAGTTTTATTATCGCACTTTTCAACTTCATGGATTCAGTGCTTTTATCTCAAAAATGGATTATACTGCTTCTCAAAACCAATCGTTGTAGGATTTCCATGACCTGATAAAACTTGTGTTTCTTCATCCAGAACAAAAAGTTTTGTTTTAATTCCTTCAGTCAATTGATCATAATTACCTTTGTATAGATCTGTTCTTCCAATGCTTCCTTCAAACAATACATCACCGGAGATCATAAATTTTTGAGTTTCGTTATGATAAACGACACTTCCTGGAGAATGTCCCGGAACATGATAGGTTTTAAATTTTTCTCCGTCAAAATCCAGTTCATCACCTTCATTGATATATTCTGTATCAACCTTTACCGCAGGAATCTGAAAGCCAAACCTAGCACCGCTTGCCTGAAGCATGTCTAAAACTTCCTGATCTTCCTGATGCATCGTTACTGGAACTTTAAATGTGTCAAAAGCCCACTGTAAACCCAAAACATGATCAATGTGAGCATGCGTTAAAAGTATTTTTTCAATTTTTAAATTATTCTCAGTGATGAAATTTGAAATTGCCTGAGTTTCCTGCTCGTTCATATTTCCCGGATCGATGAGCCAAGCATTTTTATTTTCATTAAAAAGAACATAAGTATTTTCACTTGCAAAATTGAACACGAAGGCCTGTATTTGAAACATATTCTGAATATTTTTTTATCAAAAATACAATATTCTTTAGAGATTTGTTATCTTCGTCATAATGAAAACGTTGCAGATATTTTTACTCAGTTTAGGTTCGCTGGCTTTCGGGCAGAACATTCAAAGTATTCAGTTATTTAATCCTCAGACCAATGACGAAACGCCGGTTATTACAATGGGTCAGCAATTTGTATTGAGTTTTGATGATTTAACCAATTCAAGTGAGTTGTACCGTTACACCATTAAGCATTTTGATAGAAACTGGGAAGATGACAATCTTTTTTTTAGTGAAATTGCGAATGGTTCGATGAATGCGTTGCTGGATCAGTTTCAGTATTCTTTTAATACGCTTCAGGCTTATACTCATTATACTTTAAAGTTTCCGAATGATAAAATACAACCGAAAATTTCAGGAAATTTTGAATTGATTGTTTATAAAAGTTCGGTAGATCAGCCACTTTTCAAAAGAAGATTTTCTGTGGTGGAAGAGAATGTGAATTTAGCACTGAATATTTCAAGAATTGCCGATGCTAAAAACCCGAATGTCAATCAGAGGGTAGAAGTACAGGCTGTTTCAAAAGCTGGAGACCTTACTTCGAATGTGAATTCTATGTCACTTACGGTGATGCAGAATAATAATCCGAATATGAAGATTACCAATCAAAAACCAAGTGCAACGATGGGAAATCAATTGCTTTTTCAGCAGTTGAATCTTGCTTTCCCTGGAAATAACGAGTTTTATTATTTCGATAATAAAAACATGAGAATGGCGGCAGATATGGTGCGCGAAACAGGAATTGTTGATGGAGTTAATCAAACGTACCTTCATCCGGTTTGGGCATATCCTTTAAATTATCAATATCAACCTGATGTAAATGGAGCTTGGTATTATCGTAGAAATGATTTGGGATTAGAAAGAGATGCGGCTCGTGAAGCTGATTACGCTTGGGTGCATTTTTCTTTAGATTCTGATTTAATGGATAAAGAGTTGTATATCGTGGGGGGATTTAATGATTTTAAAGCAACCAAAGAATTCCAAATGCATTACGATGAAGCTGCTAAGAAATACATCGCTAAAATTTATATGAAGCAAGGTTTTTACAACTATATTTTAGCCACAAAAGAAGCCAATGGTTCTTTAAATTTAGGAGAAATCAACGGTAATTTCTGGCAGACGGAAAACCTTTACCAGGCATTTTTATATTACAAGCCTTTCGGTAGAAATTATGATGGTTTAGCTGGATATGGAGAATTCAGAACACCGGTAAGATAATTTTATTATGAGATTGGTATTTGTTTTCTTGTTGCTAATTATTTTTTCATGTAAGAAAGAAAATGAATCGAATAGTGATTTTAGAAATGAATTATTTCCATATTTAAATAGGTTGTCGAAGGAGAAGACGCTTCCTGTTTCAGATACTGTTGCAAAAAATTATTTATACAAAAATGCGACTAAAGAAGAATTGATCAGATTAATGAATTCTGAAATTCCGTTATTGAGAGTTGTTGCCTATAGATTAATCATTGATAGAGAAGAACCTGAATATTTTGATTTGCTAATGAATAATTTGGATGATCAAGCTAAAGTTCAGTGGTGGTATTATGAAGATGCAGTTGGTTATTTTAGTGTTTCCGATTTAATGATAGCCAAAGCCAAAGATAAAGATGGTTTTTCACCGATCCAAAAGAAGGTTTTAGTTGATAAGGTTTTATTGCACTATCCTGAACTTGAAGTTTCTAACGAAATGCTTAGAGATATTGAACCTAATAAAAGATATTATAACCTCATTAAAGAAAGAGCAATATTGAAATCTAAAAATGATAGATGTGGTATTCAATTAGGAGCTTGTTTTGCATTAAGTAAATTTAAGAAAGAGGAGGATGTTAAGGTTTTAAAGAAGGTTTTTGAAGAAAATTTTGAAGGGTATTGTACAGAATGGATTTTTAAAAGTATAGAGAAGTTTCCTCATCAACAATTCTTTCCGCTTTTAAAGCAATATTTCGAAAGTAAAGTTAAAAATAAACTTAATTCTGAAAATAATATTTCTGATGAGGTTCTGTATTTTTCTAGAGCAGTTGCAGCATATCAAAATGATAAAAGTTTAGATATCTTAAAATATATTGAACAAAACAATACCTTTATTAATAAGCCATTTTGGCCTCCTTCAAATAAGACTTATGTTTTAAAAGCAACAATGATTCATTACAATGAAATTTATAATGATTTGATTTCCGACATTAAGAAACAGATGGATGATTGTGAAATAAAGAATTTAGGCTTTGGTAAAGACTTATTGGGATATGAGGATAGACAATATTGGTAAATTGATTTAAACTATTATCTAAAGAAATACAAAACCTTCCAAACTTGCACATTTGGAAGGTTCTGTTGAAAGTGTTTAATGGCTTACGAGAAGACATCAACAGAAAAATTAAACTATATAATAATGTCAAAAAAAGTTCTTTATTAAAGGTGTTTTCAATTGTTTTCTTTAAAAATGGCTGTTACAAAAAGACTGTCGTTGTCTTCAAATAAATAATGGATATGTACAGGGAAATTTTCAGTTTTGTAAACTTGAAGTTTCCTATTTTTTATATCTAATTTTTCGTAATCGCTCAAAATAATATTGATTGATTCTTTTAAATCATTCAGGAAATCTTTGTCTTTATTTTGTTCTTCCGCATTAAAAACCCGCATCAGCATTCTAATGTCATTTTTTGCAATTGATGACAGTAAAACTTTCATTACGCACAGATTTTTTCTAACTCAGAAATGTTCTCAAAAAAATCAAGTTTAGTTGCTGGGTTCTCTGTGTGAAATTCAATTCGACTAGAGACTTCATCCAACTGAAATTGTTGAACACTAGATTTTACGGTGGTATCTAAATTATCAACGATCTTAATGAACGCTTCTGCAATTTCGGGAGTGAAATTTTCTATCTTCTTTTTTAAGATTTCTATAGTTGTATTCATTATTTGTAAAAATTTTAATTAACCCCTATCTTTTGATAGAGTAAAAGTATAAAAAAATATTAAAAAACAAAACTAACCCCTATTAAAATTTAAATTATTTTAAAAAAAATATATTTTTTAATTGTTTTGGTTGTTTTTTTAGGGGGGGTGTTGTTGAAAATAAATAAAAAAAGACATCTGATTTCTCAAATGTCCCTTATATTGTTAAAAATAAGATTTACACTAAATAAAACTCATTCAGTTTCTCTTCGCAGAGTATTTTTACAACATCAATCCAGCGGTCTTCATCATTCAGACAAGGAATATAATGGAAATTTTCTCCGCCACCATGTTCAAACTGATGTTTTCCTTCTACAGAAATTTCTTCCAAAGTTTCAAGACAGTCGGAAACGAAAGCCGGACAAACGATTGCGAGATTTTTAACTCCTTTTTTGCCGATAGTTTCCAAAGTTTCATCGGTATAAGGCTCCATCCATTTGTCTTTTCCTAATCTTGATTGGAAAGTGACCATCACTTTTTCTTTCGGCAAACCTAATTTTTTAATCACAGAATTGGTGACATCAAAACATTGATGACGGTAACAAAACTGATGACTCGGATTGTTTTCGCGAGAACAGCAATCGTTTAGATTGCAGGTATTCGTAGGATCAGTCTTATAAATATGTCTTTCAGGAACGCCGTGATACGAAAACTGTAATGCATCAAAATTTTCAGGAAGTTTTTCTCTGATGCTTTCTGCAAGACAGTCAATATAAATTTCTCTATTGTAAAAAGGCTGAATATAATTGATTTTAATTCCCGGGAATTTCTTTTTTCTTACTTCTTCTGCTTTTTCAATCACAGTTTCCGTTGTGCTCATCGCATATTGCGGATACAAAGGGAAAAGAACAATTTCTGTTACTCCTTGGTCGACTAGTTTTTGAATTCCCGCTTCAATGCTTGGTTGTGCATATCGCATTCCGATTTCTACCGGAACATCAACGAGCTTTTGAAGTTTTTTCTGAATTTTCTGAGTGATCACAATCAATGGCGAGCCTTCATCTGTCCAAACCGTTTTGTAGGCTTCGGCAGATTTTGCGGGTCTTGTATTTAAAATAATTCCCTGTACCAGAAGTGCACGGAAAAACCATCGGTAATCAATCACTTTCTCGTCCATCAGGAATTCATCAAGATATTCCCTTACATCCTTTACTGCCGTAGATCTTGGTGATCCCAGGTTTACTAATAGAATTCCCTTCATCGTTAATTTAGATTTCTCATTCTTTCATCAATTGTTGGACCATATTTTTTCTTTAAACGTAAAATATAAAGTTCCAACGCAAAATGTTCTTCCTCTCCGGTCATACCCAAAGATTTTAAATATTGATCGCCTTTTTGAGTGGCTATTTTTGTAAATAATGTAAAATATTCTTCATCTTTATCATAGACGAATTGTTCTCCTTTTAATTTTTTTATTTCGTCTTGAATTTCTTTATCCAATTCATAATAATTATGGAAATAATAATCAAGAAAGGCTGTGTTTTTCTTGTTTAATTTCCCCAAAATAGTATCCATCTTCTGAATGCTGTCTTTCGCAACGCCCATTTCTACAAGGTCGTCATGAATTCTGTCATTCAGCTGAGGCTCCTTTTTGCATGAAAGAAGACTTAAACTAAAACCAATTAAAAGAAGAAATATTCTCATAGGAAAAGATTATCCGTTGACAGCTTCCACGTGTTCTACCAAATCCGGAAGGAATTGTTTTAAAATATTTTCGATTCCACCTTTTAAAGTCGCTGTTGAACTTGGGCATCCTGAACAAGCACCTTGTAGCAACATCTTTGCCGTTTTGTTGCTTGCGTCATATTCCATTAAAGAAATTTTTCCACCGTCGTTTTCTACAGCAGGAGCTACATATTCATTTAGAATATCAGAAATTTTCTGCTCATCATCTGTATAATCTCTGTTGATGATTTTTTCAACCGGATTTTCATGCTTTTGAGACTCAATATTTGAAATTATACCTCCGCTTTGAAGATATTCTGCAATATAACCACGAACAGCCATCATTACCTGATGCCATTCCACAGAATTATCTCTGGTAACCGCTACAAAATTATCTGAAATAAAAACTTCTTTCGCAAAATCAAATTCTGTGAAAATAGCCTGAGCTAAAGGAACTCCTTCGGCTTCGTTTCTAGATTTTACTTCTACAAAACCGTCCATCAGCATTTTGCTTGACACAAATTTCATTGCATTAGGATTCGGAGTCATTTCAGCATAAATCTCAATCATTTCCTTTTTTTTCTGAAGATAAATTCTTGGGTTGGCCAAAAGCTCGTCTTCAATTATATTTTTCAGACTGTCAACAACATGTTCCCATTCTACAGTATCCTGTTTTGCTACCGCTACAAAATTAGCGGTAATGAAAACTCTTTCCACAAAAGGATAATTAAAAAGCTCTTGTGCTAAAGGAATTTCTGATATATCTGAATCTCTGTCCAACTCTAAAGACCCTGGAATCAAGTTGTAATCAGCTACAAATTTCATCACTTTTGGGTTTTCTGTTGGTTCTATAAGTATCGTACGCATTTTTTCGTTAAATTTGAGAGTACAAAAATACGGATTTAGAACTTAGAAGCTAGAGATTGGAAGTTAGATTTTTGCTATCACTGTAATTTGCAATTTGTGATTTCATTATTTAAATTTTCAAATTAGCTTATTTAAATTTTCAAAATATATTAAATGGCACTTATAAAAGAACTTTTAGGAAAGACACCGCAAATCGGAGAAAATACATTTTTGGCAGAGACCGCAACTATTATTGGTGATGTAGTGATGGGTGAAAACTGTAGTATTTGGTACAATGCGGTAATAAGAGGTGATGTGAACTACATCAAGATGGGCAAAAAAGTAAATGTACAGGATAATGCCATGTTGCATTGTACGTATGAAAAATTCCCTTTAGAAATCGGAAATAATGTTTCAATCGGTCACAACGCAATCGTTCACGGTTGTAGAATTCATGACAATGTTTTAATTGGAATGGGCTCTATCGTCATGGATGACTGTACTATTGAAGAAAATTCAATTGTTGGTGCAGGTTCTGTGGTAACTCAGGGAACGCATATAAAATCTGGTGAAGTTTGGGGCGGTGTTCCTGCCAGAAAAATTAAAGATATTTCTGCAGCGCTTCTGGAAGGTGAAGTAAATAGAATTGCAGATAATTATGTGAAATATTCTTCTTGGTATAAAGATTAAGATCACACGATAAAAAAGATCTTCAAAAATACAAAAAGCTCTGACTAATAATTAGTTCAGAGCTTTTATTTTTATTAAAACTAATTTGAATTATTAATAAATCAAAACTGCTTTTTCGCCTTGACATCTTATGCCGGATGGTTCTGCAATCATCATACAGTCTGAAGTAATGCCATATTTTTTATTGAATTCAGACATGGTCTGTGTATAATTTTCAATTTTTCTAAGAATTGAAGCTTCCAATTTTTTAGGGTAAGCAATGTATGAAACGGGTCCACCGCAAGCTTTAGAGCCCATTGGTGCAAAAGCCCAGTCGGAAGCTGAGGTGCATTTTTCTTTTGCTATTTCAGATTCTATGATGCTTTTTAATTTATCCAGATTGGCTTCATCATATTTTTTGCTGCTTTCATCTGCAGGTCTGTCCGCGATATCTATGGGTAAATTTGTGGTGTTGCCAGAATTTGAAGAGGCACATGAACTCATTGTAAATGCGCTGATTAATACAAGAGCTGAGTATTTAATGATCGAGTTTTTCATAAATTAATTTTTTTAAGCAAATCAAAGTTTATGCCTATTCACATTTTCCGTAATTTTGCAAACGATGAACAATCATTTTTTTGACTTAATTGAATACACCAGCCGAAGTGTTTTTCTTACAGGAAAAGCAGGAACGGGGAAAACTACATTTCTAAACGAATTTGTAAAGAAAACGAAAAAAAAGCACATTGTTGTAGCACCCACGGGAATTGCCGCAATCAATGCAGGCGGAGTTACCATTCATTCAATGTTTGGTTTGCCTTTGCGTACTTTTTTGCCGACTACAGAACGTATTGACAGTAGTTTGGCCAATAATATTCTTGATCTTCAACAACATTTCAAATACAGAAAAGATAAGCTTAAACTGTTAAGAGAAGTTGAGGTTTTGATTATTGATGAGGTTTCTATGCTTCGTGCTGATGTTTTGGATATGATGGATTTTTCTTTGAGATTTATCCGAAGAAATAATCAGCGTTTTGGTGGCGTTCAAATGTTGTTCATCGGAGATCTGTATCAGCTTCCACCGGTGGTAAGAGATGAGCATGTTTTGAAAATGTTTTACAATTCGCCTTTCTTTTTCGATAGTTTGGCGATTAAAGATATTCCTTTACTGACGATTGAATTAACGAAAGTCTACCGTCAAACCGATCAGGGATTTTTAGAAATATTAAATGCGATTCGTGACGGAGATGTTGCCAATATTGATTTTAATCATCTTAACGAAAGATATGATCCGGGTTTCGAAGCGGGAGAAGATCCTTACGTTTATCTCTGTTCGCACAACAAAATGGCAGACGATATCAATCAGGAAAAACTGAAGGATATAAAAGTAAGTCCCAAGTCTTACGAAGCGAAGCTATTTGGTGAGTTTAAAGAAAATCAGTTTCCGAATGAGCAGTTTTTAGAATTAAAGGTCGGAGCCCAGGTCATGTTTATCAGAAATGATATTACGGGTGAAAAGAAATATTTCAATGGTAAATTAGGTGAAATTTCTTCTTTAGATGAAAATGAAGTAAAAGTTATTCTTGAAGGAAGTGAACGTGAAATTACCGTAAAAAGAGAGGTCTGGGAACAGAAAAAATATTCTCTCGATACCGATAAAAATATTAAAGAAGAAGTTTTGGGAAGCTTTGAGCAGTTTCCGATAAAATTAGCTTGGGCGGTGACGATCCACAAAAGTCAGGGTTTAACGTTTGATAAAGTGATTATCGATGCCGGAAAAAGTTTTACGGCGGGTCAGGTTTATGTGGCGTTGTCACGTTGCCGAACGTTGGAAGGAATTGTTTTAAAATCTAAAATTACTCCTGAAGTTATTTTTAAAGACAACCGGATTCTGAAATTTCAGGGGGAAACGCAGGCAAATGATAATGTTGAAAGTATTTTAAATCAGGAAAAATACGATTACAGCATCCGAAAAGTACTTCGTACAGTAGATTGTCAATGGTTTTTAAAAGAAGTGGAGCAGTGGAATAATCTTTCGATTGTTACCAAAAGTATCGACCGTACAAAATCTAATCAGCTGTATCTTCAGTTGAAACGTGATGTTTTAAATCTAGGTAAAATTTTTGAAAAACTGGAGCGAATCATTTTCCAGAAAGTCAATTTATTTATTGAAAAGAAAGAAGATTGGAGTGAGATTGAAAGCAAATCAAAAGGTGCGGTGAATTTCTTTTTTACCGAAATAAGAGACAAGGTTTTTAATCCACTGAAAGAATTTTATGCTGAAATAAAAGGCGCAAAAGGCTTAAAACAATACAATGAAGAGCTTAAAAACTGGCTCGAAGATATTGAAGAATACCTGAACAGTCTAAAAGAAATTCATTTACTGGAAACCAAACTTCTGGATGAAAAAAATGATAAAGAAGTCAGCATGAAAATTGCGAAAGTTCCGTCTCAGGTTCTTACTTTTCAATTGTTTGAACAGGGAAAAACGATTTCCGAAATTGCCATGGAAAGAGGTTTGGTAAAAGAAACCGTGATCGGTCATTTGGCAAAATTTGCAGAACAGGGTTTGCTGGACATTGCCAGAGTGATTACTTCCGATAAAATCAAAGCATTTAAAGAAATGTTTCACAGAGATCCTAAAGAAAATCTAACCGATTGGAAAGCTGCTTTACCGAATGATTTTGAATTTAATGAAATAAGGATTTTGATCAATCATTTTACGTATCAGAAGGAGAAGAATAACAATTAAAATAAAAGGATTCAGTTTTACACCGAATCCTTTTATTTTAAATACTGCTTAACTTTCTTTTGTTATTATCCCATAAGTTGCAGATCGACTTTCGTTCATAAATTCTACTTCTGTATTTTCAATTTTGTTAAATCTACTTTTATCAGTTTTAGAAAATTCAATTATTGTAAAATTGTTCTGGTCAAGAATATCAAAATCAACCAATTTTAAATATTCATCAATTGAGTTTTATCAATCATTATTTTTCCTCCACCAAATTGATGTCTGTTCTGTCCGTTTTCCTTAACTCCTGAAACCCAATATTCTTCGCCGGTTTCAATATCAAAATCATTGGTATTAATTCCTGGGTTTTTCAATTTTTTCAATGTCTTTCCATTAAAATAAACTGTTTGACCAGATTTTGAAAATTCTATGAAACCAATCCAAGCCAATCTATTATGACCTTTAGATTTGTTTTCGATGTACGTGATTTTTGGTTGCATTTTAAGTTTTCAGAATTTACTTATTTTACCTTTCTAATTTTTCAAAATTGTATAATGTTATAAAATCAATTTTGTGAGCCCAAATTTCATTTGCTGTTGCTTTTGGAAAAGCACCTATAATTGAGGTGTTTTCAAAATCATCTTTATGATAATATTTAATATCGGCTTTATAGTTTAAAGGAATCTCAAGATTGTTTCTCAAGTTCAAAAGAGTTTTCCAATCTTTATCATCATTTCCCTGATTATAAAAAGCTCCCATAAAGTATATTTCTATGGTGTTTTTATCGGGATTTAACTTAAATAAATTTTCTCTTTTTTGTAAAGAATAATAATGTTTAAAAGGTTCGATACTTAAAACTCTATATTCGTATTTACCTTTTGTAGTTTCTTTAAGTTCCAAAATTATTTTTGATCCTAAAGGAAATGTAAAAGTGCCATAATCTGTAGGGAATTCAGTTGGAATGTTCATTTTATTTTGAGAAAATAACATATTACTAAAAATTAAAAGAGTAAGAATTAACAGGATTTTTTTCATCAGTATAAGTTTTACCAAATATAAAATAAGAATTCCGTATAAACAAAAGCTGAAACTTCAAACTTATTTTCCAATAGTTTTTCCCACAACACACCAATCAATTCCATCAATTACAAAAAGTAACTAATGCAATTTATTAGCCTTAACTTTGCTTGGTTAAATTTAATAAATGAAAAATTTTAATATATCCGTGCTTGATTTAGCTCCCGTAAAACAGGGGAAAACCATTCACGATACTTTTCAGGACAGTTTGTCTTTAGCAAATCACACTGAAAATTTAGATTATAAAAGATTCTGGCTTGCCGAACATCACAATATGGAAAGTATTGCAAGTTCCGCAACTTCAGTTCTGATTGGTTTCATCGCCAACGGAACAAAAAAAATAAGAGTGGGTTCAGGTGGAATTATGCTTCCAAATCACAGTTCGCTCGTTATTGCCGAACAATTCGGAACTTTAGAATCACTTTTTCCGGGAAGAATCGATCTTGGTTTAGGGAGAGCTCCCGGAACAGATGGTTTAACGGCTCAAGCTTTGGGAAGAAATCCGGCTATTATCAATGAACAATTTCCGAGACAGATCTTAGAATTACAGAAATATTTTTCGAAAGAAAATTCAAACGCTTTGGTTCGTGCAATTCCCGGTGAAGGTTTAGATATTCCGATGTATATTCTCGGTTCAAGCACAGACAGCGCTTGGTTGGCTGCAGAATTAGGACTTCCGTATGCTTTTGCGGGACATTTCGCTCCCGAACAAATGGATATGGCTTTTAAAATTTACAGAGAACATTTCGAGCCTTCAAAATATTTAGATAAACCTTTTATTTTGGCTTGTGTGAACGGAATTGCTGCAGAAACTTCTGAAGAAGCACATTTTCTTTCTACGACATTGTTTCAGGCGTTCATTAATATTATCAGAAACGACAGGAAACCTTTTCCGGCACCGATTGAAGATATGGATACTATTTGGTCGGCGATGGAAAAATCGATGGTTTTACAGAAATTAAAATTTAGTTTTATTGGAAACCAAGATGAAATTGCTGAACAGATTAAAAACTTTCAGGAAAAATATCAGGTGGATGAATTGATGATCAATTCTCATATCTATGACCATCAAAAAAGACTGGAATCATACGAGATTATAAAAAAAGCGACAGATTCTTTGTTTTAATTTTAACTCCGGCAGATTTACGCAGATTTTTTAGCTTTAAAAATATTTTGAAAACTTATGTGTTCTCAATATTTTCAAAGCTTTAGCTAAAAAACTTATGTGACTAATGTGTTAAAATCTTCTGCAACTTTTATAGTTAAGCGAAAGCGGTTGCACAAACCGCTCATATTAATTGTTGATGCTTATTTTATTGAGTATCTTTGCGAAAATTTAAAGTAAAAATGTCAGATATTAAACTAAATACTATTCCAGAGGCGATTGAAGACCTTAAAAATGGTAAAATAATTATAGTGGTAGACGATGAAGACAGAGAAAATGAAGGTGATTTTCTTTGTGCTGCCGAATTGACAACACCTGCGTTAATTAATTTTATGGCAGTTCACGGAAGAGGGTTGATTTGTATGCCGCTTCCAGAAAAAAGATGTGATGAGTTAGGATTAGATGTAATGGTAAGCCGAAGCAGCGATCCTAAAGAAACTGCATTTACGGTTTCTGTTGACCTTTTGGGTGACGGTACTTCTACCGGAATTTCTGCCGGAGACCGAGCGAAAACTATTTTAGCTTTGATGGATGAAAAATCTAAACCAACAGATTTCATGCGTCCAGGTCACATTTTCCCGCTTCGTGCAAGAAAAGGTGGTGTTTTGAAAAGAGCAGGTCACACAGAAGCTGCAATTGATTTAACGAGCTTGGCTGGTTTAAAAGAAGGTGGTGTAATCTGTGAAATTATGAACGAAGACGGTTCTATGTCTCGTTTGCCGGATTTACATGTCTTTGCTCAGAAGCATGATATGAAAATTGTATCTATTGAAGATTTGATTCATTACCAGCTTAAAAAAGGAAACTTAATCGAAAGAATTGAGGAAAGAAAAGTGCAAACTGCTTATGGTGAATTTGATTTCTGTGCTTTCAGAGAAACTTCAAATGACCAGATTCACTTTGCTTTAACAAAAGGATCTTGGACCGTTGACGAGCCTGTTTTGGTAAGAGTTCAATCTTCTGATTCTTATTTTGATGTCTTAACCAGATTGAATAACGGTGAAAAACCATTGTTGGAAAAAGTAACATCAATGGTAAATGAAGCAGGAAAAGGAGCAATTATTTTCATCAATAATGTTTCAAATTCTGAAAATACACTAAGAAAATTGCAACAGTTTTTAAATTATCAGGATGGACAGCAAAAGCATCCTACTGCAGCATTTAACTACAGAGATTACGGAATCGGGACTCAGATTTTGAAGAATTTAGGAATTAATAAATTTAAAGTAATCACTCAAAATCCTAACGTAAAACCTCAGGTTGGAGGTTATGATGTTGAGGTGACAGAGATGGTTCAACTTTAAAATGTGAATGGTCAATGGTGAATTCACTTCGTAGTCAATTTTTTGATTGCGTTTTCAATTTACTTGCGAAGCAAAATTAACTATTCACAATTCACAATAAAAAAATGGCTTGATTTACTCAAGCCATTTTTATTTCGTCAAAATTTCTAAATCCGTTTAGAAAATCTTTAACATTCATTCTTTTCTTTCCTTCCAATTGTAATTCTAAAGGAAAGTACATTCCGTCTTTTGTATAGATTCTAAAATCATTTTTTGAAATCTCTAAACTTCCAACAGGTTTTCCGTGCTCTGAAACTTCAAATTTTCCATTGTATATTTTTAATCCTTTTTCTTCCTCACTAATTTTTAAAGTGGTGAAAGCTGCTGGATAAGGTGACATTCCTAAAATAAACTGATGAACTTCTTTTGAATTTTTCGTCCAGTCGATTCTGGTGTCTTCTTTGAAGATTTTAAAAGCATTTTTTGGATGTTCCACTTCAGGCTGAGGTTTTTCTATGATCGAATTTTCTGCTAATCCATCCAAAGTTTTTACGACCAATTTTGAACCCATTTCCATTAATCTGTCGTGAAGACTTCCTGCGTTTTCATTTTCCAAAACCGGAATTTCTTCCTGCAATAAAATATTTCCTTCATCAATTTTTTCGTTAATAAAAAATGTAGTTGCTCCAGTTTTTTCTTCTCCATTAATTACCGCATAATTAATTGGAGCGGCACCTCTATAATCTGGAAGCAGGGAAGCATGAAGGTTGAAAGTTCCCATTTTAGGCATTTCAAACAAAACTTTAGGCATCATTCTAAAAGCGACTACTACAAAAACATCAGCATCTAATTTTCTTAATTCTTCTAAAAATTCAGGATTTCTCAATTTTTCAGGCTGAAAAACAGGAATGTTATTTTCGGAAGTAAAAACTTTTACAGGAGATTGGTTGATCTTTTGCCCGCGTCCGCTTGCTTTATCAGCAACGGTGACAACGCCTACAACTTCATGATGAGATTGGTGAATGGCTTCCAATGCAGTTTTTGCAAACTCCGGAGTGCCCAAAAAAACGACTTTCAATGATTTCATGGTGCAAAGATAAAACTCTTGAGTTATAAGTTAGAAATTATGAGTTATGAATTTTTTAATTGCTATTACCAATTACTCATTACTTATTACTTATGTCAACGCGTACGTTCTAAAATTCAGCATTTTTACTTTTCCGGAATCTAATAAGAAAATAAGATTTTCTAAAATATTTTCTTTGCTCTGAAACTGCAACTGTATAGAAATTTCTTCAATGGTTGCCGGCTTTTTATTTAAAACCTTAATGATTTCCAAAGAAACATTTTTACCGAAAATAGACTGTTTGTTTTTTTCGCAAACGGTGCATTGTCCGCAGTTTTTAGTATTTTTTTCACCAAAATAGGAGAGGATCAATTTCATTTTACAGTATTGATTGTCCTCGATGAAAAATTTCATCTCTTCCCACTTCTGGATTTTATTTTTTTGAATATGTTCAAAAAGATTCCAATACATTGCGTTGATAGCTCTTTCGTCCCGTGGTTTCAGAAATTTCACACTCGCCAAAGCTCCATCAATATATTCAAGATAATTTTTCTGCTGTAATTCTTTCAGGCGTTCTTTAATCAGATGAATACTTACTCCGATTTTATTGCTTACGTTCTGCTCGCTGAACATTACTTTGTGTGTAGTAATTCCAGAAATGCTACGCAAAAGATGTTCGATAAAATAAGCATCTTTCTGTGGAAGCTGATCGATTTCATCAGGCTTAATGAGAAGTTCGAGTGACGACAAACTTTTGTTGCTGTTGTGGAAAATAATTTCCTGGGTATGAAGAAAATTCAGAACATTTTTAATCTTCGCTGTTGAAAGTTTAGTGAAACTTTGGATTCCGGAAGTATTTAATTGAAAAACCTTTTCGGGAAGCTCAAATTCTGCTACCTGAAATTTGGAATACAGATAAGAAATGATTTTTAGAAATTCAGCTTTATTGGGAATCTGATTTCTTAGAATTTGATCAAAATTTGAAATCTCCTGCTTGTTCCAAAGCATGAATGCATAACTTCTTTTGCCATCTCTTCCTGCACGACCGATTTCCTGATAATAATTTTCAATCGACTGAGAAGGGGAGAAGTGAATGACGAAACGTACATTATCTTTATCGATCCCCATTCCAAAAGCATTGGTGGAAATTAATACATTTTGATTACTGTTGTTCCAGAAATTTTGTCTTTCGTTTTTTTCTTTTGTTGATAATCCTGCATGGAAATAATCAACATTCTGAATTTTATGTCTGTGAAGAAATTCAGTGAGTAATTCGGCATCTTTTCGGGTTCTCACATAGATAATTCCCGACTCTTTAGCATATTTAAGAATGGTAAAAACCTTTTGATATTTATCTGAAATCTCTTCGGTGAAAATTTTAATATTATCTCTTTTGAAACTTTTTTGAAATACCTGTGGATCTTTAAGTTCCAGTTTATTTTTAATTTCATCTAAAACTTTTGGAGTTGCTGTTGCTGTCAATGCAAGACAAGTAATTTCCGGATTATTTTTTCTGAAATCTTTAATGTTCTGATAACTGGGTCTGAAATCTTGTCCCCACTCAGAAATACAATGTGCTTCATCCACCGCAATAAATGATAGCTGAATTTCCTCAATTTGTTGAATGAATAATTTATTGGTCAGTCTTTCCGGTGAAACATACAGTAATTTTGTTAAGCCGTCTTTACATCTGTTGTAAATGACTTCAGCATCAAACTCATCCAATTCTGAACTGAGGTATTCTGCTTCAATTCCTCTGAATTTTAATTGGTTAACCTGGTCTTTCATCAATGCCAATAAGGGAGAAATTACAAGACAAGTTCCTTCCTGTAATAAAGCAGGAAGCTGATAACATAATGATTTTCCGGCGCCGGTTGGAAGAAGAACTAATGTATCTTTTCTGTTGATAACAGAATCAATAATCACTTCTTGAGAATCTCTGAATTGATCATAACCCCAAAAATGCTTAAGGGTTTTATTTTTAAGTTCATTAAAATCTTTCGAGGAAATCATAAGGTAAATGTAAGGAAAGTATTGAGACAAAAAAAGCCACGCAATGCATGGCTTTAATTTTATAATAAGAAGTTTTATTATTTAGCTTCGAAATAAACTCTTCTGTTTGCTCTGTTCTTCCATTCAGGGCATTTTTCAGCAGGATCACATTCTGGGTATTTTAGGTCTTTTTCACCTCTACCTACCGCATTAATTTTATCTTTACCCACACCGTTTTTGATAAGGTAATTTTTCACACTGTTTGCTCTTCTTTCAGATAATTTTTGGTTATACTCATCTGTACCTTTTGTATCAGTAGCTCCAATTACAGTATATGTTGCATTTGAAGAATTGATATAATTAACGGCATTGTTAAGGATAGGGGTGTTGTTTGGTAAAATTCTGTCTGAATTAAAATCAAACTCAATTCCCTCCATATTTGTAGCAGTTTCTATTACAGGTCCACTTGGTTCAGTAGGAGTTAAAGGACAACCTTGGTTTTCTACTGGTCCAGGAACTGTTACACACTTATCGTAAAGGTCGATTACTCCGTCTAAATCTGCATCAAGAGCTACACCTGCACCGTCAACTCTTGCACCAGCAGGAGTATCAAGTTGTCTATCCCAATCGTCACAAACTCCGTCATTATCAGCATCTCCTTTCTTACAAACTTCAATATCCTGGTTTTTATTCGCCAAAACATCTAGTTTGTAATAAATCTCCTGCAATGGATCGTGCCACATTAGGTGAGATTCATGTTTTCCTAATTTTAAAGACAGACCAACGGTTGCGTTGAAGAAATTGTCAGAAACCTGTTCTTCTCTTTGGTTAATAGCACTATATTGTGCACCACCACCATCAAACTCGTCAGAACCTGTGTAAACATACATTAGTCTTGTTTCAAGGTCTAATCTTCTGTTTAATTTAAATTTAACCCCCGCTCCGGCTTGACCGAAGAGTGAACCAAGTTTAAAAGGTTTTACTTCTGTCATTAATCTTTGTCCGGTTGCATCTTTCTGGTACGCTCTAAATGCTAAAGCACCAACACCTGCATATCCATGTATTGCCCATCTGTAAGTAGACTTGTTGTCAACTCTTCTTAAAAGATTTGAGAAGTTGATGTCACCTAGTAATGAGATTGCATCATATTGTGTTCTTGCACCTACGGCATTCATATCAGGAGCAGAGTCTTTTGTATTAAACCAACCTTGTCTTGTTTCTCCTCTGTCGTATTGTACCTTAAGACCGAAAGCATGAGTAATTGCTTTATCAATACTTACATAAGCAGAGTAACCGAAAAGATTTTTACCGTTACCGTTTTTAATAGAAGTTAAATCTGCTGATTGTATCATAGGTACCCCTGCACCAAATGACACAGCCCAATCATTAAATCTTTTAGATTTTTGAGTGAAAGGTGAAATATTGGCAGAACCAGAAGAAAATGTATTTGGATATTCGTTGGTAGAAACTACGGCTATTGAATCTTGTGCATAGCTCACTGTGGGAACAGCTAGGGCTAAGGCGACAATTGCTAAACTTAATTTCATAGTATGTATTTTTATTTATTTAGTTAATTAAATGAGTTTTTTACTGTATGCTTAGTTGATAGGGCAACCATTATTGTCTGGTGACCCAGGAACCGTAACACATTTGTCATATAAATCGATGACACCATCAAGATCCATATCCAATGCTACACCAGCACCATCTACTCTTGCTCCTGCAGGAGTATTCAATTCTCTGTCCCAGTCATCACAAACACCATCATTGTCATTATCTCCTTTTTCGCATACCACAAGCTCATTTGCCGTGTTGTCAAGCACATTTGTTCTATAATAGACTTCTTGTAAAGGATCGTGCCAAGCTAAATGAGATATTTGTTTACCTAATTTAAACGATACACCTAAATTAACAGTTAACATATTGTCTGATCTTTTGTCGTTGATCATGTTATATTTAGAGTTACCACTGGTAAGATCATAATCTGCAGGGCCTGCCCATCCACCGCCATCGAATTCATCATCACCACTGATAATGTACATTGCTCTGGCTTCAATATCGATAAGTTTTGAAACATTATATTTTAAACCTGCACCCACTTGATAGTAAAATGAACTAATATCCATTTTTTGATCTATAAATAAAGGTACTCGTTTAGGTGAATTGCTCCATCTAAATTCTTCATTATCATGTAAAGAGGTATTGAAGCTCATGAAACCAATTCCTCCATACCCATGTAATGCCCATCTGTAATGTGAATAATTATCAACTCTTCTCAAAAGATTAGAGAAATTAACATCTCCTATTAGAGCAATTTGATCATATTTTGTCTTTGCTTCTCCTACACCGGCTGTTTTCCCACGAGGGCCTATCTGTACTCCTTTTTGGTTTGTTTCTCCTTTTTGGTAGGCAAGGCTTACCCCAAAAGTGTGCGAGATTTGTTTGTCTAAGCTTACATAGCTGTTGTATCCCAAGTTTACTTTTTTATCATAAAAAGAAGTAAGGTCTGAGGTAACCATAAATGCACCACCTCCACCGACGGAAATAGACCAATCTCTGAATCTTCTTGCTTTGTTGTCAAATTTTTGAACATTTGCAGAACCAGAAGAAAACGTATTGGGATATTCGTTTGGAGAGTTTATGGAAATACTGTCTTGAGCATAAGTAGCAATAGGCAAAGCGGCCAATAATAATAAACCTAATTTCATACAATATGTTTTATGTGTTTGTATTTTTTAAATAAAATCTTTTAATAATATCTTAGAAAATTCTCTTTCAAAAAGATGTTTGTTATGAGGGATTTCTAATCTTTCTGATAAAAATTTTAACTCATCATACTTCACAATATCAATATCAATAATTCTGTCTGTGTAAACTTTTGAGATCGTAGAGTCAGTAAGTCGACCCATTTCAATCTCTATTTTTTTCACATAATCAAGCAGTTGAATAGGTGATAGGTGAGTAGATATTATTATTGCAATATTACAAAAAATATTAGAACTGACAAATTCTACGGGTTCTGATGTTAAATATTCACTTTTTTTTAATATGGAACTAGCTTCGCTTATTTTAGTTAAAGCCATCTCTATATTATTTTTTTGATTACCAATGTTACTTCCTAGTAACAAAACCACCTTATGTTGCGACATATAGAAAAAAGATTATTTATGAAGAGTTTCTTTAAAAATGTATTAGCAAATATAGTGGCTATAGTCATATTATGCTTCGTGTTTTTCTTCTTTTTTATTATCATGATTGCTATCGGTTCTATGAGTGGAGAGAAGTCTGTTGATGTAAAAAAGAATTCTGTCTTAACAATCAATCTGAAGACCTCTATTATTGATAGTCCCACAGAAGAGCAGCAAAGTATTTTTAATATTAAAAGTAAAAATACCAACATCCTTATTTATGATGCTGTAGAAGCTATTCATAAGGCTAAAGATGATGATAATATTAAAGGGATAAGCATAGAGACTGATCATATTAGCGCAGGAACTACTCAGATTGACGATTTGAGGAATGCTATTGAAGACTTTAAAAAGAGTGGTAAATTTGTGTATGCATACGGGAATTCTGTTTCTCAGTCTTCATATTATCTAGGATCTGTTGCAGATCAGTATTATCTGAATCCATCTGGAGGTATTGAGCTTAAAGGGTTGGCTACAGAAGTTACTTTCTTCAAAGATTTTGCCGAAAAATATGGTATTGGTATTGAAGTAATCCGTCACGGAAAATTCAAATCTGCGGTAGAGCCATTCTTAAGAAATGATATATCTCCAGAAAATCAAGAGCAGTTGAGTACTTTATTAAATGATATTTGGGGAAATACTTCATCAAAAATGGCTGCTTCAAGAAAAATGAAAGCTGACGAATTTAAAACCGTTGTAGATAGTTTGTATGGAATGATTCCGGATTTAACCGTAAAATATAAATTGGCGGATAAACTGATTCAGAAAACGGAATATGATCAAATGATCAAAGCAAAATTAAGTATTGCTGAAAAAGATAAACTTAACAAAGTTTCGCTGCAAAAGTATATTGATTCATATAATGATAAAGATAGTTCAGGTGAAAAAGTAGCGGTTTTATACGCATCAGGTTCTATTAATAGTGGTGATGAATACAATGATATTTATTCTGAAAAATATATTAAATATATCAAAGACCTTCAGGAAGATGATAAAGTAAAAGCGGTTGTTTTAAGAATTAATTCTCCGGGTGGAAGTGCTAATGCTTCTGATGAGATCTTATTCGAACTTCAACAATTAAAAAAGAAAAAACCTCTTGTGGTATCTTTTGGTGATTACGCAGCTTCAGGTGGTTATTATATTGCAATGGGTGCTGATAAAATTTATTCTGAACCTAATACGTTAACAGGATCTATCGGGGTTTTTGGAGTATTGCCTTACTTTAAAGATATTGCTAATAAAAACGGAGTGCGTTCTGATATTGTTGCTACCAATGCTAACTCAGCTTACTATTCTTCATTGCATGGGCTTACACCTTACGGAGTAAATTTAATGACAAGAAGTGTGGAAGGAACGTACAAAAGATTTGTACATTTTGTAACTCAAAACAGAAAGCAGACTTTTGAGCAAATTGATAACATCGGAGGTGGAAGAGTTTGGAGCGGAGTTCGCGCAAAAGAGATAGGATTGGTAGACGAATTGGGAACATTAAATGACGCAGTGAAATTTGCAGCACAAAAAGCAAACTTGAAGTCTTACAACGTTGCTTCGTACCCTAAAAAGATGACCGCATTTGAGCAGATTTTTGAAGATATGAATGAAGATGATATTTCTGCAAGAGTCATTAAAAATAAAATTGGTAAAGCAAACTATGAAATCCTAGAACAGCTTACCAGCGAGAAATTAAAATCTGAGGTAAAAATGGAAATGCCTTACAGAATCAAAATTGACTAAATTATATTGTTCATAAAAAATCCCGATTTGAAATTTTCAAATCGGGATTTTTGTTTTTTTAAAGAATTTATTTATTTCCTAGTTGCCATTCCGTAAAGCCAGAGTACAAGGATTGCACCACCAATGGCAAGGAACCAGCTTCTGAAGTTCCAGAAAGAATCTACATCGCCCCAATGAAGAATATATACTCCAATCAAGCCGCCGACGAATGCACCAACGATACCTAAGATAATCGTTATCAGCCAACCGCCGCCTTGTTTTCCGGGCATAATCACTTTAGCAAGTGCTCCTGCCAATAGACCAAAGATAATCCATGTTATAAATCCCATAATTTTAATTTTTTTAATGTTAATAAATTTGAATGATTTGTTTCAAAGAGAATTTATCTCTTCTTGAAGAACGAATCTACAAACTCTGTACCATTAAAAAGTTGAAGGTCTTGCATCTTTTCTCCAACCCCTATATATTTTACCGGAATTTGAAACTGATCTGAAATACCAATTACAACACCGCCTTTTGCTGTTCCGTCTAATTTTGTTACTGCTAAAGCATTCACTTCAGTTGCTGCTGTGAATTGTTTTGCCTGTTCAAAAGCATTTTGTCCTGTAGAACCATCAAGAACCAATAAGATCTCGTGTGGAGCATCAGGAATTACTTTTTGCATCACTCTCTTGATTTTAGAAAGCTCATTCATCAGGTTTATTTTATTGTGAAGTCTTCCTGCAGTATCTATAATTACTACATCAGCATCCTGAGCAACTGCACTTTGTACGGTATCAAAAGCCACAGAAGCAGGGTCGGAACCCATTTCCTGTTTTACAATCGTAACACCCACTCTTTCACTCCAAATAACAAGCTGATCAACAGCTGCGGCTCTGAACGTATCTGCAGCTCCTAAAACTACTTTTTTACCTTCAGATTTAAACTGGTGCGCTAGTTTTCCGATGGTGGTTGTTTTTCCTACACCGTTTACTCCAACAACCATAATAACGTATGGCTTTTTAGAGGTATCGATATTTCCGCTTCCTGCGTGAGGATTTTCTAAAAGAAGTCCTGAGATTTCTTCACGTAGAATTTGATCTAATTCGTTTACACCTACATACTTGTCTCTGGCAACACGCTCTTCAATTCTCTCAATGATTTTGATGGTTGTAGAAGCACCAACATCTGAAGCTATCAATATTTCTTCCAGATTATCCAGAACTTCATCATCTACTTTGCTTTTGCCGACTACGGCTTTAGTCATTTTTTCAAAGAAACCTTGATTAGATTTTTCCAAACCTTTGTCTAAAGTTTCTTTTTCTTCTTTTTTGAAAATATTTTTAAACCAACTCATTGTATGAATTCTGGAATTTAGTTATTGTCAGATACAGGATGATGGAAGTTGGATGTTTACAAAATAACGTAAATTTTATAAACATCTAGCTTCAGACATCCTACATCCAGCGTATTAAAAGCAAAGATAACAAAAAAACTACCCAAAATATGAGTAGTTTTTGTATTGTAAATAAAGTTCTAGATTATTTTTTCAAAAAACCTTCAACTTCGTCTGCATTCATTACTTTTTCTTCGAAAACGTAAGCTCCTGATTTAGAAGACTTCACCATTTTCACGACTTTAGTCATTTTTTTAGACTGTCCGCTTTGTAGGGTTGCTACTACTTTCTTTGCCATGGTAAATTATATTTATAAATTACTTGATTTCTTTATGAAGGGTAGATCTCTTAAGAACCGGATTGTATTTTTTCAATTCCAATCTTTCTGTAGTGTTCTTTTTATTTTTTGTAGAAATGTATCTAGACATTCCTGGCATACCGCTTTCTTTGTGCTCTGTACATTCAAGTATTACTTGAACTCTATTTCCTTTTTTTGCCATGATTTTAGTTCTTTTTAATCAATCCTTCTCTGATGCCTCTTTCGATAGCCTCTTCGATTCCAATCTTGTTAATGATTCTCAATCCATGAGCTGAAACTTTAAGCGTAACGTGCTTGTCTTGCTCTGGAAGGTAAAATTTCTTTTCCAATAAGTTAATTTCAAAACGACGCTTCGTTTTGTTATTAGCGTGGGAAACGTTGTTACCAACCATTGCACGCTTTCCTGTTATCTGGCAAATTCTTGACATATCTCGATGTTCTTATTTGTATAATATTTGAGGTTGCAAAATAACGAAGATTTTTTTAGATAGACAAGTTTTTGTGTAAATTTTATAATAAATATTTATCATTTTTAATGACTTAGCATTCATTGATTTTCTTTAAAGTCTTTCAGATGCGGGCATGTGATAAATATCAGTCTCCATTTTAAGCCTGAAATAATATTTGACAGTATCTTTGTTTTTAATTAATCTAAATAAAAATAAAATGAAAAGATTATTTATTTTTGCCTTTCTTCTTCCTATGATGTTTCAGTCTCAAACTTTTTCTGAAATTCCCAGCAACATCAAAAATTTCTATTATGGTTCTAGTGATATTGGAGATTTTAATAACGACGGAAAACCGGATGTTGTATATAATGGTGCTATAGATATAGATGCAGACGGAGGTGCAGATGTTACGTTTAATGAAGCTTATACCAATAATAATGGCATTTTTTCGGCTTATGGAAATTTAGATACAGATGTTACTCATTTAGGAGATATTAAATTTATAGATTACAATAATGACGGCTTGCTAGATATTGTTTCTACAGGTTTGAGTTATCAGGATGTTGTTAATTATAAGCATTATCGTTTTCTGAATAATGGAAGTGGTTTTTCAAAAGTGGAAGATACTGCCGGAAAAGTTTACGGCTCTATAGAAGTTTTTGATTTTAATCATGATGGAAAACAGGATTATGCAATCAACGGACCTCAATATGTGCACGGAACTGGTTTTGTTTATGATTTAAGTCTTTATCAAAATTCAGGAAACGGTTTTCAATTGACTCAGTCATGGCTTTCGGGAACGCAGAATGGAAGTTTTAAAGTTTTAGACCTGAATAATGATCAATTGTTGGATGTAGTCATTTTTGGATATGATAAAAATACAGATCCTGTTTTTAAAACGTATTTAAATTCGAATGGTACACTTCAGGAATCCCAAACTTTATTGCCTTTAGCCAGTGGGAAATTAGCATATGCGGACTTCAATGCGGATGGTTTTTTAGATTTGGTGGCGATTGGTCAGGATGGAAATTATGATGAATATCTTGGAGTCTTTATGAATGACGGAACAGGACATTTTACGACTCAGGAAATTCCCGGAGAAGGGCTTTCTGCTTCGAGTGTGGATGTGGGTGATCTTAATAATGATGGATATTATGATTTTGTGGTGATTGGTGATGATAAAAATAATGACGGGGCGGTGAATGTTTTTCTTTACAATCCGGCTTCTCAATCTTTCACAAAAACAAGCAATACTTCTTTGTATAATTTAGGAGGATCAGGAAACATAAGACTCTTCGATTATGACGGAAACAATCATTTGGATGTTTTAATGACGGGTTTCGATTGGGCTGATCCAGATTTAAATTCATTCACTAAATTGTATAAAAATACATCTACGGAAACAAATTTAAAACCAACCGCTCCAGCCCATTTAAATTTAAACAAAAACGGAAATACATTCAATTTTACATGGAGTGGCGCAACCGATGATAAAACTCCGGTCAATGCTTTACAATATGAAATTAAAGTAGGAACAAGTCCGGGAGCACAAGATGTAGCGAAATATATTGTGACCACACCTTCTTGGTTTTTAACGCTCGATTCTTCTATTCAGCAAGTATATTGGAGTGTAAGATCAATTGATGCATCCAAAGTTTACTCCGATCCATCGGTAGAAAATACATTAGGGGTAAATGATTTTTCAGCGAAAACAAAACTGTCGATATATCCAAATCCGGCTTCTGAAAAAGTTTTTATTAAAGGCGAAAAAGCTTCTGCAGTAGAAATGTATTCAATGGATGGTAAAAAACTCAATGTACAGCTCAACAGCGATCAGTCGGTAACCGTTTCTGATCTTCCAAAAGGAATGTACATTCTGAAAATTAAAATTAAAGATAACTGGATAACCCAAAAACTAATGATCAAGTAAATAGTAGTTTGAATTTGATTTTTAAACTTAAATTAAACAGAGAAAACCAGCCAAAAGGCTGGTTTTGTAGTTTGTAAAACTGATCCTTGTTTTAAACAATTCCGTTAAAGTATCGGATCTGGAATATTAAAAATTTATTTTCCGTTTTCTTTCTTCATCTTATTCTGAAACCTTTTAATCAGAAAATAAAAAAACAAAAACCCTAAAGCAAAAATAGAAAGTCTCGAAAGAAAATCTCCTGTCCTTACATAAAATGTTTCACCTTCATAAAGATTAACTTTAGCAAATAAAGTAGTTTGATCGCCATAAAAAGTATCTCCTAAGATTTCACCTTTTGCATTAATATGAGCAGAAATTCCACTGTTTGCAGAACGCACAATTTCTCTTCGTGTTTCGATAGCTCTCATTCTTGCGTAAGAAAGAAGCTGTTTGTGACCTTCGGTTACACCCCACCAAGAATCATTGGTCATGATTCCGAGGAAATTGGCACCTTTTTTTACGTAATCAGTTACAAATTCACCATAAATACTTTCATAGCAAATAATCGGCGCAATCTTTCCTTTATTATAAGGATTTGAAAAAGCAACACGCTCTTTATCTGTTCCCAGAGAAGCAACGGTTCCTCCCAAATTAATCATCGCATCGCCTAAAAGAGGTTTTAAAACATTCATGTAAGGGAAAATTTCAACACCCGGAACAAGCTTTCCTTTGTGATAGACTTCAACCTTTTGATTAGGAATAATCTGCACTGCCGAGTTGTAACTTTCTACCCAGACTCTGTCATTGATCTGAAAAGCATCTTTCGGTAAGTTTTCTTTATCAAAAAAATAATGATGTGATGAAATTCCTGTTACAAAAGTGGATCGGGGATGTTTTGCAAGAAAACCTTTTACATTATTGAGTAATTCACTTTTTTCAAAAGCAGTTTCAGAAATAGAACCTCTTCCCGGAAGTGCTGTTTCGGGAGCGATATAATAATCAATCTTTCCTTTGGTGTTGTTTTCGGCTAAAGCTAAAAGTTCATTCTGAATCGTGATGCTGTCTTTAGCGTATTTTTCGCCATAAGGATCAAGATCTGGCTGCAACATTAAAACACTGACTTCACCAATCGGTTTTTCATTAAAACTATTGAATTTTATCAACGAAATAATCATCGGAAGACCAATCAAAAGTACCGTTGCAGAAATATTGATGATTAAATCTTTTCTTTTTCTTCCGGCTTCCCAAATTCTGATGGTGTAAAAGATGAGTAAATTAACAAGCAAGATCCAGAAACTTCCACCGGTTGATCCCAAAGTATCGTACCACTGTATCAGCTTCGGATAATCTGAAAAAGCATTTCCAAGATTCAACCAAGGCCACGTTAATTCCCAATTTAGATGAAATTTTTCAAAACTCATCCAGATCGCTACTAAAAAAGCCATTCCCCAATACGTTCCCTGTGCATTTTTATACCAATGATAACATTGAAAAACGAGTGAATATAAAAAAGAATTGACCAAAACCGGAAATACAACGGCCATCATAGAATGACTTCCATCAGGATTTTTTGATCCGTACAGCCAGCCTGTAGTAACAACATTCCAAATTACAAAACATACATAAGAAAGACCAAAAACGACCCAGCTTTTTCTGTTGTAATTTGAAAATTTAGAAACGCCATGTTCCATCATCAGAAGCGGAACGAGGGCAAAGAATATAAAAAACGGGACTCCGTAAGTCGGCCACGAAACCGATAGCAACATCGCTGAAATGAGCGTAAGTAAGACGTATTTCATTAAATTAGTTTAACACACAAATTTAATGCTTTTGAAATGAATAACTTTGCAAATGATGTTAAAGAAATATTATAAATTCATCATTTTACCGTATACCATTTTTTTGCTCTATCTGATGTTTTTCGGAATGGGAAGATTGCAGTATGAAGATCATATTATAAGAATTAAACCTATTGTTTCAACAGTTTGGTTTATTCATGAAACAATAAGTTGGTTTGATATTATTAAAATTGTCTTGGGAAATGTCGTGATGTTTATTCCTTTTGGTTTTTTAGGTTGGGTTTTTCCACAGTTAAACAATTTGAAAAGGCTAATTATAACTTTTGTTTCTACCATCGTGATTGTTGAAGCACTGCAGTATTTTTCAAGATTGGGAGTTTTTGATGTGGATGATGTTATTCTGAATACTTTTGGAGTGTTTCTGGGTTGGCAAATGAAAAGAATCTTAGAAATTAAATTCAGCAAATTTGTATTGAATAATTCGACTAAATGTATTAATTAGTAAAAAATTACCCATTCAATTCCTTAGCACGTTTTTCAGCATTTAAAATTCCCTGTTGCAGAATTTCCTTAAAATTATTTTCTTCAAAAGTTTTCAATGCGGCTTCTGTCGTTCCGCCTTTTGATGCTACATCTTTTATCAGGTCTTCCAAACTTTTATCAGAATTATTGATCAAATGATAAGCGCCCAACATCGTTTGCTTTACAAAAAGTTTAGACAAATTTTCATCGATTCCCATTTGTGTTCCGGCTTTGATCATTGCATCTACGATATAATAAAAATATGCTGGTCCACTTCCGGAAAGTGCGGTAACTCCGTCAAGTAAATCTTCGTTTTCCAAATAGACAGATCTTCCGGTGCTGTTTAGAAGTCTTTCGATATTCATTAACTGATTAAAAGAAATTCCTTCTGCAGAAGTGTAGCCGGTAATTCCCATTCCCAAAAGAGTAGGAGAGTTGGGCATTGCTCTTACAACGGATTTGTGATTTAAAGACTTTTGGATTTTTTCAATTTTAATCCCTGCCATAATCGACAAGATCATCTGATTTTCGTTTAAAGAAAACTGAAAACTTTCCGCTACTTTTTGGAAATCCTGTGGTTTTACGGCAATGATGATAAGATCTGCATCCAAATTTTTCACCTCTTCAAATACAGAAATTTCAGATTTGGGAAACTCTTCTTTTATTTTCGGAATTTTAGATTGGCTTCTAGTAATCAGGTGAAGGTTTTCAGGTTTAATGAGTTCATATTTCAAAAATGATTTTGAAAAAGATAAACCCATATTTCCGGCTCCGATGATAGCGATTTTCATATTTGTGTTTTTATTTATTCAATTAAATATTTTCTAAACGTTAGAGAATAACGGTCATTAAAAGTAATAAAATGGATATTTTTAAATAGAATTTTGTCAGATTTTTTTTCAATTTTTCCGGTAGCGTCATAGTTTTTAATCACTACAGATTTTTCATTTATTTCTAAAATTTCACCAATAGAAAATATATTTTTCTTTTTTGTAGAACTTTCGACAATACAGTGGGAATTTTGCTTTTTTAAAGATTTAAATAAGGATTCAAAACTCTTTAACGAAGTATTACTGATGATTTTTTGATTAAAATTGATCAAACCTTCTTCTGAAAATATTTTCTCAGAAGTTTTTTCAAATTTCTTGTGACGGATCCCTGAAATTCTATTAAAAGGGATAATTTTAATTCCGTCTAAAGTAAAATTGTGAGACTCCTGAATCATTAAAAACTTTTCAGATACATTCAGAATAAAGCCTGAAGTAAACTCTTCGGGGCATTCTTCGGAAAAGAAAACTTTTACATAATGCGTTTTAGTGAGGTGACCCTGAATCGTTTTTTTTAATTCTTTGTCAGAATGCATTTTATCTGCCATAGCTATTTTAGAAATATTTGAACTAAAATAAGCTATTCTGCTAAAACGAACGAAGAATTGGTTTTAAAAAGCAATTAATTTATTCTACAGGAAACTCAGGTCTTTTTATTTCAACGTCATAAGAAAAGACTATCTCATTTCGAGATAGTCTTAAATTTTTTAGAATAACGTGTTATTATTTTCTAATTACTTTTCCTGATTTTATAGTACCATCACTAAAGATGATGCGATAGACATATACTCCAGGCAAATAATGAGACGGAAAATTCCAAATGTAACTATCATTATTATTTTTTATATTATGATTAGTTGCTTTTACTGATTGACCTGTCGCTATATTTCCGATATAGATTTCTGCTTGGTAATTCTGATAATTTTTAAAGTTAAATTTTAATTCATTATTTTGAATGAAAGCAATTGCTTCTCGTTTATTTTCTAACTCTAATTTTGTATCAATAGTCTTTCTTCCTTGAATTATTCCTCCGGATAATGAATATATTAAAGTATTTGATCTATGCCATACATTATCTGATATTGCATATCTGGTAATTCTTATCTCATCACTAAATACAGGCAGATAATCTAAGTATTCAGAAAGAAATGTATCTGTTGCAGGTGAAAAGCTCCATTGTATCATTTCTCCAATCGAGTCATCAGGATGTACATCCAATACCCAAATATACGAATAGTTACTATCTCCACCAGTTGGAGTTGTACCTAAAATGTGGTCATTATTCGCTGGGTCAAAAGAAATTTTATTATTATCTATTTTTGGATTAGAAGATACTTCGAATGTTATGATATTACTTTCGTTATCAGGAGCATATAGGGATTTTCCTATTCTTTTATATTGAGTTGTCTTATATAATGGAGAATTTATAATATAGTTTGCAGAGGTTGCGCCTGAAATATCTTCCCAGTTTCCACCATCAGTTTTTTTCTGCCATTGTAAAATAAGAGGTTGACCAGTATTACTTGTTACGGTTCCTCCAGCAGTTGACAGTATATTTAAGTAAGGTTTTTCGCCGATGGATACTTTTTCAGCTGGATGCAAATTTCCATTATTACCTGATACTGTTATGGTATTGTTAATAATATTTAAACCATTTGCTATTAAATAATTGCTATAACTTTTGGGAACTTCCCATGAACCTACCATACGTCTAAAAGTTCTTGTTGTAGTGATTGTTGGGAGTTCATAATCTTTATATGTTGCACCTTGAATGTTTGTCCAAGTGTTGTTTATTAATTCCTGCCATTGATAGCTATAGCTATTGTCGCTTCCTTTGGGAGTGCTTCCCACCATGATGTTTTTTACAATACCACCATTATTATTTACTGTTTCGTGAATGGTATTTTCAGCAATACGAACATTTACCGCAGCTTCATTACTAATATGTTGTATGTTAGCACTGTATTTAACAATTCTTCTTACTCTGTAATTAGTTTTATTTTCAGCTGCTGGAGCCACATAATTTTTATTACTAGAATTGGCATTATTAATATTATACCAGCTTCCTCCAGGGTTTTTTCTTTGCCATATATATGTATAAGAAAAGTTTGAATTTGGAAGAGTCGGAACTGTTGCATATATTTCTTCTGCGTCCTCCATGTAATTTGTTAGTCTGTCTCCATTAATTACATTATTGGGTGCATTATAGATGTTTGCATTATAATTACTTGAATTTGTAATTTTATTACCATACCTGTAAGATAGATATAATTGCGCTTTGTCGGAGCTGTTAATTAGATAAGTAGCATTTGATATAGTTGTGGTAAACTCAAATGTATTTGATGTTCCGTACGCAAATGGAAATAATTGATTATCATAAGCAATTAGAAGGTCGGGACCAATTGGCATTTTTGCATAAAATTCAACTTTTACTCCGGTATCTTGATAGCTTGGTGTATATTTGCTAACTGTGTAATTGACCTTAAATGTCGCTGATGTACCTTTAAAAAGTGCTATGAATGTAGAGCCGGTATGCTCGATACCATTAACTTCGATTTTATTTATTTTTATTTGATCTTGAGCAAAAATAAATGATGCTGTAAAAGATAGAAATACTGTGAAAAATTGTTTAAATAGTTTTAATTGCATAAATATTATTTTTATCTGTTGTAAAGATTTGCGCAAATCTATTAATACAAAAATAAGTGAAATATCCTGCTAATACTATTTAGAATAAATAAAATTACTATGATTTAAATCATTAAACATTACTTCGTAAAATAAATAAACCAATTCTGGGATATTTAATTTTGAACACAAAAAACCTACAGCCTAGTCAATTGTAATTTTTTTACTTAGTGTAAATTAAAATGTGATTATTCCACAGGAAACTCCGGTCTTCTCATTTTGTATTTTGTTCCTGAAAGAGATTCAAGAAAAGAAACCAACGCTTTTACTTCTTCTTTATTTAAATTTAGTTTTTGTAATAAAGGGTCTGTTGAAGGGTGAAGCGGATCTGCCAACTTTTTTTCGGCGTTAGGATCGAGTTGGTGCATTCCGCTGTTGTACATGTTGACAACTCCTTCCAAATCATCGAAAAGCCCATTGTGCATCCAAGGTTGAGTGAGTGCTAAATCTCTTAATTGTGGTGTTTTGAATTTTCCAACGTCTTCAGCTTTTTTGGTTATGTTGTATAAGCCTAGATCTTCGTATTTTCTTTTATAGTAAGTTAAACCAATATTGTGGAAAGATTCATCAGTTAAATATTTTCCGCTGTGACAGTTCATACAACGAGCTTTAGTACGGAAAATATGCATTCCGTAGATTTCTTCATCTGTTAACGAGCCGTATTTTCCTTCGAGGAATTTATCGAAGCGGCTGGGCTGGCTTTTTATGGTTTTCTGGAAATCGGCAATGGCTTTTACGATCTTATCGTACGTTACTTTTTCGGTTCCGTAAGCATTTTTGAAAAGCGAATTGTATCCTTTTATATTCTGAATTTTTGTGGGAAGTGTTTTCACGTCCATTGCCATTTCGTGATGAGCCCCAAGTGGTCCGGAAGCCTGTTCTTCGAGAGTTTTTGCTCTTCCGTCCCAGAAAAAAGAAGTTCTTTCGGCGATGTTGTAAAGAGAAATGGTATTTCTGTTTCCTAAAAGGTGGTCGTTTCCAAGGGCAACACGTCTTCTGTCTTGCCATCCCATTTCGGGGTCGTGACAAGTACTGCAGGAAATTTGGTTGGATCTTGATAATTTAGGATCGAAAAAAAGCATTTTCCCTAAAATAACATTCGGTTTATCTTGTTCTGTGAAATAAGCAGAATCTGTTTTGATGGCTGCAAATTCCTGCCATTTTACGCCGTGGTCAATATTGGGTTTTGGCCATTCTGTAATCGCTTTTTTGTAGCTTTTTACTATGTCCTCAATAGATGGTTCCTGAATGTTTGATAACTCATTTCCAACTTTTGAAGTGAAACTCCAAAGAATAAATAAAATCAATCCTAAACTCCAATAAATTCCTCTTTTCATTTTAAATTAAATATTCTTTTTTGATAAATTTCTTAACGCAAAGTCCGCAATTTATTTCAAATTATAATTTTCAAAAACCTTAGAAGGTAATTCCTAAACTTGCGCCGACAAAATTATTGTTTTTTTTCTGAATTTTCTGTGATTGATATTCTGCACTTACAAAGAATGCCGGAAGTTTTTCCAGTTTGATATCGTATCTTAAAGACGCTCCAAAAGTGCTGATGTCGCTTGCCTGAAAGTTGTGATCGTGTAATATCCAGTCATTGATCTCCTGATTTTCCATAAGACTCAGTGCGTTGATCGACTTATTGACCATTCTTTTGGAAAAATAAGGTTGAAATGAAATGGCTTGGTTAGAATTAATTGACTGACGATAATCTGCAGTTAGACCAAAATATGAATATTCAAATTTTTGCCCTGAATTAGGATAAAGATTTCTTTCTTTAATTTCTTCGTATCCGAAAAATGGTGAAGCACTTACTGTAAAATTATCATTGTTGTATTGATACAAAACTTTTACAGAGCTGATAAAATTTTCTGAACGGTAAGATTTTCTTTTGAATATTTGTTCTGTAGCATTGGTGTTTACAGAATATCCAAATTCTGAGCCTGTTCTTACAATAGCTTTATAATTTGCTGAAACTCCTATTCTGTGTTTTTCTTTTAGGGTGAAAAATTTTGCGCCTTCCAGTTCTAGATTTTTATTTTCAAGCTCTGAGATTTCAAACGTTGTATTTCCTCCGCTACTGCGATGGCTTTTAGTATTGTTTGAACGTCCTGCTGAAGCACGAAGATAAAAGTCTTTTCCTTGTTGATTGCTTAGCTGGATACCTCCTTTGTAACCAAATTCTTCAAAAGTTTGAGAAGGATTAACACCGCCGCTGAAAAGATAATTTGAAATACCTAATCCTACCATTTGGTAAACAAAAGGTTTTCCTAAAACACTTTGAAAATTTAAAGAACTGTTTTGTGTGTATTTATTGAATGTTCCAAAAACTCCTACTTCATATTCTCTGAATACTTTATAGTTCACTCCTGCATTTAATGTTAAATCTGAAGTAGTACTTTTTAATCTTGGATCACGGCTACGATATCCTAGTTGGGCAAGATAACTTACTTCACCAGCAATCGTCCATTTGTTGATTTTCTGTGACATTCCTCCGGCAAAATAATAACGTTCCAAATTTAAAGTTCCACCTAAAGAGTCTGCTGTTGTATAAGGTGCAATACGCTCATAATCGAGATTTTCATTCCATCTGAAAGAATTTTTTTCAAGATTCTGATAGCTTGCATTTCCCCAGACTGTACGATTTGGATTTAGCTTTAAAAAAGATTGTGCATTTACTGTTAAGCCTTTTTCACCTGCTCCAAGCTGTTGGCGATACACTTTTTGATCATCATTATGATAACCGACCTTAAATTCTGAGAACGAAGAAGAACTATAATCCGACTTATTTGCCGGATTATAGTAAAATTGACTTCTAAAATTTCTTTCAATACTGTATTGATTATTGATCTTCTGATAAAGCTGAATGCTGTCTTGCGCTTTTATAGAAAGCGAAGCAAAAGCGATAATCATCAGTGAAAAAGAATGTTTTAAATTGAGCATAGTTTTAAGTATTATTCAAATACTAAATTTTATTAATGTTGAATACCGTTTTTTAAACTTGGTACTGCATCTTTGGTAAAATCGTTTGTAGAATTGTTGGTATCCATGTAAAGATTTTTACCGTTGGTCATCGTTCCTGCACTTTTACGTCTTACCGATTTTCCAAAACGATTGGCATCACTATCGGTAGCTCCAACAGAGGCCCATCCTGAATCAATACCTGCGGCAGTAAGAGTATGTACAAAGTTTGTTGGAATACTATTGTTTACGCCATCAATGATCCATGAATTCGGAATACGGTATCTACTTATTGCCTTTACAACTCCTGCGCTATTTACAAATGTGTAGTCATATTTTTGATTTTGCATGAAGGTATTTTTGTTTTCACCTGTAGGAAAACGAGCAATGACATAGCTTTCAAAACCTCTGTTATGCAAAAGGAACATATTAAAATTTGTTGTAGAGAATATGATATCTGCATTTGGTACAGCTGGATTGTCTACCTGACCTAAAGCAGGATTTGTAGATGGGAATTCCCAGTCTGCTTTATGAAGGTCGTAAGCAGTAGGAGTGTTCTGTGAATGATCGATAGCATTATCAGCGACAACAATAAAATCACCTGGCTGTACTAATTTTGGATTGCTGCTCTCTAAGATCATAACTCCTTTCACAGGAAAATATAGATTGTTGTTATATGGGGTTGGATTGTCGTCGGAAGTCGTGTAAAAATTTGATTGCCCAATGATTAGGTTTGCGGCATCTAGAACTTTATTGGTGTTATTGGTGATTTTAAAATAACGGCTGGAATTGTAATTTTTATTATCTGGTGTTTTTACTCCGGTAAAAAATATTTCTTCAATAATAAAATCTTCATGGAATTTTTTTACAAACAAAGGAATGGTAAGATTTTTAGCAGCTGAAGTAACGTCTGTTTGTCCGATACCTGCTGCTCTTACTTCTTCGTTGCTTGCAATGACAACACCGTTTACTGTAATTTTATATGAACCATAAGCAACCTCAAAAGAATGCGCATTTTCTTTTTTTAGTGTTTCTTTAATTATGGTTTTGGTATTGATTTCCATAATTTCTACCTCCAAATTGGTATACTCTGTAATATTTTCACCTGTGAAATTAAGTGTCAATACACCGTTTTGTTTTGCGGTTACTCCAAAATCATCATCACTTGAGCATGATGTAACGGTAAATCCTGTTGCCATCGCTGCTACCAAGCTTAGTAGTATAACTCTTTTTTTCATGTTGTTTTCTATTTGCTATGTATTACTATTTATTACTATTTATTTAAAAAATTATAATTCAGTTCCATCCCGAAATAAGGGGTATTGGCGCCTTTTCTGTACACGGTAACATTGTTGAAAGTATAAGGAGCACTGTAATTAAAAATCCTTGTTACAAACATGGATGTTTTTATGTTCTTATAAATACTTTTAGTGATTTTTAAGTTCCCTGCAATCGTAAATGTATAATCTCTAGGCATGTTGTCAGTTACCGAAACATTTCGTACCAACCATTGTTTATAAGTGTCAGTTTTATCTGCTTCGGTGAAAGGATGTACAATTCCGTCGATTCCGTAATAAGAGATAGGTGCAGCAATTCTTTGATCTTTTCTTTGATGATCAAACACACTTCCTTGGAATGATGCAGAAATTGTTAAATCTAAACTAGGAAGATAGGTATCGATAAAAAGATTGTAATTCATATTAGAATTTACATATCCATCGTCATTCTGATAAATTCCATAGTATGGAAATCCGTCTGAGCCTATTGATGCAGAAGGCCTTTCGACAACAGGAACAGAGTTTCTTAATTGTGTTTTAAAATAAGCTCCGCTTAAAGTAAATCTTGTATTGATTGCTTTGAAACGTGGGGATGTATACCCAAATTCAATACCATTCTTGATGGTTGCACTTCCGTTTTCAGTCACCATGTATTCTGCATTGGTTTTTCTGTCAGTGTAAGGAGTATCGGCTAAACTAGGTCCGTTATTCCATTGTGAAAGATCTACTTGCGATGCATCGTATTGTTTGTAGGTGTGAAGAACAGTGTGTCTCATCGGGCGGAAACCATTGGTCATATCTTCTTTGAAATAAGTAAAGAAAAAGTTGTGGTTTTTATAAGAAAGATCGAGCCTTATTTCTTTTTTGATACTTTTTGCTGCCTCCAAGTTTTTATTTTCAACATTCTGAACATACGTCATGAAATTTACATATCGGTATTGTGCATCATTGTGATAATAATTCAGCTGAGTGTAATCCCAGAATTCTCTGTTCGGATACAGCATCAAAAGAGTAGGCTGTTTGTAAAACTGTCCGTATCCAAGAGTTACATCTGTCTTTAATGGAGCATTATTAATCATTACATGTGGAAGGCTGTATTGAAGATTTAATCTTGGTTCCACAAAAACTTTTTTGCTGATAGCATAAGAATTGTCAATTCCCATTTGTTTTGAGAATCTTAATCCTGTGTATAAGGTAAATTTATGCTGATCAACTGCGTAGCTCATCTGATCTCCTAAAAATGCAGCTATCAAATTAGAAGCAGGGATATCATTGAAAGCTCTAGGTCTTGAGTTGATAAATGATGCAGCATAAGGAGAGTTCATATCGTAAACTAAACCTCGTCCGTTGTTTTTAGAATATCTCCAGTCTAAACCGGCTTCATACTGATGATTAATTCCAAAAGTATTTCTCGTTCCTGTAGTTTGAAGAAGCGCTGTAATGTCAAGTGGTTTTCCTTCTGTACTGAATTCGCTGATATAACGAAGAGCGGGGAAAACACCTACGTTTTCTCCCTGTTCTGTTGCTAAAGAAAAAGATCTCGGTCCCGACAATTGTACCAGTTTTGTCTGATCTATTTTTTCAAATCCTTGTCTGATTGCAGTTTTTAAAATAATTTTATCAAAAAATGAGGCCTTATTTAAACTGTACACAAAATTATTGGTAAAGCTTATTCTTGTTCTGGTTTGTTTGTATTTATCTATCTCAGGAGCTCCATTATCCGGATCATTTTTTTTGGAATCGATATTGCTTGAAAAATCGATATTTGAACGCCATTCTAAAGGATTAGACCAAAGATTTCCTTTCTTTTTTGAACGGATTGATGCGGTCATTCTCTGGTAATTTTCGAAATCATCTGTAGGGTCTGCCTTAGAATCTAAAAAATCTGCACCTGCACTGATTTGCCAGTTTTCATTGATTTTAAAACCTTTTCCTACGTAATATTGCTTACTGAAACCGTCTGCTTTAAATCTTGCCTGTAAAGGAGATTCACCAATTTTTCTTTCAATTTTAATAACACCGGATGTTAAATCTCCATAAGATGCGGATGGAATTCCTCGAATAATTTCTACTTTTTCAATGTCGTTCGTAGAAATTGTTCTCATATCCACTCCGGTTGTGGCAGTTTCTCTTGCTTCAGGTGAGTATCCAAATTGCCCGTTGTCTAACGAAACTTGCATATCTGCATTAGAATTGATTACATTTCCATCAATCATAAATTGTACTCCAAGTGATGAAGTATCATATTTTCCAGGCTCGTTAGCCAGGGCGCCTCTGTTTTCACGAAGTAATGGTCGATTATTTACACTTAATGATGGAGTTTTTGCCAATCCGCCCGGTAAAAGCTCCATCAAATCTGTAAAGCTTGATGGTTGCAAGTGCTCCATTGCTTTTCTATCGATGATGGTTTTTGTCGTTAAACCTTTCCCTTCTTTTGAAAAAATTACGATTTCTTCAAGTTTATCTATTGGTTGAAGTTGAAAGTTTAATGTTTTTGAACTGTTCAAGTTAACATCAAACTCTTTTTCCTGATAATTGGAATGGGTAATTTTTATGTGATGTTTTCCTTCGCTTAAAACTAATGTTGCGATACCGTTTTCGTCCGTAATCACAGCGTTTTGAGAACTTTTTACAGTAACACCTTTTAATTTCTGCTGGTTTCCACCGGAAATACTAATGTTTAATTGTAATTTCTCGTTTTGAGCCAATAAGAATTGAGAGCCGAAGAAAAAAAGTATTATAAATGTTAAGAGCCTGATCATCATTATTTTAGTTTGTCGAAAGCAAAATCGACCGCAAAAGTAAGAATTAAATTTGCCGATTCGAAATTTATTTAGAACAAATTAAAATAACTGACAAATGTCAGACAAGATATGAAGAAGCTTTTGAGATTATAAAATATTCACTTCTCTTTCTAATTCAATCCCGAATTTTTCTTTTACGGAATCAATAATTAAAGCTGAAAAATCAAAAATTTCTTTTCCGGAAGCATTACCTGTAGCATTAATGATGACCAAAGATTGTAATTGATGAGAAGCAACATTTCCTATTTGTTTTCCTTTCCAGCCACACTGTTCGATGAGCCAACCCGCAGGAACTTTTACGAAATTTCCGTTTGGATACCCTTGAATGTTTTCAAATTTTAATTTTAAATCTTCAAACTGTGCTAAAGGAATGGTAGGGTTTTTAAAAAAGCTTCCAGCGTTACCAATTTTTTTCGGATCGGGAAGTTTACTTTGTCTGATGTTAATAACGGCTTTTGAAACATCCTGAATTGTTGGATTTATTATATCTAAATTTTCCAGTTCAGATTTTATAGCACCATATTCGGTTTTAATGGTGTGGTTTTGAGTGGTCAATTTAAAATTAACTTCCAAAATCACATATTGGTTTTTTCCTTCCTGCTTAAAAATAGAATCTCTGTACCCGAATCTGCATTTTGCCAGATCAAAAGTTTCAACTTCTAATGTTTGTAAATTCAAAACTTTACAACTTGCAAAATGATCTTTTATTTCAGTTCCGTAAGCTCCGATATTTTGCATCGGTGAAGTTCCCACATTTCCAGGAATGAGAGAAAGGTTCTCGAGCCCGCCATAATTTTTATTCAGACAATACATGACGAATTCATGCCAGTTTTCTCCGGCTTTCGCGGTTACTAAAACTTGATTTTCATTTAAAAATTCTTCAGAAATTCCTTTTAAATTTAATTGTATCGCTAAACCGTCAAAATCTTTTGTGAAAAGAATATTGCTTCCGCCACCTAAGAATAGAAGTGGGAGAGTCTGAGAGTTTGAGTGTTTTAGAGTTTCGATTAATTCTTCTATAGTATTTACTTCAACAAAATATTTTGCTTTTGCTTCTACTCCAAAAGTATTGAAAGGTTTTAGTGAAAAATTTTCCTGCATTGGATTTAGTAAATGTTTAGAATTAATTTGAAAATAAAATTTTTAATGATATTCCTGAGGAATAATTTTTAAGAGTTCTTGCTTAAAACGGGCAAACTTATTATAATGAATATCGTTTTGTGCGTTGACATAAACGTGAGATTTTTTATTGGTTTTAATCTGAAAACTTTCGTCAATTCCATCAATTGGTTGAATGCTTGGTGAACTTTCGATACTGTCTAAATTCCTGATTTTAAAAGAGGAAGTTATGCTTTTCCAGGTTTCCGGTTTGATCGCAGAATGCCATTCTTTGTGCTTCTTTGTTGAGGTAGTTCCGGTTTCAAAATGAATGGAGTCTTTCGTTACTTTTATTACTTTGTAATATCCAAGCTGACCACCAATTTCCGATAAACCAATAAAGGTGATTTCTTCGGTTTTAGAATCTGATTTTTTATCAGCATTCTTTTTTTCACTGCACGAAAAAAAAATCAGCAGTAAAAACATTGAAACGAAGATTTTCAAATCACTTATTTTTACTGCCGACATTGTTGTAATATTAAAGATTAAACTCTAATTTGTATTTTACAAGTGCATTTTTTAGAATCTCTGCACTTTTTCTTAAATCTTCTTCTTTCAAAACGTAAGCAATTCTTACTTGTTTTTTACCTAATTCAGGATTGCTGTAAAAACCTCCTGCAGGCGCAACCATAATGGTTTCGTTATTCAGGGTGTATTTTTCAAGAAGCCATTGTGCGAATTTTTCAGTATCGTCTACCGGAAGTTCGGCAACACAGTAAAAAGCTCCTTTTGGTTTCGGACAAATTACTCCCGGAATTGCATTCAGCAAATCAACCAAAACATTTCTTCTGTGAGTATATTCTTCTCTTACAGCTCTGATGTATGCGCCGTCATTTTGATGAGCGGCAGTTGCAGCGATCTGTCCCAAAAGTACTGGGCTTAATCTTGCCTGTGCAAAAAGCATTGCAGCATCATGAATTTTTTTCGAACGGGTAATTAAACAACCAATTCTTACACCACACATTGAGTAACGCTTAGATTCTGAATCGATGATGATGCAGTTTTCGCTTAGTTCAGGAAAAGCAAGCATTGAAATCTGTTGTTTTCCATCGTAAACGTATTCTCTGTAAACCTCATCAGAGATGACAACAATGTCATATTTTAAAGCAATCTCAGCTAATTTCTGAAGCTCTTCACGAGTGTAAAGATATCCTGTAGGATTTCCAGGGTTGCAGATAACGATTGCTCTTGTTTTTGCCGTGATTTTCTTCTCGAATTCTTCAATCGGAGGAAGTGCAAAACCAGTATCAATAGAGGAAGGAATTGCAACTACATTCACATTGAAAGTACTTGTAAATCCGTTATAGTTTGCATAATAAGGTTCAGGGATAATTACTTCGTCACCATCATCACAAAGGGTAGAAATAGCAAAATTTAAAGCTTCAGATCCACCGTTTGTTACGATAAAATTATCTGGAGTAAGGTCTGTGAAATCTAAAGAATGATAATATTCTGTTAATGCCTTTCTGTACTCAATATTTCCTTCTGAAAGAGCATATTCTAATACTTTTAAATCAATATTTTTTAAAGCATTCAGAGCCGTTTCTGGAGTTTCGATATCAGGTTGCCCGATATTAAGGTGATATACTTTTGTACCTCTTTGTTTAGCTTCTAAAGCAAAAGGAACCAGTTTTCTTACCGGCGAAGGCGGCATCTGTTGTGCTCTGTTTGAAATGTTTGGCATTATCTAAAATTTGTATGCACAAAAATAACAAAATATTTCGGCTCATGAGAAAATATCTCAACTGATATTGATAATGTTATGTGTTGAATATTAATTATGTTATTAATGTTAATAATTCAAAAAACGTATAATTTAAAATTGTATAAACATTTATGATTTGATGATAATGTGTTAATATTTAATATGTATTGAAAATAATTTAAAATAAATATTGTGTTTTTGGATTTAATTCATAGTTTTACGCCGAACTAAATAAAAAAAATATTCTATGAAAGGAAAAAGACTCTTTGGGTTGGTTAATCTATGTGCGCTTTTCTATGCGCCAATGGCATTTGCCCAATATTACCACCCTGTTGCTGTAAGTGGATTTACGCAAGATGTAATTGCTAATGGAATAGGAAATGCAACTGCAAGCACAACTGCTTCTGTAGATGCTGTAGATTACGGATATGTATCTAAAGATTTTAAGGCTACAGCAACAAGCCCTGAGCTTACTTATGGACTTCCTGTATCGGGTCAGTTTATGAGTGTTGTAGGGACAACTCCGGGACTGACTTATCAATTAGCGTCCTATAATAGTAGTAATGCTTTAAAATTGAATGCTGTATCTGATGCGGGAACATTAACTTTTAGTACTCCTACTGCAGCTTTCAATTTATATTTCCTGGCAACAGGTGGGTCCGGATCTGGAGTTGTTACTGCTGTTGTGAATTTTACGGATGGCACCAACCAAACGTTTACAAGTTTATCAGTTGGTGACTGGTATGATCAGTCAAATTTTGCAATACAAGGTATCGGAAGAATAAAAATTACAACTAATGCATTAGAAGATGGGGGAGGTACAAATCCTAGAATCTATCAAATTCCTTTAGCAATATCTACTGCGAATCAGTCTAAAACAGTGCAAAGTATTGCTTTTACTAAGAATTCCGGTTCTGGTTTTATTAATATTTTTGGTGTTTCAGCAAATAGATTTACAACTTGTTTGGCGCCAACCGCAGTTACGGCTTCTGCGGTTTCAGTAAGTTCTGCAACGCTTACTTGGACTGCTCCTGCTACAGTACCTACTAACTACGATATTTACTATACTTCTTCTACGGTTGCGCCAAATAGCAGTACTGCACCTACAGTATCTGGTGTTACCGGTACTACAACAAATATTACCAGCGGAATCACTTCTACTACCAAATATCATGTTTGGATAAGATCAAACTGTGGAGGATCTGTCGGAGAATGGGCTTATGGTACAACATTTACAACACCTTGTTCTACGTTTACAGTACCTTATTCTGAGAATTTTGACAGCACATCACTTGGATCTACAACAAATACCAATGCGCCAATGTGTTGGTCGTATTTAGAAAGTAGTGGGTTTGCAGGATATGGTTATGTAACAAATAGTAATTCAAATTCACCAACAAACAGTTATTATTTATCTAATATTTCGGCAAGTACAGGAAATCAAATGTTGGTATCACCTCAAACGGTTGCATTATCTGACGGAACTAAGAGAGTAAAATTTTACGCAAAAGGAGGGGCAAACTATACTTTACAGGTAGGGACTTTAACGAATCCTTCTGATCCGTCAACCTTTGTTTCATTCAATACAACAACTATCACGGCTAATCATGCTCAATATACCGTTAATATTCCTTCGGGAGGAGGTTCTTATTTGGCATTCAGACATAATTTAGGAGGTACTTACAGATCAATTTATCTTGATGATATTACGGTAGAGGCTATTCCTTCTTGTGTAGAGCCGGTTTCCCTTGCGGTTACAGGACAAACGATGACGTCGGTAAGCTTGTCATGGACGGATACTTTAACTGTTCCGGTAAATAATTATGATATTTACTACAGTACAACCAACGTAGCTCCTACAACAAGTACTGTTTTGAATGCGACCAATTCTGTAAATTCATCGACCACAACAGTTACAGTTCCTGGATTAGCTTCTGAAACTATCTATTATTTCTGGGTGAGATCTCGTTGTTCGTCTACGAATCAAAGTATTTGGGTAGGATCAGTTAATGCTTTCACAGGATATTGCCTACCATCTTCTTCTAACCAAAGCTCTTGGATATCTGCATTCAGCTCAACGGGAGCAATGACCAATATGGCATATTCTTCTGCAACTGCCGTTGCTGGAACTAATGGATACCAAAATTTATCTGCAACCACAAATACAATTTCAAATACTGCTGGAAGTACAACTTCAATCTCTGTGACAGCGGGTGGCCCAACTTGTGGAATGGCAGTTTGGGTTGATTGGAATAACGATTTAGTATTCAGTTCTACTGAAAGAATGTACGCGACTACATCATATACTACGACGACTCCTTCTGCAGCATCAATTACTATTCCTGCGGGAACACCTCTTGGTAACTACAGAATGAGAGTGATGTGTGATTATAACACCAGTGCGCCTTCGAATGCTTGTGGGTCTATTACAAGAGGAGAGTTTTTAGATTTCAAGCTTCAGGTTACTGATGTATTAGGAACTTCAGATCTTACTTCTAAAACTAAAGAGGTTTCTGTTTATCCGAATCCATTCACTGATGTGGTGTATATTTCTGAAACTAAAGATTTGAAAACTGTAAAAGTATTCGACTTAACAGGAAGAGCAGTAAAAACTATAGAAAATCCTACCAAGGAAATCAGTTTAGGCTCATTAAATTCAGGACTTTATTTGATTACAATGTATTTCAAAGACGGTTCTCAAAATACGGTGAAAGCCATTAAAAAGTAAATTATTTTTGAATTATTTTTTTTAACAGTCTTGCATTTATGTAAGGCTGTTTTTATTTTCAGAAAGATTTGGATTTAATTAAAGCCTTTTATTTTAAATTTGTTAAAAATTGAAACAATGCAAATTCCATCAATATCAGTAGAAGATTATATCTCACAAATTCCGGAAGAAAGACAGGAGGTTTTCAAAAAAATGTTTGATACGGTCAACGATAATTTACCTCAAGGTTTTAAACAAGGTGTAAGTTATGGAATGATCGGCTGGAATGTTCCTTTAGAAACTTTTCCGGCAGGTTATCATTGTACACCGGGATCAGCGCTTCCTTTTATGAATGGCTTCGCAGAAAAATTTTATCGCTTTGTATCATATGGGAATGTATGCAAAACCTGAACTTTTAGATTGGTTTGTGGCAGAGTTTCCAAAGCATTCAAAAAGAAAACTGGATATGGGAAAATCGTGTATCCGTTTCAAAAAAATGGATGAAATTCCTTTTGAATTAATTGCCGAACTGAGTAAAAAAATGACTGTAGATGAATGGATCAATATTTATGAAAACAACCTTAAAAAATAGACTCCGATTAAACTTAGCTTTCTTATTTTCAATTTTGATTTGTGTTTTAGGGTGTAAAAATTCTCAGAATTTAGGCTTGAAAAACGGTGATTTATTGTTTGTGACGGCAAAAGAAAGTGGTTTGTCGGGTGCGATCAATAATGTAACCCAAAAGCAGAAAAATGCTTCGTTTGATCATATCGGAATTTTACAGAAAGATAAAATGGGTGTCTTTGTGCTTCATGCTGCTCCAAAAGGTGGTTCTCAAAAACAAAATTTGAATGAGTTTCTAAAAGATCAGGCCAATGACGGACAAAAAGTTGTTTTATATCGATTAAAACCTCAGTTTCAGAAAAATATTCCTGATGCCATTGAAAAAGCGAATTCAATGTTGGGCAAACCTTACAATTTCAATTATATTTTAGATGATAATTCCTATTATTGTTCAGATTACATCGAAAGAGCATTTAGAAAAGATAAGATCTTTACATTAGAACCAATGACTTTCATTGATCCCAAAACCGGGAAAACAAATGTATTTTGGGAAGAATTTTATGCTAAAAAAAATCTTAGAGTTCCGGAAGGTGAATTAGGTTGCAATCCAAATGGTCTGGCGGGTTCAGACAAAATCGAAAGGGTAAAAGAATTATAATAAAAATCAAATTTTTGCCACGAATACACGAATTTAATTTAAAAATAATTTAAAATTCGTGCATTCATGGCTTTTTTATAATCATTTGAGTGTTATAAAAATGGGAGAAACCGAAAGGCTTCTCTTTTTTTATGTTAAATTTTAAAATTAGTACCCTACTAATTTGGTAGACTAATATTTTTTTATACTTTTGTGAAAGAATTAATGAGAAAATATTTAAAAATATGTAATTCAGAAAGTAGTATTAATCAAAAATGTTTTAGTTATGATTACAACCAATTTGCAGGCTTTGCCAAAAAATGTAAACCTTATCAAGAAAGAATTGATCCTTGAAGTAGAACTGAATGGAAAAATGAAATTCGATCATCTTTTAAATGCTATTTATCAGCAGATGGGAATTTGTTACAAAGTATTAAGCGCAAATGTGGAGTATATGAACGGAAACAATTTTGGCTCATTTCAGTTATATATCAATGCAACAGATGAAGAATCTCAGGAACTTGAATTTTTCCTGAATAACAATAAACTCTTGAATACCACTGTCGAATATACCTGCAGAAAGTATTCATAAAGCTGTACGTCCATATAGTTTGAGGAGCGTTCAATTTATTGAGCGCTTTTTTTATTTTTTTAATCTAATTATGTTAAGATTATTCTGGATTACCGTCAGTTCGAATAAAATTCTGCAAGAATTTGTATCGAGAAATTTTGTTATCAACTTCTCGATACGATTTTCCAAAAATCTACTCCAAGTGACGGAATTAATATTCATTATAGATTTTATTCAATTCTCAGAGAAAAAGATTATTTTTAATCTAAATTAAATTACAAAATTATGATTGCACTTATTGTTATTGGTGTTTTGGTTCTTGCAGTACTTTACGGAGTATCCATTTACAATCGCCTCGTAAAACTTAGAAATCTCGTTCAGGAAGCTTGGAGCAGTATTGATGTGATGCTTAAAAAACGTCACGACTTAATTCCCAATTTAGTTGAAACCGTAAAAGGTTATGCTACTCACGAACGTGAAACATTAGAAAATGTAACAAGAGCTAGAAATTTAGCAGTAGGCGCAGATTCTGTAGAAGGAAAAGAAATTGCTGAGAAAAACCTGAACCAGGCAATGATGAATTTGTTTGCGGTTGCAGAGCAATATCCCGATCTTAAGGCTAATGCCAACTTCCAGCAACTACAGGCTGAGTTGAGTTCAATCGAAAACGATATAGAAAAATCCAGAAGATATTACAACGGAACGGTAAGAGAAAACAATACTTTGGTAGAATCTTTCCCAAGCAATATTGTCGCCAATATGTACAAATTTGAGAAGTCTAAATTCTTTGAGCTTGATAATATTGCCGACAGGGAAGTTCCAAATGTAAAATTTTAAGGAATGAAAAAGCTTATAGCATTTCTTTTTCTTATTTTCTTTTCTCTGAGTTTCGCGCAGGATGCTGACGGAACTGTAGCTGTTGGTGAAGAACAGAGTGGTTTTTTGAGCGGTTCCGAAAGAATTCTGTCTTTTCATGCAGATATTGATGTAGACAAAAATTCTGGACTGAGTATTACCGAAAAAATAAAAGTTCACAGCCTCGGTGAAAATATCAAAAGAGGGATTTTCCGTTCGCTGCCTTTGGTAAGAAACCTAAACGATAGAACTCAGAAAGTGAAATATAATATCGTTTCTGTAAAGAAAGACGGTGTTGATGAAGATTTTCACGAAGAAATTGAGGATGGTTATCTTAAAGTGTATGTCGGAAATAAAGATGTCATTTTAACTCCGGGAGATTATAATTACGAAATAAAATATACTACAGAAAAGCAAATCGGTTTTTTTGAAAAGTATGACGAATTGTATTGGAACGTCAACGGAACAGAATGGAATTTCCCTGTTGACAGTATTTCGGCAACCGTAAATCTTCCGCAAGGAGCAGGAATCTTACAAAATTCATGTTATAAAGGAGCTTACGGAAGTACTTCTAAGGATTGTATGGCTAAAGTTCTTTCAGAGCATTCAATTGAATGGAGTGCGAAAGATTTAGGTCCGGGTGAAGGTTTAACAATTGCAGTTGGCTTTAAAAAAGGAATTATGGTTCCACCGCCACCGCCCACTTTTCTTGAAAAATTTGGAATTCTGATTGGCGGAATTATCATCTTTTTAGGATTGCTGTTTTATTATTATTCAACATGGAAAAAATACGGTGTCGATCCTGAAATGCCTACGATTTATCCACAATTCAACTCGCCTGATGATTTGTCACCGGCTTCTTTAGGTTTTATCAACAGTGAAAGTTTTAAGAATAAATATCTCACTGCTGCTTTGGTTAATTTAGCTATAAAAGGATATGTTCAGATTGTTGAAGATGAAGATCCCGGAATCTTTGGTTTGTTTAAATCGAAACAGTTTACGGTAAAAAAGCTGAAAAATCCAGATCAAAATCTACCAAAGGAGGAAATTAATTTGATGAACAATTTATTTTCTAAAAATATTGTTGATAGTATCAAATTTGACGGAAAATATGATTCTAAAATTGAACAGGCAGTTCGAAGCTTTCAATCAACGCTTAAATTTCAGCATGATACATTATTGAATGAAGGGAATAATTCTAAAAAGCTCATTTTGCCGATTTTAGTCATTTTAGGAGTTTACTTTCTCGGACTTTTTGTAAGTTTTACCATTTTCCCGGAATTTGAAAAAGTATTTTTAGGAATTTTTATTCTTGCTATTTTAACGGTGGCTTTTGTGATTGCGATCGTTTTATTCAAATTCTATCCTGGTTTGTTTAAAATCTTCCTAATTTTCCCTGTTATTGCATTGGTGCTTTTAGGAGTACTTCTTTACAAAGGAAGCGATTTTACGATTGACAATAATTTTAATATTTGTTATATTTTTATTGTCTTAGGCTTTATGTCTTTGGTAATTTATCAGTTTTTAATTAAACGTCCTTCAGAAGAAAAACTAAGAAAAAAATCTTTGATTAAAGGTTTTGAAATGTACATGGGAGCTGCTGAAAATCAACAGATTAAATTTCACAATCCACCCGAAATGACACCACAGTCTTTCGAAAAACTGTTGCCTTTTGCTATGGTTTTGGGAGTTGATGAAATCTGGGGTAAGAAATTCGACGATTTACTCAAAAAAATGTCTTACGAATACCAAAGCAATTGGTATGTTGGTTCATCAATGAATTATTTTGCGATGGCAAGTGTGCTCAATTCAAGTCTAACTCAGTCAATACAGTCTTCAGCGACACAACCATCAAGCTCAGGAAGCAGTTCTGGTTCCGGATCAGGTGGCGGTGGGTTTTCCGGCGGCGGTGGCGGCGGTGGCGGTGGCGGCGGTTGGTAAAATTTTAAATATGAAAAATTGTATACAAGTCTTTGCTTTATTCTTCTGTATTCTTGTTTTTGCACAGAATGAGGTGGGTGCATTGCCTGTAGTTACGGAAGATTCTTTAGATTCTGATCAAGCTAATATTCAGAGGGAAAGAATTGTTTCTTTTCATTCTGATATTCATATTGCTGAAAACGCTGACGTTACTATAACAGAAACGATCAAAGTTTTTGCGAATGGCAGTGAAATTAAAAGAGGGATTTTTCGTGCTTTACCAACGGTAAGAAAAATTAATGGCAGAAAAGAAAGCGTTTACTACAAAATCATTGCTATTGAAAAAGATGGCGTAAAAGAACCTTATAAAACCAAGAAAGAGAATGGTATTTTTACGATTTATATTGGTAATAAAGACTATCAACTTGCTTCAGGTTTTTATACCTACAAAATTGTTTACCAAACGCAGGATCAGATTGGGAATTTCAAAGGGTATGATGAGTTTTACTGGAATGTAAATGGAACAGATTGGTCTTTTCCTGTTGAAGATATTCAGGCAACCGTTCATTTGCCGAAAAATGCAGATATTCTTCAAAATTCCTGTTACACGGGTTATGAAGGAAGCACAGAACGGAACTGTACCAGTGAATTGATCTCTCCCACGCAAATTATTTTTAAAGCGAACCATTTAAATGAGCATCAGAATCTTACGGTAGCTGTAGGTTTTAAAGCTGGTGTTTTAAAAGAACCTTCTGTTTTTTCTAAATGGGTCAAAAGAAACTGGACGAGTCTTTCATTGCTTATAGTTGGTTTGTATCTGTTGTTTTTCTACTATAAAAACTGGAGAAAATATGGAAAAGATCCTGAGAAACCTATCGTTATCCCACAGTTTAATGCGCCCAATAATCTGTCACCTGCATCTTTAGGGTATATTGATAAAGGTAAGTTTGATCCCAATTTGGTAACGGCTAATCTTGTTGATCTTGCTGTGAAAGGCTTTGTAGATATTGATGAAGTAAAAGATATTAAAGAAACTTTTCTTTCAAAAATGTTTACTTTAAAAAAGCTGGAATCGGAAAATGATAATTTGCAGAGTGATCAAAAGCTTCTTCTGAAAAAGTTATTTGGAAAAGAAAAGAAAATTTCGGTAAACGGAACGTACAATTCTAAAATTAAAAAAGCAGTTGATAATTTTAAAGATTTTATTATTAATGAAAATAAGATTTTTGTAGAAAAAGTTTCCAACAAAAAAATTGTTTACAAAGCTTTGAAGATTATTCTTCTGACTTTTTTCCTGGCATTAATTATCAGTTCTTTCATAACATGGAGTTTTCAAACTCTGATGATAGCTTCTGTTATTAGTATTTTTGCGGGTGTGTTTGCTGCGGTATTGGTACTGACGTGGCAAGAAGGAAATAAACTGATCTTTATAGTGGTATTACTTTTCTCGTTGACATTTACGCTTCCTATGTTTTTCATGGCATTTGTAAATTCTGATGATATTACAGCCTTTGAATCGAACTGTTTCAAGTTTTTAATATTTGGGATTATTTCGATTTTAATATTTCGTTATTTAATCAATAAACCGAGCGAAGAAAAAGTAAAAATGGAATCTGAAATTGATGGTTTCAAAATGTACCTGAGTGCTGCTGAAGAAAACCAGCTAAAATTTCATAATCCTCCGGAAATGACTTCAGATGTATATGAGAAATTTCTTCCGTATGCTATTGTTTTTGGAGTTGATGGCATCTGGGGCAAAAGATTTAGAGATAAACTGCAGGAAACCATTGATTCTGCTGAACCTTATGAGAATGTTCAGTATAATTTTGGGTATGGCTTTGCGGGTGCTTTTACAAGTACGCTTAGTGAAACCACGGTAGCTCCGGTGAGCAGTTCTTCATCTTCGTCCTCATCAAGTTCTTCATCGAGCTCGTCCTATTCTGGTGGTTCCGGTTCAAGCGGATCTTCCGGCGGTGGATCTTCTGGCGGCGGAGGTGGAGGTGGCGGAGGCGGCGGTTGGTAAAATAATCTTCGCTAAAAAGCTTCAAAAAATTATTGAATTTAAATCTCTCTAAAACTTAAATGTGTTTTAGAATTTAAGTGAAAAAGCGTTCAGAAAATTAATTCTGAACGCTTTTATATTTTAAATTGAATCGTAAAACTTAATTTTGCTAATAACTAATAACTAATAACTAATAACTAATAACTAATAACTAATAACTAATAACTAATAACTAATAACTAATAACTAATAACTAAATCAAATTCTCTCAATATCTGCTCCAATCGCTTTCAGTCTTCCATCGATATTTTCATACCCACGGTCGATTTGTTCGATATTATGAATGATTGATTTTCCTTCAGCTGAAAGTGCTGCAATTAAAAGTGCATTTCCTGCTCTGATGTCCGGAGAAACCATGGTTGTTCCACGAAGAGGAGATTCCTGATTTAAACCGATAACGGTGGCTCTGTGCGGATCACACAAAATAATCTGAGCGCCCATATCGATTAATTTATCAACGAAAAACAATCTCGATTCAAACATTTTCTGATGTACCAAAAGACTTCCTTTTGCTTGAGTTGCTACAACTAAAATAATAGAAAGTAGATCTGGTGTAAATCCTGGCCAAGGTGCATCTGAAACGGTAAGAATAGATCCGTCGATAAATTTCTGGATTTTATAATGTTCCTGAGACGGAATGTAAATGTCGTCACCGCTTTGTTCAAGCTGAATTCCCAATTTTCTGAATGTATTTGGAATAACTCCTAACTGGTTCCAGTTTACATTTTTAATGGTGATTTCAGATTTTGTCATCGCAGCAAGACCGATCCAAGAACCAATTTCTACCATATCCGGAAGCATGGTGTGCTCAGTTCCGTTCAAATGAGTTACTCCTTCAATCGTTAATAAATTTGAACCGATTCCTGAGATATTCGCACCCATTCTGTTCAGCATTTTACAAAGTTGCTGTAAGTAAGGTTCGCAAGCTGCGTTATAGATTCTTGTTTTTCCTTTTGCTAAAGCTGCAGCCATGACGATGTTTGCAGTTCCTGTAACGGAAGCTTCTTCCAAAAGGATAAATTTACCGTTCAGTTCTTTAGCTTTTAATGAATAGAAATATTCTTCCTCATCATAATTAAATTCTGCACCAAGTTCTACTAAACCTTGAAAGTGAGTGTCTAATCTTCTTCTCCCTATTTTGTCGCCTCCCGGAGTCGGCATATAAGCTTCCCCGTAACGAGCCAACATGGGGCCCATCAACATGATCGAGCCTCTCAGCTTGGCACCGTCTTTTTTAAATTCATTAGATTTAATATAATCAAAATTGACATTATCTGCCTTGAAAGTATAATCACCATGAGCGTTTTTGGTCACTTTTACACCAAAATCTCCTAAGATCTCGATCAACCTGTTGACATCGTGGATGTCTGGAATATTTTTAATTCTTACCTCTTCATCAGTTAATAAAACTGCACACAAAATTTGAAGAGCTTCATTTTTCGCTCCCTGTGGAGTGATTTCTCCATGCAGTCTTTTTCCTCCCCTTATTTGAAATGTTCCACTCATTATCTTCTGTTGTGATTATTGTTATTATTGTTAAATCTTCTTTTTGCGGGTTGATTTCTGTTGTTATTGTTTTTATTGTTGTTATTCCTGTTGGCATTGTTGGCGTAGTAAATTTTACTTTTATCTAAGCTTTCAATATTAGTAAGATCTAACCTGTTTGCTGAAAGTTCTTTCAAATGACGGAAAATTACATCATCGGTTACATGTTCTTTATTGTAAACATTGTAAGACTTTTTCATATTGTTGGCAATCACCTCGATTAGGGCTTCTTTTTCGTCGCCTGCTTCTAGCTCTATTGCTTTTTCAATTAACTGAAGAATACTTTTCCCATAGAATTTAAAATCACCCTGAAGTTTTGGGTATTCCATTCTTTTGGGTTTTTCTTCAAGCTGTTCTTTTGTAGGGAAAGGGTATGGGGAATCTACATCCAGGTTGTGATTGGCAAGAATGTAAAGATGATCCCAAAGTTTATGTTTGTAATTTTCTTCGTCGCGGAGCTGTGGGTTTCTCTGACCCATAAAATCAATGATTGCCATTGCCATTTCGTTTCTTTCTTCTTTGTCTGAAACTTCTTTGCAACGCTCAACCAACTGTTGTATAATTCTGCCATATTCCGGCATATTGAGATGAGTTTTTTGGGTATTGTATTCCATAGTCTGCAAATATATGGATTAATAAAAATAATGTTTCGAAAAACTTAAATGTTTATAAAAATTTAATGGAAATATTTAAAGTATTCCTATATTTATCAGATACCAAATTCTGAACCAAATCACACTTCTATAAATTTCTTTTTCTGATGTTGGTCGGGTAGGAAGCACTTTTGAGCCGAAAGCTTCATTCTGTTTTCGGAAATTTTGTTGTAAATTTTATCACTTATAAATGTGGGCATTAATTTCCCTATAACCGATAAATTATAGATTCCGCCTAAAAGATTGGCGATTTTTAAAACAGCTTTAGATTTAATGAGATAATATTGACGAGGTTTCCAAAGATAGAGTGTGTTGAATTGTTTTGTTTCTAAACCTCTCTCCGATAAAAACTTCTGTCCGAAATCTGATTGTAGAGAAGCAAACATAAACTGATCTTTTTGATCTCTTTCAAGGATCCACTGTACCCAAAAATTGCATACACCGCATTCGCCATCAAAAAATACAATGTGTTTTTGTTCCCAGATTTCAGGCATGATTTCTATTATTCTGTTTTAAATTTTGTTTCCCGAATCTCTCTTTTAAAATAAGTGATCAACTCTTTTCTTTGAGCGTCGGTGAGTTTTGCATCTTGATGTCCCAGAAAATAAGACTCTAAAGGCATTTCATGTTTTTCGAGCATTTCTACACACTCTTCCATTTTATGGATCTGTCTTTTCGGTTCGTAAGTAGCAAATGTAGAAAAATTAAGATGTTTTCTTCCTTCATCAATGTGATTTTTTATCCACCAAGAAGCCGGAGCAATACTTGTATACCACGGATATTTCGTTTCATCAGAATGACAGTCGTAGCATGAATTGGTAATCAGTTTTGCTATTTCCGGAGAAGTATTGGTTTTAATCTTTAAAAAATCCATTCCCGGGTTCAGCGGTTTGTTGGTTTTATCAATCGGAAAAAACTGGATGATAATAAATGCGACAAGAAGAACGATAATTACTTTTTTCATACCCTGGGATTTGGATTTCTAAACTAATAAAGATATTAAATTTTTAAGAAAGAAAAAATAGAAGAAATATTAAAATGATTACTTTAAGTTGAATTATTCTAAATATGAGTACTTATTATTGGTTTTTATCTAAAGTAATGCCAAATTTTATTAACTTAATTGAATTATTGTTTTTTTTGTAAACTAGTCAACTAAGAATTAACAGTTAAGAATTTGTTATAGTTTTTAACTATTGTAAAAATATTATTGATAGATTGTGTTTATTGATTAAGCATTGTAAGTTTGCAGAGTTAAACAAATTAAAATAGAGTTATAAACCAACATAAAAATTAAAACTATAATGGAAAATGATTTAAACGATATCAGTAAGTGCCCGTTTCATAACGGAACGATGAAAAAAGAAAATGTTGCTGGAGGCGGAACCAACAATAAAGATTGGTGGCCAGATCAATTAAGAGTTGATATTCTAAGACAGCATTCGTGTTTGTCAAATCCTATGGAAAAAGATTTTGATTATGCTGAAGCTTTTCAGAGTCTCGATCTTGAAAGTGTAAAAAAAGATCTTCATGCATTAATGACCGATTCACAAGATTGGTGGCCTGCAGATTTTGGGCATTACGGTCCTTTATTTATCCGTATGGCTTGGCACAGCGCAGGAACGTATCGTGTAGGTGACGGAAGAGGTGGAGCAGGAGCAGGACAACAGCGTTTTGCGCCGCTAAACAGCTGGCCGGATAATGTAAGCTTAGATAAAGCAAGAAGATTGCTATGGCCGATCAAACAAAAATATGGTAAAAAAATATCTTGGGCAGATCTTTTAATTCTTACAGGAAATATCGCCCTTGAGTCTATGGGATTCAAAACTTTTGGGTTTGCAGGAGGTCGTGAAGATGTTTGGGAACCAGATCAGGATGTATATTGGGGAACGGAAAAAACTTGGTTAGGTGGAGATCTTCGTTATGCGCACGGTTCTCCGGGTGTTGAAGGTCATGGTGTTCTTCCGGCAGAAGATGATTCTGAAGTTAAACATTCCAGGGATCTTGAAAAACCTTTGGCAGCAGTACAAATGGGACTTATCTATGTAAACCCTGAAGGACCTGACGGAAATCCTGACCCAATTTTAGCGGCAAAAGATATTCGTGATACCTTCGGAAGAATGGCAATGAATGATGAAGAAACGGTTGCGTTAATCGCTGGTGGACATACATTCGGCAAAACTCACGGTGCCGGTCCTGCAGATCATGTAGGTAAAGAGCCTGAAGCAGCCGGAATTGAAGCACAAGGATTTGGATGGAACAGTTCTTATAAATCAGGAAAAGGACCCGATGCAATCTCAAGTGGATTAGAAGTAACTTGGACTGAAAAACCAACTGAATGGAGTAATCTTTTCTTTAAAAATTTATTTGAAAATGAATGGGAACTCACTAAAAGTCCTGCAGGAGCTCATCAATGGGTGGCGAAAAACGGAGCCAACATTATTCCTGATGCCTTTGATCCTAATAAAAAACACAGACCAACTATGCTTACAACGGATCTTTCATTAAGATTTGATCCTATTTATGAAAAAATATCAAGAAACTTTTTTGAAAATCCTGATGCTTTTGCGGATGCCTTTTCTCGTGCCTGGTTTAAACTAACACATAGAGATATGGGACCAAAAGTTCGTTATTTAGGTTCTGAAGTTCCTTCTGAGGAATTAATCTGGCAAGATCCGATTCCTGAAGTGAACCATGAATTGGTAGATAATTCTGATATTGAATCTTTAAAATCAAAAATTTTAAATTCCGGATTAAGTATTTCTGAATTAGTTTCTACGGCATGGGCTTCTGCTTCAACTTTCAGAGGAAGTGACAAACGAGGTGGCGCAAACGGAGCAAGAATTCGTTTGACTCCACAAAAAGATTGGGCGGTAAATAATCCTGTTCAGTTGCAAAAAGTATTGTCTGTTTTGGAAAATATTCAGAATGATTTTAATAATTCTCAATCTGGAAATAAAAGAGTTTCATTAGCAGATTTAATTGTTTTGGCAGGAAGTGCAGCGGTTGAAAAAGCAGCAAGAGATGCCGGACAAAATATTTCTGTTCCTTTTGCTCCTGGTCGAATGGATGCTTCACAAGAGCAGACAGATGTAGAGTCAATGGGATATTTAGAACCTGCAGCAGATGGATTTAGAAACTATTTAAAGAAAAAATTCTCTGTTTCTACAGAATCTTTATTAATTGACAAAGCACAATTGTTGACGCTTACTGCGCCCGAATTAACGGTGTTGATCGGCGGAATGCGTGCTTTAGATACCAATTTCGATGGTTCTAAAAACGGAATATTTACCCAGCGTCCCGGAACTTTGACCAATGATTTCTTTGTAAACCTTTTGGATATGAGAACTCAATGGAAAGCTATTTCAGAAGATAATGAATTGTACATGGGAACTGACCGATCAAGTGGACAACCAAAATGGACAGCGAGTCGAGCAGATTTAGTCTTCGGTTCAAACTCTGAATTGAGAGCATTGGCTGAAGTGTATGCAAGTTCTGATGCTCAGGAGAAATTTGTAAAAGATTTTGTAGCAGCTTGGACGAAAGTAATGAACTTAGACCGATTTGATTTAATCTAATTTTATATAATAATCTAATTTTTTAAGACAGCCTTTTTGGGCTGTCTTTTTTTTGAATTAAATACTTACTTTTCGTGAATTGTTATAATGGAAGTTTTCCTTTGCTGAGTGAAATTAAAGATTCGACGAAGTCAAACGCCTTTGCAAACTTAAAAACAATTGGTTGTTAAAGAAAAAACTTTGCGCACTTTGCGTTAAAATCATGCATTATAACTGATAACCAATTTTCAAAATATTAAATTCACAATCAAAGAGATTTCTATTGCTTAAATAATAAAAGCTTACCTTTGCAAAAAATTGAGCTCCAAAAGTTGGAGTAACTCATTGATAATCTTGTCCTATCGCATTGTCGAAGGATTATTAAACATTTTTTATGTCAAATATTGTTGCTATTGTTGGTCGTCCCAACGTAGGAAAATCCACGTTATTTAATCGTTTATTAGAAAGAAGAGAGGCTATTGTAGACTCTACTGCAGGGGTAACCAGAGACCGTCATTACGGAAAATCTGACTGGAATGGTGTAGAATTCACTGTAATTGATACCGGAGGTTACGATGTAAACAACGATGATGTTTTCCAGGAAGAAATTTCTAAACAGGTACAGTTGGCTATTGACGAAGCTACATCAATCATTTTTATGCTGAATGTAGAAGAAGGTCTTACTGATACGGATCATGAGATCCACGAAATGCTGAGAAGATCAAACAAACCTACTTATATTGTAATCAATAAAGTAGATTCTGCTAAAGAAGAAATCGATGCAACTGAATTTTATCAGTTAGGAATCGAGAAATATTATACTATTTCTTCTGCAACCGGATCTGGAACAGGAGAGATTTTAGATGATATTGTAAGAGATTTCCCAACTAAAGATTATACAGATCCTTTCGAAGGATTGCCTAAAATTACCATTGCAGGTCGTCCAAACGTAGGGAAATCTACGATGACCAATGCATTGCTTGATGCAGACAGAAATATTGTAACTGATGTTGCAGGAACTACAAGAGATAGTATTCAGACACTTTATAATAAATTCGGACATGAGTTTGTGTTGGTAGATACTGCCGGAATGCGTCGTAAATCTAAAGTAAATGAAGATTTAGAATTCTATTCTGTAATGAGATCAATTCGTTCTATTGAATATTCTGATGTGGTTATCATCATGGTTGATGCTACTTTAGGATGGGAATCTCAGGATATGAATATCTTTGGTCTTGCTCAGAAAAACAGAAAGGGTATCGTAATCGTTGTCAACAAATGGGATTTGGTTGAAGATAAACAAACCAATACAATCAGAGATTTCGAAAAATCTATCAGAGATAAAATCGGACAGTTTAGTGATATTCCAATTTTGTTTGTTTCAGCATTAACGAAACAGAGAATTTTGAAAGCCGTAGAAATGGCAATGGTTGTTTACGAAGATCGTAAGAAGAAAATTAAAACGTCTAAATTGAACGAAATAATGCTTCCGATTTTCGAGCAGACGCCACCACCGGCAAATAAAGGTAAATACATTAAAATCAAATATTGTGTACAGCTGCCAACGCCGTCACCACAGTTTGTATTTTTCTGTAACTTACCTCAATACGTAAAAGAGCCATACAAGAGATTTACTGAAAACCAATTGAGAAAGCAATTCGGGTTTACCGGAGTTCCGATCGAAGTATATTTCAGACAAAAATAATTTTACCAATCCCTTTTAGATTTTCTAAGAGGGATTTATTTTTATTTCATAATTTTGCAGTAAGCTTATTCAAAATAATGACAGTAATACTTTCACAACAATTTTCTTTAGTAAATTCATGGATTAACGAACTTCGAAACGTAGAAATTCAGCATGACCGAATGAGATTCCGTAGAAATATGGAAAGAATCGGAGAGATCGCGGCATTCGAAATCAGTAAAAGTTTGCAGCAGGAAGAAATTGAAATTCAAACTCCTTTAGATACAATTAAAGTTAAAGAAATTGCTGTTCAGCCGGTAATTACCACAATCTTAAGAGCGGGAGTTCCTTTGTTTGAGGGAATTTTAAATTATTTAGATAGAGCAGATTGCGGTTTTGTAGCAGCGTATAGAAAGCACGACGCCAATGATTATTTCTCAATAAAACAAGATTATCTTACGTGCCCCAATATTGACGGAAGACCCTTGATTGTTGCAGATCCTATGTTGGCAACCGGAGCTTCTTTAATTGAAGCAATCAAAGATTTGTTAACAAACGGAACACCAACTCAACTTCATATTGTAGCAGCAATTGCTTCAAGGCAAGGGGTAGAAACCATCGAAAAAGCTTATCCCGATGCGAAAATTTGGGTAGGAGCAATTGATGAAAACTTGACGACAAAAGGATATATTACACCAGGTTTAGGTGATGCCGGAGATTTAAGCTACGGAGAAAAACTTCAGAGATAAATTTTTTGCGAAGAACGATATTTATTTAAACCTTAGATTTTGTCTAAGGTTTTTTTAATGATAATTTTTCTTAAATATATGTTTATTTTAGTATTAATTTTATATTGTTTTTGGTTTTATATTGAATTTTTCATACATTTAATTAATTATTATTGAGTGTTAAAATTTAATGATAATTGAAAAAAAAACTAATAACCGAAAAACAAAATCAATGAAAACATTCATTCTAAGCCTTACTTTAGGCTCGCTTGTGCTATGGTCTTGTAGCGAAGAGAAAAAGAATTCCAAATCAGATTTACCGCCGGATGAACTGGTGAGAAAAGAAGCTTTTAAAGATCATTCCGATTCAATACCGAAAGACAGAACAGAATTTTTTAAATTAAATGCAGATTATCCTCGAATACAACCCGGTGTAGGATTTAAACTTATTAATGATTTTAATGAAAAAATCACAGTACAAAATGCAGAAAAGTATGTTTCTGGACTAAAAGATTATGCATCACCATTAATTACCAAAATGATTAATGAGAAAGATAAATTCAGTGCAAAAGATGTCGGCTGGTTTCACGAACCTTGGATGGGAAGTAAAAGAGATCCTATCATGGGAACCTATCCCGGAAATCCTAATTCTGCAGGAACTTTTAAAGGCATAAACAAAAACCAGGAAGGTTTTGTATTGGTATTGTACGATCCATTGGCGGCATTTACGATCGGTGAAGTTTTTGATAAGAACGGAAATGTTCCTTTAGAAATAGATTCGGCTTATTTTAAAAGCTCAAAACCTATTAATAGTTTTATCAGCGTTGATCTGAATAAAGATAAAGGCCAATTCAAAGAAGGTTCGGTAATCGTGAAGTTTGCTTTTTCAGAGTTGAATGGTGATCAATGGCCAGATATGAAAGATGCTCCTCTTTTTACCATTTATAACCAATTGGATGCTAAATCTAAGGATAGCTATAGAAACAGATATGATTATAAAAAGGTAAGCTTGTTTCAGATAGATGTAGTAGTTAAAGATTCTAAAGCTGCTCCGGAAACAGGTTGGGTTTTTACAACTTTTGTGTATGACAAAAATATTAAATCCAATAATATCTTAGATAAATTTGTTCCGCTTGGTGCAATGTGGGGAATGGATCCTGAGGTTGATAGCGATTTTGCAACAGTAGAAGTGCAAAACCAAAAATTAACGCAAACATGGATTAATGATAATGCTCCTTACTATAGTAGAGAAACTCTAGGATGGGGAGGTAGATTAAGCGGTCCGAATGACGGAGCTGTAGCGCTGCAGGGAGTAGTGGATGTTACCAGCAAAGGTGTAACGAAAACAGATACAATTGCCAGATTGCCAATGACCTCTTGTATGAGCTGTCATTCACCTTCGCAGCAACAAATCTCTTCATTTCTTTTGCCGTCATCAAATCAGGGAGCCACTTTCTTTAACTACAACACTCCCGAATTTCTACGTTATAACAGAAATTTAAAAGGGGAAAGTTTTGATCCTGGTCAGTTCTCATTTGATTATAATATGGCGATGAATTTTAAATCGATGAATGCATATCTTGCCTTTCTGAATAAATATTATAAGTCTAAAAATAGTGGAATGATGAAGTCGAGTAGAGGATCTGAAGAATATGAAGATAGTTTCGAAGAATTTAGAAGAAAAAAAATAGATTAATAAAAATTTTTAAAGCCTCAATTGTAAAGATTGGGGCTTTTTTAATGAAAAACTATTCATCCATTGCCATTACCAAAACACTCACTTTGTTGTCTCCTGTTTTCAAAATTTCCCAGGCAATTGAAGCGATTGTATTTCCGGTGGTAAAAACATCATCAACCAAAAGGATATGTTTTCCTGAAATATTTTTAGCGATTGAAAAAGTATTCTGACTTTCTAGACGATGCTTCTTATCTTTCAAAGCCTGTGCTTTCGAGTAATTGTTTCTTTTAATTAAATCATGGCTGAAAGGAATCTCATAAAACCTCGATAATGTTTCTGTAAACAAATGCAGTTGATTATAACCTCTTTCCTTTAGTTTCTTCGGATGCAATGGGACAGAAACCAACATGTCAGGTTTTTGATTTTTAAAATCTAAACGATCTGTCGTCCATTCAGCTAAAATCTTTCCGGCTTTTTCTCGACTTTTATATTTTAATTCGTGAATGATTTTCCGGCTTAAATTTTCCTTTTCAAACTGCATTAATGCAAAAGCGTTTTCTATAGGAAAAAGAAGTTTACATTTCTCCAGAATATAATTATCCTCAAAAAAATTGAAATGCGTAAAGTGAATTTGCTCAAAACAGACATTGCAAACGAGTAAATTGCCGTCAATAATCCGGTTGCAGTGAATGCAACGATTGGGAAAGAAAATATCTAAAATCATTTGTGTGTTTATTGTAACTAAGATAGTGAAAATGGATGAAAGAAGAAAAGTTTTTTATTAGAAGATGGAGGCATGAAGTCTGAAGTTTTAAAACATTGCAGTATAATTTTTTTTACTGCTTTCATTAGCTGAGTGGAACGCCCTTGCGAACAAAAATAAACAAAATATTATCCAAAAATCCTTGCGATCTCCGCGTTAAAAGAATATTCTAAATACATTAAACTTCCACCCTCCAGCTTCCAACTCCCAACCTAAAAATCCTTCCGAATCTTCTCAATCGCATTCTTCATACTCGAATTAAAATATTCCTTTTCCAATCGGGTTGGAGGCGATTGTCTTACTTCGCAATCTGCAATGCTGCACGATTCACAAGTCACGCCAACATTGATAGTTTTTAAAGTTTCAGATTTAATAAAATTAATTTTTTTAATGGTCTGTGAATTCAATAAAATTCCCAAACAATAACTTCTGTTGCTTCCATCAGAAAACGGATTTTTTTGTGAAGTTGAAATCACGAGATAATTTACGCCTTGATCTTTATAATGTGAAATTTGTGCATCCGTCAAAGTTTCATTTTCCGTTAATTCATGCAGATTTTTAATCGCAATCCATCTTCTGCAGTAATGTTCATTCGTGGCGTTGGCGTGTGGAGCTTGTTGGTGATTCAGATGTAATTCCTTTAAGATCTGAATTTTATCTGAATTTTTCTTTTTAACCAAACATAAATAAAACAGATCCTTAATTCCTAATTCTGAAGATAGAATATTGGTCAAACGATAATAAAACGTTTCAGGTGAGTGGGTGAATTTTTTAATTAAATCTTCAAAATGGGTCGGTTTCCAATCGTTTTGCAAGAAAAATTCAGAAGTTTCTTCAATTGTTTTTTGTTTTGAAATCAATAAAGCTCCTGCGAAATAGGACGCATAAAAATTATTGAGAATTTCTTCAAAACTTCCAAAATCCAGCCATGAATAGGTATTCGGACGATTTTTCAATTCCAAAACATTGAAACCTATTTCTTTAGCAAAAATAAAAGTCTTCTGATCCTGCTCTAATTTTTTATTTAAAAGCAATAGTTTTTTCTCAGGAATAAATAACGAACGTAGATGATCCAAAGTTCCATACTGCTCAAAATCTTCTGATTGAATCCTGTAATTGAATCTTTCAGTCAGTATTTTTTCTAAAATATCGGTCTGTAAATTTTTGTTGATCTTCAATTGATTTTCCTGCGCAAACTGCAAAACTTTATCCTCAATTTCTGGGAAATAATTATCGTTTAATTCCTGAAACGAACGCAAAACGGCAAAGTAAAACCGCTCTTTTCCTAAATTATAGTTCTGTGAAATTTCTATCAAAGCATTAATGAAAGCGGTCACTTTTTTAGGTGCGTCGCTGATAATACTGATGAGGTTATTTTTATTGATTCCGAAAAGATCCAAAGGAATTTCTTTAAAAAAATCAGATTGTAAAATCTCATTAAATGGAGCTAAGCTTTTATCAAGTTTTGTAGAGACCAAATCATCAAAAGTACAGTTCAGAGATTCTGAAAGTTGGATGATTTTATCATGTTTTGGATATTTTTTACCGTTTTCAATTTCATTGAGATAAGATTTTGATAATCCTGTTTTTATAGCAAGATCCTGTAAAGACCAATTTTTCTTTTGTCTCTGCTGTTTTAGTTTTAGTCCGAAAACTGTTTTGATAAAGGCACTGTCAGAATTCATGATTCAAATATAATATTTAGAAGCGATTTTTCGCATAATAATTTTTAAAATAAATTTAGCGAACGTTCGCTGTATGTGAAAATTTTTATTTAGGTTTGTAATGTCGAATCACAAAATCAAGACGTTATGGAAACTAAAACACAATTAAATATAAATACTCAACCTCAGTTTGAGGAATTATTCTCCAATAATCTGATCGATTTTTTGGTGGAACTTCATCAAAATTTTAATGCTAAAAGATTAGAACTTTTAGAAGAAAGAAAAAAAACTCAGCAGGAATTTGATAAAGGAATTTTTCCGAAATTTTTATCTGAAACTGAAGAAATAAGGAATGGAAATTGGATTTGCGCATCGCTTCCTGAAGATTTGCTTGACAGAAGAGTTGAAATTACCGGACCGGTTGATCGAAAAATGATTATCAATGCTCTGAATTCTGGAGCTTCAACGTTTATGGCAGATTTTGAAGACAGCAATTCGCCAACCTGGAAAAATTGTATGGAAGGACAAATCAATCTTTCGGATGCAATTAACCGAAGAATTGATTTTAAAAATGAACAGGGAAAATCTTATCAGTTGAATGAGAAAACGGCTGTTTTGCTGGTTCGTCCAAGAGGTTTGCATTTAAATGAAAAACATGTTGAAATTAATGGTGAGCCAACTTCTGCTTCGCTAATCGATTTTGGAATTTACTTTTTCAGAAATATAAAAAGGTTGCAGGCAAACGGAAGTGGAGCTTATTTTTATCTTCCAAAACTAGAACATTACAAAGAAGCCCGTTGGTGGAATGATGTTTTTATTTTTTCGCAAAACTATCTTGGAATTTCGCAAGGTTCTATTAAAGCAACAGTTTTGGTTGAAACAATCACGGCTTCCTTTCAAATCGACGAAATTTTATTTGAATTAAAAGAACACAGTTCCGGTTTGAATTGCGGACGATGGGATTATATTTTTTCATTCATTAAAAAATTCAGAAACCTTCCTGAGTTTATCGTTCCAGATCGAGATCAGGTGACAATGACTTCGCCTTTTATGAGCGCATATTCTAAAAGGGTAATTGAAATATGTCACAAAAGAAATGTTCATGCAATTGGCGGAATGGCGGCACAAATTCCGATTAAAAATGATTATGAAGCGAATAGCCAGGCTTTTGGAAAAGTAAGAAATGACAAAGAACGAGAAGTGAAAAACGGTCACGACGGGACTTGGGTGGCGCATCCGGCTTTGGTTTCTGTAGCGAAAGATATTTTTGATCAATTTATGCCAGAAAAAAATCAAATCGATAAAAAGTTTGAGTATCAAATTACTGAAAAAGATTTGCTGGAAATTCCGAAAGGTGAAATCACTGAAAAAGGGGTAAGAAAAAACATCAATGTCGGAATTCTTTATATCGAATCATGGTTAACGGGAGTTGGAGCAGCGGCCATTTATAATCTGATGGAAGATGCGGCAACCGCAGAAATTTCAAGAACCCAAATTTGGCAATGGTTAAAAAATGAAGCGGTATTGAATGATGACAGAACATTGACGAGAGAAATGATCCTTCAATGGGAATCTGAAGAATTAGAACGCATCGAAAAATATGTAGGTGAAGAACGTTTTAAAAACGGAAAATTCAATCTGGTAAAAGAACTTTTCAATGAATTGATTTTCTGTGAAAACTTCGAAGAGTTTTTAACCTTAAAAGCATATCCGTTCATTTGAGTGGGAGAGTTTGAGTGTTTTAGTGTCTGGGAGTTATAAGCTGTCAACTAAAAACCAACAACCAACAACCATCAACTAACATCAAACAACAATTAACTAAACAAAAATAGTATGAAAACAAAACAAGATCAAATTCAGGAAATAGAAAAAGACTGGCTGGAAAACCCACGTTGGAAAGGTGTGAAAAGACCCTATACAGCGGAAGATGTTTTAAAGCTTCGTGGTTCTTACAAATTAGATTATACGATTGCAACTGAAATGTCAAAGAAATTTTGGAACAAATTAAATTCTCAGGACTTCGTTGCAGGATTGGGTGCGTTGACAGGAAATCAGGCAGTGCAGGAAGTTGATGCAGGGCTGGAAGCTATTTATCTTTCAGGATGGCAGGTTGCAGCAGACGCCAATTTATCTGGTGAAATGTATCCTGATCAATCATTGTATCCTGCGAATTCAGTACCTTCTGTTGTGAAGAAAATTAATAATGCTTTGTTGAGAGCAGATCAAATACAATCGGTAAACGGAGGTGGAGAAAAAGAATACTTAGTTCCCATCATCGCTGATGCAGAAGCTGGTTTTGGAGGAAATCTGAATGCTTATGAATTGATGAAACAAATGATTGAAGCCGGAGCTGCTGCAGTTCATTTTGAAGATCAGTTATCTTCTGCAAAAAAATGTGGTCATTTAGGAGGGAAAGTTTTGGTGCCGACGCAGGAAGCGATCAATAAACTGATTTCAGCTCGTTTAGCGGCTGATGTTTTGGGCGTTCCAAGTTTAATTATTGCAAGAACAGATGCTGATGCTGCGGATTTACTTACTTCAGATATTGATGACAGAGATAAAAAATTTGTAACTGGTGAAAGAACTTCCGAAGGTTTTTATGTAGTGAAAAACGGAGTAGAACAGGGAATCGACAGAGGTTTATCATATGCTCCTTACGCAGATTTAATCTGGATGGAAACTTCAAACCCCGATTTGGAGCAGGCTAAAAAGTTTGCTGAAGGAATTCATGCTAAATTTCCGGGAAAAATGTTGGCTTATAATTGTTCGCCATCGTTCAACTGGGCAGCGAGATTGAGTGTTGAAGAAATGCTGAACTTCAGGGAAGAGTTGGCGAAATTGGGTTACAAATTCCAGTTTATCACATTGGCTGGTTTTCATGCATTGAATACGGCGATGTTTGAATTGGCTTTAGCCTACAAAGAGAAAGGAATGGCGGGTTATTCTGAATTGCAGGAAAGAGAATTTGCTTTACAGCAAAAAGGTTTCAGAGCAGTGAAGCACCAGACTTTTGTGGGGACAGGATATTTTGATGAGGTTCAGAATATTGTTACAGGAGGTTCTTCGGCGACTGTTGCGATGAAAGATTCTACAGAAACGGCACAGTTTCATTAAAAAAATGAATTAAAAATAATTTGTTGGAAAAACGTAAAAACGCAAAGCTTAATTAAATTTATAATGTTTTTTAAGAGGCAAGAAAATCAAAGATTTTCAATATTAAAGTTGTAAATCTTATCGAAGATAAAATCCTTGCGCCTTAAAACTTGTAATTTGTAAATCCTATTGCGCCTTTGCGATTGTCCAACAGAAAAAAATATTAAAAAGTTCCATTTTAACTAATTTAATTATTAAGAGCCTTCTCAATTTTGGGAAGGTTCTATTTTTATGCCTTATTTTTGAGTAAATATTTGAAGAAGATGAGTTTGATTTTTGAAAAGGAAATAAAAATTACGGAAGAGTATATCGATTTAAATAATCACGTCAACAACGTGCAATATGTAAAATGGGTAGAAGAAATAGCCGGTGAACATTGGGATTCTGTAAAGGGTAAATTGGGTTTTCCTGATGATATCTGGATGCTTCTCGATCATCATATTCAATACAAAAAGCAGGTTTATTTAGGAGATATAATTACTATAAAAACTTATCCTAAATCTCCTGAAGGAATTCGGCAGCCGAGGAAAGTTGAGTTTTATTGCGATGATACTTTGGTTGTAGATTCTCTTACGCTTTGGGTTTTTATTGATAAAGAAACACGGAAAATTAAAAGATTAGATGAGAATTGGCTAAGCTTACTTTGATTTTTAATAAATATGTTTATTTTCGTCATCCTATAAAAGACTAAATGGAAACAAAAAATACAGAAGATCAATTTGAAGAGTTTGAAAAATATGATACGCTTTCTGATCAGGATATTTTTACAAAAATCTGGACAGAGCCAAGAAGGATTTTCAAATTTATAAACGATACGCAGTACGAAAAATACCTATACATTCTGATGATTTTTGCAGGTATTGTAAGAGCTTTTGATCGTGCGTCTGCAAAAGATATGGGTGATAATTCTTCTCTGTTTTCAATTGTTTTTAGTTGTATTATTGGAGGAGGAATGTTGGGGTGGATCTCTTATTATATTTATGCCGCATTATTAAGCTGGAGCGGGAAATGGCTAAACGGTGCAGGAAATACATCGTCAATTTACCGCATGATGGCTTATGCAATGATTCCTTCAATTATGGGATTGGTGTTTGTGTTTTTTCAGATTGCAGTTTACGGTCAGGATTATTTTAAGAGTAATACAGATTATCTTGAATCTAATATTGTAGGAAGCATCCTTTTTTGGATTTCATTGACAATAGAAATTCTTTTATCGCTTGCGTCCCTTGTTTTTATGGTAATAGGGCTTTCTGAAGTACAGAAATTTTCGATAGGAAAAGCAGTTACCAATCTTATTTTACCAATTGCATTTATTGTTGTGCCGATTCTTATTATAGTTTTAATAGCATTTCTGGTTAAAGTCTAAGTTAGGATTTTCTTTTGCAAAACGAATTTCCCTATCTTTGCTCTATGATACGTATTACAAAAATTTTCACATTCGAAACTGCTCATGTTTTGTATAATTATGACGGAAAATGTAAAAATATGCACGGGCATTCCTATAAGCTTTTCGTTACGGTAAAAGGAAAACCTGTCAATGATCTTGAAAATCCTAAAAATGGAATGGTGGTAGATTTTGGCGATATTAAAGATATTGTAAAGTCTGAGATTGTTGATGTTTGGGATCATGCTGTTTTGATCAATGGAGTTTCTCCGCATAGAGAATTGGGTGAAGGTTTAGAAAATCAGGGTCATAAAGTAATCTACTGTACTTTTCAACCGACTTGCGAGAATATGTTGTACGCGATCGCTGCAAAAGTAAAATCAAAACTTCCGGAAGGAATTTCTTTAGCTTATCTTAAACTTCACGAAACCGAAAACTCTTACGGGGAATGGTTTGCAGAAGATAATTAATGATTTTTTACTGAAAATTAAAATAGAAAAGGTGCTTAAAACAACCATTAATTTAGAGCCAAGGAAAAAAGTGTATTTTGCTTCAGATCAGCATTTTGGTGCTCCAAATCCTAAAGAGAGCAAAGTGCGTGAAGAAAAATTTATCCGATGGATGAATGAGATCAAAGAAGATGCTCAGGTTTTATTTTTAATGGGTGATCTGTTTGATTTCTGGCACGAATGGAATCATGTGATTCCAAAAGGTTATGTACGTGTTCTCGGAAAAATTGCCGAATTAAAAGATCATGGGGTACAGGTTTATTTTTTTGTAGGAAACCACGATTTGTGGATGAAAGATTATCTTGAAGAAGAAATTGGCTGCACCGTTTTTTATAAAAAACAATATTTTGAAATTGCGGGAAAACAGTTTCTTTTAGCTCATGGAGACGGTTTAGGCCCCGGAGATAAGGGATATAAAAGAATGAAAAAAGTCTTTACGAATCCTATTGCACAATGGTTTTTCAAATGGCTGCACCCAGATATTGCCATGAAAATAGCGCTGTATATGTCTCAGAAAAATAAAATGATTTCGGGAGATGAAGACAAAGCATTTTTAGGTGAGGATAAAGAGTTCCTGATTATCTATTCTAAAAAGAAACTTGAAAACGAGAAAATTGACTACTTTATTTATGGTCACCGACATTTGCCGATGGTTTTAGATTTAGGTGAAAATTCAAAATATATCAATCTGGGAGACTGGATTTCCTATTTCACTTACGGAGTTTTCGAACACGATTTTCAACTGAAAACTTTTGAAAAACAGGAATAAAAAAAATTACCCCATAAATGAGGTAATCCTGAACAAAGGTTTCAAGGCCTTTATTACTAATCCATATTCCGAGGATGAAGTTACAAAAACTTGACCAAATTTTTAATTTTAGTATTAAAAAATTATTAAAAGTTATGCTTGTTGTAATAAGTGCTTCATTTTGAGATAATAACAGGTTTTTAAATATTTATACCATTGGAAAATATATTCGACATAAAGACAGAGCAAGACTTTTTGGCTGCGTCACTCAAGACATTCCGTTATCAATATGACAATATGGAAGTGTATAGAAAATTTGTTGACTATCTGAAAATCAATCCTGAAGAAATTGAAAGTTTAGACAAAATTCCGTTTTTGCCGATTGAGATGTTTAAAAATCATCAGATTTTAGATAAAAATGTTTCTACAGAATTGTATTTTCAGAGTTCGGGAACGACGCAGATGAATTTGTCTAAACATTTCATTGCAGATGAAAATATTTATCAGGAAAGTATCTATAAAAGTTTCGAACAGTTTATCGGAAAGCCTGAAGATTTTATTTTCTTAGGATTGCTGCCAAGTTATCTTGAAAAACAAAATTCATCTTTAATTTACATGGTTGATTATTTAATGAAAAAATCCGGCAAGCCTGAAAACGGATATTTTCTTTACAATCATGAAGATTTATTTAAACTTTTAAATGAGTTAAAAGATAAAAAAGTCATTCTATTCGGAGTTTCTTTTGCACTTTTAGATTTTCTGGATTTCTGCAACTCAAGCTCTCAAACTCTACAATTCTCCAACACTCTGACTGTAATCGAAACAGGCGGAATGAAAGGCAGGAAAGAAGAAATGACCAAAGATGAATTGCTGAAGATTTTGCAGGAAGGTCTTAAAACCGATAAAATTTATTCAGAATATTCTATGACCGAGCTTCTTTCGCAAGCTTATTCTTTGGGGCAAAATGAATATCAATGTCCGAATTGGATGCGTATTTTAATGAGAAATGTAGAAGACCCTTTTAGCTATGAAAAAGAAGGGAAAACCGGAGCAATTAATATTATTGATTTAGCAAATATTCATTCATGCTCATTTATTGCCACTCAGGATTTAGGAAAAATTGTTGGCGATAAATTTCAGGTGTTGGGAAGAATTGACCATTCTGATATTCGTGGTTGCAGCTTGTTGGTGAGCTGATTGGGTCGGAGAGTTTTAGAATGGGAGGATTTTAAAGTTTAATAAGTCGTTTCTTAAAAATATTAATGTTAAAAATCGAAGAATTAGTTCATGCATTTATTCATTCTCAATGTGATTTTGAGAAAGAAATTGTATTGACTAATCATTTTCAGGCAGATTGGGAGGCTGATATTTTAGTGATTAATTCTGAGGGATTTAGTCACGAAATAGAAATTAAATTGTCTAAAAGTGATTTTAAAAATGATTTTAAAAAATCTTACGTCAATAGGTCTACAGGAGAGAAATTTCTAAAGCACGATAAAATTTGCTGTGGTGATTATATCTGTAATTCTTTCAGTTTTCTTCTGCCAATGGGAATGATAGAGCATTCTGTAATTCCTGAGCATTGCGGAATTATTGAGTTTTACCATAATGTAGATTCCTGGGAAACCGAATTTTATTTGGTTCGAAAACCAACAAAAGTTCATGAAGATTCTTATTGGAAACTAACTGATAAAGAAATTTTTATGAGAAAAATGGCGCTCAATTTATTATATAAGAAAATGGAGGTCAAGGGAAAGCATGAAGAGCTGATTTTTAAAAATCCTTTTGAAATAAAGAAAACAAAATAAAAATTCCTGCCTAAAAAGACAGGAATTAGTTTTTATATAACGCTTTAATTATTTTACTTCGGGTTTTTCCATCAACAGATTGTAAGTTAATGCTGCGAAAATTCCACCTAAAATAGGAGCTGTAATAAATAGCCATAGCTGAGAAAGAGCTTCACCACCTGCAATAATTGCTGGGCCAATACTTCTCGCTGGGTTTACAGAAACTCCGGTTATTTTAATTCCAACAATATGAATTAAAACCAAAGAGAAGCCAATTGCTAAACCAGCAAAACCACCATTGATATTTTTTGTAGAAGTTGATCCTAAAATCACCATCAAAAAGATAAATGTGAAAATAAATTCAGCCACAAACGCAGCAACAGTATTGTACTGATCAAGATATCCGGTTCCCCAACCGTTAGATCCTAAAGCCCAAGGTTTCATTTCTGCACCGGGGTGATTGGTGAAAATTAAATAAAGAATTCCGGCTCCGATAATGGCTCCGATAATCTGGGCAATAACGTAGCGAACGGCTTCATCCATTTTCATTCTTCCCGCTGCAACCATCGCAATAGAAATGGCAGGGTTAATATGGCAACCCGAAATGTGGCCAATTGCATAAGCCATGGCAACAACACTAAGGCCAAATGCGAAAGAAATTCCTAGAAGTCCTACTCCTGTAGTTCCGTCTGCGCCTGCAATTACAGCGCTTCCGCAACCCATTAAAACTAAGACCATAGTGCCGAACATTTCGGCTACGAATTTTGAGGTTTTTGAAATCATCTCTTATTGTATTTTTTAATTAGAAAGCTAATTTACAAAAATTAATAATTCAATGATTTTTTATTTTAATTATTTAATTTAATGTATTTGTGGTTTTATTTTTGATAATATTTATGTTAATTAACTTTTTTTAAGTTTATATTTTTAATTGTAAAATATTATGTCTTTGCTTTAAATTGATATCTTTGAAAGTAAGAAAGTTAATATTTATTCGTTTTACATTTTAAATGGTATTTAATGAGGAAGTATCTTTTTATAATCCCTTTGTTTTTTCATCATATTTTTTACGGACAGCAATCTAAAAAAATACTGCCTTGTTATGACCTTGCAGAGGTTTTAAAGGTTGAGCCAACTCCGCTTTATAAGTCGCATTTAGATGCTTCTAAAAGTTTTAATGTAAAACTTCTGAAAACGACAAGTACCGTTCAGAAATATATCAACAGCGGAAAATTTCATTCCATCAAAAAATCAGGAAAAGGCTATAAGGTTCAAAAATTAGATTACAGCAGAGCCTGGATGGTTTCTAAAGGGAAATCAACTTTAGAAAAAATGGGAGCGAGGTTTAGTAAAGAAACCAAAGGTCATACTTTTACCGTTTCATCGATTACCAGGACACTTGAAGACCAATGCAGATTGAGAAGGGTGAATTCTAATGCGAGTTTAGGAGTTAGTTCGCATAATTATGGCAATTCATTCGATATTTCTTATGTGAGATTCAATGGGGTCTTGAAAAGTAATCCAAAAATGGAGGCTGCTTTAGAAAAGGTGTTGAAATATTATGCCGATGCAGGGCAAATTTATTATATTAAAGAAAGGCAGCAGAGCTGTTTTCATGTGACCGTGAGAAATTATTAAATAATTATTATTTATTCATGGGATGTTTGTGTAGTTTAGGGATAATCGATAATTTTATGCACCGAATTAAAAACCATTTTTATGAACAATTTAAACAGAGAGGAATATTCCATGGCCGTAGAAGGCTGGATTATGGCAAAGCAAGACATTAAACGAGTTGCAGAGCTTTTTCCTCCCAATTACGTATTCAATTTATCACCTGAGCAAGTGCAATGGCTTAAGAAAAATAATTCTAATAAAGAGTTTTGTGTAGAAATAGGAATTATTAAAGATGAATTGTCAATAATTTTATGCCCATTAGACGAAAAAGGGACTAAAGTTGAGGTTGGTGAAGTTCCTTATTCTTCTTTTGAAGCTTTAGATCGTGATTTAAAATTAACTGAAATTCAAACATACACAATTGTTAAAAATGCATTGCTGTCAAAAGATATGCGTAAAATTGATAATGATGCTGATATGTTTTTTCCAATTACAAGCCAACCTGTAATGGAGCAGGATAAAGCGGTAGATTCTATCGAGTCATGGCAGAGTAACGGGGAAGACTGGTTTTATGCGCAGTACAAAGAAGATAAGGGTAGAAATATTTTTAATAAGTTTTATGTACCTTCGGATAAAATTTGTCACGCAGATGAAGGGCTTAGTTTTGTTTGTTCTTTTGGATTGAAATTTTCAGAAATTTATCAAAAACAATTACCTGCATTAATCTTTATTTCTTTTCATAACTATTTAGGGAACGGAAGTGCGCAGACTATTTCAAATACATATGACTATGCAAAGCCGTGTCCACCGATCTGTAAAATACCAGATTTTGGGGAAGAGTAATAATTACTAAAAATGGTAGAATTTTACAAAACATTTTTATTTATAAATTATGGGCTGCTTTCAGCCCTAATTTTCCTAATATTTTGGAAATATATCATTCTTAATAAAACAGAAAAGCAATATACCTATTATATTGTTTTTCTTTTTTTAATTGAATTTTGCAGTTTTATATTGCCTTACTTATTAGAGTTAGAGGATACCTCTTTTTTATACCATTTCTTTATTGCAGGTGAGTTTTTACTTTTAACAGGGGTCTTTATAAGAAAATTAAGTATAAATAAACTTTTTTTAATTTTTTCGGCGCTTTTGTCGATGGGATTTTTATTTGTCATCTATGGCTTAAAGATCAGTTTTAATTATGATCTGGCAAAAATAATTTCTAATCTGATGATCATATGCCTTGTTGCAGTATTTCTTATTCAGCAAATTAAAAGCGGAAAAAACATCGATCGATTTATTTTGGTAGATGCTAGTATTTTCTTTTATTATTCAGTTTCTGTGCTTATTTTTGTAGTGTTATCGCAATTCGTTAATCTGTCTACAGAAAGTGTTTACTTAATAATGGGAGTCAATAATGTTTTGTCAACTTTTCTTTATTGTTCAATCTTATATACCTTTTTAAAATTAAAGAAGTTACCTTAAATATCAATCTGCTTATTCTGATAATTGTAACGCTTGCAATTATCGTATTTTTTATATTGGTGGCGTACAAAACTTTTGTAAACCGTATTATAAAAGAAAAAGAAGCGCAGAGTTTGGCAGAAATTCAGCATCAAAAAAAGCTGATTTTAGAAAGTACAAAGGTACAGGAAGAAGAGCGTAAAAGAATTGCTATATCCGTGCATGATGACATTGGGAATAGATTAAATATCCTTTCTTTGTGGCTTAATAATCTTGATATCGAAGATGAGTCTACTTCTAATGTAATTGCAGGCCAGATTTCAGAATTGATTGACAGTACAAGAAATATCTCACACTCACTTTATCCTGTCAACTTAGAAAAATTAGGTTTGATTTTGTATATCGAAGAGCTTATTACCAATTTGTCGGCAAGAATTAATATTTCACTTTTTGTTTCTTCAAAATATATACAAAAAGATCTTTTTACAGAAGTTCAGATTTATAGGATTATACAAGAGTTTACCACCAATGTTATTAAACATTCAAGTGCAGATAAAATAGATATTGGCATCAAAGATTTTAATGATTTTACAGGAATTGTTATCTTTGATAATGGGCAGGGATTCGATTATGAAAAGGTTAAAAAAGGCATGGGGATCAAAAATATAGAATCAAGGCTACAGTCGATGGATGCACAATTCAAATGGGAAAGTATTACAAATAAAGGAAGTCGATTAATATTTAAAATTCAGAAAAAACAATGAGTGAGCAAATAAAAATTGCCTTGGTTGATGACGAGCAGTTAATTCTTGAAGGAGTAAAAATGCTGTTGTCAAAAGAAAAAAACTTTTCGGTAACCATGATGGCCAATGCGGGGAACGTTTTTCTTGAGAATCTTGAGAAATGTGCTGCAGATGATTTTCCAGATATTGCCTTGGTAGATGTTCAGATGCATCCTATGAACGGTTTTGAATTGGTAGAGATTTTAAAAGATAAATACCCGGATTTGAAAATTATTATTCTTTCATCCCATTACAAAACATCGGTTTTGGGGTATATGGTCAAGTTGGGTGTCGCAGCATTTCTTCCGAAAAATTCAGATAAAAAACTATTTATAGAAGCGATATTTAAAGTGTCTGAAAATGGTATTTTCTTTACCAATGAAGATCATGAGATGCTTCTTTCTTATATGAATAACAGCTCCAAGAAAAAATCACTCTTTAGTATGGATGATGATCTTTCTGAGAGAGAAAAAGACGTTGTGAAGCTAATTTGTCAGGAATGCACCAATAACGAAATTGCAGAAAAACTTTTTATCAGCCCTCGAACGGTAGAGAGTCACCGACAAAGAGCCATCGAAAAAATAGGAGCTAAAAATACAGTAGGAATTGTAATTTATGCCATTGTTAACAATATTTATTCTCCAGCTTAAAAATATGAAGTCCGTATAAGTACGGATTTTTTTATTTGGTTGTTTTTACGGATTAATCTTTTTCTTTTGTGACGTTATTTTGTTATGTTCATTGAGGAACGCTTTTTAAGCCTTGCTAATGAATAATAAAACCGACTGAATTTTTAAAATAAATTCTAGGCAAATGTTTTTTTTAAATTTAGCGGGGAGCTGTCATTTGAGACCGCTCTTTTTTTATTTCCTTGTCATTCATTTCTTTTCCGTATTTTTGCACCCGAAAAAGATTCATATTCATTATTCACTTTTAATATTCATTTCAAATGCTTTCTGTTCAAGGTTTAGGATTACATCATTCAGGTAATTATTTATTTCAAAATGTAAATTTCACCATTAAAAAGGATGATAAAATTGGGTTGGTTGGTAAAAACGGAGCTGGGAAATCTACGCTTCTGAAAATGCTTTCCGGCGAAATCACTTTCTATGAAGGAAACGTAGTTCCTGAAGGAAACATTACCATCGGATTTTTAAAGCAGGATCTTGATTTTGTGAAAGGAAGAACGGTTTGGAATGAAACCATGCAGGCTTTTGAGCAAATTAATGCGTGGAAAGAAGAACTAGAAGAAATTAATCATCAATTGACGGTAAGAACCGATTACGAAAGTGATTCTTACACAGATTTGATCAATAGAATGACCGATCTGAATGATCTTTTGATGCATCACGATGCCTATAATTTGGAAGGTGATATCGAAAAAGTTTTGTTTGGTTTAGGGTTTAAAGCAGATGATTTTCAAAAAATAACCGACGAATTTTCCGGAGGTTGGAGAATGAGAATTGAATTGGCGAAACTGCTTCTTCAGAAAAATGATTTGATGCTTCTCGATGAGCCTACCAATCACTTGGATATGGAATCGATTATCTGGCTAGAAAACTTTTTGAAAGATTATCCCGGAGGAATTCTTTTGGTAAGTCACGATAAACAGTTTATGACTGCAGTTTGTAACCGTACTTTTGATGTAAATAACAGAAAAGTAGACGATTACAAAGCCAATTATTCCAAATATTTGGTAATGCGTGAAGATCGTCGTGAAAAACTGATTCAGGCTAAAAAGAATCAGGATGCGGAGATCAAGCAGATGGAAGATAACATCAATAAATTCCGTGCGAGTGCTACAAAAGCTTCTTTTGCGCAGTCTTTGATTAAAAAATTAGATAAAATAGAACGTATTGAAGTTGATAATGAAGACGTTTCTAAATTCAATATCCGTTTCGTACAGTCACAAGTTCCAGGAAAAGTTATTTTCGAAGCTGAAAATCTTGGGAAAGCATACGGTCAAAAGCAAATTTTCGACGATGTAGATTTTATCGTGCAAAGAGGAGACCGAATTGCCCTTCTTGGACAAAACGGACAAGGGAAAACCACTTTAGCTAAGATTCTTTCCGGAGATATTAAAGAATATTCAGGAAACTGGAACTTGGGTCACAATGTTAATATCGGATATTTCGCTCAGAATCAGGAAGAAGTTTTAACACCGAATAAAACGGTACAGGAAGAAGCTGAAGATGCAGCAACGGAAGAAACAAGACCAAGAGTAAGAGATTTATTAGGATCTTTCCTTTTCCAGGGTGAAGCGGTAAATAAAAAAACAAAAGTACTTTCCGGAGGTGAAAGAAACCGTTTAGCGCTTTGTAAATTGCTTTTACGCCCATTCAACACGTTGATTATGGATGAGCCTACCAATCACTTAGATATTCAGTCTAAAGAGATTATCAAATTGGCTTTACAGAAATTTGAAGGTACTTTAATTGTAATTTCTCACGATAGAGAATTTTTACAAGGGCTTTGTGATAAAATCTACGAATTCCGTGACGGTAAAATGAAAGAATTCTTAGGTGACATCAACGAATATCTTGTTTTCAGACAGAAAGAATCAATCAGAGAAATTTCTGCAGAGAAAGCAAAACTTCACAGTGATGAGCCTAAAGTTGAGGTCAAGAAAGTTGAAGAAAAACCTGTTGTAAACCAAGCAACAATCGTAAGCAAAGAACAGAAAAGTATTCAAAATAAATTAAAGAAAGTAGAAGAAAAGATTTCTGAACTGGAAACAGCAATCGAAACTTTTGAAGCTACGTTTACCAAAGAAAATCCTTCTGAAGAAACTTTAGAAAAATACAATAAAACCAAAGAAGAGCTCGACCTTGCTTTGCAGGAATGGGAACATTTGGGAACACAGTTAGATTAATTTTTCTTAAAATATAAACAATGAAAGATGGGCTTTGGTTCATCTTTTTTTGTGAAGAGTGTTTGCTCAGTAGGAGTAAAACCTTTGTAGAAGAAAGTCTCCAGAAACTGTAAGCTCCCAAGGGGCGACGCCTTTGTAGCATAATCATATTAACAAAATTTAAGCTCCATAGGAGCGAAACTTCTGAAAACAATATTTGTTGATAAAAATTTGCTCCATAAGACCAATATCTGTGTAGAAAATAAAATTGTAGCCCAATAACGCATTCCGTAGCAATGCTATCTTCCATAAATAATGCTTTATTATTCAAAAATTAATGTTTATTGAAAAGCCTTTCATTTATTTTTTATAATTTTGCGTAATGGTTTTTAAGGAAAGTAGACAATTAAAGAATTTTATCTCAAAGCTGATGCTTGGGATTTACTTCTTTGCGCTCTTTTCTTCAAGTTTTCACAGTCATGAGTCTGGAGATTTCAAACATTTTAATCTTAAAAAAACGGAAAACTCTATTTCAAAAACTGATGCTAAAGAAAAAGCAGGGGACTGTTTGGCTTGTCACTTTTTAGCAACAGGAAATACTTTATTACCAGACGAATTTAGTTTCACGTTGATCAAACATACTCATGAGGTAGAGCAGGTTTTTGCTGTACAGGAAAAAATCTGGTCACAAACTAAATTTTCTTTTCAACTTCGCGGACCTCCTGCAATTTCATAATCTTTGATTCTTTTTCGGATTTTTTTTGCTTTAAATTTTTAAGATTTAAGTCAATCCTATTTGTATGAATGTATTTAATATGCAAGTACAAGATTTTGACTTAAGAATATGAAGCGTTCAGAAAATTGAAATTTATCCCGTTAAAAATGCATTTGTGTTTCGGCGATTCAATAACTAATGAATCGTTTTGAACCAAGTCCTTATTGTTTGCATGAAGCATAATTTGTGATTTAAAACCACAATTGGTAATGCAAACCATTTCTTGGGTTTTTAGGATTTAATTTTAATTTTTAACGGAAGATTCTAGTCTTAAATTTTTGGTGCTTTTTGCTTCAAGGCAAAGTACAAATCAAAATAGCAAACTTTATCCAATTCAAAATTTTTAACGAAAGTATGTTTTAAGCTATTCACGAAGCGTGAAAAAAACGGCTTGAAAAATACTCAATCAATCTATTTTACAATGAAATTGATATATAGTGTTCTGCTTATCCTTTGTGGATTTGCAATTACAAACGCACAGAAAACTTACACGGTAGAAGGTACTGTTCAGGATTTTCACGATAAAACCATGCTTGAAAATGCAATGGTGAAAATCGGAGATTTTACAGCCAAAACCAATAAAAAAGGTGAGTTTTCATTTAAAAATATTCCTGCAGGAAATTATCAACTCATTGCTAAACATGCTCTGTGTGATGATTATACTGAAAATGTAGGAGTCAACAGAGATTTGCATTTAGCAATTACTTTAGAACATCATATTGGTGATATCGAAACCGTTACCATTCACGGAAGCCACAAAACGAAAGGCTCTGTGATTATGCGAACACTTGATAAAACGGAAATCGATAGAAATTCTACAGAAAACCTGGGGAATTTATTATCAAAAATTTCAGGAGTTACAGCATTGAAAACGGGTAATAATATAACAAAACCCGTGATTCGTGGTTTATATGGAAGCCGTATTTCTATTCTGAATAATGGCGTGAAAATGGCGGAGCAGGAATGGGGAGTTGAGCACGCTCCAAATATTGATGTCAATGATTTTGAACACATTGATGTCATTAAAGGTGCTTCTGCCTTGAAGTACGGAAATGAAGGAGTAGGCGGAGTTGTCGTTTTGGAACCGGCTATTTTACCAAAAAAAGATACCATCATGGGAAGCCTGAAACTTTCAGGAATTTCGAGTGGAAGAGGAGGTGAAATTGCTGTGAATGTTGCTAAATCTTGGGAAAACCAATGGTTTGTGAAAACCGGAGGAAGTTATAAAAAAGTGGGAGATCAGTATGTTCCGCACCATACGTTGCAAAATACGGGAATGGAATTTAATTCTTTTAATTTCTCATTTGGGAAACATTCTTTCTTGCAGGGTTTTGATGTGTCGTATAGTGGGATCAACCAAGAATTTGGGATTTTCAGAGGTGCACATTTGTCGAGTCCCGAAGATTTTTATAATGCGGTGAATTTCGGACAGCCTTTCTATCTTGATCAGTTTACAAGAGATATCGACAATCCGAAGCAGAAAGTAGAGCATCATATTGCAAAACTTTCAGCGTATAAACGTTTTGCTGATTTTGGTAAACTTACCTTTCAATATAGTTTTCAATTAAACAGAAGACAGGAATATGACATCAGAAGGGGAGAGCTGAGTGAAGTGCCTTCAATGGATTTACGATTAATTACTCATTCTGCAAGTTTGGTTCATTTAATTGAGCGTACAAACTGGAGTTTGGAAAGCGGAATTTCTGCTGCTTTTCAGGATAATTTTCCTGATCCCGCAACTAAAGCAAGACGTTTGATTCCGGATTATTACAGATATGACGGCGGAGCTTTTTCTGTTTTTAAATACCGTTTTAGTTCAAAGTTGAATGCTGAAGCTGCCGTAAGATATGATTTCAGCAGATATGATGCGTACAAATATTATGATTCTGATAAATGGAATGACAATTATGCAGATATTTTCCCGCAATTTTTTGTGAGCGAATCCGGAAGCAGAATTTTAACGAGACCAATTTTAGATTATCATAATTTTTCGGCGAATGTAGGTTTAGATTATAAACCGACTCAGAATTTTGAGTTTAAGCTGAATGTATCCAGAGCAGACAGAAGTCCGAATGCTGCAGAATTGTTTTCAGATGGTTTGCATCATTCAGCAGCAGTAATGGAAGAAGGGAATTTAAACATTGAAAAAGAAACTGTTTACAATGTGAATCTTTCATTGGCAGGTCATTTTGATGTGTTGAAAGGTCTTCACATCGAAGCAAATCCTTATCTGATGATGTCTGATAATTTTGTGAACCAAATTCCAACGAGTGTTTTAAATACAAACAGAGGGGTTTTCCCGGTTTGGTCTTATCAGCAAATTAAAGCGAGAATTTACGGGGTTGATGCCGATGCAGAATTATCAATTTTAGATAATTTAAAATGGAAATCAGGATTCAGTATTTTGAGAGGTGACGATCTTTCGAATAATGAACCACTGATTTTGATGATGCCTGCAAAATTGAGAAATTCTATCGAGCTGAATCTGAATAAACCTAAGAATTTCTATGTTACTTTAGAAAACGAAAATACATTTAAACAGAATCGTTTTCCGATAAGAAATTTACCGGTAACATTTATTAAAGATGGAGTGGAAAGAAATGAAATCGTTGATTTTAGTTCTACACCTGCTGCGTTTACCTTATTTAATGCTTCTGTGGGAGCAGACTTATTTAAAAATCTGAATTTAAATTTCAGAATTAACAACCTATTTAATGTAGAGTATCGCGAATATCTGAACAGACTCAGATATTATATGTACGAACCCGGAAGGAACTTCGTCGTGACTCTCAAATACAATTTCTAATTTATTTACAACTTAAAATTTAAAATTAAAATGAAAAAATTTATCAATATTACACTAGTCCTTTTTGCAGCCCTTTTAGTATTTTCTTGTAGGTCAGATGATGACAGCATTCCTGAAGATGTTCATGAGCATGATGAGATTGGGAAAGTGGTTTTAAAACTGACTAATAAAGCTGATGCTGCAGATGTACAAACGGTTAGTGTTATCTCTGGTGAAGCAGTGGGACATTTACATCTAACCGTAGGAAGTACTTATTTAGCAGAACTCGATTTCCAGATTAAACATGATGATCATTATCATTCATCTGATGAAATTGAGGAAGAAAAAGATCATCACTTTATAACATTTGGTCCTGCGAATGCAGATATTTCAGTGTTGAGAGCTGCAAATGATATTGTAAGAACAGACGGACAAAAATTGGGCTTAAGAACAGAATGGACAATTAATTCTACGCAGCCAACAGGAAAGATGAATATTAAATTGATTCACGGTCCTGCAACAGTTAATCAGAATTATCCTTCTGCAACCAATCAGTTAGGTCAAACTACAGGTGGTGAAACTGATGTAGATATTACGGTTGACGCACACTAAAAGTGAGTTCAGACAAATTTTTAATATTACAAAAAGGCATTATTTCGGTAATGTCTTTTTATTTTAACGTATTATAACAAAAGGAATGTCTTGTTTTAATAAAAAATTCATATTTTTGCAACCTAAAATTTTAATCAATAATGAAGGTTACCGCAAAAAACCATGATGATGTAAGTGCATTGCTTACAGTAACATTGGAGAAATCTGACTACAAAGAAAAAGTAGAAAAGCAATTGATTAATTATGCTAAAAATGCACAAGTTCCTGGTTTCAGAAAAGGGAAAGTGCCTTTGAGTATGGTTAGAAAGCAATATGAAGCAGGGATTGCATTCGAAGAAATCAACAAACAAGTTTCTGATGCTTTAAATAACTATATCAACGAAAACAAACTAAGATTAGTTGGTCAGCCGGTTCCACAACCTGTAAATGATTTCAATCATAATGCAGAGAAGTTGGAAGTAGCTTTCGAAGTAGGTTACGAGCCTGAGTTTACAATCGACTTGGCTAAATATGAAGCACCTCACTACAAAGTTTCGGCTTCTGAAAAAGAAATCAACAAGAGCATAGAAAATATGCAGAAGCGTTTTGCTGAGCAGGTTCCTCAAGATAAGATCACTAAAGATTCTTACATCAACTTCGAGATTACTCAGGTTGTAGAAGAAGATGCAGAAGGAGAGCACAATCATGCACCAAAAATGGCTACCATTACAGCTGAAAACAAAGCTGCTTTCAAATTGCTTAAAGGTTTGAAGATGGATGAGTCTGTAAAAGTGTCTAAAGAAACTCTTGCTGCTGACGAAGATTTGGCTAAAGAATTAGGTTTCTCTCCAGAAGAAGTTGAGCATTTACACCACGCTGAAGTTGAAGTTAAAGTAAAAGATTTCTATAGCTTAAACTTGGCAGAACTTAATCAGGAGTTATTTGATAAAGTATACGGTGAAGGAAACATCAAAACTGAAGAAGAGCTTAAAGAAAAAGTAAAAGCTGAATTAGACGAGTACTTCCAGCAGAATGCAGACGTACACTTTGTAAACAAAGTGTTGGAGCAGGTTTCTGAAAAAGAAGAAGTAAAACTTCCTGAGTCTTTCTTGACGAAGTGGTTGATCTTCTCTAACCAGAACATCCAGTCTGAAGAGCAGGCGCAATCTATTCTTGAAGCTGAAAAAACTCAATTGAAATATCAAATCATCGAAGGTAAATTGATGTCTGATAACAATATCCAATTAGAGTACGCTGACGTTTTGGCTCAGGCTGAGCAATTAGTGAAAAATCAATTGGCAATCTACGGAATTCACCATTTAGGTGATGAAGAAATTCAAAAATATGCTGCTGAAATGTTGAAAGACCAAGAGCAGGTAAGACAAATTTCTTCTGAAGTAGCAATGGCTAAGTTGAAAGATGTTATCCTTGAAAAAGCAACGAAAAAGGAAACTGAAATCTCTCACGACGAGTTTTTAGAAGAATTGAAGAAATAATTTATTTTGATATAAATATTTGAAAACCTCCAAAAAATTGGAGGTTTTTTTGTTTTTATGAGTTTGAGAGATTAAATTTTGCTTTCGTATTAATGAATGTACTTGAAAGTTGGATTTATAATTCCGTCAAAGTCAGAAAAATTTGCCAATAAAGTTAATGTTGATATAAAGTCTCTTGTTTTTTAGAGAATTTATTCTGCAAATTATTTCATTTTATGCAATATGATTATCTTTATCGCTTTAAATTTAATAATGAAATCGAATGCCTCTTTCAGAGGGGCAAATAGGATTTCACAAGCTTTTAAACAATAAATATTTCAATATGAAAAAGATCATCATTCCGTTTTTCTGTGCGGTATTATTTACCACTACTGTAAATGCGCAGACAAAAACGGCTATTACGGCACCGGTAGCAAAATCTCAACTTTCTCCTCAACAGGTTATTGATAGTTACCTGAATGCATTGGGTGGAAAAAGTAAACTGGAGGCTGTAAAAACAACGATTACAGAAAACACAATGTCTCTTCAGGGAATGGAAATTGCCATGAATACCAAAAAAATGGGCAATAAATTCAAATCGGTACAGTCTGTAATGGGTCAGGAAGTTACTCAGATGTTTGATGGCGAAAAAGGGTACGTTAATCAAATGGGGACTAAAAGTGACCTTCCTGCAACCGTAATTCCGGAATTGAAAAAAGGAAAAACGATCGATGCTTTAGGATATGATGCAGCTAATTTCAGCGGAGTTACCGTAGAAAAAATAGATGGTAAAGATTATAATGTATTGGCTTCAGATAAAGGTAAATTTTATTTTGATGTGGCTACAGGTCTTTTATATAAGTCAAACACAGAAATGGGTGATGCAGTAATAAAATCATACCTTACTGTAGATGGAATTAAATTTCCTGAGAATATAGAAGCCGAAGGAAGTGGGCAAAAAGTAGTTATTAAAACAACAAAAATTACTATCAACTCAGGGGTTTCTGATGTGGATTTTAAATAATCATTAATGATAATATATTTTAAACCGGCTTTTGCCGGTTTTTTTGTTTTTAAAACTTTAACGCAAGTTTAACTAAAAAATTAGGGATTAAATTTCTTCAGACTGGGATTAATTTTTAATTTTAGCTGAAATTAAAAATCAAATTGTATGAAAAGAATTTTATCGTCAGTAGCGGCAATCGTTTTAATGTCGTCTATGGCTTTTGCACAGAATATCCCTATGGATCCTTCTGTAAGAACCGGTACTCTTCCAAACGGAATGAAGTACTACATCAAAAAAAATAATTTACCGGAGAAAAAAGTAGACTTCAGATTGGCTATCAACGCTGGATCTATCTTAGAAGACGAAAACCAAAGAGGTCTTGCCCACTTTATGGAGCATATGAACTTCAACGGAACCAAAAATTTCCCAGACAACAAATTAGTAGATTTTCTACAGTCAATCGGAGTAAAGTTTGGTCAGCACCTTAATGCTTACACAAGTTTTGACGAAACCGTTTATATGCTTCCCGTACCTTTAGATAAGCCAGGAAATCTGGATTCAGGATTGAAAGTAATGGAAGATTGGGCCTTCAATGCAACATTAACTGATGAGCAAATCAACAAAGAAAGAGGCGTTGTTTTAGAAGAATTAAGATTAGGTTTAGGAGCAGACAAAAGAATGTCTGATAAATATTTACCTAAATTATTATACAAATCTCAATACGCCAACAGACTACCTATTGGTACTAAAGAGGTGCTTCAGAATTTCAAACCGGATGTTATCAGACAGTTTCATAAAGACTGGTACAGACCAGATCTGATGGCATTGGTGGTAGTAGGAGACATTAATGTAGATGAGGTTGAAAAGAAAATTAAAGACAATTTCAGCAAATATAAAAATCCTTCTAAGCCAAGAGAAAGAAAAACTTTTGATCTTCCGAATCACAAAGAAACTTTGGTGGCGATAGAAACTGATCCGGATGCGACCAATTCTATGGTTCAGTTTATCATGAAAGATGCAGATTCTTACACGCCGGATGTTACCGTTGAACAATACAACCAAAGCTTAATCGAAAATCTTTCAACACAAATGCTGAACAACAGATTGAGAGAACTGGTGAATTCTAATAATCCTCCGTTTACTTTCGGGTCTGTTTATCATGGTGGAACCTATGCAAGAACGAAGGAAGCTTTCCAGGGATTTGCGATGGTAAAAGAAGGAAATCAGATCAATGCTTTGAAAGTTCTTTTAGAAGAAACTGAAAGAGCCAAAAGGTTTGGTTTTACACAAAGTGAATTAGACAGAGCAAAATCTCAGATTATGTCTAATATGGAAAGTTCTTACAACAACCGCGACAAAACAGAAAGCGATATGTTGGTAGACGAATATGTAAGAAACTTTCTGGAGCAGGAACCAATGCCAGGAATTAGCTGGGAATATGAAGATGTAAAAAAATTCTTACCATCGGTAACATTAGCACAAACTAATGATGTTATTAAAAAAATGGTGAAAGACGACAGCAGAGTAATCGTGATTACAGGTCCTAAAAAAGACAATGTAACGATGCCTACAGAAGCTTTGGTTCTAAAGACTTTTGACGATGTAAAAATGGCTGACCTTAAGCCTTACGAAGAAAAAGCAACCATTAAAAACTTAGTAAAACCATTCAAATCTGAAGGTGAAATTGCTAAAACGGATTCTGATGCAAAATTAGGAACCACAACCTGGACGCTAAGCAACGGTGCAAAAGTTACTTTCAAGAAAACCGACTTTAAAGATGATGAGATTGTTTTTTCAGCAAGAAGTTTAGGAGGAAATTCATTATTGAATGATACAGATTTCAATAAAACTCAGTTTGCTTATCAAGCTTTAACTGAAGCAGGAGTAAACGGTGCTTCTAAAGCAGAACTTACCAATTATTTAGCAGGAAAGCAGGTGAGTGTAAACCCTTACATCAGCAGCACTTTAGAAGGAATAATGGGTAGAACCAACCAAAAAGATTTAGGTACTGCAATGGAGCTTGTATATGCTTATTTTACAAATTTAAATTACAGCCCGGAAGCATTCAATGCTTACAAAGTAAAGCAGTCTGCAATGTTGGATAATATTCTGTCTAATCCTCAGACGTATTTCGCTAGTGAGCATGCTAAGTTTACGAATCAGAAAAACCCAAGATTCATCGGAATTCTTCCTTTAGAAAAGGACTGGGCAGCGACAGATTACAAAAAAGCATACGATGTTTACAAAGAGAAATTTGCCAATGCAGGAAACTTCCATTTCTATTTTGTAGGAAATATTGATGAGGCTAAATTTAAAAATGAAGTTTTACAATATATCGCAAGTTTACCAACTACAGGAAAAACGACGAACTTCAAAGACACCGGATATAGAGGAATGACCGGAGATCATACCAAAGTGTACAAAAAAGGTAAAGATCCGAAGAGTATGGTGCAAATTGTTTACTCTGGAGAAACTCCTTATAATGAGAAAGAAGCATTAGCTCTTGCAGCTTTAGGTGAAGTAGCTACGATCAAAGTAATTGAAAAACTGAGAGAAGACGAAAGCGGAATCTACGGTGGTGGTGCAAGAGGGTATATGGGAAAAGTTCCTTACAGCAGCTATAGCTTCAGCTTAAGCTTCCCTTGTGGCCCTGAAAATGCAGATAAACTGACGAAAAGTGCAATTGCAGAAATTCAGAAACTAATCGATAAAGGCCCTGAGCAAAAAGATCTTGATAAGTACAAAGAAGGAGAGATGAATGATTATAAAACCGATATGAAGGATAATAATTATTGGATGAATGCTATTTCTAAAAACCAGTTAGACGGTAGTGATAAGTATGATATCTTAAATTATCAGGAGAAAGTAAAAGCATTGACTGTAAAAGATCTACAGGATGTTGCTAAGAAATACCTGACAAAAAACAGAGTAGTTGCTACTTTAATGCCTGAAGACGGGTGGGAAAATGCCCCTAAAAAGGAAACTTCTGGAGCAGTAAAAGCTACCGTAGTAAAATAATCTTAGCCGATTACATATAATGAAAACCACCGCAGAAATTTTTCTGCGGTGGTTTGTTTTTATTGAATTATGATTTTTTTTTCTTTACCGTTTTTCACGCTCCAATAATAACTATTATCGTGAGGATCTTCATATCCTGTCATTTCGCCTCCCTGATAAGCGATGTAAACGTTTTTGTGTTTATCGTAATAAATATTGGTGTATTCTATTGGAATAATAATTTCGTTTTTTGAATTGATAACTCCCCATTTACCACCCGTTGCGGTGACTTCTTCTTTTTCGCTATCAATTTTAAAAATAAATTTACCCAGAGCTACCTTAAAATGATCATCGTGGATCTGCTGTATTTTATCATAAATGTTGGGAATACAAATTTCGCCATTAGCATTTATTAAGCCGTATTTACCTTCATCTGTTATAAATCTGTCTCCAAAAAAACCGTTTTTTTCATAAAAATCATCATCACCGTCAATAAAATTTTTAACGGTTATGAATTTAGTTACAGGATAGAGCGAGAGGTTGTATAAGCGTGAAATGGGATATATCAAATCGAAATTAAGTTTTGTTTTTTCTCCGGAAATAATATTTAAATGATAATATGTTTCAGATTCTTTAATGATCATTTTATCATTGTAAATTTCTTTAAGAATAATTTCTGAAAATCCTATATTACAGATAATTTCCTCTTTTTCATTAATTAATAATTGTTCGGAACCCGAGGAAATTTTTACAAGAAAAAGATTCTTTCTTAATACTGAAAAAACGCTGTATTTTGCAGGAATCTGTATTTCAAAAGCAGAGTTAAACAATCCTGATAAATGATTAACAGAGAACGAAATATTTCCCAAATGATCAAACTTCAGAGAATCAATCTCCTTCAGCTCTTTCAAGACTTCACCTTCTGTATTAAAAAGTATGGAAATTTCACGACTGCAATAAGATTCATTTTTATAGTTAACTGCTTCAATCAGTTTATATCGAGGATGAAAACCGACAGCATCATATATACATTCCGCGATAATGGAATGTTGATGACTGTTTTTATTGTATTTTAACGCGCCCCATTTTTCATTGGATGATTTAAAAACAAAGATGTTGTCATAGTTTTTATAACTATCATCATAGATTACAGAATACTTTTTTCTTATAAATTCGGGAAGTTTATTATAAACTTGCTGCAGTAGCTCAGGCTGAGAGTTATCGGATTCTTCTCCGGCATTTTTCATGTTTATTTTTTAAGTGTTATTACTTTCTCCTTTTAAAAAAGGAAATATGATAGCTCGCACACGAAAAGGTTCAGTAAAATAAGGAATAAACTCTCCTTCGTCTGATAAAGATATTAAAAAAAACAAACCACCGCAGAAATTTTTCTGAGATGGTTTGTTTTTAAGTGTAATGCTGTGATTTTTTGTGATAATTATACTTTGTCATTAATAGGATTTCATCCTATTCTTTGTTAAATCGTCCCTTCGGGATTTTCCATCAGTTAGAAATATACCAATGATAACAAAATCATTTATTTTTCAACTATCAACTATCAACTATCAACTATCAACTATCAACTATCAACTATCAACTATCAACTATCAACTATCAACCAAAATTATTTCCCATACTCCTTCTTCCACTCTTCGGCAACATCGCTCAAAGTAGCGTAAAAATCTTCGCCGTATTTTCTGGTAAGTGGAGTTTTAAGGAATTTATACACCGGAACCTGAAGTTCTTTTCCTAAAGTACAGGCATCGTTACAAATTGGCCATTCATGGTAGTTTAAAGCTGAAAAAGTAGAATATTCTGTAATTCTAATCGGGTAGAGGTGGCAAGAAATTGGTTTCTGCCAATCTACAGCGCCATCTTCGTAAGCTTTTTCAATACCACATTTTGTAATGCCTCTTTCATCAAAAGTTACATAAGCACATTCTGCATCTTCAATCATCGGAGTTACGTACATTCCATCCATAGGATCGGTTGTCCAGGTTCCTTGTTCGTCTAATGCTTTAATTCCTGCTTCAGTAAGATAAGGTTTTATCTTATCATAAATATTATCTAAAATTACAAGCTCGTCTTTATCTAAAGGAGCTCCTACATCACCTTCTACACAACATGCACCTTTACATTTGGTAAGGTTACAAACAAATTCTTCAGAAAAAATATCTTCAGAAATTAATTTATCGTCTATTTGAATCATAATCTTATTTTTAAAATAAATTGAAGTGAGTTCCTGCTTTAAAAGCAATTAAACTTACAATGGTTAACCAAACACAGGTTTCCTGCATCCAGTATTTAGGTAAAAACTTAAACATCCTGCTTAGAATAATCGTTGAAGGGAAAGCCAAAAGCAACAAATACTCATAGCTTGTATCCATATAAAGGATGATACTTATAAGCTGAGCTAATGAAAAAACCAGCAAGAAAGTATATTTATATCGGCTTACGGGGCTTTTCTTATTATAATGAGTAAAATGGTCATAGATTGCATAAATCAACATTAAAGCAATGGGGAGCAATGAAAGTAAGTCTGTGTAATCGGTCATCATTTTCATCTTACCAAAAGGAATATAGTCGGTATTCCAAGCATTGAATTGAAAGAAAAACATCATCGAAAAATAACTGAGCCCAATCATTATAATACCTAATAGGAATCTGAAAATATTTAAACCTACTCTTTCAGAAGTGACAATTAAATGAATCAATACAAAAATCATCATCGGCCAAGTCGTGGGTAAGAATATAAAGTTTAATGCAACAATTGAGCCTACCAAAACATAAGATTTCTTTCTGAGGTCTTCATCACTGCTTGTTAAAAGAAGTAAAAGAAAAGAATTGGTAAGAATAGCAACTGAAATTCCTAAGTCAATACTGCCATCATAAAGCCCAAAGATAAAAAATGTGTAGAGGAATAATGGTAAATGAGTGTGATAATTAAGATCTATTGCATTGAAACAGAAATATCCCAATGCAATTCCTACAAAAGTAATTCCTGCAATAATCCCTTCGTAAGTATTGAAATTCAGTATGTTAAATAGTATTACTATTAAAAGCAGAAAACCAATGTACACAGGAATTGAAAAAATATTGCTTTCTTTTGAAAGTAATCTAAACATTTTTTATAAATTTGTGCAAAGTTAATTTAAAAAAGGAAAATAATGACGTCTTTCTTTCTATTCTTAAGTGATGCATTCAAATGGGCATTTGGTTTCTACGATATTTTCGGAAACGTTTTAAACTGGATTTTGTTCGCAGTATGTTGCGTACTATTCACGTATTGGTGCTACGTTTTGGTGGTAACTCTTGGTGGAGATAAAGACAAAGAATATTATTCTCCTACAGAAGGTAAGAATCCTTACTACGATCCTGCGATCTATAAAAAAGAAGGTTAATTAATTGGTTATATAGAAAAAGACCGGTCAAATTTTTTGATCGGTCTTTTTTACGTTGATAAGTGATATATTTTATTCGTGAATTGGAAGTACCAATACCGGGATTTTAGAACTCTTCGTTAGGCCTTTAGTTAAGCTTCCTACAAAAACATCGTAAATACCACTTCTTCCATGAGAGCCCATTACGATATAATTTGCTTTTTTAAGATCGGCATATTCCAAAATAGTATCTTTTGCGATGCCCTGTTTCAGGATATGTTCACATTCTACACCCTGAGCAAGAACTCTTTGGTTAATCTTATTTAAAAGAACCAGCTCTTCTCTAATCTCATTTTCTTCTACTTCCGGAAAATACTGATATCCCATATCCCCGATTGCAAAACCAATATCTGTTGGCGCAACATGTATAAGGCAAATCTTTCCGTTTACTTCTTTGGCGAATTTTACGGCTCCGTCAACAAGCTGATCTGTTTTTTCTCCAAAATCTACAGGTAAAATAATGTTTATCATAAGTTTGAATTTGTAATTTAAGTCTTTTTAAAGATATGAAAAAAAGAGACCAATCTCAAATGATAATGTTACATAATTCTTATATCCAAGATTTTTTCATCCTCAAGATAAGCTTCTAATACGTCATTTTCAGATACTTTTCCTACACCTTCCGGAGTTCCTGTAAAAATTAGATCACCCACTCTCAATGTAAAATACTGTGAAACGAAAGCAATAATATCATCAATACTGAAGATCATATCTTTTGAGTTTCCTTTTTGTACTTCTTCTTTATTTTTTAGAAGCGAAAAATTCAGAGATTCAAGATTATAATTTTCTTTTTTAAAGAAATTTCCTACTACTGCAGAGCCGTCAAAACCTTTTGCCAGTTCCCAAGGAAGACCTTTAGATTTTAGGTCGCTTTGAAGGTCTCTTGCGGTGAAATCTATTCCCAAACCGATTTCTTCATAATGTTTGTTAGCGGCTTCTTTCTGAATGTATTTTCCACCTTTTGAAATTTTCACCACCACTTCCAATTCGTAATGTACATCATTGGAGAATTCAGGGATGTAAAAATCATTTCCTTTTAAAACCGCGGTGTCCGGTTTCATAAAAATTACAGGTTGATCGGGAATAGCATTTCCCAATTCTTTTGCGTGCTCGCTGTAATTTCTTCCTATGCAGATTATTTTCATAATTTATTTTTCATTGTGATGAGCGAAGCGAAGAAGCAATCTCAGAATCACTCATTACTCATTTTTATTTATTAGTAGTATTTTTTAAGGAGCTTTTTCCTGCTTTCCGCTGTATCTTTTGTTCCGCTGCGCTGCACAAAAGGATGTCGCTGCAATCGGGGCTAATAAAAATTGTTGTGCTAGAAAACCACCCAGTCAAAAATTTCTTTGAAATTTTCGCCACCCCTCCAAAGGAGGGGAATTCCGCGTGTCATTTCAAATGTATCATAGCGAAAAGTGGAATTAGCTTGTGCTAAGTTTATTTAAGCAAAATAATCTCAAAATTTATCCTCAATCATTTAAACTTCCATCACCCATCTTCAAACTTCCATCTTTCTAATGTGTAAAAATATTCTCACAATAGTAACACACATATCTGTCACTCGAAAGCAAAGAAATTCCGAAGAAACTGGTTGAGCTGTCGTCTTTATAGATGTGATTTGAACCACATTTCGGACAGACAAAATCAAATTTCGGATCTTCAACAGTATGTTCAACTTCTAAAGAAAATTTGTTGTTTTCGTGATAATCAGCTAAGATTTTTTCAGCGTTTTCAAAATCATCTTTAAAAACCTGTAACTGAATTCCGCCAACAGCCTGCGAAAGCAACCAATCTGATTGTATCAGTTGTTCGTTTGCGATAAAGCTGTTGATGTTGCTCTCGGCAAGAATCTGCTTGTCGCGATTAGCTTCAAGTGCAGTTTCGTAAAATTTAAACTTAACTAAGTTGCTCATCCTTTTTTAATTTTTTATAACTCAATTTTCATACCTTATAGAAAATTAAAAGATTTTTACCCCAAAAGAAACAAAGGTTTATGAAAATAAACTAAAATCTTTTGTCTCTTTTGCGGGTAGAAAAAAATTAAAACTTACTTGAAAGCTGAATTTTAGTAAAAACTTTTTTCGTGTACAAAGGGAAATCAGCATTTTGCAACCATCCGAAATATCCCAAATCTTTTTGGAAAACTTCTTTCACAACCTGACCTTTGTATTTTCCGAAAGCAAAAATCTCCTGATCTTTTGCGTTGTAATGAATCATTCCGGCTAAATCGGCAAATCTGTTCTGAGTAGAAAACTCACTGAGTTCGGCAACTTCATTAGGAAGATCATCATATTTTCCAACTTGTGCGTCCAAAACTTCAAACGTTGCCAAAACATCGGCTTCCGCAGAGTGGGCATTTTCTAAAGTTTTTCCACAATAAAACTGATAAGCAGCACCCAGATTTCTTGGTTCTTTTTTGTGGAATATCGTTTGTGCATCGACTAATTTGAATTTATTTAAATCAAAATCAAATTCGGCACGAAGTAATTCTTCAGCCAACAATGGAACATCGAAACGGTTTGAATTAAAACCTCCCAAATCGGCTCCTGAAATCATCTCAACAATTTTCGGAGCAATTTCTTTGAAAGTTGGAGAATCTTTAATGTCTTCATCATAAATTCCGTGGATCTCACTCGAAGAAACCGGAATCGGCATTTCAGGATTTACTCTCCATGTTTTGCTTTCTCTTGAAGAATCAGGATTTACTTTTAAAATACAGATTTCAACAATTCGGTCTTTTCCAACGTTGGTTCCTGTTGTTTCAAGATCAAATACACAAAGAGGTTTATGCAGTTTTAAGTTCATTTTTTTTAAGTTATGAGTTGTAAGTCATGAATTATGAGTTCTAATAACTCATAATTTATAACTATTTAAGTTGTTTTTGAAAGATAATTGAAATAACAATATAATAAAGAATCACCATTGGGATTCCGACAATTTTAAATATTGCTAAAATAAGAATTGAGCCAATTAATAAAGCTAATTTCGGATAATTGTCCTGCAACTTCATCGATTTGAATTTCATGGCGATCATTTTGATCGGACTGATAAGAATCCAAGAAGAAACAACCGTGAAAATTAATAAATATAATTCGTTTTCAAGAAGAAAACTAAAGCTTTGAGTTTCTTTGAAGGCATACAATAAACCAAAAACCAAAATCGTATTAGATGGCGTATTTAAACCTTTAAAATAATATTTCTGCTCTTCGTCAAGGTTAAAAATGGCTAATCTCAAACAAGAAAAAAGCGTAATGAGAAATCCGAAATATTTAATTTCAAAAGGAAGCTGTAATCCGAAAAGTTCATTTCCGAATGGTTCCAACATTTTAAACATCGCCAATCCCGGAATGAATCCGAAACTTACCATATCTGCCAAAGAATCGAGCTGGGTTCCCAAATTGGAATTGGCTTTTAAAGCTCTCGCCACAAAACCATCGAAAAAATCTAAAACCAAAGACAAAATAATGCAGATTGCCGTCGTTTGGTAATCACCTAAAATCAAATGTACAGCACCAATACAACCCGAAAAAAGGTTGCCCAGCGTAATGGCGTTTGCCAGATTGTTCTTAATGAAATTCATAGCAGCAAAATTACATTTTTTAAAAATTTTAACCTTAATTAATGTCAACTAAAAATTACAATCCTATGAAATCGCTCTAACTGACAGTAAAATATGAGGCCATATAATTGGCGATTGCATATGACCAATAAAAAAATAAATATCTACATATGAATTTAACGTAATTTTGCGATCGATAAATAATTGACTTTTAAAAACAATACTATTTAAAAATGAAATTTTTCAAAGAATTCAGAAAAGAAGAAATCCTTGTTCTATGCTACAGGCTTTTCTTGGCTTTTGTTTTTTATCAGATTGCGAGACTTTTGTTTTGGTTTTTCAATAAAGATTTAATAAAAGTGGACAGCGTTGCAGATTATCTGAGCTTGGCTTATCATGGGACCGCATTTGATCTTACGGCAATTTTATATGTGAATGCTCTGTTTATTTTGTTAAGTTTAATTCCTATTGTTATCAATACAAAAAGTGGATATCAGAAATTTATAATCTGGCTGTATTTTATCACCAACGGAATTGCGTATGCGATGAATTTTGGTGATTTTATTTATTATAAGTTTTCTCAGGCAAGGCTTACTTCTGCGGCATTTCAGGTAGCAAAACATGAGACGAATATTTTTAAAGTATTTACTGTCTCAATCACAGAACATCCTTTTGTCATTATTTGGTTTGTATTTTTAATGGCTGCATGGGTTTTTCTGTATCAAAGATTTAAGATTAATTATAAAAAACCGGTAAAACTTATTCCTTATTTTATTTGGTCTGTGGTGACTTTGTGTATTACTGCGGTATTAATTGTTGGTGGAATCAGAGGTGATTTTAAACACAGCACAAGACCTATTAACTTAGTGGATGCGAATAAGTTTGTGAAAACTCCGCTTCAGGGAAATTTGGTTCTGAACTCTACTTTTTCGTTTTTCAGAACAATGGGATCTAATAATTTTAAAGAAGTTCATTTTGTCGACCAGAAATTTATTGATGAAAATATCAACACCTATAAAACGTACGACAGACAGGTTCAGGATAGACCCAATATTGTGATATTTATTGTGGAATCTTTTGGGAGAGAATATTCAGGGGCTTTTAATAAAGATAAAAACATCAAAGATTATGTTTCTTACACGCCATTTATAGACAGTTTGGCGAATGAAAGTCTGATTTTCCCGAATACTTTTGCCAACGGAAGACAATCTATTCACGGGATGAGCAGTATTTTGGCGGGAATTCCGAGTTTGATGGATGCTTTTACGAGCTCGCCTTATTCTAATCAGAAAATTCAGTCGATTGTTTCGGTTTGTAATGATTTAGGATATGATACTTCATTTTATCACGGAGCTCCGAATGGTTCGATGGGATTTTTAGGTTTTGGAAATATTCTTGGTTTTAAACATTATTTCGGGAAAGATGAATACAATCACAATGAAGATTTCGATGGAATGTGGGCAATTTGGGATGAGCCATTTTTACAGTATTTTGCTAAAAATGTAGGGAAATCAAAACCTTTTATGGCGACCGTTTTTACGGCTTCATCGCATCACCCTTTTAAAATTCCTGAAAAATATAATGGGAAATTTAAAAAAGGCAATATTGAAATGCATGAACCAATGCAGTATACTGATTATGCGATCAAAGAATATTTTGAAACTGCAAAAAAACAACCTTGGTTTAAGAATACCATTTTCGTGTTTACAGGAGATCATACCAATCAGGTTTATTATTCGGAATATGAAAAAGCGATGAACCGTTTTGCAGTTCCTTTGATTTTCTATTCTCCAAATCCTGCTTATCAGTTGAAAGGGGTGAATAATGAATTGGCGCAGCAAATTGATATTTATCCTACTTTGGCAGATTTAATTGGATACAACAAAAAAATAAGAAGTTGGGGGAGAAGTTTGGTAAGTGAAAAAAAATATCAGCCTTTGATTGTCAACTCAGACGGAAGTTCGGAGCAGTTTATCTATGGAAATTATATTTACAGATTCGACGGTAAAAACATTATAGGAATTTATGATAAAAATGATTTAGGTTTTGAAAACAATCTGAATGATAAAATAAAATCTCCGGAAACCGAAAAAGGAAAACAAGTGGCAAAAGCATGGTATCAGGATTATATGAGCCGAGTGATCAATAGAAAGCTGAATTAATTTTTTATTTGTTTAATTTAAAAAAATGCTCTTCCTGTTGTTATATATGCAAAGGATAATAAAAATGTTTGTGCGTTTAAAATTTATGTCTATTTTTAACTAATTAAGAATTTAAGAATCTATAATTTAAATTAAACTCTATAATATGAAAAAATTATTAGCAACATTTGTACTTTCACTATTCAGTGTGATGTCATTTGCACAAATCGAAGGAAAATGGAAAACCATAGATGATGAAACAAAACAGGCGAAATCTATCGTTGAGATTTACAAAAAATCTGACGGTAAATATTACGGAAAAGTTTCTCAGTTATTGATTAAACCAGCGGATGCCAACTGTACATCTTGTAAAGATGACAGAAAAGGTAAACCAATTTTAGGATTGGAAATCATCAGAGGTTTGGCAAAAGATGGTGATGAATTTACAGGAGGAACCATTACAGATCCTAAAACCGGTAAAACGTATAAATGTACCATCACAAAAAGCGGAGATAAGCTAAATGTAAGAGGTTATATGGGCGTTTCTATCTTAGGAAGAACACAAGTTTGGCAGAAAGTAAACTAATCAGTTTAAAATAATATTAAATATTAAGGCAACTCAGCAATGTGTTGTCTTTTTTGTTATGTAAATAATAAAAAAACACTATTTTTGTACTCTAAATTTTTCAAATAAATATGGCAGAACATACTTTTCGTGAAGTGATTGCGCAGGCAATGAGTGAGGAAATGCGTAAAGACGAATCCATTTTTCTAATGGGAGAAGAAGTTGCAGAATACAATGGTGCATACAAAGCTTCTAAAGGAATGTTGGACGAGTTTGGTGCTAAGCGCGTAATCGATACACCTATCGCAGAACTTGGTTTCACAGGAATCGCTGTGGGAGCTGCAATGAATGGGAACAGACCGATTGTAGAATATATGACATTCAACTTTGCTCTTGTTGGGATAGATCAGATCATCAACAACGCAGCAAAAATCCGTCAGATGAGTGGTGGTCAGTGGAACTGCCCGATTGTTTTCCGTGGTCCTACAGCTTCTGCAGGTCAGTTGGGAGCAACACACTCTCAGGCTTTTGAAAACTGGTTCGCAAACGTTCCGGGTCTTAAGGTAGTAGTTCCTTCAAACCCTTATGATGCGAAAGGATTATTAAAAACTGCAATTCAGGATAACGATCCGGTAATTTTCATGGAATCTGAACAGATGTACGGAGACAAAATGGAAATTCCTGAAGAAGAATATTACTTACCAATAGGAAAAGCTGATATCAAAAGAGAAGGTACTGATGTTACTTTGGTTTCTTTCGGAAAAATTATGAAATTAGCTCTTCAGGCAGCTGAAGATATGGCTAAAGAAGGTATTTCTGTTGAGGTTATCGATTTAAGAACAGTTCGTCCTTTAGATTTCGATACGGTTTTAACTTCAGTAAAGAAGACAAACAGATTGGTGATTTTAGAAGAAGCTTGGCCATTTGGTTCTGTATCTTCAGAGATTACTTATATGGTACAGCAGAAAGCATTTGATTATTTGGATGCACCAATCAAGAGAATTACTACTCCTGATGCACCTGCTCCATATTCAGCAGCTTTATTTGCAGAATGGTTCCCGAAACTTGAAAAAGTGAAAGAGGAAATCAAAAAAGCGATGTACGTTAAATAATATGATACGATTATAGAAAAAAACTTCCGAAAGGAAGTTTTTTCATTTATATAATGCATGACTATTTTGGTTGAGGGTCATAAATTTAGTATACATTTGCGCTTTCAAAATAATTAGCTGACATGGCAGAAGTTACAGAAGGAGGTCATCATATAGACCTTAAAAAGCTTTCATTTGTAGGAGTTATTGTTTCTCTCGGAATCGTTTTCGGAGACATCGGTACATCACCGCTTTACGTAATGAAAGCAATTGTCAATGCAAGAAAGGATGGCTCAACGATGCCTTTCGACACTTATATTGAAGGTGCGCTTTCTTGTATTATCTGGACTTTAACACTTCAGACGACTTTAAAATATGTGATTATCGCTCTTAAAGCAGATAACCGCGGTGAGGGTGGAATTTTAGCTTTATATTCTTTAGTTAAAAAGCTGAAAAAGAAATGGCTCTATGTCGTCGCCATCATCGGAGCATCAACCTTAGTTGCCGATAGTGTGATTACGCCTTCTCTTACAGTGATGTCTGCGATTGAAGGGCTTAAAATCTACAACCCTGAAACACCGGTTGTTTTTATTACCCTTTTTATTCTTTTTATCGTTTTCGTCGTACAACAATTCGGAACAGCTTCTATTGGGAAATTCTTCGGACCCATTATGGTGACGTGGTTTTTGGTTTTAGGAGGTTTCGGATCAATGCATATTTTTGATCATATCGAAATTTTAAAAGCATTCAACCCGATGTATGCTTATAACCTGATTACCCATTCGCCAAGCGCAATTGTTATTATGGGTGCGGTGTTTTTATGTACGACCGGAGCGGAAGCTTTATATTCGGATTTAGGACATTGCGGAGCAAAAAACATCCGTGTAAGCTGGATTTTTGTTAAATTAATGTTGATTCTTAATTATTTAGGTCAGGGAGCTTGGCTGCTAGATAATTATGAAAAAGTTTTTACAGGAGTTAATCCTTTCTTTGGAATTATGCCTGAATGGGCAGTTTTACCAGCAGTAATTCTTGCAACTTTAGCTGCTATTATTGCGAGTCAAGCGGTAATTACCGGTTCGTTTACGATGTTTTCAGAAGCAATGTCAATTTCATTCTGGCCGAATCAGCATATTGAATATCCTTCGGGAGTAAAAGGACAAATGTACATCCCGAGAATCAATTGGGGATTGATGGTTTTCTGTTTTGTAGTCGTAATATTTTTCCAGAAATCAGAGCATATGGAAGCTGCGTATGGTTTAACGATTACCATTACGATGTTGATGACCACAATCTTGCTGACGTATTGGCTGAGCCGAACCAGACTTAATAAAATATTCCTTTTTGGTTTTGTAGCGATTTATCTTTTCCTTGAATCTGGATTCTTCTATGCGAATGTGATTAAATTTTTCGATGGCGGTTGGTTGACAATGGTTTTAGGAGGTTTCATTGCAGTTTGTATGTACGCATGGTATAATGGAAGATTGCTAAAGGCAAATTTCACAAGTTATGTGAAGATCGACAAATATGTTTCGATTATTAAAGACATGAAATTAGATGAAACAATACCAAAATATTGTACTAATCTTGCCTATCTGAGCCGTGCAAAGCGTAATGATGAAATAGAATCGAAAATTATTTATTCAATCATCAAAAAACAACCGAAAAGAGCAGATCATTATTTTATTCTGAGCATTGTGAATCAAGAAGATCCTTATACTTTTAAATACAGCATAGATGAAATTTTGCCCGGAACGATTTATAAAGTTAATTTCCTTTTAGGATTTAAAGTAGACCGTAGAATTAATGATTATTTCAATATGGTTCTAAAAGATTTAATGGCAGACGGAACAATTCCTTCCCGAAGCAGCCATCCATCTCTCAGAGCACATAATATTCCGCCAGATTTGAAGTATGTAATCATAGATAACACGTATATTAACGATATTCTTTTAACGGTAAAACAAAAAATTACGTTAAATATTTATAATTTTGTTAAATATATTGGTAGTGATGATTTCAAATCTTGGGGAGTTACCTCACACAATGTGGTTGTGGAATCTGCACCATTAACTGAGGAAACGATTTCGAGCAGTAAAATCCAGCAGGCAGAATTCCGAAGATCTAATTTTTAACATTCACATTTCATAACTGAAATCCATCATATTGATTTAAATAAAAATCGATAAATTTGTAGTAATAAATTTTTTAATGGATACTTTACAAAAAGAAAAAAATATAGCTTTAATAAAAGACGTTTTACGAAATTATTTGCTTGAAAAAGGGTTTCGTAACACGCCTGAACGATACACAATCTTAGAAGAGATCTATAATATGGATCATCACTTTAATGTAGATGACTTATATCTTCTGATGATGCAGAAAAAATATCATGTTTCTAAAGCTACAATTTACAATACCATCGAGATTTTCCTTGATGCGGGTTTGATTCGTAAGCACCAGTTTGGTGAAAAAACGTTGACTTCATCTTCTTACGAGAAATCTTATTTTGATAAGCAGCACGATCATTTGGTGATTTATAAAAAAGATTCAGACAAAGAGATTGAAGAAATTATCGAGTTCTGTGATCCTAGAATTCAAGGTATTAAAGAAGCTATAGAAGGAGCTTTTGGCGTAAAAATTGATTCTCATTCGCTGTATTTTTATGGCACTAAGAATGATTAATCAATGAGACTGGTTCTTTTTCTATTCCTATTTATTTCCTCGTTTACTTTAGCTCAGCTTACACCGAAACCTGCGCAAAGAGATCCTTATTTACAAAATCCTGTGAAAAACCAACCACAGAAAAGTAAACCGGGAGAAAAAGTGCATATTAAAAATGCGGATGAAATTAGTAAAGATACTAAGTATGATGGTAATCGTTACCTTACAGGTAATGTTATCATAGAACATCAAGGGTCTATCCTTTCGGCGGATGAAGTGGTAATGTACGATGAAGAAAATTTTGTACGAGCTATAGGTAATGCAAAACTTGTTAATTCCGATGGCTCTGTCATTACATCATCAGAAATGGAGTATGACGGGAATACCCAAAAAGGTGTTGCCCGAAAAAATGTGGTCTTAACGGATATTAAAGGAACGATTATTAAAACTGAAACGATGTATTACGACAGGGTTTCAAATCAGGCCTATTTTAATACGGGAGGTACTATCAACGATGGTAAAAGTACTACTTACGCAAAATCGGCTACTTATTTTCTTACGACACGTACGATCGATCTTACAGGAAGAGTGAAAATTGTAGATAAAGATTATACTTTGGAAGGAGATAATGTAGTCCAAAATCAGAACACCAATATCGTTACCATTAACGGGTATACCGTAATTACCAATAATAAAAATCCGAAGAATCGAATTATTACCGATAAAGGTACTCATAATATGAATACTAAAGAGTCTTTTCTTACGAAAAACTCCAGGATTTATTATAATGACAAAATTCTTACTGGAGACGAAATGTATTATAATCAACTCAGCGGTTTTGGTAAAGCAACAGGAAATGTTACGCTTGATGATCCTTTAGAAAAAAGATACATTAAAGGTGGTTATGGTGAGATTTACGAAAAGAAAGATTCGTCAATGATGACCAAGGAACCTTATGCAGTAAAGATTTTTGAGAAAGACTCTCTTTATTTTGCCTCAGAAAAAATTCTGTCTTACCAGAAACCAGATACTGCAGATATCACCAAAAAGAAAAGTTATCTGAGAGCTTTCAGAAAAGCAAGGATTTATAAATCGAATGCGCAAGGAAGAGCAGATTCTATCGCATTCAACGAAACAGACGGAATTATGCATATGTACACCAATCCTATTTTATGGAGCGGTGAAAAACAGGTAACCGGCGATAAAATAGAAGCGTATTTTAATACAGCAACTGAAAATATCGATTCTCTAAAAGTGATCGGAAATGGTTTTGCTATTGCGAAGGTAGATTCGCTAAATATGTTAGACGAATTTCATCAGGTGAAAGGGAAATTGATGACCGTTTATTATGAAGGTCCCGACATCAAAGAAATTAAAGTAATCGGAAATGCTGAAGCAATTACCTATGCTGATGAATTTAATAAGAAAACAAAAGTTAACGATAGGATAGGAGTTAATGTATCACTATGCGGAATTATTGGTGCATTGTTTGATCAGCGACAATTACAGATTATTTCTTGTAGTATTGGTGCGGTTGCAAAAACTTACCCGATGAGTCAGATTTCTCCGGAGCAGAAAAAGTTTGAAGATTTCAACTGGAATACCAAAGACCGAATACGGAAATGGCAGGATATTCTCGTCGATTCGCCAAACTATGAAGAAATAAAGTATGAACCCAATGATGGGCTTTACAACAAAGTACAGGAAGCAGCAGAAAAAGAGAAAGCTAAAGAAGAAGCTAAAAAACCTAAAAGGGTAAGAAAATAAATATCGAAAGACCAGTTGTAAAGCTGGTCTTTTTTTATTTGGACGAATGACTTGATTAAATTACACACCTAAATCTTAGAAGTTAGACGTCTAATTTTTGGAACTTCGACGTGTAAGTTGAAATTTGCATGAATAAGGATAATAATCATCTATGAAATTTCTGCATCTGATGAATGTTTTTTAGCTTTGCCTAAAATTTTTCATACAATGGAAATGCAAAACGATTTTTTTAAATATCAGGCTCAAACTACACAATTTGCAGCAGGTTTTGAAGTGGATAAAGCAGAAGGAAGCTATATTTTTGGAAAAGACGGAAAAAAATATCTTGATTTCGTAGCGGGAGTTTCTGCCAATACTTTGGGGCATTCGCACCCGAAAATAGTGAATGCTATTAAAGAGCAGGCTGATAAATATCTTCATGTCATGGTTTATGGCGAATATGCTCAGGAAAAACCTGTTGAACTATGCCGATTACTAGCTGAAGCAACTCCAGATCCTTTAGAGATTACTTATTTGGTCAACAGCGGTGCAGAAGCAATTGACGGAAGTTTAAAATTAGCAAAAAGATACACCGGAAGAGAAGAGATTATCTCTTTCAAAAACTCTTATCACGGCAATACTCACGGAGCATTAAGTGTTTCGGGACATGAAGGTCACAAAAGAGAATTCCGCCCTTTATTACCGATGATTTCTTTTATTGAGTTTAATAATGAGAATGATTTCGATAAGATCACAGAAAGAACAGCTTGTGTAATTCTTGAAACCATTCAGGGAGCGGCAGGATTTTTAGTTCCAAATAATGATTATTTAGTTAAACTAAAAAAGAGATGCGAAGAAGTAGGTGCGCTTCTTATTTTAGACGAAATTCAACCGGGATTCGGACGAACAGGAAAGCTTTTTTCTTTTGAGCATTTCGGTATCGTTCCCGATATTTTGGTAATGGGAAAAGGAATGGGCGGTGGTGTTCCTGTCGGAGCCTTTATGAGTTCTAAAAAAATTATGGAAACACTTTCTCATTCTCCAAAATTGGGTCATATTACAACTTTTGGTGGAAATCCTTTGATTGCAGCGGCTTCTCATGCGACGTTGAAAGAAGTTTTAGAGAGCGGTTTGATGAATGAAGTTGAGGAAAAAGAAAAGTTGTACAGAGAGCTTTTAGTTCATCCTAAAATTAAAAACATAAACGGTAAAGGGTTGATGCTTGCTGTGAATCTCGGAACTCCAGAATTTACACTCAATGTTGCCAAGAAATGTATGGAAAAAGGTCTTATTGTTTTCTGGCAGTTATACCGAAATGAATATCTGCGAATTTCTCCACCGCTTACTATTTCTAAAGAAGAAATTACAGAAGGATGTAAGATTATTCTTGAAGTTTTAAACGAATAATAACCAATATAAAGCTGTGCGCAGAAGGTTACTTTTTCATAAGTTTTTTTAGTGCAATTTTATTTAGAAAATAGTTGACAAACTTCGTTTCGAAGCAATAAGAATATTTCTGATAAAAATCATAAAAATTTAAATATAATTTTGTGTAATGAAAAAATTAATTTATATATTGCGTCACGTTAAAAACAAGTTATATGGCGAAACATAAAGTCCATTACGAATTCCCAATGCATTGTCTATCAGAGATTTTGTATGAATATTTGGCAACTGCTGAGGGATTGTCTGAATGGTTTGCGGATGAGGTACTAGAAAAAGGAGATGATTTCTTTTTCAGTTGGGGTGGAGGTCCTGCTGAAAAGGCGACTTTAATCAGATATAAGCCTGAAGGTTTCGTACGTTACAGATGGGAAGAAGATGAAGGGACGAAAAACTTCTTCGAAATGACCATTACAATTGATGATATTACAGAAGATTTAGCTTTAAATATTACAGATTTTTGTGAGGAAGGTGATGAAGAGGAAAATGCAATGTACTGGGAAAATCTTATCGAAAACCTTAGAATAAAATTAGGTGCAGCTTAATTTTTAAGCGATACTGTTTTAGTAAACAAAACTGATGAACGATTTATCGTTCATTATTTTTTTATAAAAGAATTAAATTTTGAAAAATACCTATTTTACATCTGAAGAACTTGAATTGAAAAACCGCGCATTTCTTTCCGGAGATGCTGTGAAAGTTTCTTTCTTTATTAGAAATTCAAAATTAATCATGGATGAAGAATGCTATTTCTTTTTAATGGCTTCCATGAGAAAAATGAGAATGAATATCCCTCTCAGTTATACGCTGGAGTTTTTTCAGAATCTTTTTAATACAAAAGTGATCGAAGGGGAAGGTGTTCAAAACGGAATTATCAATTTCCTAGTATTCAGAAATTCAGACGGAGTTATTTTATCTAAATCATCGGTTTCCTATTATTTTGAAGTGGACGAGATGGATGATGTTCTTTCTATTCATCAAAGACCTTTAGAATTAGATTTAATTAAAGAGATTAATGTGAATAATAATCTTTTGAGTAATATCAGAGTTCATTGTCCAGAAAATATTTATGGTGGAATTTACGCCCAGGAAAACGATCTGGATGATGTGATTCTATTAAATCCAAACAAGCGTATTGCCCGTTCTACAAGTGGAAATCTTTTGTTCTTAGAAGGGAATGTTATCAAGATACCAAAACAGTCCGAAGGTGCTTATATTTCGCCTTTGCTGGAGAATTTTGTGACTTTTCTGCATAAAAATAATCTTGCCGATACGCAGGAACATGAAATTATTGCTTTTGAATCTCAGAAAGCGGAAGAAATTCTGTTGATTTCAGATGAAAAAGGAATTTTCTCTGTAAAGAAAATTAGAAATAAAACTTTTGAAAGCGCTCGTTTCACCGAATTAGTTGAAAGCTGGAAGAATAGCTTCTAAAATTGACAAACCCGGTAAACAACATTTGAAGTCCTTTACCGGGTTTTATTCTGATTGAGATCAGAAACTGTATTTTTTATTATTGTTCGTTGATGAAATCAGCAAATTTCTGGGCAATTTCTCTTTGTCCGTCGTTGCTGTTCATGTATTCTCTTTCTTTTGTATTATTGATGTAGCCTAATTCTACCAAAACTGCAGGTGATTTTGAATTTCTAAGGATATGCAGATTTTGTTCTTTAATGCTGCATTCTCCTAATTTTTTCGATAATTTTTCAGCTAAATTTTTAGATTCTTGAGTATTCTGAATAAAAATTTCGTGACCGCTTTTATTGGTGTTTGCTTCAGGAGTTCTGTTAATATGAAGCGAAATAACCATTTCAGGATTCAGCTTGTTGATTTGCTCCGTACGCTCTGTAAGAGTGGCGTACGTATCGTCACTTCTTGTTAAAACAACTTCATACTTTCCGTCTTTATCACTTGCTTTTTTGATTTGCTGAGCGATATTTAAAACCATGTCTTTTTCTGAGATGCCATTAACGTTGGCTCCAAAATCATTTCCGCCATGTCCGGCATCGATTACGATTATTTTTTTGGTTTCGGTTGAGAAAGAAAGCAATGCGGCAGATGCGAATGATACAACCAGTAATTTTAATGCTTTCATAGTTCATTGTTTTAGGTTATCAAAGAACGTGAAAAGTATCTTAAAAATTATACAAGAAAAGCTTAAAAATTTGTTAAATTTTAAATCGCTTCAATGTGAAGTAATGACTAGTTTAAAGAAATGTCTTCTGGTGCATTTGCCCACAAAAGATATTCACCGCCAAGATTCTGCATGATAGATTTCCATAAAGTATGGTCATTGGGAAGCGTGTAATCCAGATTATAAACATCTACAACGGTCCAGACTTTCTGCAAAACTTCGTTTTCCAGCTGTGAAGCAGACCATCCCGAATATCCTGAGAATATTTTCACATCCTGAATGCTGATTTCATTCTGCAAAACGGCATTTATAATAAGTTCAATATCTTCCGTTAAGTAATATTCATTGTTAATTTCAGTGAAGTTCTCGGTTACTTTTTTTCCTTTAATAATAAAAAAAACTTTGTCGTTTTCTACAGGACCACCGTCATACACTTCAATCTCAAAATCGAAGAAATTTTTGAAACGATTACTCATTTTGCTGTTTCTCTTATTCAAGATCAAACCAAACGCTCCATTTTCATTATGGTCTATAATCAGCACGACCGATCTAGAAAAAATATCGCCGGAAATATCAGGTGTGGAAATTAATATTTTACCTTTGTATGAGTAATTCATACTCAAATTTAATAAAAATTATTTATGGAAAACCTCCACGATAAAAGAAAAATCTACGAAAAATCTCAACTTATTGAAACTGAGATTAAAGAGAATCCGATTGAGCAATTCAGAACTTGGTTTTTAGATGCTTCGGAAAATCCATCGGTGTCTGAGGCTAATGCAATGGCAGTTTCTACATTAGAGGAAGATGGTTGTCCGCGTACGAGAATGGTTTTACTGAAAGAATATACCTACGAAGGCTTTATTTTTTATACCAATTACGATAGTAGAAAAGGAAAAGCAATCGAAAAAACGCACAAAGCCTGTCTTCATTTTTTCTGGCCAGGTTTAGAAAGACAGATTATCATCAAAGCAGATCTTGAAAAAATTGCAGAGAATTTAAGTGATGGTTATTTTCATTCAAGACCGAAAGGAAGTCAGCTCGGTGCAGCTGTTTCACCTCAAAGCCAGGAAATCCCTAACAGACAATTTTTAGAAGAAAAATTAAAAGTTTTAGAGCAGGAATATGAAAATAAAGAAGTTCCAAGACCGGAAAATTGGGGTGGTTATATGGCAAAACCTTACGAAATAGAATTTTGGCAAGGAAGACCAAACAGATTGCATGATAGGATAATCTATACCTTAGAAGATTTCGACTGGAAAACCTCTCGACTGGCACCTTAATTTATAAACCGGCAAAATTGGATTTGTCATCGTTGAGTTTTTAAAACTTGGAGATGATCAAAATGTTAGTCATAATGATGATTAAGGCTTTCGAAACTATCATAACGAAAAAACCCCATCATATGATGAGGTTTATTTTTTATAATCACGAGATTATTTTTTCTTTTTACCAGTTGCAGGAGCGTTTGCCATTGCTACAGCCGAAGATAAATCTGCACCTGCTTTGAACTTAGCAACAGTTTTAGCTTCGATGTTGATTGGTTTTTTAGTAGCAGGGTTGATACCTTGTCTTGCAGCTCTTTCAGATACTGAGAAAGTACCGAAACCTACTAAAGATACTTTTCCTTCTTTTGTCTTAAGTGTAGTAGTTACATTAGAGATGAAAGATTCCAAAGCTGCTTTAGCTGCTACCTTAGTAATTCCTGCGTCTTTTGCGATTGCGTCGATTAATTCAGACTTGTTCATAATTTTAATATTAAAAGTTAGTTAGTTATAGAAGCAAATTTAAAACAATTTTCAAATTGTGCAAATTTTTTGTAAAAACTTATTGATTTTTTTTACAATTTGTTAAAATCAATTAAAATTTGATAATTTAAGTTTTTACGAAAAATCTACGTTTCGAGGTACTAAAATCATGCCAACTGCTTATGTTTATTGACTTTCCGTAATTATACGGCTTTATTCTTTGATTTATTAATTCCTTAATTTGATGTCAAGTATTTATTTTTTTGATGATATGCTTGTTGAGTTTGTAAAATAATTATCGATATTTTAGTTTAGATAAAATTAATTGCCTCTATTGATGAGACTTGTAATTTTCTTTTAAAATGATTTTTTAGAATTTGTCTAAATTGCCTTACTGTTTTAAGATGTGTTTTGGGCTTCCTATTTGAAAATTCGGTAGACAAAATCGAAAATAGGAAGTGAAAAATACGCTCAAAAGGGCTTAAAAAGAAATCAAAGATAAAGTTGTGAACTAAAATAAATATTTCGATAAAATTTTAAACAAGCTCTTAAATATTATTAATAAATTTGCACCATGTTAATAGAAGTATTCAAATCTAAAATTCACAGGGTAAGAGTTACGGCTTCAGACCTTAATTATATTGGAAGTATTACCATTGACGAAGATCTTATCGAAGCTGCCGGTTTGGTAGTCGGAGAAAGAGTTTATATCGTTAATGTAAACAACGGGGAACGTTTTGATACGTACGTGATCAAAGGAAAAAGAAAATCTGGCGAAGTTTGCCTTAATGGACCTGCTGCAAGAAAAGTTCAGCGTGATGACATCATTATTATCATTGCTTATGCACAGATGACGCCCGAAGAAGCTCAGGAGTTTCAGCCGAAAATTGTTTTCCCGGACGAAAAAACCAATCTTCTTACTTAAGATATGGAGAAGAAATCTAATAAAACTTTAAAATCTTTTCTCACCATAGTAATTTCGCTTGCTTTTGCAGGCTTTTTTTTGTGGTTGGCGCTTAGAGGATTAGATTTTAAAGTCATTCAAAAATCTTTGGCAAAGGCAAATTATCTTTGGGTGGCTTTTGCTGCTGTATTTGCACTTTTGGCCTATTGGTTCAGGGCAATTCGTTGGAATCTATTGCTGGAACCGATGGGACATAAAATATCAAGTTCGAATGCACTTTGGTCTTTGTCTTTCGGTTATCTGATGAATCTTACAATCCCGAGAAGTGGAGAAGTAGCGAGAGCGACTGCTTTATATGGAGTAGAAAAAGTGCCAGTAGATAAATCTTTTGGCACAATTATTCTTGAAAGAGTAGTTGATTTGATCTGCATGTTGGGATTTTTAGGATTGACCTTGATTTTTAAATATGATGCCATATTGGCTTTCTATAAAAATTCAGGTATCAATATTAATCCAAATAAAATACTTCTGGTTCTCGCAGGATTGGCTGTAGCAGGAGTTCTATTTTTTGTTTTTAAAAATAAATTTGTTAATGTTCCTATTCTTGGTAAAATAATTGGTTTTATTGATGGTATTCTATTAGGTCTTACGTCAATTTTTAAACTTAAAGAAAAAGGAAAGTTCATTCTATATACCATAGGAATTTGGGTTTCTTATTATTTTGCAGCCTATCTGGTTTGTTTTGCATTGCCTGAAACATCAGATTTTACTTTTGCAGACGGCTTTTTCATTATCGTTGTAGGAACTTTGGGAATGATCATTCCTGCAAGTGGCGGAATTGGCGCTTTTAATCTTGCAATGAAGTACGGTTTTATGGCATTATTTCTTGCAATGGGCAAAAGTGCAGAGTTTGGTGGCGAAATGGGTTTAACGTATTCATTCATCTCGCTTCCGTTACAGATCGTGGTTATGTTGGTAATGGGATTAATTTCCATTCCGATGTTGGCAAAAGCGCGTAATACTATCACTGAAAAATAAAATTACTTATTTTAAAATATATAAATCCTGTTTCACTTGAAGCAGGATTTTTTTTGTTTAAAAATTTTATCAAATATTAAAAAAAGTTTAAAACTGTATGACTTTTTATCATTAATTTGGTTAATTCAAAAATCAAATCTATCTTAAGGGAAAAATTATATTTATAGATTATGGCAATTAATTTACAGAAAGGTCAAAAAATAGAATTAGGACTTACAAAAATGACAATCGGTTTAGGATGGGATCCTAGTGAGGGTACTACTCAGACTTTTGATTTAGATGCTTCAGCAATTATGATTGACTCAGACAGAAAGCTTGTTGGTGACGAGTATTTTGTTTTTTATAATAACTTAAATTCTCCGGACGGAGCTTTACAACATACAGGAGATGATCCTGATGGGAAAAGCAGTGATGGAGATGATGACGAAGCGATTATTATTGATCTTGAAAAAGTAGATCCAAGAGTGGAAGAAATTCTGTTTGTGGTAACGATTGAAGATTTTGAAAGAAAAAAACAAAACTTTGGAATGGTAAGAAATTCTTACATCAGAGTTGTTGATAATAATAACCATCAGGAAATTGCAAAATACGAATTGGATGAAGATTTTTCTATTGAAACCGGTGTAGAATTCGGACGTCTTTACAAAAGAAACGGAAGCTGGAAATTTGAAGCTTCAGGCATTGGGTACAGAGCAGATCTTGGTTTCTTTTTAGAGAAATATTACAAAGGTCAAATCATTAAATAAAGATATTAGATTACGATACTGAAATTGCAAAAGCTTATTGACTTTGCTGAGTGAAACGCCTTTGCGAACGAAAAATATTCTCAATTAGAAAAAAACTTTGCGCACTTTGCGTTAAAAATATTTTCAAATAAAAAAATAAACTTTAAAACAACACAAAAAAGATATTAAAAATGGCAATTAATTTACAGAAAGGTCAAACGATAGATTTAAGGAAAAACGACCGTGGAGAAAGTGTTTATGACCTGTCTCAGGTAACCATCGGTTTAGGATGGGATGTTCGTAAGCAAGGAGGTTTTTTCGGAAAAATGTTCAGTAAAGAAGCAGAGTATGATTTGGATGCAGTTGCTTTTCTTCTTGATGGAAACGGAAAAGTTGCCAATTTAGGAAGAACCGTTCAGACCAATGATGGAAGACAAATGGGATTGTATCAAGGAGATGTAATTTATTTCAATTCGATGCAGCATCCAAGTGGTCATATCTGGTTAACCGGAGATAACAGAACCGGAGCCGGAGATGGTGATGATGAGCAGATTATTGTAAAATTAGAACAGTTGGACGAGCGTTATCAGAAAATTATTTTTGTGGTAACGATTTACATGGGTAGAAAGAATAACCAGCATTTCGGAATGATTGATAATGCATTTATCCGTGCGGTTGATGCAAGAGGAAAAGAAATTACAAAATACAGTCTTTCGGGTGATGCAAGTATGAACGGAATGTGTTCTATGGTTTTCGCTGAAGCGTACAGACACAACGGCGACTGGAAATTCCGTGCTTTAGGTGAACCCAATCACACCGACAGTTTTGTAGATATTCTTAAAAACTATTCTTACTAATCAAATTTAAACAATTCTATTTTTAAAGTATTTCGTATACGGCCTTTGCTGAGTAGAACGCCTTTGCGTACTTAAAAATATTCAGCAATTTTTTTTAAAACTTTGCGCAATTTGCGTTAAAAATAGAATCATAAATAAGTTTTATCAAAATTAATTTTCTTTTAATGGGAATTAATTTTGATGAAACTTTTAAAGTTTAGCAAAATGAACAGAAGATTATTGGCGTATTTTCTGCTGGATACTTCCGGCTCGATGAATGGCGAACCCATTCAGGCGCTGAACAATGGTTTCAACGGATTAATAAGTGCGCTTCGTTCAGATCCGCAAGCGATGGATACATTGTATTTAAGTGTCACAACTTTCGATCGTGAAGTAAAAAATATTATTCCGATGGTCGATCTGGCAAGTTTTCACCCAATGGAAATTACATGTCCCGATAGTGGCCCTACTCACACAGGCGCAGCTTTGGAATTGGTTTCTGCACTGCTTCAGGTGGATTTAATAAAAGGTTCAACAGAAGTGAAAGGCGACTGGAAACCGCTTCTTTTTATTTTTACCGATGGAAAACCTTCAGATATTCAAAAATACAGACAGATGATTCCTGTAATTAAAAATATGGATTTCGGTGTCATTGTTGGATGTGCTGCAGGTCCAAAAGCTGATGAAAGCTTCCTGAAAGAACTCACCGATAATGTGGTAAAACTCGATACAACCGATGCTGCAACCTTATCTTCATTTTTTAAATGGGTAAGTTCATCCATCACCATGGGCGGAAAATCACAAGGAACAGGCGAAAGCATCAGCCTTCCACCACCACCATCAGAATTGAATATTATTATTTAAAATCTGTCACTAAAAATTATAAAAATCAAACCATTAAGATGATTTAAGAAGTTACGTTTCACTAAGAAAAATCAAATAGATTTTTTGAAAAACAGGATGCTAAAAGCGAAGCCAAAACTTAATATTCTTAAATCCTTAATAGAACCTTAATGGTTAAATTTAAAATCTTCTAAAATTAAAAATGATGAGAAGACTTCCCATTTATTTTTTGGTAGATATTTCCGAATCGATGATTGGCGAGCCGATTGATCAGGTTCAGGAAGGTATTTCAACCATTGTAAGAGAATTAAAAAAAGATCCCTATTCATTAGAAACTGTCTGGATTTCCGTTGTTGGTTTTGCAGGAGAAGCAGAAGTGATTACACCATTGCAGGATATTATTTCGTTTTATCCGCCAAAAATCCCTGTAGGAAGCGGAACTTCTTTGGCAAAAGGCCTTTTTAAAGTAATGGACTGTATCGATAAAGACATTGTAAAAACCACTTACGACCGAAAAGGTGACTGGAAACCTCTTGTTTTTCTTTTTACAGATGGTGTTCCGACTGATGATGCGCAAATTGCCATCGAAAAATGGAATAAAAACTATCACGGAAAACCAAATACGATTGCCATTTCTATTGGTGACAATACCAATCATAAATTATTGGGTTCGCTTTCAGATAACGTTTTACTATTTAATAACAATTCAGAAAATTCTTACAAAGAGTTTTTCAAATGGGTGACCGATTCTATCAAAACAACCAGCCAGAGTGTGACGGAAGCCAATAAAGAAGGGATTAATCTATCTAAAATCGATCACAGTATTTTAGAAAAAGTTGATCCTGAAACTCAGCAAAGATTTCCAGATAATAATTTTGTAGTGTTGAACGGAAAATGTTCAGATTCCAAGAAACCATATCTAATTAAATATAAAAAAGCATTTACCGACTCCGGAATTGCAGGGATGCAGACCCGATATTACCGGTTGGAAGGTACTTACAAAATAGATGATGCTTCGTATTACCGACTTTCTTCGGCACAGAAAAGCAGTCAGAAAATTTCTGTGGAAGAACTTCATGGTGCTCCGTCTTGCCCGCATTGTGCCAATCCGATTGCTTTGGCGACTTGTTCTTGTGGCGGAATTCACTGTTTAAAAGGTGAAGGCTACAACGAATGTCCTTGGTGCGGAACCGGCGATCATTACGGATTCAGCAATGAAGGGTTTGATATCAACCGAACTTTAGGCTAAATGGAAAATACAATAAGGCAGATTTTGAAAAATCATGATATTCATGATCGTAAAATATTGGATAAAGTAGTTTCAAAGCTGTTAACTCAAACGGAAATTCAAACTCATGTACAGCTGATTATAGAAGCTCAGAACAAAATTATGCACGAAGCAATCATTTATAAAGAAAGAGAAGAATTTGCCGATGCATTTTTTCCGATTACCAATGCACATTCCAAAAAGAAATACGAATTTGTTTTTCCGATGGCGCAATTTCCGAATATCAGAATTAAAAATATTTCCGGACTGGAATTAGCTGGTTTAAATTTTGAAGAAAACACGATTAAAGGAATTCCTTTTGAAAGCGATACTTACGATTTGAAGATTGAGTTTTTTCATATTAACGACGAAGAAAATTCTGAATTTAAAAAAGCTCAACTTTTCGTCAACGCAGATCCAAAAGATTTGTGGAAAAACATTCCTTCCGATAAAGAAGCACCTTTTCACAAAGCAGATGAAGCAAAATTTAAAGGAAATTTTTCAGATAAAAAAATTGTGATCGCTTCACAAAGAGGTCGTTCTCATGCGCATGAAGGAAAGTTCAGAGATGATGATTTTGCGGTAAATGAATTGCCAAATTCCTGGAATATTATTTCGGTTTCCGATGGAGCCGGTTCTGCACAATTGGCGAGATATGGCTCTGAATTGGCAACTCAATCAATCAACGATTATTTTAAAAATACAGAAGTTTTAACCAAGCTAGATATTCATCTCAATAAAATTTTCAATTTAGAAAATGAGAATTCAGAAGCGAAACAAAACATTATAAAAATTCTTTACGAAGGAGTTTCTGATACTTTTAAAACATTAAAAGATAAAGCAGAAGAACATTTGGTCACGTTGAAAGATATGCATTCCACTTTAATATTTGCTTTGGTTAAAAAGTTTGATTTTGGGTATATTATTTTAAGTTTTGGAGTAGGTGATTGCCCGATTAATCTGATTAATGAAGATTTTTCTGATGTAAAATTGCTAAATACAATGGATGTCGGCGAATTTGGAGGCGGAACTCGTTTTATCACAATGAATGAAATTTTTGACGATACTATTTCTTCACGTTTCAAAATTACTCATGCCAAAGATTTTTCTAAATTGGTTTTAATGACTGACGGAATTTACGATCCGAAATTTATAACCGAAAATAAACTGGAAGACATCGAAAGTTGGAAAACATTTTTTGAAGATTTAAATGGTAAAAATGATGATGAAGCGAAAGTAGATTTCCAAAATGATGAAAACATTGATGAACAATTACTTTCCTGGATGGATTTCTGGAGCAAAGGAAATCATGATGATAGAACTTTGGCGGTGATTTATTAAAGAAAGATAAAAACTACTATGAAATATTCAAAATCAATTTTAGGAAAGAATATACTTGATTTAGATTATCAAGATCTTGAGAATTTTTTCTTATTAGAAAGAGAAGAAAACCTAAATTTAGAATTTAAGTCATATGTTAATCAGGGCAGTGTAAAAGATAAAGAAAAAGTAATATTTAAAAGTATCTGTGCATTATTGAATTCGGAAGGAGGTATAATAATTTGGGGAGCTCCAATAGAAATAAGAGATGAAAATGGAAATACAAAGGCAATAGGAAATTTAACTCCTTTTAATATAGGATTAGATAAAGACAAACTAATTAATAAAATTTCATCTGCAATTATTCCTCTTCCAATTGGTGTAAATGTGAATTTTCTTAAAAATGATGATGATAAATTTGTAGTGGTAATTGAAATTGAGAAAAGTGTCCATAAACCACATCAATTTGATAATTTGTACTTCATTCGATTAGATGGTCAAACTAGAATTGCACCACATTATCTAATAAAAGCATTAATTCAAAGTACAGAATTCCCAGTAATACGAGGACATATTAGATTAAAATTTATTGATGATTTGCATGATAGTATAAAGCTTACATTTAGACAACTTATTTATAATACTTCTCCGTACAATAATGAAATTAATCCTTTTTACCGATTAGTTGTTGAAAATACTGGAAAACTATATATAAATGATGAATATTATGGCGGTCATCATGAGACTGATTTTTCTATTTTAGCTAATGGAAGACCTGATTTATTAGATTTTTGTGTTATAATAAATAAAAATAATCTACAACAGAATGTTGATATAATATTACAATTCGGTGGGGAGAAATCTCCTTCTAAGATGTCTATTTATACATATAATTTCATAAATAATTTGATATTTGGAGCTGTTACGGATGAAAATAAATTTTTAGTTGAAAAAAACGAGAATCAACTTCCAACTGATTTTCCAAGTAGGTCTGATGACGACCGAATAGAATCTATAATGCAAATGTAATCTATTAACATTGTATATTTAACAATGAAAAAAACAACCTCCGTTTCCTCTATTTTAGATGCTACAAAATCATATGAATATGTAGATGAAAACCCTGTAAAAGGTGGGGTAAAAGATGTTTATTTTTCCCCTGACAGAAAATATGTGGTGGCTTTTTACAGAACACCTTTGGAAAACGAACAAAAAGAAAGAATCAAAAGAATTGTTTCTACCTATTTGGTGAATATTCAAAACGGAAATGCTTCAGAATATTATTTGGATGAGGTTTTCAGATGGCCTTATGATATTGTTCAGAAAAATAATTTGACAGGAATTGTTGTTCCTGTCTACAGTCAAAAATTCTTTTTTGCGAAAGGTTATGTCGGTTCAGATAATATTGCGGGCGGAGATAAAGTAGGGAAGTGGTTTACGGCTCCGATGTTCAGAAATCAGCATTATCCGCTTCGCTTAGATAAATCTGAATTGGGAGATTGGTTAAGTTACTTTCAAATCTCCATCAATATTACCCGAGGAATAAAAAAATTGCATCAGATGGGTTTGGCGCATTCAGATCTTTCTTACAACAATATTTTAGTTGATCCGGTCACAAAATCGGCCTGTATTATTGATATTGACGGTTTGGTGGTTCCAAAATTATTTCCGCCTGAAGTGATTGGAACTGCAGATTTTATTGCGCCTGAAGTTTTAAAAACAAAACATTTGCATCTGCATGACCCTGGGAGACAGCTTCCGAATCAGAAGACCGATCTTCATGCTTTGGCGGTTCTTATTTATATGTATCTTCTTCGCCGTCATCCTTTAAGAGGTGGTAAAATTTGGGATCTCGATTCTGAAAAAGATGAAATATTATCGATGGGTGAAAAAGCTCTTTTTGTAGAGCATCCAACGGATTCCAGCAATAAAGTACGAGTAGAATATCTTAAAAAATGGGATGCTTTTTGGGGTGATCCCAATAAAATTCCATACACCGTTACCGGACCTTATTTATCTGAATTGTTTAAAAAAGCTTTTATCGACGGGCTTCATGATCCGATTAAAAGACCTTTGGCAAATGAATGGGAAACGGCTTTACTAAAAACAGTAGACTTAATTCAGCCTTGTCATAATCCTGAATGCAGTGAAAAATGGTATGTTTTTGATAATACACAAACTCCTAGATGCCCGTTCTGTGGAACTTCACACAAAGGAACTTTGCCTGTTCTCGATTTGTATTTTAAATATGATGATGAGGTTTGGAAGCCTGAAAATCATCGATTAATGGTGTATCATAATCAGTATTTATTTAAATGGCATGTTTCGCGAAGGGTAATCCGCAATGAAAGCCTGACTTTCGAAGATAAAAAACCTGTTGGGTATTTTACTTTTTATCAGGATAAATGGGTTTTGGTGAATCAAACTTTGACTTCTATGAAAGATTTAACCGAACAAAAAGAGATTCCGCCCAATTCAATGGTTGAATTGTCTGAAGGCAAAAAAATATTGCTTTCCAATGAAGAAGGCGGAAGAATTATTTATGTAACAATGGCGAATCAGTGATATTATACAAGAATCAATAGCAAAACTTCATTATAAACGAATGTTCGTTTTCTTCAACTATTTTAAATCCTGTACGAAGATATAGTTTAAGTGCGGGATTTATTTTTAGAACACTTAGAGTAATTGGAGTTTTAGTAAGGGAAGCTTCTTCAATAATCATATTTAAAATATACCTTCCAAGACCATTGCCTTGGAAAGCAGGGTGAATCTGAAGCTGGATAATTTCAATCTCAGTTTTTCTGTATTGTATTTTCAATAATCCAATTTTTGTTTCTTTATAAATAAGAATATTAGCCACTTCAAATTTATAAAGAATCCTTTGTACATGAGAATCCTTATCAATTAAAAGACCAGAATTTGTAAGATGTTCGTTCATTGTTTTCACTCTTAAATCAGCAAGAAAATCAATATCATTTTCGGTAGCTTTTCTTATTGTAAGGAGTGAAAAATCCATTATTTTAAAACTTTTAAATTACTGTAAACGAATTTATCTAACAATCTAGACCAATTCAAAAAAATCTCTTTTGCCAATTTTAATTTTCGCCTGTTTTATTAACTCAATTTCAGCATTCGAATCTATAACTTTTACATTATTAATTTGAACTCCCCCGCTTTCAATTAATCTTCTGATGAAAGATTTACTTTCGTTGTTTTTCAACTGATGACAAAGCTCAATTAAGCTGATTTTCGATTGGTTTGGAAATAATGATTCAATAGAAACTGGCTCAAATACTTTCTCCTCAAAATTTTTATTCTGAAACTGATTAATAAAAAACTGTTCAGCAATTTCAGCCGATTTTTCATTGTGGTATTGAGAAATAATATTTTTGGCAATGACTTTTTTGATGTTCATTGGGTTTTCGCCATCAGAAATTCTCAATTTCAAATTTTGCTTTTCTGAATTTGAAAAATCTGTGGTCAAATCAATAAATTCATCAATCAGAGCATCAGGAATCGACATTGTTTTTCCAAACATTTCATTCGGTTCGTCTGTTAAACCGATGATATTATTAAGCGATTTACTCATTTTTTCTTTTCCGTCAAGTCCTTTTAATAAAGGCATGCACATCACAATTTGTGGTGACATTTGATGCGTTTCCTGCAGTTGTCTGCCCATCGTGCAGTTGAAAAGCTGGTCGGTTCCGCCCATTTCAATATCACATTCTATTTTTACGGAATCAAATCCCTGTAAAATTGGGTATACCAATTCATGCATTGCAATCGGGGAATTTTCTGTAAATCTTTTGTTAAAATCATTTCTGTGCATCAGTTGAGCCACCGTAACTTTTGACATCAACTGAATAACCTCTGAAAAATTCAGAGAATCCAACCAATCAGAATTAAAAACAATTTTCGTTTTCTCTACATCGATTACTTTTGAAAGCTGGTTGATATAGGTTTCTGCATTATGCTGTACTTCTCCAGCGCTTAAAGGTTTTCTCGCTTTATTTTTTCCGGTAGGATCACCTATTCTTGCCGTAAAACTTCCGACGATGATGATAATTTGATGTCCCAAATCCTGAAATTGTTTCAGTTTTTTCAAAACAACCGCGTGTCCCAAATGTAAATCTGGCGCAGTGGGGTCAAAACCAAGTTTGATGACGAGTTTTCTGTTTTCTTCTTCGGCTTGTTTTAATTTTTGTTCCAAACCGTTTTCTGGTAGAATAATTTCTACGTTTTCTTTTAATGTGTTGATCATTTTGTTAAGTTTTAAGCATAAAAAAGCCCGAACAAATCTGTTCGGGCTCTCAATATTGTAGTTTAAATTTTATTGAATTTTAGGTATAGAAACACTTCCCGAACGATAGAACGGGTAATAATAAGTATTGAAAAACGGTAAACGTAAAATGTTGTTTAAGTGTTTCATAGTTTTGCAAAGATAGAAATTTAGATTGAAAATTGTTATCTGTTTATTACAAGCAATCATTTTTCCACTCAATCGGATTTTCAAAACTCTGTTTGCTGTCTGTCAAACTTTTCCTGGTATTTTTATAAATGAAAAAGCCCCGAAAATATTATTTTCAGGGCTTTTTTTAAGATTAAATCTTATTATTTTCTTGGTTTTTCTACTCCGATCCACGCTTCACCTTCTCTTTTTACCTGGCTTAGTATGAATGTTTTAAAATCCTCAGTTTTGTATTCGATGTTATCTTTATTTTGCTCAAAAGGCATAATGTAGAAGAAATCTTTGTCTGTTTTATCAGCTTTTGTTCCTTTCTTCACTGTTGGCATATATTTTTTATCAAATTTATACTTCGGAAGATATTGCTTTACAGAAGCGTAAAATTTAGCATTCTCTTTTTCGTTAGGGATAATGTCAACGATGTTAAATTTATCATTTTTCTTATCAACCCAAAGGTAATAATTGGTTTCTTCGTGTGTTTTCTTGTTTAAAGAAGTGAATCCGAAGAATTCTTTAGGTACCAACTGTTTGATTTTTTCAGCATCTACTTTAGTGAAATATTCTCCCTGTGAAGGGTCTACATACGTTTCAAGATTCAACAATAATACCTGATTATTCTGGAAGTTTTTATTTTTGAAATATTGATCTAGAGATAATTCTGCGGTATGTCTAAGCTCTTTTCCTCTTTCATCCAATTTCTTGGTAGGGTTTTGTGGATTTACTTTTTTTACGAAGTTATACAAAACAACTGGCTTAATATCTGCAAGGTGAGGATAAGTTTTAAGCTGTTCTGCTTTTACCAACCAATAATATTGCTGATAATAATCGTCTTTATCAACAGGTTTTACAGTTTTATAAGAAAGAGCTAGTTTTTTAGAATTGAGAACTTTTCCGTATTTACCTTGTCCGAAAGCTAAGCTTGTACACAGTAAAGCAAAAAAAATAGTAATGTTTCTTTTCATTTTACAACAGAGATTATTTTTATTTTCCAAATATAATTATTTATTAGATAATAAGTTTAATTGTTAGTTAAATTATGCAAATATTATTGATTTTATTGAATAAAAAATCCTGTACGAATACAGGATTGATAAATTTAGTTAATTTAATAAGATGTTTCGTGCACTTTCACTGCTCTGCCGCTTGGGTCATTCATTTTTTTAAATGCTTCATCCCATTCCAATGCGATAGGAGTGGAGCATGCAACTGAAGGAACCGATGGAACGGTCGCAGCTGCAGTTTCACTTGGGAAGTGTTCTTCAAAAATTGTTCGGTAGCGGTATTCTTCTTTGTTTTGCGGCGTGTTTAAAGGAAATCTGAATTTTGCATTTGCCATCATTTCGTCAGTCACATATTTCTCAGCAATATCTTTCAAAGTATCAATCCAAGAATAGCCAACTCCGTCTGAGAACTGTTCTTTTTGTCTCCATGCAATAGATTCCGGTAATAAATCTTCAAAAGCTTTTCGTAAAACCCATTTTTCAATTTTTCCTTCTTCTTTGCGAATCATTTTATCTTCCGGGTTTACATTCATCGCAACATCCATAAATTCTTTATCTAAAAACGGAACTCTACCTTCAATTCCCCAACTCATCAATGCTTTGTTGGCTCTTAAACAATCGTATAAATGAAGTTTATTAAGCTTTCTTACGGTTTCATCATGAAATTCTTTAGCGTTCGGAGCTTTATGAAAATATAAATATCCGCCAAATAATTCATCTGCACCTTCACCTGAAAGCACCATTTTTATTCCCATTGATTTAATGACTCTTGCTAAAAGATACATAGGTGTCGAAGCTCTGATTGTTGTCACATCGTAAGTTTCCAAATGATAAATTACATCACGGATGGCATCAAGACCTTCCTGAACGGTAAAATTAACTTCATGATGAATAGAACCGATATGCTCCGCGGCTTTTTTTGCTGCTGCCAAATCGGGAGAACCAACTAATCCAACGGCAAAACTGTGCAGTCTCGGATACCAGGCTTCCTGAGTATCGCCACTTTCTATTCTCTGTCTTGCGAATTTTGCAGTAACGGCAGAAATAATTGAAGAATCTAAACCTCCTGAAAGTAGAACTCCATAAGGAACGTCACTCATCAATTGTCTGTGAACGGCATCTTCCAACCCTTTTCTGATTGCCTGGATATCTGTAACGTTATCTTTTACGGCATCAAAGTTTTCCCAGTCTCTTTTGTACCATTGCTGAAGCTCATGTCCGTCAATATTATATAGATAATGTCCAGGCAAAAAAGTGTCAATTTTTTTACAGATTCCTTCCAAAGCTTTCAGCTCTGAGGCAACATAATAATTTCCTTCTCTGTCCCAGCCTTGATAAAGTGGGCAAATTCCCATTTGATCTCTTGCGATAAGATAAATATTATTTTCAATATCGTATAATGCAAAAGCAAAAATACCGTTGAGCTTTTCAATAAATTCTTTTCCGTATTTTTTGTAAAGCGCTATAATTACTTCGCAATCAGACTGAGTCTGAAATTCGTAATCAGGAAATTCTTCTTTTAATTCTCTGTGATTGTAAATTTCACCATTTACGGCAAGTACAATTTTTCCGTCTTTTGAAAACAGAGGTTGTTTTCCGGAAGCAGGATCTACGATAGCGAGTCTTTCATGTGAAAAAACAACTTTTTCACTTTGGAAAACACCACTCCAATCGGGACCGCGGTGACGGATTTTTTTAGACATTTCAAGAACCTGAGGTCTTAGTATTTCGGTTGACTGTTTTGCGTCAAATAAGCAAACGATTCCACACATGTTATATTTATTTGATACAAAGCTAAATATATGGTTTAAAAATTACAATTAAAATTTTCAAATGATTAATGTTTTAAACTTAAATATTATTTTTGATTTAAAATATTAATTTAAATACTTAAAAAGTAGTAATAACAAGAATTTTTTTCACAATAGAAAAACTCCTATGATTCATAAAGAATCAATAATTAAATAAAATATTTTTAAAATTACTATTTGTAATTCAAATATTTTTCTCACCTTTGTTGCTCGAAATAATTTTTTTTCATCATTTGTGTTTTTACCTCCTTGTAATAATATTGCAAGGAGGTTTTGTTTTTACTCATTTCCTAGTAAAACACCTGAAATATTCCATGCGCTGAAGCTGGTTCCTTCAGGTTCTCCTTGTGGAATTTTCACTTGAATTGTATGTTTCCCGGCTTTTAAATCTCCTAAAGAAATGAAGTTTGGATTGGTAACTGTTCCGGGACACCAGTTGGATCTGCTTAAATCTGAAGATGAAAGTCCATCAGCAAAATTTCCCGAAGCTGGATTGAATAATCGGTAAGAACCGCATTCTGTTCTCCAGGGTGTAAATGAAAATGCCATTTTTCCATCCAAGTAAATTGAATTGGCTTTTGGAATAAACTCGTCACCATTTTCCCAACCTCCATGTCCGGTTGTAATGTATCTTAACTGTGCATTTTTAAGATCTTTTTCTAAATTGAATTCGATAAAAAGTCCTTTGTCATTATTAAACATTGTTGCATAATCCTGTCCGGCCATTTCCATAATATTGGTTGTATTGAAAAGCGGAATGACTTTATTATTTTTATGGACGATCTGTTCGCTGTTGTGAATCGTGATATCTAAACTCACTTTGTGACCGCCTTTATCATAGTTTCCAATGAAAGTCCCGATCCAGAGCTCTTTTTCAGAAAGGGAAGGCTTTAATTCTGTAATATCCTGACGAAACGGACTTACCGTTTGCCAGGTTTTATCCTTTAACTCAATATGATTGAACTTGTTGATTCCGAAAGCGGTAAAAAATCTCATCAATTCAACTGTCGGTTGATAATTTTGATTGGAAACAACTCCATGATATTGTTTTCCATTGCCATTTTCGTATACAGGAAGTGTTTTTGCCCCTTTTTCTAAACCATCAAAAAATGTCTGCGATTTTTCTTCAGGAATAAAAAAAACGGTTCCTGTTCTGTCGTAAGCATCGCCGTTGGATTGTTGCTTTAATTCCACAAAAATATTATCACCCTGAGCAATTTTTGGAAACTTTACCTTCTTTAAAATAATCGTTCCGTTGGCAAATCTTTTTATTTTTTCATCAGATTTTGACTGGTCTAAGAAATTAATAATTTCATTTTCAAAAACTTTTAACGTTGTAAATCTGCTTTTCCAAAGTAAGTCTTTGTAGCTTAAAAGATCAGTTATAGGAATGGTTTTAGTGATAATTTTATCAATTCCTGTTGTTTTAATTTTCTTTAAAGAAACTACTGTTGTCGCTGAATTTCCGTTTCTTTCAACCTGCAAAACCAATCCTAAATTTTGTCCTAAACTTGATGGTCCGCCTTTTATTTTTAAATCATTGGTGTACCAAACCTCAATCGTATTTGAATTGATTTTTGTGATTGCTTTTTTACAGTTGTAGCCTAAAATCTTTTTAGTTTGGGTAGTTAACTCAAATTCCTGCTTTGAAATAGATTCTTTGTCTGAAGTTGAAATTGCTTCGTTCGGCTTTAAAAAGGCATATGAAACAATTGTGTTAGACGGTTTTTCTATTTTGCTGATTTCAAAAGGGTAGTCGCTTTTCAGCTCTTTGATTTTTGTATTTAAAATGAAATTTTCTTGTTCGTTAACCCAAACAATAGTTGGATTTTGATTGGGCAGAACTTTTCCGTTGTATGAGCTTTCATATTGAATTTCATACGTCTGAGAAAAACTTAAAACAGATAAGAAAATAAAAAAACTTGCTAAAATTGTTTTAAACATAATGTATTGATGGTTTTTACAAAGATAATGTTTGATTTAGATAATAAAAACTCTGAGAAAATCCTTGAAAATTAGGCTTGAGTTTAATAAAAAAACTACTCCAAAAAATAGAGTAGTTTAATATAGTTTATTGTGTAAATTTTTTAAGAAAGTCTTTCGATCAAAGCCATGTAGAATCCGTCGTAACCTTCGCTTGGCATTACTTTTTCGTCTTTAACCATTTTATAGTTAGGATTGTTTTTGATAAACTCTTCTACTTGCTTGTTGTTTTCAGAAGGTAGAATAGAGCATGTTGCATACACCATTTTTCCACCCACTTTCAGCATTTTAGAATAATCCTGCATGATTTGCTGTTGCTCTTTCTTAATTCTGTCGATAAAAGCTTGGTCGATTTTCCATTTACTGTCAGGGTTTCTTTTTAAAACTCCTAAACCAGAGCATGGTGCATCGATCAAAAGTCTGTCTACTTTATCGTGAAGACGTTTGATTACTTTCGTATCTGAAATCATTCTCGTTTCAATGTTGTGAGCTCCGGCTCTTTTTGCACGACGCTTCAATTCAGCCAGCTTCCATTCAAAAATATCAAGAGCAATAATCTGTCCTTTATTTCCCATCAATGCAGCTAAGTGAAGGGTTTTTCCACCCGCACCTGCACAAGCATCAACTACTCTTTGGCCTTCTTTTACATCAAGAAAATAACCGATTTTTTGTGAAGAGGCATCTTGTACTTCAAATAATCCTTCTTTGAAAGCTGTGGTAAGAAATACATTTTTCTTTTCCTCAAGCTGTACTGCATCAGGATAATTTTTAATAGGGTAAGAAACTACATTTTCGTCGGCAAGGTCAGAAATAAGTTCTCTTGGAGTTGTTCTCAAAGAATTTGCTCTTAAAACAGTAGGTGCTTTTTCGTTCAAAGCATGCATTTCTTTTTCCCACTTTTCTCCTAATTCTCTTTCCAGAGTTTCAACAAGCCATTCTGGAATAGAATGCTCAATTGCTTTTGTTGGAACAGTTCCTTTTTTCAGTTTTGTCGTAATGTCGGCGATTTTGATGCCTTCAAATTCTTCAAATCTTTTGTAATTGGTTTTGCTCCAAAGAAGATATGCGATGATTAGTTTATAGATGTTGGTAGGTTTTACTCCTTCACCCATATAATATTCAAGCCGTTTTTTCCAACGGATAATGTTATAGAAAATCTCAGAAACAACGGCTCTATCTTGGCTTCCCCACTGTCTGTGGGATTTCAAAAGCCTTTCTATTACTTTATCTGCGTATTTGTTTTTTTCGAAAAATGTTTCCTGTAACGCATCGTGAATTCCGATTGCCAGGTTTCTGTGAATTAATTCCATAAATTGCTATAAGCTGTTTGAATTTGCAAAAATACGAATTTAAGTTGAGAGTTAATGATTTGTAGTTGTGAGTTATAAATTATGAATTTAAAGAAAGTTCAATTTAGACTAATTGATTTTTACTTTTGCCTAACTTCTAACTTCTAACTTCTAACTTCTAACTTCTAACTTCTAACTTCTAACTTCTAACTCAAAATACTACCTTTGCAAAAATTAATAAAAATGAGCGATGTAGTTATTTGTCCGAAATGTAGTTCTGAATTTACTTATGAACAAGATAATTTAATGGTTTGTTCGCAGTGTTTTCACGAATGGGATCCTAAAGAAGCTGGAAATGAAGATCAAATTTTAGACATCAATGGAAATGAACTTCAAAATGGAGATTCGGTTATTGTAATGAAAGATCTTCCGGTAAAAGGAGCTCCGAAACCTGTAAAAGCAGGAACTAAAGTGAAAAATATCCGTTTAAGACCAAACAGTGATCATAATATTGATTGTAAAATTGATGGTTTTGGCGCAATGGCTTTGAAATCTGAATTTGTAAAGAAGGCTTAAGTTCCAATAATTTTAGTTTTTGGCAATTGGTTTTAATCTTAAATCTAATTGCCAAAAGCTAATAAAAAAAAGGAAAGAATTGGACAGAGTACTCTTTCAAAGACCGGATTGCAGAATGCTAATTTTGGTCTGGAAGGCAGAAAGAGAATTAACCAAAAATTTCCCTATGTTGTTGTATTACAAAGATATCGAAATAAGTAGGATGAAAATTGTTAATTCGTTGAAAATTATCAACATACTAACATTAAGATACTTAATATTTTCTTAATATTAATACTCAAAAGTAATATGAATTGAATTTTCAAGCTGATGAGTACTGAACATCACCATTTCTCTGCTTTTAAATTTAATCTTGTTCCAGTAATGATTTCCTGCGAATCTGCTTTCTAAAACTTCTGCTTCTTCACCATTTTCAGAAATCTTGATCTGATGCGGATAATAAAAAAATCTGGAAATAGGTAAGTCTGAAATTTCATTCTCACTGAAAATATTTACTTCCCCAAAAAGCTTTGCTACATAAGGATTGTAAGGGTTTTTATATGTTTCCTCGGCAGAGTTATTTTGAATCAGTCTTCCGTTTTGTAAAACGATAATTTGGTCGGTCCATGCAATAATATCCTGCAGTTCGTGAGTAGAAATTATCAAAGAGATATTGTTTTCTTTCACATATCTGAACAGTTTTTCACGAAGTTCTATTTTTCGGGCAAAATCAAGATTGCTGAATGGTTCATCAAGTAAAAGCAACTTTGGAAGTACAGAAAGAGCTCTTGCAATGGCAACTCTTTGCTGTTGTCCGCCACTTAAATTTTTTGGTAAAACATTCGCAAATTCAACCAAACCTACAACATCCAAAAGTTCTAAAACTTTCTCTTTTTTCTTAGCTAAATTAATATTAGAAATAAATTTACCCACGTTATCTGCAACCGTTGCATAAGGCATTAAATCGAAATTTTGTGCTACAAATTTCATTTCAGCTTCACCCGGAACAAGATTTCCTTTCGGTCCCATCAATTTTCTGCCTTCAAATAAAATTTCACCCTGATTCCAGTCGTGTAATCCGTAGATAAGACTTAAGAGTGTAGATTTTCCGCAACCGCTTTCACCTGCCAATGCAATAATTTTACCTTCATCCAGTTTCAGATTAAAGTTTTGAAAAAGCGGTTTTTCCTGAGAATGAGAAAAATATAAGTTGTTTATCTCTAATAGCATACTGCAAAAATAAGGGTTTTTGGGGAAGACTGGCATATTTTTAGTAATTTAGCCATGCATAAATTATATCAAAATGAAAAGAATATTATTTTCTCTCGCTATTTCCGCTTTGTTCACTGTTGTTTCTTGTTCTAAAGAAAAACCGGTAACAAGTGATACCAATGAGGTCACAACAACGAAAGACGGAAGCCGATTTGTTTTGGATACTTTAAACAGTAATGTAGAATGGAAAGGATATAAGGTTTTTAAATCTGAAAATACGAGTCATTTCGGAACCATCAAATTTGAAAGCGGTGACGTAACGATAAAAGACGGAAAACTTGAAAGCGGAAAATTTGTGGCAGATATGGCATCTCTAAGTTCAGAAGATTTGAAAAATGATGCTGAAAAATTAGAGAAACTTAATGGTCATTTGAAAAGTACTGACTTTTTTGAGGTTGAAAAATTTCCAACATCTTCTTACGAAATTACAAAAGTGAGCTCGTCTTCAGAAGGCGATTACAATACCATTTTAGATGGTAATTTAACAATAAAAGGAATTACAAAACCTGTGCAGTTTAAAGCAAATGTTGCAGTAAATGGAGCAGAGGTAAGTATTGCAACTGAACCTAAAGACGTTATGCGGGAAGATTTTGGAGTGAAATTTCAATCTCCTGCTGCAAACGGAGTCATTAAAAATGAAGTGACACTTCAGATTAGAGTGAAAGCTTTAGAAAAAAAATAATTTAAACAAAACAAAGATGAGTAAGGTTGTTTTAATAATCAGTATTGCTTGTCTGATATTTTTATTGAGTCTTCAGGTTCTTTATTATATTTCTTACAGCAATCAAATCATTCAGGTTTTTGGAGAACTATTTACAATTCCAGCCATGCTGTTTGTGGTTTTTGCATTTTTCTTGAGTTTGATTAATGTGCTGAGAAAAAATAAAGAGTATTATCTGGTTTTTGGAATTAATATTTTTACAATTTTAATAAGTATCGCTGCAATAGCGTTTTTAGATTAAATCAAATCAGCTTTAAATAGCAATTATATAATCTGTTTCTCATGAGACAGATTATTTTATGATAAATTGAAAAGGTTTTTTAAACTGAAAATCGTATTTTTGCAAATACATTTTTTTGAAAGGGTAAAACAATGATTGAAAAGATAGAAGAATTGCTTGTTGAGGTTAATGGCTTCAATACGACAAGTAAAGAGGAAATAGAAAACTTCCGAATCAAGTATAATGGGAAAAAAGGAGTTCTGAATGATTTTTTTGAAAAATTTAAAGAAGTTCCAAATGACCAGAAGAAAGAGTTCGGACAGAAAATCAATACTCTGAAGCAAGCGGTTAATGTAAAGCTGGAAGATTTAAAAAATGCTTCTGCTTCTTCTATTATTTTAGAAAAAGAAGATCTTACAAAACCTGCTTTTCCTTTAGATTTAGGATCTAGACATCCAATTAATTTAGTGAAAAACAGAATTATTGAGATTTTTAAATCCATTGGTTTTGCCGTTGCAGACGGACCGGAAATTGAAGATGACTGGCACAATTTTACTGCGCTGAATCTTCCGGAATATCATCCTGCCAGAGATATGCAAGATACTTTCTTCATCGAGCAGAATCCGGATATTTTATTAAGAACACATACTTCTTCGGTACAGATTCGTTATATGGAGGAAAATGAGCCGCCTATCAGAATTTTATCTCCAGGAAGAGTTTTCAGAAATGAGGCTATTTCTTCACGTTCGCATTGTATTTTCCATCAGATTGAAGGTTTGTATATTGATGAAAATGTGAGTTTTGCAGATTTAAAGCAGACGATTCAGTTTTTTACTACTGAACTTTTTGGAAAGTCTAAAATCAGAATGAGACCTTCATTTTTCCCCTTCACAGAGCCAAGTGCCGAGATTGATGTATATTGGGGATTAAATTCTGAAACCGATTATAGAATTACCAAAGGAACAGGCTGGCTAGAAATTATGGGTTGCGGAATGGTAGATCCTGCTGTTTTGAAAAATGTAAATATTGATTCTGAGAAGTATTCAGGATACGCTTTTGGAATGGGTATTGAGAGAATTACAATGCTTCTTTACCAAATGAGCGACATTAGAATGTTCTTTGAGAATGATATAAGAACTTTAGAACAGTTTAAAACATTGTAATTAATTTAACATAAATAATTTTTAATCCTGTGAATTTTCACGGGATTTTTTATTAACTTTATAAATCACTTAAAGACGAATCTTTTTTAAGAAAAAAATACATTTTTTTATAGAATTCAGAGAATAAAGTATAAGTGTTGTGATAGGGTTTTTTCCGATTTACAAAATATATCATTCTAAACAAATGATAATATACCAGAATGTTTTTGCAGTCTGTAACTAAGAGTTCAAATCTGATACTGATCGCAAAAAGCTTTAAATACATGTATATGAAGTCAACAGATAACCAACCTAAATCGTTAAATTTTAGATTCAGAAAAATCGTTCATTACTCTCTTATCTTTTGTATTTTATTGATACAGCTTATCATTGCAGGCTTTTTTTATAACGAATTTATCAATAGAAAGAATTTAGCATTCATTGAAAATCAATTAAAAGAAGTAAATTCTCTTGAAAACTTAACAGATAACTCCAGAAAAGAGCTTTTAAACGCTCAAAATTCTCTTCAGCAATATCTTGTAAATGCTGACAAAAAGTATTTGGATTCTTATTTCGCATCTTTAGACAAATTAGGCGCAAATTTAGACAACATTAATAGCTATGAGGCTAAATTTCCTAAATTAAAAAATATATTATCATTTCAAAAAAAAGACTCTTTAGGCAGTAAAAACCTGAAGCTTTTGGTTGATTCTACTTATCAATATTCTACCCAATCAAATTTCAAAGCTCCCACTCCTTTACCTTCGCTGAAAAAGTATGAGAGCAATTATAATTTGGATAAATATGATTTTCACGTAGAAACAAAAACGATTGCTGATACGGTTAAGAAAAAAGGTCTTTTCGGACGTTTGGGAGATGCAATATCCGGGAAAGAGAACGTACGTAAAGAGAGTACAATTATTACCGTGAAACAAGGAAAGATTCCGGAAGCAACTGCTATAAAAGCTGATGTAGACAGTGTAATGAATCTTGTTCAAAATTATTATACCGGAGAAATAAAGAAAATGCAGGTACAGGTAATCGGAAAACAAAATAACAACAGTAAATTTTATACCATATTTAATAAACTTCTTATTTACAGTAATGGGGTGATGAATATTTACGATTTTGCGATCAAAGATTCTAAGGCTGATCTTGAAAAAGAATATGCTCTGCGAAATTCTGAAAACAATAAGATTAGAACAAATCTGATTTTGGGAGCAATGGTTTTGATGTTTATTGTGTCTATATTAATAATGTATCTTACAAGAATCGCATTTATATATGAAAATCAACTCAATGCTGCCAACAAGCAGATTAATGAGAACCTTAATTTTAAAAACAGAATTTTGGGAATGTTGAGTCATGAACTGCGTTCACCCTTGAAGATTATTGGAATTTTCATCAGAAAGATCAATAAAAAAACGAATGATGATAGCATTAAAGAATACTTAAAGTCGATCAGTTTTACCAATAATACCTTATTGATGCAGGCCAATCAGATTTTAGAATATACCAAAAATCAACATGTAGAAAACCAGTTAATACCGGTGGTTTTTAATCTTAAAAATGAAATAACTTCTATCTTAAATTCGATAGAACCTTATATTGAAACAAGAAATAATAAGTTTCTTGTTGAAGAAAATATAGACCCGAAAATTGAGGTGTATTCTGATAATACAAAGATCAATCAGGTTTTCATGAATATACTTGCCAATGCAAACAAATTTACTGAGAACGGAGAAATCAAGGTAATTACCAAAGCAGAATTTATCGATGAAAATACTGTTGCTTTAACAACCATAATAAGTGATACGGGAGTGGGAATTTCAAAATCTGATCTCGAGAAAATATTTGAACCTTATTACCAAGGTGTTTTATCTGAAGATGTAGAAAACCTGGGTGCAGGTTTAGGATTGAGTTTATGTAAAGAAATTGTAGAGTTGTATTCTGGAAATATCTCGGTAGATAGCGAACAAAATATAGGAACAACAGTAAGTTTCACTATTAATTTGAATGTCAATAAATGAATAATTTAAAAACTAAAACCATTAATTTTTTACTTGCAGATGATCATAGCCTCATAAGGCAGGGCGTAGAATTTCTTATCGAAGAAATTGGTTTTGAAGGCGAGATTTTTCATGCATCAACGCTTCAGAAAGTTTTAGAAGCTGTAGGAATGCGACAAATAGAAATTGTAGTAATAGACGCTATTTTTCCAGATGGAAACAGTCTGAATATAATTTCTGATATCAGAAGTCTTAAGCCAGATATTAAAATTCTGGTGTTTTCTGGAGTAGACGAAAGTACACAGTCTATTAAATATATTAATGCCGGAGCCAACGGCTTCCTAAGTAAACTGAGTGAAGAAAGTGAAATAAAAGAAGCGATTCTCAAAATTCATCAAACCGGAAAGTATATCTCCTCTATTACCCAGGATATTTTAATTGATTCTTTGCAAAATCGAAGCAGCATCAATCCTTTACAAAAACTTACTGAAAGAGAGCTGGAGATTGCCGAGCTGTACGCAAAAGGTTACGGGAATCTCGAAATTGCCAATAATCTTAATGTAAAGCAGAATACAATTAGTACCATTAAGAAACGGATTTTTGATAAACTACATATCGAAAATGTAGTTGATTTAGCAGACTTAATCAAAAACTACCATTAGTTTTATTCTTATTTATTTTCCTAATCTATTTTTGTAGATAAATATCTACAACAGCATCGAAATACATCTACAACAAATATTAGCAAGATACCTCTGTATCTTGCTATTTTTACAGTATGAAAGATGAACGAAAAAAGAATTTATCAAAAAATTTTTTTAAGGTCATTAATCTAAAAGTCAGTTCAGAATTTTGAAAATATTCAAATAATAATAAATTAAAATATTGAAGCTGATTTAAAAACACACATGATGAAAAAAAAAATAAGTGTCTGATTGCGGAGCTGAAAAAAAGCTCTGCAACTGGATACTAAAAAGTAAAACCAAATCAGTATAACATATAAACACAAATTGATTAACCTAAGTGTCATCATTGCAGAGCTGAAAAGCTCTGTAAACGATGCCTTACAATCAATAAATATATTTATTAAATACAAATGATGAAAACTGTGAGTATAATCACAGATTTAAAAATAGTTTTTTTAATATGTATTTTAGGGATAACGTTTTTCATGGTAATAATCCCTAGAAATGATTTCAAAGCATGTTAATTTAGGTTGGTAAGCCTTCGGATTTTTCCGGAGGCTTTTTTTTGCACAGCTAAATGAAGCGCTTTGTATTTTTATGATCATCAATAATTTCTTTTTAAAAATCTTCTAATCCAGTTGTGGGTCTATTGGAAATAATTGCAATAGCTGTTCATAAACAGCGCAATGTTTTTGTAGATAAATATCTATGCAGGCATAGAAATACATCTACAACAAGTATGCGGAAAACATTTCTAAATCTTCCTACTTTTACAGTACAAATGATAAACGAAAAAAGCTCAGTATTTTGAAAATATTTAAAGAAAGATAGATTTAAAATTTGAGGTTAATTTCAAAAACACAAATGATGAAAATATATGTGTCTTATTGCAGAGCTGAAAAGCTCTGCGAAAAGATGCTAAAAATAAACACAAATTTATTATAACACATAAACACAAATGATATAGCCCTAAGTACTAATAACAGAGTTGAAAAACTTTGTTATAGGTACCGGGAAAATTTTTCATAATAATACCTGGGAAAATAGTTCCACAAGTATGTTAATTTAGGTTGGTAAGCCTCGAGAGAAATTTCTGAGGCTTTTTTTATTGGTCTAAAAAATAGTTAGAATGATGTGTTTATACACTTTACTTTTAGCTTAAAAGAAATTATAATCTAATAATACACGAGTTTTTTCATGTTTTCTTTAATATACTATTTGTGCAATTATAACAAAAATAGAAACTTATAAGTAGATTTTTAGTCCACAACCCAAACGATAAACTGATACTCGATATCGTTTATTTAGTAAACTTTAGAGGAAATTTCACGTTTTTGTAATCATCAATACTTGCCTTCAAAGAACCAACTGCCAATTCAGCTTTAAGCAACAAAGGAATGTGATTGTAATCATTGCTTACCCACATTGTAACCCCTTCTTTTTCTTTAAAAACCCTACCGCTTTTTACAGAAGGAATAATTTTCAAAGCATTAATAGTTCCGAACTTTGTCTTTAAATTTTCAGTTCCGGTCACTTTAAGCTGAAAAGGAAACATTTCATCATCAATCCATACATTCATATTAATAACGGTTCCTACTTTTAGTTCTGCAGGCGTTTTACTTCTTAGGTAATAAAAACATGAAAGCATGTCTTGTACGCCTTTTACAGACTTTATTAGCTTTGAACCATTTGCAGGAGTTTTTTTATCTGTTAAAATCAATGTTTGATTATCGTGATTAAAAACGGTCTGAAAATGCTGTGTATAGCTACCTTCTTTTACATTTCTTACATAAAAGCTAGGCAATTCTGTATCGATATTGATGTAGCTTTCATATAGATCTTCAACTTTAAAAAAAGCTTTTACAGCGCCCGTGGTTTGCCCAGTTCCTTTTACGTATAAATGTGGAACTCCTTTATAGTTAACTTTCTTGGTTGTAAGGTTCGCTGTTCCTGCATTTAGAAATCCGTAATGTATTCTTAGACTAATCGATTCTCCATCTGCGACATTAGCCAGTTGAGAGTAACCCAAAAAGAAGGCGAATAAAGTGATGATAGTAAGTATCTTCTTCATAATTTACAGTTTACAAAAACGCTGCCAATTTTTTAATTATCAGCTTCTTGCGTCTATTTGATAAATCTCAGTTTTTTATTTGCGTATAATTAAATATGCTTCGCATTAAAATTAGTAAATTTGCAGCTACAAATTATTAAATTATCATCATATTATGATCACTACAGATATATTGATTATCGGCGCAGGACCAACGGGGCTTTTTGCTGTGTTTGAAGCTGGTTTACTTAAAATGAAATGTCACATCATCGACGCACTTCCTCAACCGGGAGGTCAGTTGGCAGAATTGTATCCTAAAAAACCGATTTTTGATATTCCGGGTTATCCTTCTGTAAATGCAGGTGAATTGGTAGATAATTTAATGGAGCAAATCAAACAGTTTCAGCCGGGATTCACTTTAGGAGAAACTGCAATCTCTTATACAAAAGTAGATGATGAATGGTTTGAGGTAATTACTAATAAAGGAACTGTTCACAGATGTAAAGCAATTGCTATTGCAGGTGGTTTGGGAACTTTTGAGCCTAGAAAACCTACTTTTGAAAACTTGGCAGACTATGAAGAAAAAGGTCTTGAATATTTCGTGAAAGAACCAGAACATTTCAGAAATAAAAAAGTTGTGATTGCCGGAGGTGGAGATTCTGCCTTAGACTGGAGCGTTTTCTTGTCGAATGTGGCAAGTGAAGTGACTTTGATTCACAGAAGAAACGAGTTCCGTGGTGCTTTAGATTCTGTAGAAAAAGTACAGGATTTAAAAAATCAAGGGAAAATTAAATTAATTACTCCTGCTGAAGTGACTGGAGTAAAAGGAGACGGAAAAGTTGAAGCCATTACGGTAGCTGTTGACGGACAAGATCCTTACGATATCGAAACAGATTATTTCATTCCTTTATTCGGATTGACGCCAAAGTTGGGCGAAATCGGAAACTGGGGTTTAAATATTGAAAAAAATGCAATCGTTGTAAACAATGCATTAGACTATCAAACTAATATCGACGGAATTTATGCAATTGGCGATATCAACACTTATCCTGGAAAATTAAAGCTGATTCTTTGTGGTTTCCACGAGGCTACTTTGATGTGTCAGAGTGTTTACAACAGATTGAATCCGGGTAAAAAATTCGTTTTAAAATATACAACTGTAAGTGGAGTCGATGGTTTCGACGGAAGTAGAAAAGAAGCTGAGAAAGCGGTTGTAAAGAAAATAGATTAATCTCGTTGTTAGTTGTTGGTTATTAGTTGTTAGTAAAACAAAAGCCATCAACCATCAACCATTAACCATCAACGAAAGATGAGCGATATAAATATTAAAATTACCGATAGGGAAGGTGTTACGCATGATATTGCTGCTCCTACAGATATGTCGATGAACCTGATGGAAATTATCCGTGCTTATGAACTAGCAGAAGAAGGTACCATCGGAGTTTGTGGCGGAATGGCAATGTGTGCATCGTGTCAGGTTTATGTACTGGAAGATCCGGGACTTGAGCCAATGGGCGATGAAGAAGACGCAATGTTGGGTGAAGCTTTTCATGTGGAAAGCAACAGTCGATTGGGTTGCCAATTGCATATGGTTCCTTCGATGGAAGGTTTGGCTGTGGCAATTGCTCCTTATCCTTAGAGAATTTTTTAAATTACAATATAAACTCCTGAAGATTTTCTTCGGGAGTTTTTTGTTTATAAACGTTATACTTTATTTTTAAAATAATCAATTAACCAAAGTATCGGAGCACCTTGTACTAAAGATATTTTTATTTTACTGTTAGTAACATTTTCATTTAAAGATTTTAAATAATCTATTTGACGGGCACTGATTTGCTCTTTGTAAGTGATGAGATTTTCTTCAAGTTGAGTTAAATCAAATATTTTTAAATCTTTAAGCTGTGATGAGAAATTATTAGATGATATGTAAGTAGAATCGAACTTAGGATTTTCATTAAGCTTTAATGCTTTCTTGATTTCATTTTCAATTTCTCGCAAAAGTTGATTTTTTTTCACAAACGCAATGATTGTTGATTCATTGATTTCAATGGATTTTTCTTTACTTTTTAAATTTTTAGTAATCGTGTTTTCAAAGTCCTTAATTTCCTTTTTTAGCTTTGTAAATTCAATATCGGCTTGCTCAAGTAATGCCGCTACTCTGTAGAATGTTCGTTTTGCTTTTTGAGGAATTTGGGTAAAAGATTTATAACCCAAATCATGTTCTATTTCTGCCCACGAATGTTGAAGTATACTCCGTATCTGAATTTCAAATTTAATATCTTTATACTCTTCATACCCGGCTGTTTGTGCTTTATGATCATTCAGTTGTAAGATGTAATGAACGCTTCGGTACCCAAATTTATCAATTTCAATATTTCTTTTATCAATAGAATTTTCCCAGTCAATTTTAAATTCTTTGTTAAGGATTTCCTCTATTTTTGAGATATCGTCTTCGAAATAAGTAATGATCCGCAGTGCTAAAATATCGGTAATATCATCAAGCTTCTCGTATTTATTCTTCTTGATGACTTTCTGTGCAAGACTTTCTTTGGTTTTTATCCGGCTTAAAATTTGATGGATCGAAAAATTTTTACACAGTTTCCGTAATATTTTCTCTACTTTAAAACTAAAGGATAAATATAAAGGAGATTTTTCCTCATATTGAGTTAATATTTTATTTAAATCATCATTTATCATAATAATTAGTCATCATTTAAATTTACAAACTTTTTAATAATAATTCTCTAATTATTAATTAACTTGAAAGTTTAGAATTATTTAAACTTCCTCTTTTGAAATCCATTTCCCAACAGTCGGAGCCTGATAATTTCTCATTTTTTCTAATAATTCATCAATAGAATCACTCACCAAAAGCATTTCCTTATTGATTTGTTTTAAAAATCCTTTATCGACCATAGTCTGAACAAGTTTAATTAAATCATCATAAAATCCGTCGATGTTCAAAATAGCAATTGGTTTTTTATGAAGTCCGAGTTGTGCCCAAGTTATCATTTCGAAAAACTCTTCCAAAGTTCCATAACCTCCGGGAAGAACGATCACACCGTCGCAAAGATCATTCATTTTGGTTTTTCTTTCGTGCATCGTTTCTACCAAAATAAGTTCGGTAAGGTCTTGATGTGCAATTTCTTTGGATTGCAAAAAGTGGGGGAGAACGCCTATTGCTTTTCCGCCTTCCTGTAAAACTCCGTCAGCGACTGCACCCATCAATCCTACATTGGCACCGCCATAAATGAGTTGGATATTTTGTTTTGCCAAAGTTTGTCCTAATAAAGTTGCCTGTTCTTTATATAATTCGTCCGAACCAAAACTTGATCCGCAAAATACGGTGATACTTTTCATTGTTATATTATTAATTATTTTTTCCATTTTATTTTTACGGCAGACATAATTTCCAATTCTAATCTTGTGTCTGATAAAACCTCAAATTCATTTTTTAAATAGAATTCTAGTGGCGATTTGTAAAAATTTCCGTTAAGTTTTTTATCATTACTATTGTCAATGACCCAGCCGTTTAGCTCTTTTTTATTTTGTTTCAGTTCATTCAAAACTTTTGTTCCCCAACCTTTACCATGAAGGTTTTCAGATAGAATGATCGCAAACCATGTTTCACTTTCTCTTTCAAATGTTATTGCCCAACCTTGAATTTTTTTATCATCATTCATTAAAAGAAAATGATTGACTTCATTGAGTTTTTCAAGATAGTTTTCAAATCCACCGATACTTTTATAAGCTAGTTTTTCAGGATATTCATTATTCCACAATTGCAGAATCTGTTCTTTTTGTTCTTGATTAAGTTGATGAGTATTTGTGATCTTCATTGGCGTATTTTGAATTTTAATATGCAGGAAAATTATTGATAAATAAAGCGAAAACTATTAATCAATAAATTTTGAGCTTAGATTTTTCTTTTATTAGGAGATTGCCTGTTTGAGAAGAAAGATAAAACTTCTACATTGTTATCTTTAATACGATAATATACGGTGTTGAAAGTAAGAATGATCGCTTTGTGAATGTTTGTATGTTCAGACATTGGAAAAATATATGGATTCTGAGAAATTATTTCCGAGAAACTTTCGATTTTGCGAGCAAATTTTGTTATTTCTTTATCTGAAAAGTTTTTTTGAAGATATTCAATTGTTTCCTCCAATTCGCTCAATGCATTTGGAGTCCATGAAATATTATAGCCACTTTTCATAGAGTTTTCTGGCTTCAGAATGTGGTTTTACATCATTTTCATCAGCTTCTGCTATTCCTTTTTCAATTGATTTTTTCTCTTCGTCTGAAATAGAATTCCACCAGTCTTTTGTTTCTTCTTTCCTGAACTGAATTAGCTTTTTGATAATAGAAGTATCTTCCAAGGTAGATAACCATTGAATGAGTTCAAGCTTTTCGTTGAGAATTTGTGAGTTCATAATTCATATTTCTTATTCAAATTTATGATTTTTAAATTAAATTTTAATTCTAAAACCTAAAATCCGGGAAGAAAAGAAACAAAAATATCCAAAATCAATCGACTTTGGATATTTTCAATATAAAAATTACATTCTTATTTCAATGGGATATTTGCTAAAATATCTTTTGTGAAACTCCAGAATTTCTGGGTTGAAGAAATGTTTGCCTTCTCATCAGGAGAGTGAGCTCCTCTGATGGTTGGTCCGTAACTTACCATTTCCATTTCTGGATAATTAGCACCGATAATCCCACACTCTAAACCTGCATGACAAGCTACAACATGTGGTTTTTTTGAAAATTTTTCGGTATAAATTTTTTCTAAAACTTGTACAATTTCAGAACCTGGTTTTGGTTTCCATCCTGGATAAGATCCGCTGAATTCTATATTCATTCCGGCTAATTCTGATACCGATTTCAATTGTTCAGCCACCGAATCTTTAGAAGAATCTACCGATGACCTTGAAAGGTTCAATATTTTCAGACCGCCTTCTTTTAATTCTACTCTTGCCACGTTGTTTGATGATTCTACCAAATCCTTTACATCCGGGCTCATTCTGTAAACGCCGTTGTGAAGAGACTTTAAAACCAAGATAATTTTCTTTGAATCATCTACAGAAAGTGCTTTTTCAGAACTTGTAGAGTTTTCAATATTAATTTGAAGATGAGCTTCAACAGAAGCAAACTCTTCTAAAATTTCTTTTTTGATTCCGTTGGTTACATTTTCAATAAATTCACCAGCATTTCTCACAGAAATTAAAGCAACAGATTCTCTCGGGATTGCATTTCTCAAACTTCCGCCATCAATTGAAATTAACTGAACGTTTTGGTTTTCCAAAGCTTTATAAAGAATTCTGCCCATAATAATATTGGCATTTCCAAAACCTTTGTGGATATCCATTCCTGAGTGACCACCCTGTAAACCTTTTACTTCTATTCTTACAATTTGTCCGTTAGAAGTTTCTGTTGGATAGTTTTGGGTTACCGTAACGTCAATTCCACCGGCACATCCGATATCGATTTCGTCATCTTCTTCTGTATCTAAATTTAAAAGGATTTGTCCGGTCAATTGTCCAGGTTTTAAACCTAAAGCTCCGGTCATTCCTGTTTCTTCATCGATAGTGAAAAGAGCCTCCAAATCAGGATGTGGAATGTCTGAACTTTCAAGAATCGACATAATAGTGGCAACGCCTAAACCGTTATCTGCACCCAATGTTGTTCCTTTTGCTTTTACCCAGTCTCCGTCAACTTCCATCTGGATCCCTTGAGTTTCAAAATCAAAATTCACGTCGTTGTTTTTCTGGCAAACCATATCCAAATGTGATTGCATAACAATCGATTTACGGTTTTCCATTCCCGGAGTAGCTGGTTTTTTAATAATCACATTTCCTACTTCATCTACAGTAGTTTCCAGTCCTAAATTTTCACCAAATTCTTTGATGAAAGCAATTACTTTTTCTTCTTTTTTTGACGGTCTCGGAACAGCATTTAATTTGGAAAAATTCTTCCAGATAATTTGCGGTTCTATATTGGATAGTTCCATAAAAATTTATTTTTATCAAAATTACGAAATAAAAAATGCTCCCGAAATTCAGGAGCAATATTTTTGCTAATTGCTAATTGCTAATTGCTAATTGCTAATTGCTAATTGCTAATTGCTATTAACATCCACATTCACCATAAATAGGAATGGTCGTTTTGCTTCCGTCTGGTTTTTCAATGGTTAGAGTACCTTCAAAAAGTAAAGCTTCTTCGTGTTTTATTTTTTTACCTTTTACAGAGATTTTATAATTTTCATTTTCAATTTCTTTGGTCAGCTCTTCATCTACTTCCATGTCGCTTGAGGAAATCAAATTCATAGCGATTCTTTTTCCGTCGAGCTTCATGTAAGCCGTTTTTCCTGCATCATCGGCGTAAATGTATTGTTCATTTTCAAAATCTGCTTTGTTTTTTGCAAAATAGCAAGAGCATTCTTTGATTTCTTTAGGGAAAGGAAATACATCAACTAAAACTTTCTCAGGTGCAGAATCTGTTTTAGCAGAATCCTGAGCAATATTCAGAGAATCTGTTGGATTTGAATCTGGAACGGCTTCTTTTTCCTTTTTACAGGCAACCAAAGTTAAAGCTGAAAAGAGAATGATAAAATATTTCATGTGTCTAAGTTTTGTATATAAAGATTGTAACTAATTTTAATGAATAATCTCTTCAAAATGTAAGCCATCATCAATAGTTAATTGCAATCTTGGTATTATCCTCTTGCTCTTTCAAGTAAAACCATCATCAATAAAGATAAAACTACTAAACTTTCGTCTTCGTCATCAATATCAATGAGTCTGTCAAGCTGGAATCTTCTTCCAAACATCGAAGGCATTTTTTTTAGCTTAAAATATTCTTTTCCATCCATTCCTTTTACGGTGTAAGACGGGTTAAGAAAATATCCGGTAAACATTCCTACGATTGGTATTTCACCAACCATCCCGTCAAAAAACTTTACCCATGCATTATCTTCCGTAATGGTAAATTTTTGCTGATCAGCTTCGTCTAAAACATTGTAAGAAGATTTCCAGATAGAACGCATACCTTTTCTAGCCAATCTTCCGAAATTTTTTCCGATTGTATCTTTGATAGAATAAGATGCATTAAAATCAATCCATTGGTTGGCCTGAATTCTGAAAAGCTCTTTGGTTTTGCTTTCATCGTTGAAAACAATAACGTCTTCTTTTAGTTTAAACATCTTCTGACGAACGTAAGCTACATAATTTCCGTTCCTGTCTGTAATGTTGAAATCGCTGGCAAGCGTTGTGATTTTAAATTTAAAATCCAGCGGATAGTTGAGGTTGTTGAGTACCATTTAGTTTATTTCTGTTTAATATTTTGATGACCAAAGATAATGGTTTTTTCAGATTTATGAATGATAACTAATGATTCTAGCAGAAGATATAATCACTTAAATTTTAAGCCGCAAAGTTATCAGTGTAATTGAGGATCTACTATTCATATTTTACAACTATAATTCTTATTTTTGTGCTATGGATTACCCAAGTAAAGTATTGGCAAAAGCAGTAGATGAGATTTCCGGACTTCCGGGTATTGGGAAGAAAACCGCTTTGCGTCTTGCGCTTCATTTACTTAAACAGCCTAATTCCAGAGCGACAAGTTTGGGAACTTCCATTATCAATCTGGTTAACGAAATTAAATACTGCAAAGAATGCCATAATTTCTCAGATTTTGAGATCTGTGATATTTGCAGTAACGATAAACGGAATGATGAATTGATCTGCATTGTGGAAGATGTACGCGATGTCATTGCCATCGAAAATACCGGAAAATACAGAGGTAAATATCTTATTCTGGGTGGAAAGATTTCTCCGATGGAAGGAGTTGGTCCTCACCAATTGAATATTCCTAGTATTGAAAAGAAGTTACAGCAAGGTTTGGCAAAAGAATTCATCTTTGCTTTAAGTGCAACTATGGAAGGTGATACTACGGCTTATTATATTTATAAAAAATTCAAAAACTCGGGGGTTCAATTTTCAAGTATTGCAAGAGGGATTTCCGTAGGGGATGAGTTGGAATATGCAGACGAAATTTCTTTGGGCAGATCTATTACCAATAGACTTCCATATAACGAAAAGGATTAAGAATGAGTAAAAAACTTTCGATCATTATCGTTAATTATAATGTGACTCAACTGTTGAGAAACTGCCTTTTTTCTATTGAAAAATATACGGAAAATATTGATTATGAAGTTATTGTAATTGATAACAAATCCACAGACAGCTCTTGGAGTGACCTCATTCCTGAATTTCCAAAAGTACATTTTATGGCTTCTGAAATTAATGGAGGTTTTGCCAAAGCTAATAATAAAGCGATAGAAACAGCAATCGGAGAATATTTATTGATTTTAAATCCGGATACAGAATTAGAAGGCTTTTATTTAAATGAAATTTTAGATTTTGCAGATTCTAAAACCAATTTTGGATGTTTAGGTGTAAGAATGCACGATACCAACGGAAATTTCCTTCCGGAAAGTAAGCGGTCGGTTCCTGATATGATGAATTCTTTTGAGAAATTATTTACCAATTTTAAAAAGAAAAATTCAAAATCATATTATCGCAATGATGTAGGTGAATATGAGATTGCAGAAGTGGAAGTTATTACCGGAGCATTTTTTCTGACTAAAAAGGAGGTTTACGAAAAAGTTGGAGGTCTCGATGAAAGATATTTTATGTATGGTGAAGATATTGATTTGTGTTATACGTTGTTGAATAGCGGTTACCAAAATTACTATTACGGAAAATCTTCTATCCTTCATCACAAAGGCGAAAGCACCATAAAAGATGAGGTGTATCTTGAAAGATTTTACGGAGCAATGCAGATTTTTATTGATAAATATTATCGAGAAAGTAAACCTCTACAATATTCATTTATGAAAGCAGGTCTAAAGTTAAGACATAAGATAGAAAAAATTAAACTTAAATAAAAAAAGCAACTCGATTGAGTTGCTTTCATTTTATCTTAAATAAAGTATTTCTTATTTATTTGCCGGAACACTTACCGGAGCTGAAGACTGAGAAGCTGGAGCTTTTCCTGCTGGAGCCTCTTTAGTTGGAGCTTGTGGAATTACTGGTGCTGCTTGTTTAGGTTTCCCGGTAACAACAACGCTTATCAAAATAAGAACGATAATTACCGCTCCTAAAGTCCAGGTTGACTTTTCCATAAAATCATTCGTTCTCTGTACTCCAAATTGTGCAGGAGATGCACCTCCGAAAGTACTAGAAAGACCGCCACCTTTTGGGTTTTGAGCCATAACAACGATTACCAATAAAATGCTGGCAATCATAATAAGAATCATTAATAGTGTAAATATAGTATCCATTAATTTTAATATCTTTTTGAATGGGCAAATCTAATGTTTTTTTACCAAACTGCAAAATAAGATTTGAGCTAAAAATAGAAAACGGCAGCAATTGCTACCGTTTTCATTAAAAATATATTAATTCTTATTTGAAGTCAGAATCTTTAGCTTGGTTTATTTCGTATGATTTTACTTTCATCACCATTTCCATACCCATTTGATTAACCGTAATTGTGTAAGGCATTTTCACACCTGAAACATCTTTGTAATCAGCAAAAGTTGTAGGAACTGTGAAAGTTTGTCCCTGTGTTTTCACAGTTTCAGTTTCACCAGTTTTAAGACCCGTTTTTACGCTATAATAATAAGCTTTATCACCAGATTTGATTGCATAAGAATCTTCACCGTTAATCTTTTCAATTCCTGCCAATTTGTAATCTGCAGATTTAGCAAAACCTAATTCTTCGAAAAGTTCAGTGTTTTTCAGGTTGTCAGCAATTTCTTCTTTAGTCATCTCAACTTTTTGTCCCATTTGCTCAGAATAACCTGTTTTTCCGTCGAAAACTTGTTTTTGAACTGTCATTCCACCAGCAGAAACTGTTTGGAGTTCTTTTCCACCTTGAGCTTTAACAATTTTAAAATCAAGATTCTGTCCCTGCATAGACATTGATGCATTTGTTGTATATGAAGACACTTTTGATAAATTAGCTTTTCCACCAATTGCATTGATGTATTTATCAACAACAGAAGCTACTGTTACATTAGCATCAACTTTCTGAACTGTTGGTTTTGCAACAGGATTTGCATTAGCATCAAAATATTTTACAGGATAACCTAATTTTTCTAATCCTTCAGAAATATCAGATGCTTTACCAGCGATGAAAATTCTGCTTTGGTTTGGTAAAATAGTTGCTTTTACCGCGTTAGAAACGTCAGCTGCAGTTACTTTATCAATAGATTTTAAATAGTTAGTGTAAAAATCAGCGGGAAGATCCTGAACTTTTTGGTTAACTGCAAATCTTGCAATCGTTGCAGGTTGCTCTAATGCCATGATGAAGCTTCCTTTCAATTTAGCTTTAGCATTTGCCAATTCTTCAGGTTTTACTGTAGAAATACCATTCAGTTCGTTCATGAATTCTTTTACAGCTTTATCTGTTACTTCATTTCTTACGCTAGCTTTAGCAGAGAAAGAAGGTGAATATTTGCTTGCTGTTAAACTAGAGTATGCACCATAAGTGAATGCGTTTTTCTCACGAAGATTCATGAAAAGTCTAGCTTCTCCACCGCCACCAAGAATGTAGTTGGCAATTGTTGCAGGGAAGTAGTTGGCATCTTTCATTTTCAATGTATTTAGGTTTCCTACAGAAACTACAGATTGTACTGCAGAAGGAACGTCTACTACATTGATTTCAGTTTTAGCAACATTTGAAGCCGGTTCTAAAGCTGGGAATTTTGTATCCGCTTTTTGCCAGTTGTTGAAAGCTTTTTCAACCATTGGCTTTACTTGGTCAAATTTTACATCACCAACAATTACAAGGTAAGCATTGTCTGGAGCGTAATATTTTTTGTAAGTATTTTGAACGTCAGCTAATTGTATCTTATTGATAGATTCTTCTGTTTCAAATTCTCCTCTTGAAGTATTTTTTCCGTAAGCTAATGCGTTTGAAACTCTTGAAGCGATTGCATCTGCGCTCTTCTCTGAAGATTTTAAACCTTCAATAGCTCTTTCTTTAGATTTTGTGATTTCGTCAGCAGAAAATTTAGGATTGATGATCGCATCAGCCATTAAACCTAAAACTTCAGGGAAATATTTTGAAAGCGAGTTTGAAGAAGCTCCTGCAGAAGAGAAATTTAAGTTAGCACCCAAAAAGTCTATTTTTTTGTTGAATGCGTCTTTGCTTAAAGTTGTTGTTCCGTTACCAAGCTGATCTGCCATGATGTCGCTTACTCCAGCTACATCACCTTCGAAATAAGGCTGTCTGTCCATAGAAAGACTTACGTTTACTCTTGGTAATTTATTGTTTTCAACTACCATTACGGTCATCCCGTTTTTAAGCTGAAAAGTTTTTGGCTTTGCAATGTTAATCGCAGGTGTTGGTCCTGGTTTTGGCATTGCATTAATATCAATTTTTTGTGCAGAAAGCATTCCTGAGAATAAAAATGCTACGGCTATATAGGTAAATTGTTTTTTCATTGTAAAAAATTTAAAAATTTATAATCATATTTAAAACGTGAAGTTTTTTATACGATTACTTTTTTTCAGGTAAGTAGTTAAGGATGATTCTCTGGTTAGAATTTAAATACTTTTTAGCCGCATTCTGTAAATCCTGCTTTGTGATTGACTTGTAGATGTCGATTTCCTTGTTGATTAAGTTAGTATCTCCCATCAATACGTGGTTTGTAGCTAAAGAAGCTGCAATTCCCTGAATACTTGAGTTTGCATTTACAAACTGATTTTCGTACTGATTCTGAAGTTTTTGATAATCTTCGTCAGAAATTAAAGTCGTCTGAAGTTTCTTAATTTCCGCATCGATATCAGTCTGTAAAGTCTGCTTCGTTGTTGCTCCCATTGGGATCGCAAAGAATGCGAAAATACCGTAATCTTCAAGACCTTGGTTGAAAGCTGCTACCTGAAGTGCTTTTTTCTCCTGATCTACCAATTTTTTATATAAAACTGAAGATTTTCCGTTGCTTAAATAAGATGAAAGCATATCTAAAACGTAAGCATCTTTTTCTTTGTTACCCGGTGTTCTGTATGCAAAAACATAAGCAGGAAGCTGGATGTTCGGATCGTATGCTGTTACTTCTTTTTCTTTTGTGATAGGCTCGTCTTTCGGGAAGTTTTTAGGGTAAACTGTTCCTTTAGGGATAGCTCCGTAATATTCCTGAATCCATTTTTTTGTCTGCTCAGGCTTGATGTCTCCTGCTACAACCAATGTTGCATTGTTTGGAACGTAATATTTTTTGTAAAACGCCTTGAATTCATCCAATTTTGCAGAATTCAAATCGTCCATAGATCCAATAGTAGACCATGTATATGGATGTTTGGTGAAAAGATTTTTCTGTACGTTTGTGAAAAGATTTCCATAGGGCTGGTTATCCATTCTCAATCTCTTTTCTTCTTTTACAACTTCTCTCTGAGTATCTACACCAATCTGGTTGATTTCTGCATGACGAAGTCTTTCAGACTCCATCCAAAGACCTAATTGCTCGTTGTTTGATGGGAAAGTTTCGTAGTAATATGTTCTGTCGTTCGTAGTGTTCGCATTATTTTGTCCACCGTTTGAAGAAACGATTTTAAACCATTCTCCTCTCTTAATGTTTGGAGTTCCTTCAAATAGAAGGTGCTCAAAAAAATGTGCAAAACCAGTTCTTCCAACTACTTCATCTTTTGCTCCTACATGGTACATGATACCTGTTGTTACTACCGGTGCAGAATTATCTTGGTGTAAGATTACATGTAAGCCGTTTGGTAAATCATACTCTTCAAATTTGATTTGTTGTGCATTCAGCATCGCTCCAAAAAAGGCAGCTGCTGCAACACTAAGAAGTCGTTTTTTCATAAAATAGAAATTGTTTTGTCAATTAGTGTTTTATTTAAATGAATTGTTACAAGTATTTTAATCTTTTTTTAAGAATTTTAAAAGAATGCTAGGTTTACCTAAAAGAGTTGTGGGATATTGAATGGCTTTTGTATTTTCTATTAAAGCAGTGTAATTATTGTATTGAAATTCAAATTTGAATTCTCCATATAATACACTAATTTTGTGTTCCCAAATTTTTTTGCTGTATGGATTACCTGAAAGGACTCAACGAATCACAATATGAAGCCGTTACCACTTTACAAGGACCTTTGATGGTACTTGCAGGAGCGGGTTCCGGAAAAACGCGTGTACTTACGATGCGTATTGCACATTTGATTACCAATGGAGTAGATCCTTTCAATATTTTGTCTTTAACTTTCACCAATAAAGCGGCAAAAGAAATGAAAGAGCGTATTGCTAAAGTCGTTGGGCAAAGCAATGCGAGGAGCCTTTGGATGGGAACTTTTCACTCTGTTTTTGCAAGAATTCTGAGAAGTGAAGCGCATTATTTGGGTTATCCTTCCAACTTTACGATCTATGATCAGCAGGATGCTTTGAATGTGATCAGAAAAGTGTTGAAAGACATGAATATTGATGCTGATCTGTATAAGCCTAAAAAAGTTCAGTCTAGAATTTCCAATTATAAAAATAACCTAATTACAGTAAAAGCATATTACAACAATCCTGAATTAATGGAAGCTGACGAAAAAGCGAACATGAAATTCATCGGAAAGATCTATGAAAAATATGTAGAAGCCTGTTTCAAAAATGGTTCGATGGATTTTGACGACCTATTGTTGAAAACGAATGAACTTTTAACAAGATTTCCGGAAGTTTTAGCAAAATATCAGGACAGATTCAGATATATTTTGGTAGATGAGTACCAAGATACGAATCACTCTCAGTATTTGATTGTAAAAGCTTTGGCTTCAAAATTCGAAAATATTTGTGTGGTAGGAGATGATGCGCAGTCGATTTACTCTTTCCGTGGTGCGAATATTTACAATATTTTAAATTTCAAAAAAGATTATCCGGATGCAATGACGGTTTCTTTGGAACAAAATTATCGTTCGACTCAAAATATTGTCAATGCTGCAAATGTTGTGATTGCTAAAAACCTGCAGCAGTTCAAGAAAAATGTTTTCAGTGAGAATGAAGAAGGAGAAAAAATTAAAGTGTACCGCTCGCTTTCCGATGCTGACGAAGCCAATTTCGTGGCCGGAAATATTTGGGAACTGAGAAACAGAGAACAGAGAAAATTTAGTGATTTTGCTATTTTATACCGTACCAATTCTCAGACACGAGCGTTTGAAGACTCTTTAAGACGTAAAAATATTCCTTATAAAGTATATGGAGGTTTATCTTTTTACCAAAGAAAAGAAGTGAAAGATTTAATCGGATATCTTCGTCTTTTGGTGAATGAAAATGATTCTGAAGCGTTGATGAGAATCATTAATTATCCGACAAGAGGGATTGGTGAGACGACTCAAAATAAATTAATTGTTTTTGCAGATTCACTAAATCTTCCGGTGTCAAAAGTTTTAGACAATTTGGGGATTTATGCTCCGCAATTGAAATTTAATAATGGAGTTTTAACCAAATTGAGCGATTTCTGGTCGATGATCAAAGCGTTTCAGGTTTTGCTTAAAACAGAAACGGCGTACAGCGTTGCGATGGAAGTGGCAAAGCGAAGCGGTTTGATTAAGTTTTTAAAAGACGACCAGACTCCGGAAGGAATTTCACGTGTAGAAAACGTTCAGGAATTGATGAACTCGATGCAGGGTTTCATCGAAGAGCAGCAACAGATAGAGGATGGTGACCCGAGTTTGCCTAATTTCCTTGAAAATATTGCCCTTTCTGCAGATACGCAAAGAAAAGATGATGAGGAAGATATGGTTTCGCTGATGACGATTCACCTTTCAAAAGGTCTTGAGTTTCCGGTGGTGCATTTAGTAGGATTAGAAGAAAATCTTTTCCCAAGCTTTATGAGCTCGGCAACCCGTGAAGATCTGGAAGAAGAGAGACGTTTGTTTTATGTTGCTTTAACGAGAGCTGAAAAACAGGTGTTTTTCTCTTATGCAACTTCTCGTTTTCAATGGGGGAAAATTACCGATGCCGAACCTTCACGATTTTTAAGTGAAATAGATGAAGAATATATCGAATTTTTAAATCCTGCTCTCGAAAAGAGATTTATCAACAATTCAGGGGTTACTTCTAATATTTTTGACGAGCATCCTTCAGAAATGAAGAGCTTTAGAAAAATAGAAAAGAAAACCATCTCGAAAACTGAAAATGATAAACCTATTGCTGAGCCAAGAAAATTAAAACCTGTAGCAACAGCAAGAATCATCAACCCGAGTGGAGCTTCTTCACAAGATATTGAAGTTGGAGACAAAGTAAGACACGACCGTTTTGGAATTGGTGAAGTGGCATTTTTGGACGGTACAGATCCACAGAATATAAAAGCAAAAGTGGTTTTCTTACACGAAGGAGAGAAAAATTTGATCTTGAAATATGCTAAACTGACGAAGATTTAAATATAAAAGCGGGTTGAGTTAAATAAACCCGCTTTTTTTTCGGAACTTAATGAGTTATTTTAATTAAATATTCTTCACAATCCCTTAAAAAAGCTATTAGTACTACTATAAATTTCTTTTATCAGTTCGTATGAAAGAGCTATATTTAAAGCAAATTTTATATTAAAAAAATTGATTTATACAACGCTTTTAAATATTGCTATTTTCGAGGGGATAATCTTAGGTTTAGTTATTTTAAAGTCTTCTTTATTTAATAGTAATTCAAATAAATATTTAGCCTATTTACTATTTGCACTTTCCTTTGTTTTACTCAATTATGTTTTTGAAATTGAAGGTACATTTACTTCGTATCCCTTTTTACGTTTTATAGATGATATCGAGTGGGTATTTTTATTGCCTGTTTTCATGTTCCTGTTCATTATAAACCGGATCGATGATACTGTAAAGGACAGGCAGAAGCACTATTTGTATTATATTCCATTTGCCTATTCCTCTATTCTTAGTATTACATACGATCTTAGTCATGTTGCAGGGCTTTATAAAATCCCGGATTCAAGCATTTTTCTACTTAATATACTTAGGCTCATTCAGCTTTTATTTGCCGTTATTCTCATTCCGTTTTTACCTCTTTACTCTTATTTTATGATAAGGCATTTAAAAGATCCACAAGAAAAAAAATGGGTCATTACCTTATTAACCCTTATCTATTTGTTATTATTTGTCTGGCTTACTACTTATATGACAGGTGTTTTTTTTGGATTAGACATTTCTTCTACCATGAGCGTCCTGGCTTTATTTGCAACCTTCGTCATGCACTGGACGGCTTATATAGGCATTTACAAATACAAACTGGCCAAAAACAAAATTGCTATCTACAATTTTCTAAATAATGAGCCAGCTATTTCGTTAACCGATCTGGAAATTGTACAAAGTAATACTCCACAAGAATATAAGGAATCTATCACAGCAGATAATCTTTATTTTCAAAAACTGGAGCTTCTTTGCAAAGATCAGCACATTTATACCGACAGTACATTAAACAGGGAGAAAGTTGCAGAAAAACTAGGCATAAGTGCAGGATATGTTTCACAAATTGTAAACACGATAACAGGAGACAATTTTGCCCATTATATCAATAACTATCGGGTGGAAGCTGTGAAGGAAATGATTTCGAATCCTGAGTATGAAAACTATAATTTGTTGACGATGGGATTAGAAGCCGGATTTACATCAAAAACAACTTTCTATAATTCCTTTAAAAAAGTAACGGGTCAAACTCCCAATGAATATAAAAATACCATAAAATAAGTACCATTTTATACAGTTTTAAGCTTTTGAAACCCTTTCTAATTTGAATTATTTGAGTTTTGCAGTTAAATAATTTAAATTAAATTTTTATGAAAAAAAACTTTTTACTGTTCATCATTTTATTTGCTTTTTGCTCTATTAAGACACAAGCCCAAAGTGAAACTGATGCCAATTCTTATCAGAAGAACAATGAAATTAAACTGAATCTAATTTCTCCTTTAATGGATGCTTTTGAAGTAAGTTATGAACGGTTTCTAAACAAAAATTCATCGCTGGGGATCTCTGCATTTAAGGTTTATGAGCATTCAACAAATGATGATATGAATTATTATATCTCTCCTTATTACAGATATTATTTTGGAAAAAAATACGCTTCCGGTTTTTTTGCCGAAGGATTTGGAATGTTCACTTCCATTGATGGAAAAAAAATATACTCAGCAGACCGACTGACATTCACTGAAAATAAAGACGTTTATGACCTCGCATTAGGTGCTGGTCTTGGCTGGAAATTGGTTACCAAAAAAGGATTTGTTTTTGAAGCCAACGCAGCTTACGGAAGACTTGTATTTAATGCAGACAAAACAGATCATGACCAAGTTATAAAGCTCGGATTAAGTGTTGGTTATCGGTTTTAAATATTAACCTTTTTATTTAACCACAAAAAGCAGAAAAGATTTAGATACTTCTATTAAAGCTTATTTTTAAAATGAAAAAACACACATAAGTTCAAAAACGCCTTTGATTTTTATTCTTTTGATAGCTTCAATTGTCTAATAATTATATGCCTCGAACATCTTTTGTCTCTTTTGCGGTTAAATTTAAATTAGTTTAAACAGCTTTATTCTAAAAAGGATTGAAAATAAGACAGACGCCCAAAAAAGCGTCTGTCTATTTACCTAAAACTAAGAACCTGTGATAACTATCTTATCTTTCAACCAATTCCTTTACTGTCTCGCCATAAAAATCGGTATGTGAAGTTTTAACTTGCAATAGTTGATACCATTTTCTGAACGCACCAACAAAAACCACAAGCATTAACACCATTGCTACAACCGCCAGTGTTGCCAATAAATATTGTTGTTTTGGAATGTAGATATCTATTACCTGAATATATCCTGCCCAAAAAGTAATAATCGCCATGAAAACTCCTGGAATTGCCGAGCAAAGCGCATATTTTCCTCGATTTAATCTGATGAGCATTGTGGTACAGACTATCAAACCGCATGCTGCGAGCAACTGATTACTAATCCCGAAAAGTGGCCAAATGCTGCTTACGTTTCCGGTAAAAACCAGATATCCCCAAGCAAATGTGAACAATAAACTACTGATGATAATTCCGGGAGTCCAGTTTTTATCATTAAATTTAGGAATAACAGAACCCAACATTTCCTGTAAGAAAAATCTTCCAACTCTGGTTCCGGCATCAATAGCCGTTAAAATAAATACCGCTTCAAACATAATGGCGAAATTGTACCAATACGCCATCAGCTGATCCATGTATGGAATTTTATTGAAAATATGAGCCATTCCGACTGCCAAAGAAACAGCACCTCCGGTTCTTCCGTGCAGATCAATTCCTATTCTTTCTGAAAAATAATCAATATCAACACCGTGTAAACTAGGATGTGTTGCTAAGAAAGCGTCATAGGTATCTTTTGGTGTGTTGATGGCAAAATAATCTCCGGGCATCAAAGTACAAGCAGCAATCAATGCCATTAATGCAACAAAACCTTCTACAAGCATCGCTCCGTACCCCACAAATAAAATTTCTTTTTCTCTGTTCAGCATTTTTGGAGTGGTTCCTGTTGCAATTACTGCATGGAAACCTGAAATTGCTCCACATGCAATCACAATAAAGATAAATGGTAAAACAGGCCCACCAATTACGGGGCCTCCACCATTGACAAATTCAGTTAAAGCAGGCATTTGAATGGTTGGGTGAATAACAATTACCCCAATGGCCAACATGATAATCGTTCCGATTTTTAAATACGTTGAAAGATAATCTCTTGGAACCAAAAGCAACCAAACCGGCAATACAGAAGCCAAAAATCCGTATAATGGGATTGCAATGGAAATTGTTGTGATATCCCATGTGAACATATTGTTCATGGTTTCGTTTTGCATTAAATTATGTCCGCCAATAATTCCTGCAATCAAAAGAACACCTCCCAGAACACTTGCAAAAGTCACCGAGTTTTTTCTGTATCGCATAATCAATCCCATAATAATCGCAATCGGCATCGTAATCACTACGGTAAATAATGACCATGAAGCTTCGTGCATTGCATTAATACAGGCTAAAGAAAGTCCGGCAAGTGTTAAAATTAAGATGAATAAAATAGCAAAACCTGCAACCGTTCCGGTAGTTTTTCCGATTTCCTTGGATGCAATGGTTGCTAAACTTTGTCCTTTGTGTCTTACGGATGCAAAAAGTACCACCATATCGTGAACTCCACCTCCTAAAACACAGCCAATTAAAATCCAGATTGCTCCGGGAAGATATCCGAATTGAGCTGCCAAAACCGGGCCTACCAATGGTCCTGCTGCTGCAATTGCAGCAAAGTGATGTCCGAAAAGAACATTTTTATTGGTGGCTACATAATCTTTTCCATCGGCAAATTCTACAGCGGGAGTTGTGTTTTTGTCATTTAAACGGAGCACTTTATTCGCTAAATAAATTCCGTAAAAACGGTAAGCAATCGCAAAGATAAGCAGTGATGTGAATACTAAGGTCAATGCATTAATTCCATTTAGAAATTCCATATTGTTTTTCTTTTATGTGAGTAAATAATTAATGTTTTTGCTTTTTTATTATGAATAATTTAAGCATCCGACCAAGATAATTATTTTCTATATAAAGTTTATCAATATGTATATCAACTTAGCGAAATAATCAGTGATATATTTCTATTTTAAAATTAATGATTTGATTTTTAAAGTGTTGTTTATTGCTTCTTTTTGAAAAACTATATTTTGATATTGATTTTCTAATGATTGACGAAATTAGCTTTTTCCTGAGATAAAATAAAGTCGACCATTGCGTTGTTAAGCTCTTCCTGATAAGCTTTTTCGGTTGTGGAAAAACCGTGGTTTCCTTTTTTTACTATGATCAATTCATGAGTTGTGTTCGCTTTTTTTAGCATTTTATTGAGTCTCTTCGAATGTCTTATAGGTGCTATTTTATCTTTATTCCCATGAAGAATCAGGGTAGGAACGGTGTTTTGAGTATAATTAAGAGGAGAAATAGTTTTGCAAACTTCAATAACTTTTTTTCTTTCTGTTTTAATGTCGTATCCGCTTATTCCGTTGGCGAGATTGGTTCTGATGTCGATAATTTTTTGCGAAATTAAACCAACTGTCAATAAAAGAGGTTTTGGAGCACGGGTATGAAGAAGCCTGTTCATATCGGTCGGCCCAAAATTATCAACCACATAATTTACTTTGGCTGAATATTTTGAAAGTTCCGAATCTCCCACAAAATCTTTATCTTCAGTATAAGCGCTTAAAAGTGAAAGATGTGCGCCTGCAGAAACGCCCCACATTCCGATGTTGTTTTCATCAAGATTGTATTGGTCTGCATTTTTGCGAACCCATCTTACCGCATCTTTAGTATCTTGAATTGGTGCAGGAAAGTGAAGTTTTTCAGTGACTAAACGATAATTAATGCTGATTACCGCATAGTTTTTTTCTAAAAGTTTCAAAATGGTACTTTCAACATAATTATCTGCAGTAATGATTTTGTCACCTTCAACCCAAGCGCCGCCGTGAACGTACATCACAACGGGAAGTTTTTTGTTCTCGGTATTTTTCGGACGATAAATATCTAGCTGAATATCTTTACCCGTCTCGTCGGTTTTGTAAACAATATTTTCTGAAACATTCGCCTGCTCAAAAAGGAGCGTACTTTTCTGTTTTTGCGAAAATCCAAAAGTGGAAATCGTCATTAGGAATAAAAAAAATAGGTTCTTTAAAAACCTATTATTTTTTGTGTTTGAGTGGAATGCTCTCATAAAATATTGCTTTAGTTTGCTACTTTACCAACTCTTCAAAAAGTTTACCAAAAGTTTGGTTTAAATCTTTCGATTTTCCGGGATGAGGTCTTGAAGTTTGTACAACCGCACTTCTCACCGCAGTCAACCAACGAAATCTATCTGGAATTTCGAGTAGAGCTATCGGACCGCCTTCCTTCTTTCCTTCAGCAATATTTTTAAAACTCTCCAAATTTTTAATGATATCATCATAATCGAGTTTGCTGTGCATAAACTTAAATTTATCAGGACAGAGGTAAAATTCTACTTTGATGAATTTTTCTCTTTTCGAAAACAAAACCAGTCCGATGTTGAAAAATTCTTCTCTTTCAACCTTCGGCACCAAACGTATTACGGCATATTCGTATATTTTATCCTCTTGCATTTTTGGCTTCGTTTATAAAGATTTGGGAATTTTCTAATCGAGTTTTCAGAAAGTTGAAATAAATTTCACGGATTTCGTCCGGACTTTCTTCGGCATCATTCCAATGCAACCAATCCTGTGGAATCGCATTAACGATTTCTCTGAATAAACCTTCATTTAAAACTGAATGCGCAAATTGATCTGCCTCATCTAATTTTGCTGCTTGCGGAAGCAAAACGTGATCTTTTATATATTTAAAAGGTGTTTTTGCCGCCGTATCAAAATTCTGCCATGAATGATGAAAATAAAAAGAAGCACCGTTATCAATAATCCACAATTCTTTATGCCACATCAAAAGATTAGTATTCTTAAAAGTACGGTCTATATTGGTAATAAATGCATCCAGCCAAACGATTTTTGAAGCTAAAAGCGAATCTACTTTCACACTCGAATCGAACGCAATAGATTCTGAAAGATAGTGAAGTCCTAAATTTAATCCTTCAGAATTTTTTAATAAATCCTGAATTTCCTCATCGGCTTCTGTTCTCCCAAAATCTACATCAAGATTAGCAAAAACTAACTCTGGAATTGGTAAACCTAAGGCTTTAGTAATTTTCCCTCCTAAAAGTTCTGAAATCAACATTTTTACACCATGACCGGCTCCACGAAATTTCAAAACATATTTAAAATCATCATCAGCTTCCGCCAAAGCAGGAAGTGAGCCTCCTTCACGAAGCGGGAGTATATAGCGTTGTACGGTAACTGTTCTTAAATCCAACATGATGCAAAACTAAGACTATTTTTTGATAATCTTTTTAGTGTATTCTTTTTCTCCGATCTTATATTTCAAAAAATAAGTTCCGGTGGTTACATGATTCAGAGGAATGCTATAGCCGTTTTCTGTTTTTTTGAAATCATGTTTGAGAATACGTCCTGAAGCATCTGATAAGGAAGCAATAGACAGTTTTTGATCAGTAATAATGTTGATAAAGCTCTGAGTCGGATTAGGGTAAATCTGAACCTGATCAATCTTACTTTCCTGAGTTCCCAAATTATTGATCGTAACAGATTTTGTTTTAGTAGAATTTCTTCCACAAGCATTGGTAGTGAGGGTTACTTGGTAGTTTCCTGTAGCAAGATACGTATGAGAAGGATTTTCTAAAGTAGAGGTATTTCCATCTCCAAAAGTCCATGCAAAAGTGGTGGCATTTTGTGTTTGGTTTGTAAACTGAATTGTAGACGTACCAGTTGTCTGATAATTAAATCTACTGGCTACATCATTCGTTCCAATTAGCCACATGTCAAGATTGTCATAGACTGTGTTTTTTACAATATTTTTTATAATTTGTGATTCTGTAGCGGTTAAATTTCCATTAAAAGTTGCTAGTTCAGGATTTTTTTTAAACAAAATAGTGTAGAAAGTGTAAGCAGCCGCCATAGAACCCAAATAGCTGGGATGTGAACCATCGCTGGAGTATAAATCCATCGTTGGTTGCTGTTGCCTTATAGTTCTCCATACTTTTCCGACGGGTGAAATTAATCCCTCGTTTATTTGTGCCATATCCATATATCGGTTGTAGATAAGGTCGTCCATACCTTCATAGGTGCATACAGGAGTGTTTCCGTTGGCACAATTTGTAGCATCACCGGTTTTGTAACCCCAAGTCATAAAAAATATAGGATTGCCACAAGCATTCGAAGCTTTGGTTAAATCTGCGAGCTGTTTTGCGTAAGGATGCATTTCAGACTGTATATAGCTGTTTGGAAACGACGGTATTTGGCTTTGCTCCTGTAGTACAACGTAATCCCAATTACCTTGATTAATGATTGAGGTTACTGCTTGGTTTTGTGCGTGTTGCTTTAGCGTAGCTCCTCCCATTGCATGAGTCTGGTAATTTAATACATCTCCGGTAGAAAGTGCCGTGAGCTTTACTAATTCGGGTAAATCGTTGGTGTACGTGTAACTGTTTCCTACAAAAAAGACTTTTTTTGTGGTCTGCGCAATTGTGAATGAAAAGGAAATTAAAAATAAAAAAAGTAAAGTTTTTTTCATATATTTAAATTAGAGTGAATATTACAAATGTAACTGTAATTTTGGTATGCAATAATTAATATTTTATGAAATTAGTAAAAGAGATCAACATAGTCCTTGAAAACCCTGAAACCAAAGATTTTCTTGCTGATACATTTTATCCTGAAACCAATGAGAAACTACCGCTGGTTATTTTCGTTCATGGTTATAAAGGCTACAAAGATTGGGGAGCATGGAATTTAATGGCAGAAAAGTTTGCGGAAGCTGGTTTTTTCTTCGTTAAATTTAATTTTTCCCACAATGGAACTACCATTAACGATCCTGAAAATTTTGCAGATCTGGAAGCTTTTGGAAATAACAATTATTCAAAAGAACTTTCAGATTTAAATGTTGTGATTGATCATTTCGTTAAAGATATAAAAGTAGACGACCAGAAGATCGTTTTGATAGGACACAGTCGGGGAGGTGGAATTTCTATTATTAAAACCTGTGAAGACGAAAGAATTAATGGATTGATTACTTTGGCAAGCGTCGATACTTTAGAAAGATTTCCTACAGAACAAAAATTTGAGCAATGGAAAGAAAACGGAGTGTACTATGTAGAAAACGGAAGAACGAAACAGCAAATGCCGCATTACTTCCAATTTTTTGAAGACTTTAAAAAAGATGAGCACCGGTTTGATGTAGAACGCTCAATGGAAATGGCAAAAGCTCAGGTTTTAATTATTCACGGAACCAATGATGAAAGTGTGAACCTGAAAAATGCAGAACATCTTCATATTTTAAATCCAACTTCAGAATTGTATCTTATTGAGAATGCAAACCATACGTTTGGAGCCGAAGAACCTTGGGAAGGTAATGTGTTACCAAAAGGATTGAATGAAGTTGTTGAAAAGTCTATTGAGTTTATCAAGCATAATATTTGATTTTTATTGTTAAAATTACTCTTGATGTTATTAGTTTTCATACTTTAGTGAAACATTAATAATCATTAACTAAAAATTTTATGAAAAAATCAAATTTAAAAAAATTAAGTAGAGCAGCTCAAAAAAGTATTTCTGGAGGAGTAGGAGGTCTAGAACCAATACAATGTGCAACAGGCTGCCATAAAAATTATATTGGTGACGGACAAGGCATTTTATGCATTGTACCCCCATGTCAATCTCCTAATTTTGGAACACAAAGCAAAGATGCTAATGGAAATTGGCAATGCTGTTACTAAGTGTTTAATTTTAAAAAATAAAAGGAGTGAAAGTTTTCACTCCTTTCTTTATATATCAATATATGTTTTTTGCGAAAATACCTTTAGTAGTATTATTAAATGTTTGGTTGATAGTGATTTAAAACAATATGCTTATGAAAAATATTCTTTATTTATTGTTGAATTTTAATGATGATATCGTATTTTTTCCTATTTTAGTGAAACATTAATAATCATTTAAATAGAAAATTTTATGAAAAAATTGAACTTACAAAAATTAAGCAGAGAAGCTCAGAAAAACATTTCTGGAGGAGGCTTGGAATTACAAGCATGTGCAAGTGGTTGCTATGATCGCTATTTTAGCGATGGACAGGGTAATTGTCTTGTTCCTCCATGTTCTGTTCCCAATTTGGGTAGGGAAATTAAAGACGGTAATGGAATTTGGAAATGTTGTTATTAGATATTCGATTTAAAAATAAAGAAAGGAGTGAAAATTTTCACTCCTTTTTATTTTAATTTCAAGTTGTAATTTATTTAACTAAAACTTTCCACGCTTCTTCAATTTTACTATCCAATAAAAAATTCTGAGCTTTTAGGTGAATGTTTTCATCATCATGACAGTTTTCAGAAGGTAAGACTTCTACATTGGCAAGCATTCCCAAATCGTTTCCTGTAAAGACTTTGCTTAATTTTATAGAATCAGGAAGAAGATCAAAACCAATTCCTTTTGTAACCAAAGGTTTTGGAACTTCAAAAAGATTATTCTCATTGTTTCTAGAATACCAGTTTCCGCCAAGACGGGCAACCATATCCAGCTTTTTCTGATCCAGATTTCCTTCTTCATTCAGATATTCTTCTCTGATATGAATTTTCTGAACTTCACAAATTACTAAATTTCCAGCGCCTCCTTGATCTCCTAAAGATTTTACTTCTAAAACTTTACATTCAAAATTAACAGGGCATTCTTCGATTAATTTAGGTTTAACCAAATCAGCATCTTTCATCGTTAATCCAGACTTAATAAATTCGTTGACTCCGTCACCATATTCTGTTGAAGCTAAAGAAATCTGCTGTACGATTGGAAAATTAACAGTTCCGATAACTACTTCAGAAGTTTCCAAAACGTTTTCCAAAGTATGTTTTGTGGTATTGTCCCGAACTCTTCTCGATGGTGAAAAAATCAAAATCGGAGGAACTGTGCTAAACATGTTGAAAAAACTGAATGGTGATAAATTGATTTCTCCATTTTTATCAACCGTAGAAGCTAATGCAATGGGGCGCGGTGAAACGGTAGTTTGCATTATTGTTTGTAGTTGTACAGAAGTTATTTCGGATGGGATTACTGTTTTCATTTTTATTATTTTACACTTAATTAGGCTTAAGTATTCAAATTATGTTTAAAAAAGATGCTTCGACTTCGCTCAGCATGACATTTCTAATACTAACTGTTTTGCAGAATGTTTTTAGCGGTGTCATGCTCAGCCTGTCGAAGCATCTAAATATTCTTGTTTAAAAATATAATTATTTCGTTGGAATAATTTTACCAGCAACTTCACCGAAACCAACTCTTACACCATCTTTTTCAGCCCAAGCTTTCATAGTTACCGTGTCGTTATCGTCGATGAATTTCCTTTCCTGTCCATTGCTTAGTTGAATTGGGTTTTGCCCTCTCCAAGTTAATTCTAGCATAGAACCGAAAGATTTTGGATCACTTCCTGAAATAGTTCCACTTGCATATAGATCACCAACTTCAACGTTACAACCATTTACCGTGTGATGAGCCAATTGTTGCGTCATATTCCAGTACATGTGTTTGTAATTGCTTTCAGAAATTAGGTTTTCTTCACCATTTTCAGGCTGTAAATAAACTTCCAAATTGATATCGTAATTTTTATCCCCTTCAAATTTTAAATAATCTAAAACTTCAGGATCTTGCGTTGGAGAAGTTGTTTTGAATGGTTCTAAAGCTTCTAAAGTAACTACCCATGGAGAAACTGATGAACCGAAATTTTTCGCCAAAAATGGTCCTAATGGAACATATTCCCAAGATTGGATGTCTCTTGCTGACCAGTCGTTGAAAACGACCATTCCGAAAATAGCGTCTTCGGCATCTTTTGTAGAGATGCTTTCTCCCATTTCGGTATTTTTGTTGACAATGAATGCCATTTCCAATTCAAAATCCAATTGTTTGCAAGGTCCGAAAACCGGCTTGTCTGCATCTGCTGGTTTCATCTGACCTTTTGGACGGTTAATTTCCGTTCCTGAAACTACAATTGATGAAGCTCTTCCGTGATAGCCTACCGGTAAATGTTTCCAGTTTGGAAGTAGTGCATTTTCAGGATCTCTGAACATTTTCCCAACATTGGTTGCGTGCTCGATGCTGCTGTAGAAATCAGTGTAATTTGGAATGTGAATAGGCATCATCATTTTTACCTGATCTATATCGTAAAATGCTTCTTCGATTGTTTTTTCATCCTTAGATAAAATAGAACCTTCAAGCAATAATTCCTGTATTTTAAGACGTACCGCATTGGTAACAGGTTTTCCCAGTTCGATAAATTCGTTTAAAGTATAAGCTTCAAAAATATTATCATCAAGATCTTTAATTCCTTCAAAAAATCCAAGATCGTACAAAGTTGCAAGATCAATAATCTGATCTCCGATTCTTGTGGCGCATCCTATGAATTCTTTATCGAAAACCGCTACTCCGAAAGGAATGTTATGAATTGAAAAGTCTGAATTAGATGAATACTCTACAAATGATTTCATAATTTTTGTAATTTAATTTAGATTAGAATAAAACCGATAATGATTTTACTTTTTAGCTTTAATCTTTGGGTTAGAAAAGGATTCTTCGTCGATCCATCTGTCTTTGTTGTTGACGTCGATAAGGTACAAGATGTTATCTTGTCTGGTAAGTAAAAGTGTTTTGGTAACAGGGATCGGAACTTTTTTGTTTTCAAGCAAATCCGCTCTCAGCGAAATGATATTTTTTCGGCTTCTCACAATATCACCAGAAAATACATTAGAGGTACTTTCGTTGGTCGCTTTATCGTCAAACATTTCAACGTATGTTGCATTTTTTCCTTTAATGACGATGAAATTTCTTTCGGTGTGGTCGGCGAAATCTTTGATCAAAACAAATTTTTTACCGTCAATATTAACATCGGTTAAATTTTGATTAATACCTTTTCTTTCCTCCAGTTTTGTGAGAATAGCATCCAAAGATCCGTATTGAGCGTTGGCAAAAAAAATAGTTCCGATAAGTAGTACTCCACTGAAAATTTTGTTCATGATTCTGTGTTTATAAAAATTTTGTCAGGATCTGCATCCTGACAAAACTCTGTTTATGCTTTTAGATTAAAGATTTCCTCTTTTTTCCTGTTCTCTTTCTAATGCTTCGAATAATGCTTTGAAGTTACCTGCACCAAAACTTTGTGCACCGTGTCTTTCAATAATCTCGAAGAATAGAGTAGGACGGTCTTCTACCGGCTTCGTGAAGATCTGAAGTAGGTATCCTTCTTCGTCATGATCAATAAGTATACCTAAAGACTGAAGTTTTTTAAGATCTTCATCGATATGGCCAACTCTTTCAGGAACCAATTCGTAATAAGCTTCTGGTGGAGCTGAAAGGAATTCTACACCACGTTTCTTCAACTCAGTTACGGTATGAATGATATCTTTTGTTGCAACAGCGATGTGTTGTACACCTTCGCCTTCGTAGAAATCTAGATATTCTTCTACCTGAGATTTCTTTTTACCTTCTGCAGGTTCATTGATCGGAAATTTTGCGAAACCATTTCCGTTTGACATTACTTTAGACATCAAAGCAGAATATTCGGTGTTGATTTGCTTGTCATCAAAAGATAGGATGTTTACAAACCCCATTACTTTTTCGTACCATTCTACAGTTGGGATCATTCTGTCCCAATCTACGTTTCCTACACAGTGATCAACGTATAATAAACCAGCTTCTTCCGGTTGGTAAGCGCTTTCCCATTTTTGATAACCAGGCATGAAAGGACCTGTATAATTTTTTCTCTCGATAAACATGTGAACTGTTTCTCCGTAAGTATAAATTCCGGACATTCTTACTTCACCGTGCTCATCAGTTAAAGTTACTGGCTCTAAATATGGTTTTCCACCTCTTTTTGTAGTTTCTTCGAAAGCTGAATAGGCATCATCTACCCAAAGTGCCAAAATTTTAACACCATCACCGTGTTTTTTTACATGCTCATTGATTGGAGAGTCAGACTTAAGACCTGTTGTAAGAATCAATCTGATTTTTCCCTGCTGTAGAACATAAGATGCGCGATCTCTTACACCTGTTTCAGGACCTGCATAAGCAACAGACTGGAAACCAAATGCTGTTTTATAATAATGAGCCGCTTGCTTAGCGTTTCCTACATAAAATTCAATGTAATCTGTACCATTAATTGGTAAAAAATTCTCAGCTTGAGCAATTTTTTCGGCAAATGTTAATGTTGACATATTTTCTATTTTTACTTTTATTTAATGGTTTGCAAATTACAAAATTCCTGTAAATAATTAAAAACAAAATTGTTATGCAATCGATTGTGTTATTTTCAATTAATATTAAAGTTTGTTTAAGTATGTTTAAGTTTATTGTTATTTTATTATTTACTTTATATTTGTTAAAGATACAGGATGTGGAAAACAAAATTATTTCAAACAAAGAAAGCCGTAATTATTTACGGCTTTTGATTTTTATTATTTAGTCTTCCTGCATCTGGATTGTAATTATCCCATATTTTCCACTCATTATCTATTTTGCGGATAAAATAAATTTGGGTGTTGAGCTGGTTCACAAAGTGCTCTTCCCCGGTTTCTCCAACTTTGAAGAGAAGATTCCAAAATTCCTGGGTTTCAAGAATCTTTTTATCGGGATCATCTGTTATAATGTTTACATCAAATATTTCAAAATTTGAACGATTGTTTTTGGTGACAAGTTCAAACTGTCTTTCACAAAGCTCTTTACTGAAAGCCGAAGCTCTCTCAAGAAACGGAGAATTGTCAAATACCCAATCTTTGAATAACTCTATTTTTAATGTAGGAAAATTTTTATATAACTTAAAAACCGCTTCGCAATACTGATAAACAATATCGATTGAAAAAATATCGCTGCTTACTTTTTCTTCGAGTATTTGATTTTCTTTAATATCATGTATGTATGAGTTGAGATCTTTAAAGCCTAAAAAAATGCATATTTTATCAAGTGTTTTAAAAAAACGTAGGTCATTGTGGGTTTTATCTTGATAATCGTTTTCAAAAAAACGCTGTAAGGTGATGTGTGAAATTGTATTTCCCAGCTCAAATCGTTTATCGCTTTTGAGTTCTTCAGATGATGCTAATTCTTCTTTTATGATTTCTGAAAGAATGATGTAATGACTCCTTTTCCATTCATTTACTGTTCCTAAAACTGAATCTTGAATTTTCGGATGCTTTGCAACTTTTTCTTTTATAGAATTATAAATCGTCTTCATTAGTGTAATATTTAAACAACAAAAGTTTTTGACAAATGATTGCCAAAAACTTCATGGTTATTTTAACTAATGTAAGAATTTTTTTTGTTTGAAAAGCTATATTTTAGATTTTATTAATGTTTAAACCTCTCATAAGCTGCTCTTTCCAGCATTTCTCGATCGTCGGGATGTGCAATGCTGATCAATTCCTGAGCTCTTTGGCGAAGGTTTTTCCCGTAAAGATAAACACTTCCGTATTCGGTTACCACCCAATGAATATGACCTCTCGTAGTTACTACTCCTGCTCCTTGTTTCAGGAAAGGAACGATTCTGGAAACTCCTCTTTTCGTTCTTGAAGTAATGGCAATAATTGGTTTTCCGTCCTCACTTAAAGCGGCACCTCTCATGAAATCCATTTGTCCGCCGATTCCGCTGTACTGCATCGTTCCGATAGAATCAGCACAAACCTGTCCGGTTAAATCAATTTCAATAGCAGAATTAATTGCAACCATTTTTTTGTTTCTCATGATATTGATCGGAAAATTCACCGCACTTACATCATTGAACGCGAAAACGGTATTGTCGTCTACGTAATCGTACAATTTTTTTGTTCCGAAACAGAAACTTGTAATGGTTTTATTATTGTGATAACCTTTGTATTTATTGTTAATAACGTCGTTTTGAATTAAATCAATCACTCCGTCGCTCAGCATTTCGGTGTGTACCCCAAGGTCTTTATGATTTCCTAAACATTTTAAAACGGCATCCGGAATCGTTCCGATTCCCATTTGAAGAGTCGATCTATCATCAATTAATTCAGCAACGTTTTTCCCAACCAGCATTTCGTCAGGACCTACTTTGGCACCGTAATCAACAGTTGGAAGTTCTTCTTCGTGCCAAACCAGTTTATGAATTTTGCTGATGTGGATCATTCCGTCACCATGAGTTCTCGGCATTAAAGGATTAACAATAGCAACAATGGTTTGAGCAGTATCTACGGCCGCTCTTGCAACATCCACAGAAGTTCCCAATGTACAGAAACCGTGTTTGTCAGGCGGAGAAACCGTAATGAAAGCTACATCAAGCGGTAAAATATTTTTTCTGAAAAGAATAGGGATTTCACTTAAAAAAACAGGGACGAAATCACCTCTGTCAGAATTCACTGCATCTCTTACAGGTGTGGAAACAAACAAAGAATTGACGAAAAATTTATCTTTGTATTCAGGTTTGGCAACTTCCACATTTCCCTGTTGGGTAATAGAAACAATTTCTACATTATCAACACGGTGCGACTGTCTTGCTAATTCGTCAATTAAATGATTCGGGGTACATGCACTTCCATGAAAGAATACACGGTTTCCGCTTTTTACAGTATATACAGCTTCTTCTGCACTAATATAATTGTACATTTTCTAAAATTTTACAGTTATAATTCTAAGGTTTTCTTTGATTCTTTAAAGTTACTTCATATTGTTTGTACGGAAAATAAATAATAGAAAATATTTATCATGTTTTAGTGAAACTTTATAAAAAATAAAGGACTGAATGTATAAATTCAGTCCTTTTATAATTCTAAATAATAGAAAACTATTCTTGTGAACGATCTTCCAAACTATGGTCTTCGCTTTCCAGCCAAGAAGTTTTGTAAGAAGGGTCTTCCACTTTCATTGCTTCTTCCGTGATTTTTAAAGGTCTAAAAGGGTCTACCATTACAGCATATTCTTCAGTGAATTTTTTACCAATACTTCTTTCCATTGCTCCAGGATGAGGTCCGTGAACGATTCCTCCCGGATGAAGGGTGAAATCCATTAGATCGATATGGTTTCGGCTCATAAAATCACCTTCTGTGTAAAATAAAACTTCGTCAGAATCTATATTCGAGTGGTTGTAAGGTGCAGGAATGGCCATCGGATGATAATCATACATTCTTGCACAAAAAGAACAAACTACAAAATTATGTGCCTCAAAAGTCTGGTGAACTGGTGGTGGTTGGTGGATTCTTCCTGTAATCGGTTCGAAGTTTTTGATATTGAATTTATAAGGATAAAAATAACCGTCCCAACCTACAACATCGAATGGATGCGTTGCATAAATGAAATCAGTAATTTGGTTTTCTTTTTTTACTTTAATTAAAAATTCTCCTTTTTCATCTTTAGGTTCAACAAAAGTAGGAGCGATGATATCTCTTTCGCAGAATGGAGAATGTTCCAAAAGCTGTCCAAATTCGTTTCTGTATCTTTTTGGCGTGTAAATCGGTGAGTGACTTTCGACAACAAAAAATACTGTGTCGTCAGAATTTAATTCAACCTGATAAATTGTTCCTCTCGGAATGATCAGATAATCGCCAAAAGAAAATTCAAGATTACCCACAAAAGTTTTCAAAGTTCCGCTTCCGTTATGAACGTACAAAAGCTCATCACACTCAGCGTTTTTGTAGAAATAATCCATTGATTTTCTCGGTTTCGCCAATCCCATTTTCAGATCATTGTTCACCAAAAGAAACTTTCGGCTGTCCATAAAATCGTCTTCAGGAGTTACATTCATTCCTTTAAACATTCTTGGAGTTACGTTTTTGTCTACGGCAATTTTCGGAGTCACATCTTTCGGTTCGCCAATCGATTTGATTTGAGTAGGGCGATGAATGTGATACAGCAAAGAAGAAATTCCATGAAAACCTTCCGTTCCGAAAAGTTGCTCATAGTAGAATTTGTCTTCAGGAGATTTGAAAATTGTATGCCTTTTTTGAGGGATATTTCCCGACTGATGGTATCTCATTTTTACTTTTATATCTAGAATTTCAAATTTAATATTTTTTAATGAATTGAAATTTAAAAACAAATTTTATTTAAGTTTTGTCGTTCTAAAAATAAATGTTAGTTTTGTCTAACAATTTTATTTCATGAAGCGAATATTATTTTCTGTAGTTTTTTTATCGTCGTTTTGTTTTGCTCAGCAGGCAGACAGTTTAGATTTAAATAAAACTCAAAAAGCAGATTCTGTTAAAATTTCTGAGAAAAAAGAAATTAAAACAAAAGATATCGATGATGTTGTCATTACCGGAACGATAAAGCCAATTAGTAAATCGAAAAGCCCGGTTGCAGTGGAGATTTACAGTCAGAAATTTTTCCAGAAAAATCCAACTCCGAATGTTTTTGAAGCAATTGCGATGGTAAACGGCGTAAAACCTCAGTTGAATTGTTCGGTTTGTAATACAGGAGATATTCACATTAACGGTTTGGAAGGACCTTATACAATGATTTTGATCGATGGAATGCCGATTGTAAGCTCACTTTCTACAGTCTATGGTTTGAGCGGAATTCCGAATAGTTTAATTGACAGAATTGAAGTGGTAAAAGGTCCGGCTTCGTCACTTTATGGCTCTGAAGCAATGGGTGGAGTCATCAATATTATTACTAAAAATGCTTTGACAGCTCCGAAATTAAGTGTCGATTTAATGACAACAGGCTGGGCTGAAAATAATGTCGATTTGTCTACGAAATTTAATGTATCTGAAAAAATAGCTTCACTTTTAAGTTTAAATTATTTTAATTCAACCAAAAGATTCGACGAAAATAAAGACAATTTCACCGATGCAGCGTTACAAAATAGAATTTCAATTTTCAATAAATGGAATTTCAAAAGAAAAGAAAACCGACAGGCGAGTTTTGCATTAAGATATTTGTATGAAGACCGTTTTGGCGGAGAAATGCAGTGGAATAAATCGTATCGTGGAAGCGATGAGGTTTATGGTGAAAGTATTTATACCAATCGGGTAGAAGCTTTTGGAGCCTATCAATGGCCGATGAAAGAAAATATTGTGACGCAGTTTTCTTACAATTTTCATGACCAGAATTCTTTTTACGGAACCAATCCTTTTGAAGCGACTCAAAAAGTAGCTTTTGCACAAACGTATTGGGATAAAAAACTAGGAAATCATGATTTGATTTTAGGAGTAACTTTCAAAAGAACTTTTTATGATGACAACACGCCCGGAACTTTATCAAGCGATGGATTGACCAACGAACCGATGAAATCACCGATTTTAGGAGCTTTTATTCAGGATCAATGGGAGATCAATGAAAAAAATACCTTGTTGTTGGGATATCGATTTGATTACGATAAGATTCATCATGCTGTACATTCACCGCGTTTTGCATGGAAGTTTTCCCCGAATCCTTATCATACTTTGCGTTTCAATTTTGGGACAGGTTTCAGAGTTGTGAATTTATTTACAGAAGATCATGCTGCTTTGACGGGTTCGCGAGATGTTGTGATTCAGTCTAATTTAAAACCGGAAAAGTCGGTTAACGGAAATCTGAATTATGTCTGGAAAATTCCTGTTGGTGACAAGTTGATTAATTTGGATGCTTCTGCGTTTTACACCTATTTCAGCAATAAGATTGTCGGCGATTTTGATACGAATCCTGAGAAAATTATTTATGATAATCTTAATGGCTATGGAATTTCAAGAGGAGCTTCGATGAATGTAGATTATAGTTTTAATTTTCCGTTAAGCGTAAATCTTGGGGTCACCTATTTAGATGTTTACCAAAAATTTGATGGTGAAACTGAAAAATCCCAACAGCTTCATGCCCCAAAATGGAGTGGAACATACAGTCTGACGTATAAATTCCAAAGTAATTTGACGATAGATTTTACAGGGCAATTTTATGGACCGATGCGATTGCCGGTTTTACCGAATGATTACCGACCGGAATATTCTCCGTTTTATAATCTTGCGAATATTCAGGTTTCGAAAAGTTTTAAATCCGGATTTGAAGTGTATTGCGGAATTAAAAATCTATTCAATTTCACGCCAAAAGATCCATTAATGCGACCATTTGATCCGTTTGATAAAAATGTTGACGACCCAATCTCTAACCCAAATCGTTATACTTTTGATACGACGTATGGATATGCGCCGATGCAGAAAATAAGAGGTTTTTTAGGAGTAAAATATATTTTGAAATAAGGCTGATGTGTATATGTTTTAACGCAAAGATTTATTTTTTAAACTTAAATATTTAAGGTGCAAAGGATAATCAATAAATTGATTTAAGCGAAAGTTTTTCAAGCTTCATCAGCTACTTGTCGCAATCTTCCTTGAAAAATTTATCGATTTATTAATCTTTGTGTTAAAATAAATTTAATATTGATAATTAACAATTTGATAAAGTGAAAAACTTAATATTTTTATTTTTAATGTTAGTGCCTGGTTTTTGTCTTTCACAGATGAAAATCAGCACTTTTTTGGATTGGGAAATTCAGCAACAGGAAAAAGCAAAACCTACGATTATTCATATTTATACCGATTGGTGTGCTGTCTGCAAGATTGAATCTTTTCAATTAAATAAAGACAAAGAATTGGTTAAAATGATCAATGAGAATTTTTATTTCATCAATTTTGAAGCTGAAAAAACAAGAGAGAAAGTAAATTTTCAGGGAAAAGAATTCAATTATTTACCCAACGGAAACTCCGGAATTCATGAGCTGGCTTTAGCTTTATCTAAAAATAAAAACCAGCCTGTTTATCCGTTATGGATCATTTTAAATGAAGATCAGGAGTTGGTGTATTATCATGAAGGACAATTTAAATCAAATGATTTGAAACAAAAACTTGATGAAATTTTAAAACTTTAATTTTATTTCGCGCAGATTTTGCTGATTTAGCAGATGATTGTGTATAAATAGTTAAAAAAAGAAATCTGCGAAAGAAATTATTCTGCATCAATCAACACCGCCAATTGGATGCAAGCCTCATCAGAACGGTTGCTCCAGGCATGATTGGTTCCTTTTTGGATAACAATATCTCCGGCTTTCAACAGCGTTTCTCCTTCTTCCATAATCAAATACAATTCGCCGGAAAGTATGATGATATAATCTAAAGTCTGAGTTTGATGCATCATTGGATGAGGTTCTCCAGCTTTAAATTCCACTCCGAGATCTTTGTCAGGCGGAATGGAAACATATCTGAAATAGGTTCCGTTTTTTGGTGTTTGTGGAAATCCTGTATTGGGAATTTGAGTTTCAAAATCTAAACTCGCAGGCATTTTCTGAGTATTCCAAATGTCTGAAATGATTAAGCCCGGAAGATGTTCTACAACGTTTTCAACTTGCTGATCTTCGATGATGGTTGATCTTCCGTTCTCAATTCCTGTTACAATTCTTCTTGGTATTTTATTCATGAGTCATTATTAATTTATGTCCTTGAGTTTGATTGTTTTTTAGCATCGAATGAGCTTTTAAAACGGTTTCCAGAGAAAGACTTCCTATGTTTTTATAATTAGGAGGAGTTATAATTTCATGTTCAATCAGTCTTGAAATTTCATTTAAACTGTTTTGGTAATATTGATAATTTTGGATCATTGCATATGCATAATTTGAAATATTCATGATTATATTTCCTTTATTGAAAAGCGTTTCGCGCGATTCTTTATTGGTTAAAGCCGTTACATCGACATAAGTTCCATTGATCTGTAGAACTTTTGCGGTGATTTCTGACATATAATTTCCGACCAGATCAATTCCAACATCAAAAAAATGATTGTTATTGGCATTGAGAATATTTTCGACCAGATTTTCATTTTTATAATTAATTATTTGATGGTTTTTCAATCCCATTTTCAATAGAATGTTTCTGTTTTCTTCAGTTCCGACCGTTGCAGTGATGTTGCTGAAATTATGAGCCAATAAAAGTTTAATTAAAAAAGATCCAACACCGCCAACGGCTCCTGTAATGAATATAGAATCATTTTGGTTAAGCTTTAAACGATTAAAAATCTGTAAAGCGGTCATTCCAACTGACGGAATTGCAGCTGCCTGTTCAAAAGAAATATTTTTAGGTTTCAAGGCTGTAATCGCTTCCGGAACAGCGATGAATTCTGCATAAGTTCCGTTGCTTCCCATAGAGCCGCTTCCACAAAAAACTTCATCTCCAATATTGAATTGAGTAACATCATTTCCTTTGTCGATAATAATTCCTGAAAGTTCGCGTCCTAAAGTCGGGGAACTGATGAGCTTTCTTTCCAACTCGTTTTCCAGCATTTGATAATCGATCGGATTAAAACCGCTGGCTTTAATTTGTATTAAAACTTCGTTGCTTTTTGGTTGAGGTTTTTCGACAAAGCCATCTTCCAATTGTAAATTTGTATTTAAAATAACTGCTTTCATAATTGTCAATTGAAGTACAAATGTAGAAACAGAATAGTTTATATTTGTTATTAATTAACTCTTGGTAACTAGTAACATTAAAGTAACTATTGATGGCAAAGATTATAGAAAATGGAGTAGAAAGGGAAGCGAATTGTACTGAAGAATTATTCGCTATGCGCGACAGTCTGGATGTTTTAGGTGGGAAATGGAAGCTGATGATTCTACGATATTTAACCAATCGTACAGATCAAAATATTCATTTTAAAAAACTGGAACGAGGAATTGACGGAATTTCTGCAAAAATGCTGAGCAAAGAATTGAAAGAACTGGAAATAAATTTATTAATCACCCGAACGATTCAGGATACAAAGCCGATTACCGTAACGTATGCGGTTACAGAATATGGGAAATCTGTTTTTCCGGTTACTGAAACTTTGGTGAATTGGGGATTGATTCACCGGGAAAAAATTAAGGAATCTATGAGCTCTTGAGAACCAAGCTTTTTATTGGGATAAATATAAAATCTCTCGCAGATTAAGCTGATTTAACAGATGATTCTTTCTAAAAAAAACCTGCGCTATCTGCAAAACCTGCGAGAGAAACTATAAAATAATTTTATTAAAATCAGTTTTTATCCAACCAGGAATTGACGAGTTCAGAATGATCTTTAACCCATTCCTTAGCAGTGGCATCTTTGTCTTTACTGTTTTCCATTTTAGTTAATAGATCGGTCATGGTTTGGTTATCAAAATACATTTTAGCAAAGAATTTTGTTAATTCTGGATGATCTTTTCCGAAACTTTTTCTGCTGTAGGTTTTAATTTTTTCAGCTTCCCCAAATGTTTTTTTCGGGTCTTCGAGAAATTTTAATTTCATTTTACCAAACATCCAATGAGGTTGCCATCCTGCAACAACAATCCATTCTTTACGTTTTATTGCATTCTGAAGCTCGGTAATCATCGCGATTGTAGAAGAATTGATCTGTCTATAATTTAGTTCGTAATCAATAATAGCTCTATCTGTTGCCGAGGTTATTCCGGCTCCTTTTTCTATACCGATGATTCTGTGTTTGAATTTCTCCTCATATTTCGGCAATTCTTCAATAGATTTTATGGGAACATAATCGGGAACTACTAAACCGATCTTTCCGTTGTCATAATTTGTTCCAAGGTTGGTCAACTCCGGGAACTTAGCTATTTTACTTGCATGAGTATAAGGTAGCCAAACCCCTAAAAAAAGGTCTGTATCTTCGTTATTCATTGAAGCGAGAATCATATCTGTGGAAGCTTTCTGAATGACAACATGATATCCCTGTTCATCCAAAATAGCTTTTACAACGTGTGTCATTGCGACATCTTCTGCCCAACCATCGACCATTCCGATGTTGATATATTTTGAATTTTTTAAATTTTTACAAGAATTAAATACTCCTAAAATGATAACAGAAGTAATTAATAATAAATAATTTATTCTTTTCATTTTGCTGTTTTTTTCTTTACAAATCCTTGAGTAATCCGGTCGAGAATAATGGCTAAAATTACTACAGATAAACCACTTTCAAATCCTAAACCGATATCCAGATTATTAATTCCTTCTAAAACTTTTTCACCTAAACCGCCTGCTGCAATCATTCCCGCGATTACAACCATTGATAATGATAATAAAATAGTTTGATTGATTCCTGCTAAAATTGTGTTCATAGCCAAAGGAAGTTCTACTTTAAATAAGATTTGACGATTGGTGGCTCCGAAAGCTCGGGCTGCTTCTACAATATCTTTAGGAACAGATTCGATTCCCAAAGTCGTTAAACGTACTGCAGGTGGCATGGCAAAAATAATCGTTGCAAATGCACCCGGAACTTTACCGATACTGAAAAATAATACAGCAGGAATTAAGTAAACGAAAGCAGGCATTGTCTGCATTAAATCGAGTAATGGACGAATAATTTTTGCTGCAAAATGATTTTTAGCCGCCCATATTCCGAGAGGAATGGAAAGGATTAATGCGGTAAGTGTTGCCACAAAAATAAGTGCTAATGTCTCCATGGTTTCTTTCCAGAATCCCATTAAAAATATTAAAGTAAGTCCGGCTGCCGTCATAATGGCTGTTCCTTTTCCTGCCTTCCATAAAGCTAATAATGTGAAAAGTACAATGATGATATAAAAGGGAGTGTTGACCAAAGCCCACTCAATTCCCAAGATTGAGGAGTTGCCGACATTTTTTATGACATCAAAGAAAGGTTTTGCATTATCTGTTAGCCAATTGATAGCAGTTTCTACATATTGACCTATATCTATAGTTTTATTCATCTTATTGGTTGTTTGCGATTTCTTTTAATTCAATAATCTCTTCTTCATTAAACTTGGTAGCCTCGATGATGAGTGATAATTGAGTGACCAGACCTAAAAATTTATTGGTTTCATCTACCACAGCAATCGCTGATTTGCTTCCCGAAATCAAAGGAAGCATTTCTTCGACGGTGGCTTCCTGATATACCGAAGGAACATTACTGTTGATCACCGATTCAACAGTGGGTTCTTTTTTCTTTGCGATTTGAACAATATCACTAAGCGTCACAAAACCCAGAAATTTATTTTGAAAATCAACGACGGGTAAAGTTTCCAAACCTGTAGTTCTCATTTTTCTGAGGGCACCTTCGGGACCATCTTTTCTGAAACGAACTACAGTTGGCTTATCGAACATTAGAGATTTCGCGGTGATAATCGTTTTACGGTCAACTTTTTCCACAAAAGCTTTTACATAATCACTCGCCGGATTGGTTAAAATGTCTTCTGCAGTTCCTATTTGTTCAATGACACCGTCTTTCATAATGACAATTCGGTCTCCGATTTTAATGGCTTCATCCAAATCGTGAGTAATAAAGACGATTGTTTTCTGTAAAGTTTCTTGTAATTCGAGCAGCTGATCCTGCATTTCAGATTTTATCAACGGATCGAGCGCGGAAAAAGCCTCGTCCATCAACAAAACTTCGGGATCGTTCGCTAGAGCTCTGGCTAAGCCGACTCTTTGCTGCATACCTCCTGAAAGCTGTGAGGGTAATTGGTTCTCAAAACCATTTAAACCAACAATATCTAATGCTTTTTGCGCTTTTTCTTCACGGATAGTTTTGCTTTCTCCTCGTATTTCAAGTCCGAACGCGGCATTACTTAAAACAGTATGATGAGGTAGCAGTCCGAATTTCTGAAACACCATACTCATTTCTGTTCTTCTTACTTCCAGAAGATCTTTGTTGTTTTTATCGGTAATATTATCGTTATTGATATATACTTTTCCTGCGGTCGGTTCATTTAGTCTGTTCAGACAACGCAGTAAAGTTGATTTTCCGCTTCCTGATAGACCCATAATGACAAAGAATTCTCCTTCGTATATTTCAAAACTTGCTTTGTTGATTCCTACCGTACAGCCTGTTTTTTCAAGAATTTCTTTTTTAGAAAAACCTTTATCCAGAAGTTCTAGCGCCTTTTCTTTATTTTTTCCGAAAATTATCGTCAGATCTTCAACTTTAAGTTTTACTTTTCTATTAGTATCAATTGTATCCATATTCAGATTTTGTTAATGTATTTGAAATAAGAAATTGAGACAATGATGCTTTAATGAGCGATGTCACCGCAAGCAAAAATGTTCAGTATGATTTTTACAGTAAAATCATTTTTTAAATAACAAAAAACATACAAAATCATATCAAATGAATGATTATGTTTATTATTTTCAAAAGGTTTTACTTTGACAAAGAATGTATTACGTAAAAAAAAGAAATCAATCTTTTTTAAATTGAATCAAAGAATAATTATCATCAGGATAATTAAAGATATTTGCCAGAACAACTTGAATTTATGATTATGCTGAAAGCATAAAAAAGCTGTACATCAATTTCTTATGACGGTGCAAATTTACGGATTTTATATTTAATGGAAATTTAAGGTTGGAATACTTTGAATTATAGTGCTTTAGTATGAGTTTGTTTTTGTGGTGAAGAAATATCCAAATATAAGGAAGTCAATGAAAATGTAAGCGAAAATATTTTTAGTATTAAAAGCTACAATTTTACATTGTATTTATTGAAAATTTGATGCTCAAAAGTTCCACTCAGTTCTTTTTCCCAACCTTTGGTAGTTCTTAATTTTTCCAAAATTCTCTTTTTCATATCTTCGTTATTATTCTCAAAAGCATATTGTGCTAAATCAAGTAAATAAAAAGTTTGATTTACTTTTTCAAAAGTAGCTTTTGAAAAATACCTAATAAAATATTCTTTGTAAATATTATTAAAATCATTCGGATAATTTTTTTTCAAATATTGAAATGCATAACTGTTATTATATTTATAAAGAAGATTAATAATGTTTTTTTTCAAACCATCATCATATTTTTCTACTTCAAATGCTCGGTCATAAACAAGCCAATATAGATCTTCATCGAGTTTTAAAATGTCAGAATTTATCTCTCTTAAAAGAATGTCTTCATTTACTGCTTTAAGATTAATTAATTCAATTTTTTTTTCATCTGTTTCATGAGGTGGTTTTGATGCTTTTCCTCTTACATTGCTCCAGTAGTTATGATAAATAATTGAATAAGTAAAATCTTTGTCAACAATACAACCTGAATGAGTTTGTATTATTTTTTTATGATTAATAGCATCTAAAATTTCTTTCTTTACATTTATAGCTTTGTTTTCATTATCCATTAATTCATCAATAGCATATAATCTAAGTATTTGATTTTTGTGTTTAGTTAATTTTTGAAGTTCTTCCGTTGAAATTATTTTTTTTAATTTTTCAAAATTATAATAATTGCTGTCGTTGCTTAATCCATTTTTTTCAAGAATAGGATTTTCAATACCGTCCCAGCTGTCCAGAGAATTTAATTCTATTATTTTTGAAATTATTTCTTTTTTAGTTTGAGCTATAGAAAGATGTGAAATTCCAATAAAAAGAAAAATCACCAAACGGATATTAATCATCTGCGTGTTTTTTATTTAATTATTTCAAAAGCACCGCAATAATCGCTAAAATAGCAGGCAAAGCTTGAACAAAAAATATCTTTTTCGTTGCTGAAATGGCACCATAAATTCCTGCTACGGCCACACAACTCAAGAAAAATAAAGCAATATTGGTTTGCCATTTTTCATCTTCTATAAAAAAAGACCAGATTAATCCTGCGGCTAAAAAACCATTGTACAAACCTTGATTGGCGGCCAAACCTTTTGTTGGTTTAAACATTTCAGCTGGTAAAGCGGCTTTGAAAACTTCTTTTCCTTTGGTTTCCCAGGCAAACATTTCCATCCAGAGAATGTAAAGATGTTCTAGTGCGACAACTGCGATTAAGATTTTGGCAATGATTTCCATGATTTATTGTTTGTTATTGTAAAACTAAAAAAATAAAGTTAAGTTTGGTTACACAATTTCAAAAATGGAAACCTTCAAAGCACACTTAGATAAATTTATTACAATCAGTGACGAAGAATTTACTTCGATATTTTCTTTCTTTCAGGTTTTGGAAGTGAAGAAGAAAGAGAATTTAATGCTTGAAGGTGATTTTTGCAAGTTAAAATATTTTGTTTTAAAAGGCTGTCTGAGAAAATTTTTCGTGAATGAAAAAGGTGTAGAACAAACCACCGAATTTGCTATCGAAAACTGGTGGATTTCTGATACTTTTGCTTTTGAAAAACAAGTGAAAACAGATTTTAATATTCAGTCTGTTGAGCATTCTACGATTTTATCGATTGATTTCCAATCTCAGGAACTGTTGCTTCAAAAACATCCGATGATGGAACGTTATTTCAGAATGGTTTACCAAACCGCTTATGCAGCTGCCGAAAAAAGAATTCGTTACATTTATGAGATGACGAAAGAGGAATATTATGTGCATTTCAGTACTTTGTATCCTTGGTTTATTCAAAGAATTCCACAATATTTATTGGCTTCTTTTTTAGGTTTTACTCCTGAATATTTAAGTGAAATCAGAGCGAAATTACGTTCTTAAACCAGTTTAAGATTTTTACGATTCTTAATTCGCAACTTTGTCCTGTTCATAAAAACAAATGCAATGACAGGCAAAGATTCCATATTTCCACAGTTATTTTTAAGAGTAATAATTTCCGTAACGATGCTTTCTGCAGTGGCAGACAGATTCGGTTTGTGGGGTGACAACTCAGCTTGGGGAAACTGGGAAAACTTTGAAAAGTATACCCAACAATTGACGTTTTTTCTCCCCGAAATGTTAAGCACATTTTCTGCTTATGCCGCTACATTTTTAGAAATACTTTTTCCATTGATGCTGATTTTAGGTTTCAAAACAAAAATAGCAGCTTACGGAACCGGATTTTTATTGCTTGTATTTGCTTTATCGATGAGCATTGCTTTAGGAATAAAAGCACCTTTGGATTATTCGGTTTGGGTAGGAAGCGCAGCGGCTTTTTTATTGGCAACACAAAAAGAATTTTATTTTTCAATAGATACATTAACTAAAAAATCATAAACGTTATGAGTGCAAGAATCAATATGGCAACTGCAGATGCTGCCGCTTACAAAGCAATGATGGGATTGGAAGGATATCTTCAAACCATTTCTTTAAACCATATTCAGAAAGAGTTAATCAAAATCAGAGCGTCACAAATCAACGGATGTGCTTTCTGTCTGGATATGCATACAAAAGACGCAATGAAATATGGTGAAACTCCTCAAAGAATTTATCTTTTAAACGCATGGAGAGAAGCGTTGGAGCTTTATACTGAAGAGGAGCAAGTGCTTTTGGCAATGACGGAAGAAATTACTTTGATCAGCCAAAAAGGTCTGACTGAAGAAACGTATTATAAGGCTAAACAATTGTTTGATGAAAGCCAGATTGCTCAAATTATTATGGCAATTGTCACCATCAATTCATGGAATAGAATTGCAATCTCTACCCATTTGCCCATTGCAAAGTAAATTATAGATTTATTTAAATCAATAACAAAAATCGCTTCCCAATTATTGAGAAGCGATTTTCCTTTGAAGGAATTAATTTTACTGTTTACAATTGAGCTGCAGAACGTTTGCATTTAAAGGCTGTTCGATTTTTCGATCTAATTTTTGATCATTCAAAGTTACATACACTTCCATAGAACCTGTTCCGACATGCAGAGACAAAATGTGTCCGCCAAAAGCATTGAATTGATCATCAGTCGCCACGCCGTGAACGTGTATTGACGGACCTTTTTCGTTCCATGCGATTGAACCCGTCAAACTTCCCATTTCCACTTTACTGAATGTTTTAGGATTAAATTTTTTAGCATTAAAATCATAAAATCCAAAAGTTACTTCTGATGCAAAGCCAATTCCCGTAAAGCTTGCAGACGGAATATTTTCTGTTTTCGCCAGATTTTCAATATTGGAAATTACATCATCACCTTGTCGCAATACCATCAGATAACCTGTCGGCGTTTTGATGTAACGACAATTGTCTTTTTGTTGTGCTGAAAAAGTATTCGTAATTAAAACTGTAAATAGTAATATAATAGTTTTTAATACCTTCATAATCAATTGAATTTAAATTTTTAGAATGAAATTTTCACACCAAATCAACAGTATATTTGCTTAGAAATTAAATTTCTTTTAGTTCAGAATTAATAAAATTCAATTCTTCCTGAGATAGATCGAAAGACATTGCTTTTGCATTTTCAATGGCTTGTTGAGCATTTCTTGCTCCAGCTAAAACCACTGTAATTGCTGGTTGTAATGTTGTCCAACGTAAAACCAATTGAGAAAGTGTAACTCCTTTTTCCTTGGCAATCGGTTCTATTTTTTCTAAGAAAGATTTCACTTTATGTAAGTCGAACTGTGAAAAATAGCCGTTTCTGTGATCGTTTTCTTTTAATTGATCTTCTTTGAAATATTTTCCTGTCAGAAGACCTCTTTCCATTGGACTGTAAACGATAATTCCTGAATTATTTTCTAAAGAATAGGAAACCAAATCATTTTCAATTGCACGGTTCAGCATGCTGTAAGAAACCTGATTGCTTGCTAAGTTCAATGTTTTATTGGCTTCTTCCATTTGCTCAACAGAACAATTGCTCACACCTGCTGCACGGATTTTTCCTTGTTGAATCAAGAGTTCCATCGCTTCCATAGTTTCACTAATTGGCGTTGTAGAATCTGGCCAGTGCAATTGTAAAAGATCGATGTAATCTGTTCCTAATCTTTTTAAACTTTCCTCAACTTCCTTAATAACATTTTCTTTTGAAGCGAGTTTGTACACAGGAAGTATTTTGCTGTCATCATTTGCATCGAAGAAAAATTCACCTTTTCCATTATTGCTTCCGTCCCAAACCAATCCGAATTTTGTCAGCAACTGAATTTTCGAACGGTCTTTTCCTTTGATAGCTTCACCAATCATTTCTTCACTCAATCCGAAACCATAAAAAGGAGCGGTGTCAATGGAAGTTACACCATGATCTAGAGAAGCATGAATTGAGTTGATAGAATCTTGTTTTTCATTTCCACCCCACATATTTCCACCGATTGCAAACGCTCCGTGAGTAATCACTGAAAGTTCTAAATCTGTGTTTCCTAATTTTCTATATTGCATTTTTTTTTGTTTTAATTTTTTAAGTTGATTTAACCACAAAAGTCACAAAAGTTTTTGTTGAAGTACTTTCGTTTTAAAGTTTATGTATTGAAGGCAGTAAGGTCACATAAGTCGAAAATCTAAGATTTTCAAAATCTTAAGTGTTCTTTTCAACGAAATAATTTTAGCTTAAAATAACTTAAGTGTAAAAGTCTTTTGTGACTTTTGTGGTTAAAATATTTACTAATTATTTTTTAATTCCTTTAAAATAGCTTCACCCACACTTTTTGCAGACTGCGGATTTTGTCCTGTAATTACTCTTTGATCGGTCACTACATGATTTTGCCAAAGCCCTGATTTTTCAAATTTCGCACCTCTTTCTTTCAGCTTATCTTCCAAAAGGAAAGGAACTACGTTTGTTAATTTTACTTCAGCTTCCTCCTCATTCGTAAAAGCATTGATTTTTTTACCATCTACTAAATACTTTCCGTTATTCAGCTTAATATTCACCAAACCAGCCGGACCGTGGCAAACTGCGGCTACAATTCCTCCGTTTTCATAAATTTTTGAAGCAATTTTTGATAATTCGGTGTTGTCTGCAAAATCCCACATTGCGCCGTGACCTCCTGCATAAAAAATGGTAGAATAATCATTTGGATTTACCTGTGAAGGCTGTAAAGATTGGTCGATTTTAGCTTTGTCTTGACTTCCCCAGAATTCTTTATTGATAGGACCTTTTAAATCAAATCCATCAACAGGAGGAGTTCTGCCTTTCGGGCTTACAAAATCAATTTCGTAACCGGCTTTGTGAAGAACTTCCCAAGGATGCGAAACTTCACCCAGATAATATCCGGTTTCTTCGCCGGTGTCACCTTTTTTGTCATGACTGGTCACGACAAATAAAATTTTCTTTTTCATATTTTTTGATTTTTTGGTTTGTGATTGTACGAATCCTACTGTAAATAATGCAAGAATTAATAATGCTAATTTTTTCATATTTAATGATTTTTTAACCATTAAGGTTTATTTAAGAAGTTTATAATATTAGGATCTAGCAGCGCTTTAAGCGTGTGCTTTTTAAAAAAATCTGTTGATTTTCCTTAATTAAGCTTAACATCTTAAATTTTCTTAATGGTTTAATGTTTAAATAATTTCAGTTAAATAAATCTGAGGTTTTTCCTGCAGTTTTTCATCAACCAAATCTCCAAAAGCTTTAATGTAAGGCTGTTCGTTATGCTGTTTCAATCCTTCTTCGTTTTTCCAGATTTCGTAGAAAATAAAATGATTTTTATCTTCAATTCCTTGATGAAGTGTGTACAATTCGTTGGCTTCTTCTTTTCTGGTTTCTGCAACCATATTTTGAAGGACTTCAAAAACTTCGGCTCTGTGCTCTTCTTTTGCTTTTATTATTGCGGTAAGATAGATTTTCATTAGACTAATTGTGGTTTTAGTTCTTTTTCAAAAACGTTTGTAAGATGTTCTCTGTATAATTTCATATCGCGCTCGATATTTGCATTTTTCTCTACATCATGGAAATGAAAACTCTCCATTTTTTCTAAAGAAACAAAAGCGTTCATTCTGTGAAAACCAAATAAGGGGCCGTTATCTACACTTGTTTCGTTGAAAAATTCTCCGGGAAGCGTGAAGGCTGTTTCTGGTGCATTCCAGCTTGTGGTCACCATATATTTTCTTCCGCCCAACATTCCGCCAGTTCCGTAGTTGATTTTTGGATTTTCAGAAGTTCTTCCGTCGCTCATGTAAATTCCTTTTGCGTGACCGGCTGTGAAAACTTCATCAATATATTTTTTCAAACCATTCGGCAACTGAAACCACCAAATCGGAGTGTGGTAAATGATATAATCTGCCCAGACAAATTTTTCTACTTCTTCGTGTTTGTTGTAATTATCACTTGCGTTGGTGATTTTCACTTCTACATTTTCAAATCTTTTTAAAACTTCCAATGTGTTGTCTGCAATAGTCTGATTATATTTTCCTCCTGAATGTCCGAAGTTTTGTCCACCGTTGATGATTAATACTTTTTTCATTTTGTATGATTGTTTAAATTTTACTCTGCAAAGTTATGTTGGGATTTTGTATAATTAAAATAATATAAATTATATTAAACTATCAGAATAATGATATTTAAAATTTTTTATTTTGAAAACTCTTCATTTATTGCGAAGCAAAATTTATTATTACATTTATCTTTTGCAAATTTTATTTTCATGGTTAAAAGTCATATTCTGTCAGAGTTAAAATTATTTTCTGTCATGTAAATTTGTTTGATAATTAAAAGAATAATGATACAAATTGCGGTTTTTGGGGATGTGCATGGAAATCTTCCAGCTTTGGAGACGGTTTTAAATGATATTGAAGAAAGAGGAATTCGTCAAAAATTCTGTTTGGGAGACCTCGTAGATTTTGCTCCTTGGGGAAATGAAGTAATTGAAAAAATAAGGAATCTGAACATTCCTTGTTTAATGGGAAATCATGATGAAAGAATTGGTTTTGATGTCCCTGTAATTCCTTTAAGCAAGCATTCTGAAGAAGAAACGGCTGCAAGATTTTTAGCTATTAATCATTCTAAAAAATACATTACAGAAGAGAACAAAGCATTTTTGTCAGAATTGCCTTTTCATTTAAAGCTAAATTATAAAATAGGCGAAAAACATTGGAGTATTCAATTGGTGCATTCCAGTTTAGAAAGTAATGATATTTATTTATATGAATCAGAAAATGATGAAATTTTTAAAAATATGTTGAGTGAATCTAAGTCTGATGTAATTATGATGGGGCATACTCATAGGTCATTTAAAAAATATTTTAATGGAAAATGGGCAATTAACAGTGGTTCTGTTGGTCGCTCAAGAGAAGAAAACCGATTGGCTTCTTATGTAATCCTGACTTTGGATGAAGAAAAAATCACTCCTGAAATTATTCAGTTAGATTATCCACTCGAAAAAGTTGTTCAGGAAATTGAGAAAAGTGAAATCCCGAATTATTATGCTTCTTTCTTAAGAAATGAAAAACTATCAGTATTCTGATTATTTCGTAAATTTGTATCATAATTAAAATAACTATTATGGTTAATTTAGAATGGTACCGCACTTTTAAAGCGATTTATAAAACCGGAACATTAACCGGAGCAGCAGATTCTCTGTTTATTTCGCAACCCGGAGTAAGTTTGCATTTAGGCTCATTGGAAGCTTATGTTGGATACAAATTATTTGACAGAACCGGAAGAAAAATGATTCCGACTGAAAGAGGAAAGGTTTTGTTTAATGCGATTTCAGAACCTTTAACTAAGCTTGAAGAAGTTGAAAAGAATTTTCAGAAATCTACCGAAAAACATACACCAACCATCAGTGTCGGAATGTGTTTTGAAACTTTTCAGACTACTTTGGAACAGTATGTTTCGACGCTGGATTTTAATTTAATTATCAGTTTTGGTGAGTATCCTGAGATGTTGGACCAGCTGGATAAAGGAATTTTAGATTTAATTATCACTCCTAAAAAAGGAACGTCACCCAATATTCTGCACGAAGCATTTTCTTCTGAACAAATTATTTTGGTAGGCGGAAAAGATATTGATACAGAAAGTTTTGGTGAGGTTTTAAAAACCAAAGATTTCCAAAAAATTGAAAGCTGGCTGAAAAACGAAAAATGGTACGGTACAACCGGTGATATGGAACATCTTTTTCAGTTTTGGCTGATGAATTTCGGACATAAACCTAATTTCAGACCCAATTATATTGTTCCGAACTTAAATTCAATTATCCGTTGCCTGAAAGGAGGAACCGGATTGGCCGTCGTTCCTGATTTTTTATGTAAAAATGAAATTGAAAGCGGTGAAATACAACTGATTTGGGAAGGCGATAAAAAACTTGAAAACACTCTTTATTTCGGCTGCCGAAAAAAGACCATGTATCAATCTGAAATCGACCACATCAAAGGACTTTTCCGTCAGGTGATGAGTGGAGTTGAGGCATGAAATTAAAGAATCGCTATTTGAATTGGTATAGGAAGCATGAGCGTTAAGAAAATTTAAATTTAATCCGTTAAAAAATTCCCACTGTTTGAGCATGTTACAATTTTGAAATTAATGATAAATTATAAATTCATGCGAGTTTTGGGAATTTTAGGATTAAATTTTAATTTTTAGCGAAGGATTCCAAAACTTGAATTTTTGCTTCTTTTGTTTTAAGACAAAAGAAGAATATACTATCTTTGCATCACACAAAACCCAAAACATCAGACATGTAGAATTTAATTTCTTTCAGATTTAATAAACAATAACGAAAAATGTTATTGCAGTTTAACCTTACTAAAAGAAAGAAATTATGCTTTTTCTACACAATATATCCTTTGGGTTTCCTGCGGGAAATCTGCTTTTTAATTCTATCAATTTAACGATACCTTCTCACACAAAATCGGCTTTGGTCGGAAGTAACGGCACGGGGAAATCTACCTTGCTGAAAATTATTGCCAATGAAATTGAACCTTTGGCAGGAAATGTCAATATTCATGGTGATATTTTCTATGTTCCACAAATGTTTGGAAATTTTAATCACTTGACGGTTGCGGAATGTTTGAAAATCAATCAAAAACTTGATGCACTTCAAAAAATAATCCATGGCGAAGTAGATAAAATTTATTTTGAAACTTTAAATGACGATTGGGACATTGAAGAACGCTGTCAAAATGCCTTACAATATTGGAAACTTGAAGATTTAGATTTAAACCAAACTTTGGAAAGTTTGAGTGGCGGACAAAAAACAAAGGTTTTTCTTGCAGGAATTCAAATCAATCAGCCTGGAATTATTTTACTCGACGAACCTACGAATCATCTCGATTTGGAAGGTCGAAATCTGTTGTATGATTTTATTGAAAAAACAAATTCAACGATTGTGATTGTGAGTCATGACCGAACTTTGCTGAATTTAGTTGATACAATTTTTGAATTAAGCAATCAGAGAATTTCAACATACGGAGGTAATTATGATTTTTATGCCGAACAAAAGGAAATTGAAAATGAAGCTTTACAAAATGATATTCATTCTAAAGAACGTGCACTGAAAAAGGCTAAAGAAAAGGAACGTGAAACTTTGGAACGTAAACAAAAACTCGATGCACGAGGAAAAGGAAAGCAGGAAAAATCGGGTGTTGCAAGAATTATGATGAATACGTTGCGGAATAACGCGGAGAAAAATTCTTCGAAACTGAAGTCTGTTCATGCAGAGAAAATCAATGATATTTCGAGTGATTTGCGGGATTTGCGTTCGTCGGTTAGAAATGCTGACCAAATGAAAGTGAATTTTAATGATTCGAATCTGCATTCGGGGAAAATCTTGATTTCGGCGGAAGAAATTAATTTTAAATATGACCAAGAAAATCTTTGGAAAGAAAACCTCAATCTTGAAATTAGAAGTGGTGACCGAATTTCCATCAAAGGAATGAACGGTTCGGGGAAAACGACTTTGATAAAGCTTTTGTTGGAAGATTTGCAACCTTCTTTTGGAGTTATTTCGAAGTCAGATTTTCAGACAATTTATATTGACCAGGAGTATTCTTTAATTGATAGAAATGCAACGATTTATGATTTTGCCGAACAGTTCAATGATAATGCGATGCCCGAATCGGAAGTGAAAACATTCTTGTCAAGATTTTTATTCGGAAAGGAAACCTGGGATAAAAAATGTGATGTTCTGAGTGGTGGAGAGCGTTTTCGACTTCTTCTGTGCGGACTTTCCATCAGCAACAAAGCTCCCGATATGATTATTCTCGATGAACCCACGAATAATTTAGACCTTCAAAATGTAGAAATTTTGACGAATTCTATTAAAGATTATCATGGAACTTTGCTGGTGATTTCGCATGATGAAGTTTTTTTAGAACAAATTGGAGTTGATAAAGAGATTGTTTTAAAATAAGTCTATTTAAACTAAGCATATTTAAACTAATTTTAGATTTAACCACAAAAGGAACAAAAGACAATTATAAAGTTATCATTAGATATTCAAAGTTCTCAAAAGAATAAAAAATCTAAGATTTTTAAAAGCTTTTGTGTGCTTTTTAAACCTTTAAATAGAAATATCTAAATCTTTTGACTCTTTTGTGGTTAAATAAAAAGTTTGAAAATTAAAAAGATAAAATAGCTTCGTGAGTTGAGGTTACTGAAGTTATTTGTTATAAAAGTTTCAAAATCCATTGATGAATGTCATTCAATACGTTTTCTCTGATTTCTTCATTCAATATTTCATGACGCATTTCAGGATATATTTTCACTTCTACCGCTTTAAACCCATCAAGTTTTAAATTTCCAACAGTCTTCGTCACGCCTTTTCCAAAATCTCCTATAGGGTCATTTTGCCCGCTTACAAAAAGAAAAGGGAAGGACTTCGGAATAGCTTGTGCCCAATTTCTCGCCGTTGCTTTTTTGTAAATACTGAATAACGCATAAAACGCATTGTTGGTGAAAGGAATTCCGCAAAGTTCATCCTTAGAAAATGCATTTCTATTGGCGGGATTTAGGCTAAGCCAGCTTGTATCGCCAAAGTCTTTATCTTTTTTAAATTGTTTGTTGTTGACAATATTAAAAATGTTATTGAAAAAAGTTCGTTTTTGAGGAGCCAGTTTATTAGCTAGAGAAAAATAGGTTTTCACTAAATTAATTCCTGTCAAAGGTCCGCCAGTTCCAGTAATAATGACACCCGAAAACTGATTGCTCATTTTTTGAAGAAGACACCGCGTGATAAAAGACCCCATTGAATGCCCCAAAATGAAATGCGGAACATCAGGATATTGCTCCATCAGAAATTTACTCATTTTTTCGGCATCTGTAATCAATCTTTCATCAGGATTATTGCGTTGAAAAAATCCAATATCTTTCTTTTCTTTTACCGATTTTCCGTGTCCTAAATGGTCATATGTCAACACCGCAAATCCTCGATTGGCAAAATATTCTGCAATTTCTGAATATCTTCCACTATGTTCCTGCATCCCGTGAACGATTTGTAAGGTCGCTTTTACAGGAATTTCTTCGGGATAAAATAAAGTGTAAAAGAGTTGGGTTTGATTGGTGGCGTTTTCAGATAAATATCCTGATTTTTGTAGTGATTTCATGGTGTGATTTGGTTTTTTGAAGGATAATTAAAGACCTGAATTAAAAAAGAATTATTCGTTTAATATTGATGAAATATCCATCTGTTGATGAAGAATTCTAATGATTTCAATCTCTTCATTTTTAATATTAATTCTGTAAAAGATGAAATGAGATTTTACTCTAGAACGAAAATATCCTTTCCTGATTTCATTATAATCTTTTCCTGATTTGGGATTTCCTGATAAATGTTCAATTTCGTTTATTATTAAATCAAAATAATAATCTGCCTGTCCTTTTGACCAAGTTTCAGAAGTGTACAACCAAATTTTTTCTAAATCATTCAGTGCTTCTTTGCTGATTTTGTATTTCATTACTCAGCAGAATGTTTTTGATGAAGATTTTCTAGAAACTCTTTGCGGTCAAAATTCTCAACAAATCCTGATTTTTCTCCTTTTTTTAATTCATTAATTAATTCTGTTTTCTTAGATTCTTCATGTTCAAACATTCTCAAAGCTGTTCTCACAACTTCGCTTGCAGAGGAAAATTTTCCAGACTTGATCTGTTGACTAATAAAGTTATCGAAATAATCACCTAATAATATGGATGTATTTTTTGCCATTATTTTAATTTTAAATCAAATATACCAATTATTGGTATATTGTAAAAGAATTATAGTAAGTTACTGAATAGTATCTCTTTATATTCTTCTAATGAATAATTGTTTTGTTGATCAAGTTTGATTAAAAAGTTAACATATTCCTCACTATTTGTTGCAAAATATTTTACAGATTGTTTTAATGAAATTAAATCTATAAGATGATGCAATTGATGATTAAACTTTTGAGATAAATCTTTTTTGATAAAAACTCGCTCTTTAGATAATGGAAATATATAATCATCTTCATACACTTTAATATTATTAGTGGTTTTGAAAATAATTGGAAAATCTGAACAGATTGAAGGTAGCTCTTTTGGTCTACCAAATATATGATATTGGATATCACAATTCAATCCTCGAATAGGATCTAATAAAGAATTATAAAGTTTGTATGCTTTATAAAATTCAGGTATATTTTTTAAATCTGTACTTAGTTTTTCATTGTAAATTCCATCTTGATTATTTATCTTAAATCCTAATTGTTTATGTGTATGTCTCTCTATATAATCTTTTAGGATTTGCTTACAATATGGAGATCTCCAATAAATTTGACTAACGAAATTATTAATATAGGGCATGTCTTTTTCACTAACACCAAATCTGTTTTCATAACTATTGGTATTGATTGCCTGAAGGATTTTCGCAAAACTACTGTCGACTTTTTCATATAATTTTTCCATAAAGTCACTTTCTCCAAAATCAGTTGTGATAGTATTATCTTTTAAGATATAAAAATGAGAAGCAGGATAAAATAGTTTTCCTTTTTGCTTGAAATTTTTTGTTTTTATATTGAAGATTTTAAATTGTTCATTTTCATTTGTTCATTTTCATTTGTAAATCCTTTAAGATAGAAGACGGGTAAGAAATGATGTTTTTGAGATTGGCTCATTGTTATGGTTGGAATTAAATCAAATATAAGGAAGATGAAATGAAATCTTAGTATATAATTATCAGTATGATTTCCACCCCACCAAAAAATAAAATCCACCACAAATTTGCCCACCCAATTTTTTAAAAGTAATTTTGCATGAATCTAAAATAAAAGTAAAATATGTCAACTTACGTAGTTGTAGGTCTTCAATATGGAGATGAAGGTAAAGGAAAAATAACGGATGTTTTATCGGCAAAATCAGATTATGTAGTGCGTTTCCAAGGGGGCGACAACGCTGGTCACACGGTTTATGTAGGTGAAGAAAAGTTTGTTTTGCACCTTCTTCCATCGGGAGTTCTTCAGTGCAAAGGGAAGTGTATCATTGCTAACGGAGTAGTGGTAAATCCTAAATCTTTCATTAAGGAGGTGAATCAGATCGAAAGCAAAAACATGAGAACTGATCACATTTTCATCAGCAGAAGAGCGCATGTCATCATGCCTTACCACATTCTTTTGGATACTTACCGTGAGGAAGAGCACGGAGGAACGCAAATCGGGACTACTAAAAAAGGAATCGGACCTTGTTATGAAGATAAGATCGCAAGAATCGGTATCAGAATGGTAGATCTTTTGAATCCTGAAATTTTAAGAGATAAAATTGAGAAAAACTTAAAAGTTAAAAACTCTCTTTTCGAAAAATATTACGGAAAGCCTACTTTGGATGTTGAAGAAATCTATAATGAATATTTAGAGATCGGAAAGCAGCTTCAAGACAGAATCGTAGATACTGAATTAGAATTAAACGAAGCCATCAGAGACGGTAAAAACGTTTTATTTGAAGGAGCGCAAGCTTTGATGTTAGACATCGACTTCGGAACATATCCTTACGTTACTTCATCTTCTCCGTCAACAGGAGGAGTTTGTACAGGAGCGGGAGTTCCACCAACTTCACTTCAAAACTTAATCGGTGTTGCAAAAGCATACTGTACAAGAGTTGGAAACGGACCTTTCCCATCTGAATTAGACAACGAATTGGGTGAGAAAATCAGACAAATCGGTGGTGAATTCGGAGCGACTACAGGTAGACCAAGAAGAACAGGTTGGTTAGACCTTGTTTCTTTGAAGCACGCTTGTATGATCAACGGGATCAATAACTTGGTAATTACGAAATTAGACGTTCTTACAGGAATTGAAAACCTTAAAATCGTTACTCATTACAAAACTGAAGACGGAAAAATCATTGATTATTTCACTTCTTCAACAGAAAAATTATACAACTACGAACCGATCTACCAAGATCTACCGGGTTGGAACGAAGATTTAACAAAAGTAAGAAGCTATGACGAGCTTCCTGATACTGCTCAGAAATACATCGAGTTTATCGAAAAGTATTTAGGTATCAACGTATATTTGGTTTCTGTAGGTCCTGAAAGAAGTCAGAACATCATCAGAAAAGAATTATTCTAACGAATATTTTCAAATAAATAAAAAAGAGACTGTCAATCGATAGTCTCTTTTTTTATGTCATTCTGAACGAAGCGAAAGCGTAGTGAAGAATCTAAAAACTATCAACTAATAACTAACAACCAAAAACTAATCTTTTAGAAGCTATTTCCCGCTGTTCACTATATCTTTTTTGTTTTTTCCGAACCTGATTTCCTTCACCAAAACAAAAAAGGATGTCGTTCCCATCGGGGCTAAGAAAGTAGGTTTCTTTTTAAAATAAAGATATAGCGAGTTTTTTTCACGTTCTTAAACCACCCCGTCAAAAATTCTTCCGAATTTTCGCCACCCCTCCAAAGGAGGGGAATTAAAAAAGCTATTTCAATCATGATGATTATTCTCAATCATGTAACTTCCATCAACCATCAACCATCAACCATCAACCATGAACTATCAACCATCAACCAACCTCAAAACCTATCCATAAAATAGTTAAATTTTAAACTTTAACACTGATTTTGATATAAAGTTAAGTTTTTGTTAAGTTTTTGGCAGAAATTTTGATAGTGCTTTAAAGATTATTTCAAATAGTATTGAAAACTGATAATCTATATATTAACAATTTTAATTTTATAGTGATGAAACACCTAGAACACAACCAGGAATTTCGACTGAACGAAATCCTTTTCGAAAACCGTAACAAAGCGTATGGTGCGTATGTATTAAGAACAGAATCAGACAGGATTTTAACCAAAGCATTTTTTATAGGTGTCGGTTTATTGGCTGCGGTTTCTATTATCCCAACTGTAATTTCTGCTTTTCAGTCACCTGAAACAGGGATTATTGAAAACCCTATTCCTCCAGGTTTGATTGATGTAGATGCACCTTTAGATCCGCCTGCTGAAGTTTTACCACCACAAACTGTAACGCCACCGCCACCAAGTGTAAAACAATATGATGCTACAGTTGTTACTCCTACAAGAAATGCAGACGAAAGTAATATTGTAAAAGATATTCCTAAAGATGCGATTGCAGGAGTGAAAAATGATTTTATTGCACCACCAGCACCAACTATTAATGTCCCTACAAGTGTGATTTCAGGTCCAGGAACAGCTGTGCCGCCAAAAATTGTTACACCGGTTGAAGTTCCTGTGAAAGTTTCTAATGAACCGGAAGTAGCTGCAGTGTTAGCAAAATTTGAAGGAGGTATCGATGCTTTTAGAAATAAAGTGATGAATAAGTTTGATGTTACTGCTTTTCAAGAGGAAGGAAGTGTTTCTACAACAGTTACTTTCATTGTAGAAAGAGACGGTACTATTTCAGATATTAGAACTAACGGAAAAGATGCTTCTTTCAACGCAGAAGCCATCAGAACCATTAAAGCGGTAAAAGGAAAATGGGAGCCGGGTAAAAATAAAAAAGGAGAGTCTGTAAGAAGTTATTTTAAGTTTCCAATTACCATGAAATTTGATAATTAAATATCTTAAATGCGAATCTCAATAGTTATCCACAAAGATTTATTTTTGTGGATAATTTTTTTAATGTATAAAAGCCTTGTTAACAATATTTTAACTCTATTTTCATTTTACTCATTCCCCAAGAGCAGAGAAAAATGTGTATTTTTGAAGCTTAAAGTTTGAGCAATGGCAAAAATTATAGGTATCGCTAATCAGAAAGGTGGGGTAGGAAAGACTACTACTGCCGTAAATTTAGCTGCAGCATTAGGAGTTTTAGAAAAGAAAATCTTAATTATTGATGCAGATCCACAGGCAAATGCAACATCGGGTCTTGGTGTGGAAGAAGTGCCGTATTCTACCTATAATCTTTTGGAACATAGTGTTGAAACCAGGCTCTGTATTCAGCGAACAACAACTCCCAATTTAGATATCGTACCTTCTCATATTGATTTGGTAGCTGCCGAAATTGAGCTGGTAGACAAAGACAATCGTGAGTATATGCTGAAAAAGGCATTAGAGGAAGTAAGAGACGATTACGACTATATCATCATCGATTGTGCACCGAGTTTAGGTTTGATTACAGTGAATGCTTTAACAGCGGCAGATTCTGTAATTATCCCAATCCAATGTGAATATTTTGCGTTGGAAGGTTTGGGGAAGCTTTTGAATACCATTAAAAACGTTCAGAAAATTCATAACAAAGATTTAGATATCGAAGGATTGTTGTTGACAATGTATGACAGCCGTTTGAGACTTTCTAATCAGGTGGTGGAAGAAGTAAATTCTCACTTCCCGGAAATGGTTTTTGAAACAATTATCAGCAGAAATGTAAGATTAAGTGAAGCACCAAGTTTTGGTGAGAGTATCTTAAATTATGATGCTGAAAGCAAAGGTGCTATTCAATATATTCAGCTTGCAGAAGAGGTGTTGTTGAATAATGAAAATTTAGTAAAAAATTAAAAATCAAAAATAAGCCAATAGCATAGTATGAAGGACAGAAAAAGAGCGATGGGACGTGGTTTGGGAGCAATTTTAAGTGCTGAATCCAAAGCTACGGTCAATACAGCAACTGATGAAGGAGCAGATAAATTTGTTGGGAATATCATGGAGGTTTCCATCGAAGATATTTATCCCAACTCGACGCAGCCAAGAACTTATTTTGACGAAAAAGCATTAAACGAATTAGCACAGTCGATTACGAACTTAGGCATCATTCAGCCTATTACCTTAAGAAAAGAAGGGGAAAAGTTTGAAATTATTTCTGGGGAAAGACGTTTCAGAGCAAGTAAAATTGCAGGATTAACAAGTATTCCAGCATACATTCGTTTGGTAAATGATCAGGAGCTTCTTGAAATGGCTCTTGTGGAAAATATTCAGCGTGAAGATCTCGATGCGATTGAAATTGCTTTAACGTATCACAGACTTTTAGAAGAAATAGGTCTTACTCAGGAAAATTTAAGCCAAAGAATAGGAAAAGACAGAAGTACGATTACCAACTCAATCAGATTATTAAGATTGAGCCCGGATATTCAGAATGCAATCCGTAGCGGAGAAATTTCTGCAGGTCACGGTAGAGCAATCATTAGTCTTGAAAATGAAGAACTTCAGCAGGTTTTATTTGATTTAATTATCAAAGAAAAATTGAATGTACGCCAGTCTGAGCAAGCGGCTACTGCTTTAAAAAATCCAAAATCTCCGGCAGCTAAAAGAGCAAAAGCTGAGCTTTCAAATAATTATAAAAGAGCTCAGAAAACGATTGCAGATATTCTTGATGTGAAAGTTGAGATAAAAACAACAGGAACCGGCAAAAAAGGCAAGATTGTTTTAGATTTTAAAAATGAAGATGAGCTGGAATATATTTTATCTCATATTAAATAAATGAAAAAAATAGTTTTCACCTTTTTACTTTTTTTATCAGGGCTGGCTTTATCACAAACCAACCCAAGAGATACCATCAGGTTAGAGCATTATGCGACTGATAGTATTCCTGCTGTAAAGCCCCAAGCTGAAGCTAAAGTTGTTGAAGATATCGAAAAAGCAAATGCACCTGCATCTTTAAAAGTAAAAAAACTGAATCCTACAAAAGCAGGTCTGTATTCTGCCGTGTTACCGGGATTAGGGCAGGTTTACAATAAAAAATACTGGAAAGTTCCCGTTGTTTTGGGAGCGGTAGGAACCGGAGTTGGTATTGCAGTCTGGAACCAAAATCAGTATAAAAAATACCGTGAATATTATATTGCAAAACTTAATGGGGCTCAAAATGACTTCCTAGACAGAAACCCGACTCTTGATAAAGTGGCATTGGGAAATGCGCAAGACAGAGTAAAAAGACAAAGGGATTATGCAATTGCAATTACTGGTTTAATTTATATTTTAAATATTGTAGACGCTGTTGTAGATGCCCATTTGTATGAAGGTCGTAAAGATCCGGATTTAACATTAGCTCCTGCGGTAATCTATGATGACTTTAATACTAATCCTCCAAAAACAGGTTTGGCTTTAAGTTTCAGGTTCTAGAAAAAGATAATAAATAGTAAGATAATAAGTTTTAAAATTTTATGAAAATAGCGTTAGTTGGATACGGAAGAATGGGGAAGATTATCGATGAGATTGCCTTAAAAAGAGGTCATGAAGTTGTTGCCCGACTGAAAGAAACTCCGACTGCTGAAAATCTTAATAATCCGGATGTGGTGATTGAATTTTCACTTCCTGAAGTGGCTTTTGATAATATTAAAGCTTGCCTTGAAAATAAAATTCCGGTGATCTGTGGAACAACAGGTTGGCTGGAAAGAAAATCTGAAGTTGAACAGTTAGCCGTTGAAAATGAAACGGCATTTTTATATGGTTCAAATTTCAGTTTAGGAGTGAATTTATTTTTTGCTTTAAACGAAAAATTGGCTGGTTTGATGAAGAATGTTGATGAATATTCTTGTCAGCTGGAAGAGATTCATCATATTCACAAATTGGATGCGCCAAGTGGAACGGCTATTTCTCTTGCTGAAGGAATCATTAAGAACAATAATAAATTTGATGCGTGGAGGCTGGAAGAAACTCAGGAAAAACAATTGGGAATTTTTGCGATCCGTGAAAATGAAGTTCCGGGAACGCACTCTGTTTATTACAGAAGTGAAGTAGACGAGATCGAAATAAAACATACAGCATACAACAGAAACGGCTTTGCTTTGGGAGCTGTAGTTGCGGCTGAATGGATCAAAGATAAAAAAGGAAACTTTACAATGAAAGATGTTTTAGGACTCTAGATTTGTAACAAAATCCCTACATTGCAAACTAATACGAGTGAATGGTGAATTGTCAATAGTGAATCTATTATCATTTATCGCTCATTATTAATCATTTATAGTATAGATTAGGCACAAAAATTTATGAATTATTTTTTAACGTACACAGTTTATGTTCTCATTTTATCAGTATTGATGGGGATTTCCACTTGGAAGCTGTTTAAGAAATTAGGGTATAGTCCGGTATTCGCATTTATCCCTTTCTATAATTATTTCATTATCCTTAAAGAGACGAAACATCCGAAATGGTGGGCAATCTTGTCATATTTACCTATTGTAGGTCCTATTATGATGAGTGTTTTTCATTTGTATTTAATGAAAAAATTCGGAAAAAATTTATTCAAAGATCAATTGCTGACGGTGATTTTACCGTTTATTTACATGGCAACGGTAAATTATTCTAAAGATACCGAGATTGAAGATGAAAATGACTTGTATTTAACGGAAGAAGAGAAAAATGCACAAAAGAAAGATACCTTTATGGGATCAATCACTTTTGCAGTAGTTTTTGCAACCATCATTCACGTTTTTGTAACACAGCCTTTCGGGATTCCTACTGGTTCAATGGAAAGAACTTTACTTGTTGGAGATTTCCTTTTTGTAAATAAATGGAGCTACGGTTACAGATTACCAATGCGTCCTGTAGCAATTCCTTTCTTACAGGGAACAATTATGGATACCGGTGAACCGGGAAATCCTAAAGACGATCCTAAATCTTATGTAGAAGCAGTAAAATTACCTTACGAAAGAATTTTCCAATTCAGCAAGCCTCAGAGAAATGATATTGTAGTTTTCAACTATCCAAGAGATTCTGTGCATGTTTCACTAGACAGAGCAGATCCTTATGTAAAAAGATTGGTTGCAGTTGCAGGAGATACTTTTGAGATGAGAGAGGGTAGACTTTTCGTCAACGGAAAACCGGAAACTGTTTTAGGAGATCAGGAAGTTCAGCACAGATATATTGTAAACACAGGAAGTCAATTAGATATTCCAAGTTTATACAATACTTTTGGATTTTTACCTGTTCAGGAAATTCCAAATGGAAATGGCTTTATTTATGCTTTTCAAGGTTTAACAAATAAAACGGCGGCAGAAATTAAGAAACTACCACAGGTTATTGATATGAAAGAAGATATACAGCCAAAAGGTGAATCGGCTATTTCATATCGAGATGAAGCAAGAACTAAAATAGACACAACAAATTCTATTTTCCCTATCAATAGCGGATGGAATCAGGATCAATATGGACCGCTGAAAATTCCTAAAAAAGGAGATGTTGTTACACTTAATGAAAAGACTTTACCCGAATATCAGTGGATTATTAAAAACTATGAACATAATTCATTAGAAAATAAAAACGGAAAAATTTTCATTAACGGAAAAGAAACCAATCAATACACTATTCAGCAGGATTATTATATGATGGTGGGAGACAACAGAGATGCTTCTTTAGATGCAAGATTCTTTGGTTTTGTTCCTGAAGAAAATATTGTTGGAAGACCGATGTTTACCTGGATGAGTTTACAAGGTGCTTTTAAAGATTCAGGTTCATCTTATCAGGCTCCATTCAAAGTTCGTTGGGATAGAATGTTTAAAGCTACCAATACAGGAGAAGCTAATAAAACTTCTTATTGGTGGATTGCAGCAATGATACTTGTTCTTTTCTTTGGCTGGGAATATTTTATGAAATTATTCGGAAAGAAGAAAAAAGAAGACGAGATATAATTAAAATTTAAAAATAAATAAAATGAAGTGTTTGAAAAAATGCTTCATTTTTCTATATAATAGTTATGCAGAATATATTATTACCGGTGTTTTATTTACCCCCAATTTCATGGTTTTCAGAATTTTTAAATGTTGAAAATGAAGTGGTGTTCGAACAATTTGAGAGTTTCCCGAAGCAGACCTTTAGAAACCGCACCAATATCTATGGAGCCAACGGCAGGCTTTCATTAATCATTCCGATTATTCATAATGGAAATCGTGAATTCAAAGATACTGAAATGTCTTACCGCGAAGATTGGCAAAAAATTCACTGGAAATCTATTAAAACAGTATATCAAGGTTCGCCATATTTTGAATACTATGAAGATAAATTGGAGAAACTATTTGAAAAGAAAGAAAAATTTCTGTTAGATTTCAATATAAAAAGTATAGAAATCGTTCAAAATCTTCTAAAGACAGAAAAGGCATACTCTTTGAATGAAGAATATATCAAAAATCCTGAAGAGGTTAATTTCAGAGAAAAGTTTTCTGCAAAAAAAACTTCGGAATACGAAATGGCTGAATATTTTCAGACATTTTCAGATAAACTAGGATTTTTGAATGATTTATCGATTGTGGATCTTATTTGTAACAAAGGACCAGAATCGATGACTTATATTAAAAATATTAAAAAATTATAATCAAACGAAGCTGTAGAATTGGTGAAATGCCTATGAATATTGCTTTTGCAGATGATTATTAAATTAATAAATAAATTCTACATATGAAAAAGGTAATGTTGGCCGCAGTTTTTTTAGCAGGCTTTACTTATTCATCAGCTCAGCAAACTCCTGCAGTTGATCCAAAAGAAAATAAAGATTTAATGACTTGGTATCATAAAGATTTTGCAACGACAAAAGTTTATGGTGTTAATACTGAAAATGCTTACAAGTTTTTAGAATCAAAAGGTCTAAAGCCTAAAACAGTAGTTGTTGGTGTTTTGGATAGCGGAGTTCAGGTTGATCACCCTGGCTTGGTTAATAATATGTGGAAAAATCCTAATGAAGTTCCAAATAACGGTAAAGATGATGACGGAAATGGTTATATAGACGACGTTCACGGATGGAATTTTATTGGTGGAAAAAATGGTGATATTGATGTAGATAACATGGAAGTTACCAGAGTTGTAGCAAAATACAAACCTGTTTTTGAAGGTGATAACTCTACTCAGAACAAAGCAAATCAGGCGAAAATGCCAGAAGAATTTGCCATGTATATGAAGTCGAAAGAGCTTTTTACTAAAAAAAGTGTTGATGCAAGACAAAGTTTTCAGCGTTATACGATGATTAACGAGTCTATTCCATCAATGGTAACAATTTTAGGAGGACAACCTTTAACAGCAGAAATTCTTAAAAATAAAAAACCGTCTACCCAATTGGAAGCTGTAGCATTGGAAATTCTTACCAACATTGCTAAAGATCCTACATTCGCAGGAAAACCTTCTGCTGAAGTTGAAAAAATGATGAAGGATGAAATGAAAAATGCATTAGATCATTTCGGTCCGATGGCAAAGCAATATGATCTTAATTATGACCCAAGAGCAGAAATTGTAGGTGATAATTATGATGATTATTCTGAGAAGATTTATGGGAATAATCATTACCAAGGCCCTGATGCTGAACACGGAACACATGTTTCCGGGATCATTGCAGGTTTGCCGCAAGGTAAAGAAGTACAATACGGTGTTGCATCTAGAGTTGCAAAAATAATGTCGGTAAGAACTGTTCCTAATGGTGATGAGAGAGATAAAGATGTTGCCAATGCGATAAGATATGCAGTAGACAACGGAGCGAAAATTTTAAATATGAGTTTTGGAAAACCTGTTTCACCAGGTAAAAATGTAGTTTGGGATGCCTTTCAATATGCTCAGGATAAAGGTGTTCTTTTAGTAAAAGCTGCCGGAAACGAAAATGAAGATGTTGCAGAACATTTGGCTTATCCTACGAACTTTAAAAACATTACAGACGAAGCCCCTTTTGTAAATAATGTAATGGTTGTAGGCGCAAGTACCAACAGAAACAACGAATTGAGAGCTAGTTTCTCAAATTATAATAAAAAAATGGTGAATGTATTTGCACCGGGAGAAGAAATTTATTCTACCGTTCCTACCAACGAATACAGTTATCAACAAGGAACTTCGATGGCATCTCCTGTAGCAGCGGGAGCAGCGGCAGTATTGCTTGCTTATATGCCCAATCTTAAACCTGTACAGATCATTGAAGCATTAGTGAAAACTAGCAACGCAAGTACAGAAAACGAGTTCGGAGAAAAATCTCAGGCAGGTGGAGTAATCGATGTGAAAAAAGCTGCAGAGTATGCATATAATAATTTCTACGATGGAAAATCGACTACAGTGAAAACAAAAACTGTTAAAAAATCGAGACCCGTTAAGAAGTCTGTAAAGAAATAATAATCAGACAGATTGAAATAATTTAAAATAAAGCTTGAGTTTTTTCAGGCTTTATTTTTTTGAAATAAATAAAATTTGGCACGGTTTTTTGTATTATCTTTAATGTTAAAATAATAAAACTACAATATGAAAAAGCTATTACTTGCAGGTATAGTGGGAGCCTCACTTTTTGCAGTGTCTTGTTCCACAGTAAACAAAGCTAAAGACGCACAGGCTGTAAGGTCAGAATTTCTAAAAATGAAAGGCGATTGGCAGATTGTAAGCATCAATTATGATAAGGCCTACAAAATCAAACCTTTTGATGAAGGAGCAGATGCACAGTGTTTTGTAGGAAGTCATTGGAGATTTATACCAAATAATTATTCGGGTTCTTATACATTAAACGGAGGCGGTTCTTGTCCTCAGTTTATTCAGCCAATAAAGGTTGATATTAAGGGTAATGTTTTCACATTCAAAAAAATTGCAGACGGTACAAAGGCTAAACAAAATACAGCAGGTTATACTTTAACTGTAATCAATAATTCAACAGATCAGTTTTCTTTAGAACAAAATGTACCATTTGAAGGTAGCTCGATAAAAGTAGTTTACAATTTCGAAAGAACAGGAATGGATTATACTAAATAATTAATTAAAAATATTTTAAGATGAAATTTAACAAAACATATATAGCAGCATTATTTTTATCATCAGCTTTGTTATTAACAAGTTGTGAAGCCGTACAAAATTCTAATCACCAGCAAAGAGGTACAGCCGCTGGAGCAGCTTCAGGAGCTGTAATTGGTGGTATATTGGGAAACAATGTAGGTAAAGGTAAAAATGCTGCACTAGGAGCTGTTTTAGGAGGTATTATTGGTGGGGTTACAGGTAATGTTATCGGTAGCAAAATGGATAAACAAGCGAAAGATATTAAAGAAACTCTTCCGGGCGCTGAAGTAGAAAGAGTAGGAGATGGTATTAAAATCACAATGAATGAAAGTATTGTTACTTTTGCATTTGATTCATCAGAGCTTACAGCGCTCGCTAAAACAAATCTTGATAAATTAACGAAAGTTTTAGTAGATAATCCAGATACAAACATCAATATTTACGGACATACCGATAGCAAAGGCGCAGATGATTACAATCAAAAATTATCTGAAAGAAGAGCCAATTCTGTGAAATCTTATTTGATTTCTAAAGGAATTGCTTCTAGCAGATTGTTTGCTTCAGGTGAAGGAGAGTCTATGCCAGTTGCTTCAAATGATACCGATGCAGGAAGAGCTAAAAACAGAAGAGTAGAGTTTGCAATTACTGCAAATGAGAAAATGATTAATGACGCTCAACAAGGTCAATAGTCATTTAACATATAAATATTATTTTTTAAACCGCTTTGGCGGTTTTTTTTGTATTTTTATGGCTAATTTTTGTTCGTAAAATCAGTATTTTTGCAATCGAAACCACATTAATGAAGAAATATTTAAAACTCCTTCGAGTAGAACAATGGGTAAAGAATCTTTTTGTTTTCGTTCCACTTTTTTTCTCTGGCAATGTTAAAAATTTAGATTTACTTAGTAAAAGTATTTTTGCATTTATCATATTCTCTCTGGCTGCAGGTGTTGTCTATATTCTTAATGATTATAACGACATAGAAGCAGACCAAAAGCACCCCGAAAAAAGAAGACGTCCGCTTGCGAGTGGCGCTGTTTCAAAGAAAACAGCAATAAGTATTCTGATAGGTTTAATTATTGTAGATGTTGCTCTTATTTTATTTGCACAATTCTATTTTCATCGCCCAGTCTGGAAATTTGCTTTCATTATTGCATTTTATTTTGTAATGAATCTTGCGTACACCTTCAAGCTGAAACATGTTCCAATTGTTGATATTTTTATCATTGCCATTGGCTTTGTTCTTCGTGTACAGGCAGGTGGTTACATCACAGGGATTTTCATTTCGCAATGGGCAACTTTGTTAACTTTTGTCTTAGCATTGGTTTTAGCGATAGGAAAGCGTAGGGGAGAGCTCATCAATGCGCAGGTTTCGGGTAAGACAAGAAAAGCTTTAGATGGTTATAACGTACAGTTTGCAGATATTGCACTTTCTATTTCTGTGACTTTGGCGATTATTTGTTACCTGATGTTTACACTTTCGCCTGAAGTTCAGCAAAAGTCACATTCCAGTATTTTTTATACCGTAATATTTGTTGTTTTTGCATTTCTAAGATACTTGCAACAAACATTGGTTTATAATCGAACAGAATCTCCTACAAAAATTTTATACCGAGACCGGTATATCCAGATTACGCTCGTTTTGTGGGTAATCTCGTTTTTAATATTGATTTATTTTAAACACAGTATTCTTAATTTTAATTTACTGTAATTATGAAACAAAATTTCATACAAAAAGTTACAAACTGGGGCAATTTTCCTATTGTGGAAAAAGAGATGAAGTCGGAAGACAGCTTCAGAAAGATTAAAGAATTTGTGCAGAACCATAACGAGCTGATTGCTAGAGGAAACGGAAGATGTTATGGTGATGCTTCGTTGGGAGAAAGTATTTTTTCTACTAAAAAATTAAATAAATTTATAAGTTTCGACAGATTAAATGGAATTTTAGAATGCGAATCTGGTGTTTTATTGTCTGATGTTTTAGAAATATCAGTTCCGCAAGGATATTTTCTTTATGTAACGCCCGGAACAAAACTGATTTCCATTGGTGGTGCAATTGCATCTGATGTTCATGGGAAAAATCATCATTCTGAAGGTTGTTTTTCAGAATATGTAATTGATTTTAAATTAATGACAGAGAATGGCGACATTATTATCTGTTCAAAAGAAGAAAATTCCAACAAATTTTATGCGACCATCGGCGGAATGGGACTTACAGGAATTATTCTTTCGGCTCGATTTAAGCTTAAAAATATAGAAACAGCCTATATTCGTCAGGAAAGTATTAAAGCTGAAAACTTAGACGAAATATTTAAATTATTTGACGAAAGCGAAAGCTGGACTTACACCGTGGCATGGATCGACTGTCTGCAAAAAGGTAAAGATATCGGAAGAAGTATTCTGATGAGAGGTGAACATGCTTTTGCACATGAGCTTCCTCAAAAATTATCAAAAAATCCTCTAAGATTAAAGAAAAAGTTTTCTCCGACTGTGCCGTTCTATTTTCCCGGATTTGTTTTAAATGCTCTTACCGTAAAGCTTTTTAATCTGTTATATTTCAAAAGACAGACAAAAAAAGAGGTGAAGAATATTATCGATTACGAAACCTATTTCTATCCGTTGGATGCGATTAATGATTGGAATAAAATTTATGGTAAATCAGGGTTCATCCAATATCAAATGGTGATTCCGAAAGAAAATGGAAAAGAAGGAATGAGAAAAATTCTTGAAACCATTGCCAACAGCGGCAACGGTTCTTTCCTTGCCGTATTAAAATTATTCGGAAAAAATAACCCTGAAGCATATAATTCTTTCCCCATCGAAGGCTATACTTTAGCATTAGACTTTAAGGTAAATTCTAAGCTGAAAAAATTGGTTGAGCAATTAGATCAAACCGTTCAGGAATTTGGAGGGAGAATTTATCTTACCAAAGACAGCATGAGTAAATCTTCGCTTACCAATTATCTTAAAAATGTAGAAAGTTCGAAATTTGTGTCTTTACAGCACAAAAGAATCTTAAATAATAAGTAAAATGATAGTTCTCGGAAGTACATCTGAAGTAGCGCAGGCTTTTGTGGAAAAAGCTTTGCAGGAAGGCGAAAAATATGAAAGAATCTATCTTTTTACCTCAAATAAAGAAGCAACGGAACGTTTTGCAAAACATATTGATGTGAAATTTCTGCAGCAATCTGAAATTATTGAACTCAATCTGACCAAAAATATCAATTATTTTGATTTTGATCATGTTAATTCAAATGTTTTGTTTTGTGCGACCGGTTATTTGGGAGAAAGTACTGAAGATGGTTTGTACGACAATAAAAATACAGAGCGAATTATTGACATTAATTACTCAAAATTAGTTCCTGTGATGAATTATTTTGCGCAAAAATTTGAAAGTAAAAGGTCTGGAACAATTATCGGTTTATCATCGGTTGCAGGAGATAGAGGAAGGCAGAGTAATTTTATTTACGGAAGTGCAAAAGCGGCGTTTACAGCTTATTTAAGTGGACTTCGTAATTATCTTTTCGAAAAAAAGGTTCATGTTTTAACTATAAAACCTGGTTTTATGGCAACAAAAATGACCGAAGGTTTACCATTAAATCCGAAATTGACAGCAACGCCAAAGCAGGCTGCAGAATGTATTTACAAAGCATTCAAAAAACAAAAAAATGTTGCATACGTTTTACCGATTTGGGGCGTTATTATGATGATTATTAGGAATATTCCTGAGTTTATATTTAAAAAATTAAAGCTTTAACTGTAATATGAAAAAACTGTATTGTTTTGATTTTGACGGAACTATCACTTATAAAGATACCATGTTTATGTATCTTAAATTTTACAATCCTTCAAAATTCCGGGTTCAATTTTTGAAACATATTCCGCTTTTTATTTTATTAAAACTAAAATTGGCAGAAACTGAAAAAGTAAAAAAAAGCTTCATTGGTTCTGTGTTGAAAGGTCAGTTGCAGTCTAAAATTGAAGAAAAGTCTAAACAGTTTTTCGAGGAACATTATCCTAAAATAGTAAGAGAGAATGCTTTAGACTTTATTAAAAATATAGATAGACAAAATACACGCAGTCTTATGGTGACGGCTTCTCTTGATATCTGGACTCAACCTTTTGCCGACAAATTGCAGATGAATCTTATTTCTACAAAGGCGGAGTTCAAAAATGGGATTTTTACAGGAAACTTTATAGGCAAAAACTGCAACGGAGAAGAGAAATTAGAACGCATAAAAAAAGAAATTTCAGACGATAAGTATGATAAAATCATAGCGTTCGGAGATACTTCCGGAGATAAGCCAATGCTGAAATGGGCAAATGAGGGTCATTACCAATTTTTTCATTAATTTTGAAGGATTAATAAAAGTAAAATGAATAAACTGCTGATTTTTTGTTTTGCAACCTTAATGAGTTGCACAAGCACAATTGCACAAAAATCTGAAGATATGCAGAGTAAAGCTGAAATTATAAAGTCTGAATCGCAAGGTGGAACCGAACAGCCCGGCTTTGTAATCATCAAAAATGAACAGGAATTTCAGAATGTAATACAATCTAAACAGGGAACTTCTCTTGTAGAAGTAGGAAGTGAGCCTGTGATGAAATATCCTGCATTTCCTGTTGGTAAAAAGGTAGTTGTGTATAATCTAGGTTCATTCAGATCTGGCGATCATACAATAAGAGAAATAAAAAGTATTTCTGTAAAAGATAATGTGCTGTATGTGGAAGTACCGATGTATGAATCGGGCGGAATGGAAATTCAGATGCTTTCAAATCCTTGGTTTATCTTTACAGTTCCTTCAAGTTATAAATTCACTTCAGTACAATTAAAATCTTCAAAATAAAAATGAATAAAATATATTTAGATAACGCTGCTACAACGCCTCTTTCAGAAGAAGTAATCGATGCAATGGTTGATACGATGAAAATGAATTTCGGAAACCCTTCTTCTACACACAGTTTTGGTCAGGATGCAAAAATCCTTATAGAAAATGTAAGAAGGCAGGTTGCAGATTATCTACATGTAACGCCTGCTGAGATTATTTTCACCTCTTGCGGTACAGAATCTAATAATATGATTATCAAATCAAGTGTTGAGCATCTTGGTATTGAAAGAATCATAAGCTCTCCAATGGAGCACAAATGTGTTTCTGAGAGTATTCTGGATATGAAAAACAGAAAAGGGGTAGAGGTTGCTTACATTCGTCCTAACGAAAAAGGAGATATTGATTTAGCTAAATTAGAAGAATTACTAAAAAGTTCAGATAAAAAAACATTGGTGAGCTTAATGCATGCCAATAACGAAATCGGAAATATCGTTGACATTAAGAAAATTGCACAGCTTTGCAAAGAGAGCAATGCGCTTTTCCATTCTGATACCGTTCAGACAATGGCGCATATGAATCTTGATTTCTCAGATATTCCTGTTGATTTTGCATCTTGCAGTGCGCATAAATTTCATGGCCCGAAAGGAATTGGTTTTGCATTTATCAGAAAAGCAAGCGGCTTAAAAGGGATTATTACAGGCGGTCCGCAAGAAAGAAGCTTGAGAGCAGGAACAGAAAATGTTGCCGGTATTGCCGGTTTAGGAAAAGCTCTGGAGCTTTCATTAAATAATATGGAAGCTTACACAGAACATATGCAGACTATTAAACAGTACACAATCGACAGAGTTGCTGCAGAAATTCCGGGAGTAAAGTTTAACGGTAGAAGTTCAGAGGCTGACAATAGCTTATACACTGTGGTAAGTCTTTTACTTCCCTACAAAAATCCTTTAATCGGATTGCAACTTGATATGAAAGGGATTGCTGTTTCACAAGGAAGTGCATGCTCTTCAGGAGCATCAAAACCTTCTATGGTAATGATGATGGTACTTTCTGAGGATGAAATGGATAATTGCACACCTTTGCGTGTATCTTTCAGCCACATGACGACAAAAGACGATATTGATGCTTTTGTGACCGCTTTAAAAGAAATTTCTAAAGATTTCGTTATAGAAAATACAAATGTTGAGCATAGATAGGCTTTTCATTTTAAAGTGGTAATTTTGAATTAGGAAAATAAATAAGAATATTAATAATTAAAAGATAAAAAAATGGCTTTAGAAATTACGGATAGCTCGTTTCAGGAAACGGTTTTAAAATCAGACAAACCGGTATTGGTAGACTTTTGGGCAGTATGGTGCGGACCGTGCAGAACTTTAGGACCAATCATCGAAGAAGTTGCAACAGATTTTGAAGGAAAAGCTGTCGTAGGAAAAGTAGATGTAGACAACAACCAGGAAATTTCTATGCAATATGGAATTAGAAATATCCCTACAGTTCTTATTTTCAAGAATGGTGAAGTAGTAGATAAATTGGTTGGAGTTACTCCAAAAGAAGTAATCGCTGAGAAATTAAGCGCACACTTGTAAAAAAAATACTTTGATAATGAGTGCTTTCCGTTATGGGAAGCATTTTTTGTTTCTAAAAGTTTGCAAGACTATTAAAAATTTGTATTTTTGCACCACAATAAAGGAAGATACTTCTTTAGGTATTGTAAAAGATCCGGTAGTTCAGCTGGTTAGAATGCCGCCCTGTCACGGCGGAGGTCGCGGGTTCGAGTCCCGTCCGGATCGCATAAAAGCTTTAAAACATTTTGTTTTAAAGCTTTTTTTATGTTCAAAATGCAATCTTAAATTGATCTTAGAAATCAGTTTGAAAGCTTTACTAAGAAGGATAAAAATTATAATTGATTGAGATCAGATCTTGCGTCTTTCAAAGTATGTTGTCATTGTTTTTGTAATGCTCCTTTTGAAGGTTATATGTTGAAGTTTGATCTTTCATCTCGCATCTGGCTTATCGTTAAGATCTTCTGCTTGATATTGAGCCTTATTTTATTAATTCTAAAAAAACAAAAAAGTAGGGTAGGAGGTGTGATTGTTTCGATCGGGAAAATCTAAAACGAAACTATAATTAAACATCTTTTAAAGATAGGCTGAGAAGGAAATTGAATATAAAAGAAAGAGTTTTAGATGTGTAGTAATTTCTATTAAGCTGATTGCTAAAAAAGGATGCTTTCTGAATGTTATGTAAGTAGGGTTATTTTATATTCATAGACGCTTTTATGAGGCTTAAAAAAAGAGTTAGAGCAAGTCTCAATATGAACTTATTAAACTATAATGAGATGGTTGATTGTTTCAGCAGATGAAGTATTGATGCTTTGGCAGAATCATTTAATTCGGAGAAAAAACTAAGGCTAAAGCTTGAAGGTATAAAGGGCGATACTTTTCTTGTTTATGTTAGTTGGGGTCTTGTATGATTCTAAATTTTGAGACTGATTTAAATATATGCTCAAGGTATATAAACGAAAAAAGCTTTAAAACAAATATTTTAAAGCTTTTATGCGATCCGGACGGGACTCGAACCCGCGACCTCCGCCGTGACAGGGCGGCATTCTAACCAGCTGAACTACCGGATCAATTTTTTTAAAGTTAAAATTGTAAAACTTTTTGCGATCCGGACGGGACTCGAACCCGCGACCTCCGCCGTGACAGGGCGGCATTCTAACCAGCTGAACTACCGGATCTTTTGCAATGCCCAGAAGAATTACCTTCCGTTATTGTGGTTGCAAATATATAGCTTTTTTCAATACCTGCAAACTATAATTATTAATTTTATTAGAATTAGAGATAAATCACAGAGAATCAATCTCATTATTTTTAAATTAACCTTACATCAAAATATTATTGACAGGTTGCAATGCAGGTGGAAGATCCGTTTCACCAAGCATTTCCCGAAGATCGATCTCAATATTTCTTGTAATCTGCGTAATCGGAACATCGTTGGGATTTCCTTCAAAAGGATTTTCGGTACTTTCACCAATTTGCTCCAAAACCAGGAAAACCCACCCTACTAAAACACTGAAAGGGATGGTAAGCCAGATAATATGCTCCCCAAATTTCTCGATCATTTTAGAAAACTCACCCAAAAAACCAAATGGCAATAAGAAACACAGCATATTGGTAAAATATAAATTAATGCTTGTAAACTGTCTCGGATACGGAAAGTTTTTAATCCGTTCACATTTTCCCTGCTGATCATAAAGATCTTTCAGCTGATTTTCTAAAGCCACATAATTGTAATCTGAGATCAAACCATCCTCATTAAGCTTTCTCAAATGTTCTGACTGAATGGCGAGAATTTGTGTCGCTCTGTTTTTGGTCGATAAAATATAACCCAGCTCTTTTTCAGAAAGAAAAGGTTTAAGCTCTTCCGACAAATCACTTTCCCACTCCGGAACTTTGTAATATTTCAGATATTCTTTGTAGTAACTTCTTACTTTTACATTTTCCCAGCTTTTGGTTTCTCTCAACTGAAATCTCAATGCAGTGAGCCAGGCAAAATGACGGTAAATAATTTCTTTGTGAAGTTCAGATTCTTTCAGTTTATCATTATTTCTCACAAAATCTTTCACCATAATTCCGAAAGCACGACTGCTGTTGATGATTGCTCCGTAAATCTGTCTCGCTTCCCAAGTTCTGTTGTAGGTTTGTGTATTTTTAAATCCTGAAATAAACGCTGTAGCCGTTCCCAACAATGCAATCGGAACCCATGGAATTGCAAGCCAATTTAATTCTAAAAAATAGAAAAGAAGCGTTGGAATTATACTCAAAACGAGCATTTTGTAAATTTTAGAGCGCGTCCACGGGATGAAGTGCTGAAGTTTGTAATGAGAATTTGTATTCATGTTCTTTTAAAATAAATTAATGTCCCGCTCCTGTTATTTTCAGTTCATTTAAATCTAGCTGAAGTTCGGATTTACGGATTTCTTCATCTGAAAAAAGCTTTTCTTTTCTCATTCTGAATAATTCTTTCCTTTGAATAGCATAAATATCCAGAAGTATTTGATGATATTTTTCAATTTCCTGATGTTCTGTTTCATCGCATTCTAAAGATTCCAGTCGTTTATTGGCAACGTGAATATCAGATTCTAAATTAGATTTATAAAAAGCAACTAGTTCATTATCATTTAATTCGGCAGTATATTTTTCATTGACTAATTGAAGCGCTGTATTGTCTAAAATAAGCTGAATTCCTGTCTTTTGCTCTTCTTCAGGGACAAGATCATCAATTTCTTTAAGTTTAATTAATTTAATAATAAAAGGTAAAGTCAGACCCTGAAAAACCAGCGTAATAAATATCACAACGAAGGTGATAAAAATAATAAGATCACGTTGTGGAAAAAGTGTTCCTTTATCATCCAGATAAAACGGAATTGAAAGCGCAGTCGCCAATGAAACAACTCCTCTCATCCCTGCCCAACTGATTACAACAGGACCTTTCCAGCCCGGAGAAGGGTCTTGTCTGGCTTTTGAGCTTAACCATCTTGGAATATGCGCTGACGGAAAAACCCATAAAAATCTTAGTAAAATAATAATTAAACTTACAATTGCTCCATATTTTATACCCTGCCAAACTGAATATTTTCCTAGAGATTCTATAATTTGAGGAAGTTCTAATCCAATTAAAACGAAAACGACAGCATTCATTACAAAAATAAGTGTCGTCCAAACCCCAAGCATATTTAATCTTGTGCTTCCTGTCTTAAAAATCTCGTGAGAACGCCATGAAATAAACAACCCTCCCGTTACCACTGCCATTACTCCTGAAAAATGAAACTGCTCTGCCGAAAGAAATAAAATATAAGGCGTCATTACCGTTAAAGCCGCATCAATTGCCGGAGTTGTCGGTAAAAAACGGTGAATCACGTACATAATATGTGCTCCGACAAGTCCCACAACAATTCCCATTCCTGCAACCCAAAAAAAACTGTCCGGTGGCTTCCTGCATTGAAAAAGTTCCGGTAATTACAGCAAGTAAAGCAAATTTAAAAACGATTAACGAAGAAGCATCATTTACCAAACTTTCACCCTCCAAAATCGTCATCAATCTTTTCGGAACTCCCATTCCTTTTAAAACGGTAGCTGCTGCAACTGCATCGGGAGGTGAAATAATTCCACCTAAAAGAAATCCTAACGCAAGGGTAAATCCGGGAATAAAAGAAGAGGTAAAGTAAGCGACAATTGTTGACGTAAAAAATACCAAGCCAAAAGCCAGCAAGCCGATTGGGCGTTTCCATTTCCAAAAATCCGTCCATGAAGTGTACCAAGCTGCTTCGTATAATAAGGGTGGTAAAAATATCAGAAATATGATTTCCGGATCTAAACCTACATGCGGAATCCCCGGAATAAAACTGATTCCCAAACCCGCAATAACGAGAAAAATAGGATAAGCGACTTTGATACGCTGAGCCAACATTACCAGCATAAACACAGAAAACAAAAGTCCTAAGACCAATAATATAGAATGATGCATTTTATTTTTTCAGTTTGTGTAAATAATCTGAGCGAATTTATTATTTTAAATATTAATCACCTCAATACAATTATTAATTTTAAGATTTTTTTGAAAATAAAATAGTAATAATACAAAAAAGCAGTAAAATTTACTTTACTGCTTTTTCGATTTAGACGATATTTTTACTTTTAAGAATATTCTTTTATACCTAAAAACTTTGATAATGTAAAAAAAAGAGGCTGCCTTTTCCCAGAAGACAGCCTCAAAACAAATTATTCCCTCTTCATAAATCCCTATAATACTCTACTGTATTATTCTCTATTTTTTACCAAAATCCAATCCGTATACATTACAGATATCTGAGTTTCTGGTTCTGTCCATTTTATTTCATACCAATATGTTCCGGTACTTATGGGATTTCCACCGATTTTCCCGTCCCATTTATACGTTTTATTCACATCAGAAGAGTAAATCATATGCCCATATCTATTGAAGATTGAAATTTTTAAATCTTTAAGATAAGCCAGTGCCGAATAATCTAAATTATCATTTCTGCCGTCTCCATTTGGTGTAATTGCATTCACGAGATTAGGTACTGTTATCTGAGTCTGAACCGGAGCACAATCGTTGACATCTTTTACATAGAATATATTTTTACCACGAGGAAGATTTGTAAATACATTAGAGTCTTGCCAGAAAAGCCCATCACGAGAATATTGGTAAGGAGCTGTACCACCTTCTGCAATCACTGTTGCTGTATTATTGCTAACATTTATTTTTTTAATTTTTGGAAGCGGGAAAGCGTGTACTTTCACAAACTGCTTGGTTTTACAGCCATTAAATTCCAGAATCACCCAATAATCTCCGACAGGAACATTTTGTATTACCTGCGTCGTTGCGCCTGTACTCCACAAATAAGAGGTATAATCTGGTCCTGCATCTAACGTTGTAAAAGCATCCGGGCAAATTATTTTATCTATTAAAACGCTTGATGGTTTTGGTGGAATAACGTTAAGGGTAATCTTCGCAAAACCAAAACATCCGTTAGCTGAAGTTATTTTTACATATACAAAACCATTTGGTGAAACATAGTTTGTCGCAGGAATAATTTCATTGGTTCCGTTGGTTGCATCAATCAACGTTGGATAGTATGTTCTTGTTGACGGAAAAGTGGTTGTAACGTTAGCCGCAGTTAAATCAAATGTTGCCGTAGTAGGATTGTTTTCATTAAAACATCCATTTAAAACAGCATCCATTGCCACAACTCGAGGGAAAAACTGAAGTGTAATTTTCGCATTCTCGGTACAGCCATCTGCAGTAGTTACTTTTACAAAAACTGTTGCAGGAACTATAGATGAATATGCATTGGCAGGAATGATCTCATTGATATTTGCATTAAGATCTGCCAAAGTAGGATAATAATTTTTGATTGCAGTTGCTGGTCCGCCTACATTGGCAGTTGTTAAGTCAAAAAGACCAAATCCATTGATATCACAAGCATTTATCGTAGTATCGGTTAATACCAAAGGAACTACTGTAATATTTACTTTTACCTGTTCACAGTCTGTAAAGTTCGGATCGTTTCCACAAAATTTATAGGTGAAAGTATCGTTTATTGTTCCCGCATTGGCTGTATAGGTTAAAACACCTGTTGTTGAGTTTACTATTAAAGTACCATTCGCAGGTGGCGTAATGATTTGAACTGTACCAGGAACCGGAATTTGTGCAGAGTTTGTAAAAGCAGGCGTAATTGCAATAGGGATACCAGTCGCACAAATATTTAATGGCTTTACTGTATTTGCCAAACATGAATATACTTTGTAAGGATATGTTGTAAGGGGTACACAAGTACCTTCTGTAATTGATACAGTATAGCTTCCTCCCTGTGTTGGGGTATATGTATTTAAATTAGCACCTGGAATAGGAGTTCCATTAAGATTCCATTGGTAATGGGTAAAACCGGCTTGTACTTCTAAAACCATTCCGGGAACACAGTCTCCTGTCGTTTTTCTGATCACAGGAACAGAATCAAATCCTGCAAAATAACCTCCGTAACCCAAATTTCCACTTCCTCCGGCAATACCAGCCGTTACTGCTTTTGTAGAAGTTACCGTAACGTTTCCAGAAATATTAGGAATAGAATAAGAAACCCAATCGGGAGTTCCTGTTACCGGAAAAGGACCTTGTGCTGCTGTTGTAGGCATATTGTTTACCAATACTGCTGCTCCAGTCTGCGTAAGAATATTCAGTTTTACAAAAAGAGGTGGATTGAAAGCTGTAGAATAAGGCATCTCCCCAATTTTCCCTATTTCATCAATCGTTTTAGGTAAAAAACAATTTAAAGGCGGCATATAATTAAACCCTTCTGTAGCATCATTATCCTGAGTACCAGATAAAAGCTGATATACATAAACGTTTTTACTTGATTTAATATACATATTGAGATGAGATGGCCCGTTTACTATATAATTCATTGCACTTACCCGGTAATACTCACCTTCATTCAAGGTCGCTACAGGAACAGGATTATTGTTCAGTTTGATCTCTGTATTGTTCTCAGTCGCTACGATAATTGCTCCTTCAATTTCCGGAAGCAGGTTCCCCATTCCTTTGATAAGCACAAATTCATTTCCTAATCGCTCTACAGGAACCGACTGATCCATTATTATATCTTCTCCATTATAAGGAGGGGTCAATCCGAACTGTCCACGGAAATTTCCATTGGTAATAGATACCGGTTTTGTAGCTTCTATTTTAGCTCCTATGAAACCATCTTTGTTTCCGGGTTTATTGGCGTATCCAGCAAATATATAAGATTGTCCTTTATTCAAAGTAATCGTAATTGTAGGATGAGTAAGTCCATTAAAGTTATTGTAAAACCAAGTGGTCATTTCATATCCTGAAACTTTGATCTGTGTATTGTCTTCCGTAGCTAAAATACCACAAGTGAAATTTAAAGTGTTGGTATTGTTCATGAGCGGAGCATAAACAGCGTAGAATTTTGTTCCAATTCCTGCTTTGCCTTTCGACGTTAGAATTTCTCCATGGTTCGTTTCCGAAAATCGATAGGTTGCAAAAAATGGGAGGTCACCGTGAAGATAAAGCCCTCTGGTTTTTACACTCATTGCATCAGATGCATTTTGCCCTAACATCATGTTTAATGGAACATCAAATGTTTGCGGGCTTCCTTTGCTGATCGTTACTGTACCTATTACAATATTATTATTGTAAATGGTAACAGGAAAAGGCACGGTACTATCGGTCGATAAAAATAAAGCTTGTTTGGGATTGCCGTTAGTCAGACTCCCTGCCATCGGTGCAAACCAATGGTCGGTATCTTTTTGCGCCCATATAGAAATAGAGAAAAAAGACAGTATTAGTACTAATAGTATTTTTTTCATAAATTATAAGATAAATTAAGCTTATCCTAACAGCAGCTTCAAAAATTTGTTGCTGTTGGCAATATTGCTATTATTAAAAGTATTGTCGTATCAAATCTTAGTTTGTATTTTTCAATAAAATCCAGCCTGTATATTTCACAAGGGTATTCTGCAGGTGTGGCTCTTTCCAAGAAATCTCATACCAATACGTTCCCGTAAGCATTTTTTTATTGCTAAACTTCCCGTCCCAGGTATAATTATTAAAAGCAGTTCCTTTAAAAACATTATTTCCGTATCGGTCATACACTGAAAAGGATAAATCTTTCTTATAAGCGAGATCTGCGTAAGAAATTAAATCATTAATATGATCTCCGTTTGGAGTAATAGCGTTGATGACATTGATAATCGTCATTTCTACACTCACTGGCTCACAGTTGAATGCATCTTTTACATAAAACCTGTTTTGCCCATTAGGAACATTGTTAAATACATTCGAAGTCTGCCAGTTGACATTGTCTTTAGAATATAGATAAGGAGCTTTTCCTCCGATTGCAGTAACTGTTACATTATTGTTTTGAACATCAATATTTTTGATAACAGGGCTTGGAGCAGCTTTCACAGAAACTTTCTGGGTGCTAAAACATCCGTTATGCCCTAAAATAACCCAATACTCTCCAACTCCTACGTTAGATATAGATTGCGTTGTAGCTCCTGTACTCCATTCATAAGACTGGAAACCAGGTCCCGCATCCAGTGTTATTTTCTCGTCAATGCAAATTACCTGATCGGTAAGTAAAGAAGGAATCTGAGGCGGTGCTACGACTTCAAATACTGGGGTCGTTGCTGGAGGACAGCTTCCACCCACCGATACTGTTGCAGTATAATTTCCAGACTGAGTTGGGCTGTACGTATTTGTTGTTGCACCCGGAATTGGGTTTCCATTAAAATTCCATTGATAGGTCGCATAGCTATCATCTACTTCCAAGATCATTCCCGGAATACAATTTCCATTCTTTTTGGCAATAACAGGAATTGAAGAAAAACCAGCAAAATAACCACCGTATCCCACCGCTTCATGCCCCGCTGCAATACCTGCGGTCACCGCTTTTGTAGACTGTACCGTAATATTCCCCGTAACGCTGGATACTGAATATGATTCCCAATTCGTATTACCGGTAACAGGATATGGTCCCTGAACACCAGCTAAAACAGTTCCGTTAACCGTTACCGTTGCGCCTGCCTCGGTGATAATATTTAGTCTTACCGTAGGAGTAATGGGCGTAAAATAAGGCATCGTATTAATAAGACCTATCTCATCTATTTTCTTAGGAAGAAAACAATTCAATGGTGGAATATAGTTGGCTCCACCCGTATTATAATAAGTTCCTGTAGTACCTCCAGACATCAATTGAAAGACATATATTTTCTTGGTACTTTTAATGCGCATATTATAATGTCCACTAAAATTCTGACTGATAAATGATGTAGAACCTATGCGATAAAATTGCCCTTCATTCAGGGTAGCAATTGGAGTCGTTTCATCATTTACATAGACTTGCGTATTATTTTCTGTAGCGACTACTACAGCCCCTTCCAATTCATAAGACAATGGTGCCATCCCTTTCATCACAACATATTCATCACCCAATCTTTCTACAGGGATCGATTGATCCATGTAAATATCTAGTCCGCCACCTCCATTTCCAATAGATGTATGCTGTCCTTCAAAATTTCCGTTGGTTACAGAAATCGGTTTATTGGCAACTATTTTAGCTCCGATAAAACCCGTTAAATTACCGGCAACATTTCCGTTTCCTTCGATAACGTAAGATTGTCCTTTATTCAAAGTAAAAGTCATGTTGGGATTACTAGCTCCTGTTGTTCCATTAGAAAACTGAACGGTTGGATTGTAGCCAGATACTGTTACCGTCGTGTTGTCTTCTGTAGCCAGAACACCCGTGGTAAAATTAAAACTAGAATTAGTAACCGATAATGGTGCATATGCTGTATAAAATTTGGTTCCGATTCCGGCTTTTCCTTTAGATGTCAGAATTTCTCCGTGCTTATCTACTGAGAATCTGAAGGTACAGAAAAATGGTTTTTCTCCTTTTACATAAAGTCCTCTGCTGGTTGTAGCAAATGCTCCCGCCTGAAGGTCTGTCATCATCATATCTTTAGCAACATTAAAGGTCTGTGGATTTCCTTTACTAATGGTCACTGTACCAATTACAATATTGTTATTATAAATCGTAACAGAAAACGGAGTCATAGCATCTGTAGACAAAAACAAAGCCTGCTGATTGGAATCTGTAAAACCACTTTGCTTCATCGGTGCAAACCAATGCTCTGTATCTCTTTGTGAAAAAAGATTATTGCACGCAAGGAGTATAAGCAAAAAACTAAATACAACCTTCTTGAGTAACGAAGACTTATGTTTTTTCTGATGGTAAAAATTGTTGAATATCATTAGATAATTGTATTATAATAACAGAAGTAATACTTGCTTGATCATTATTTCTAATGTTCTTTTTTTGAATAGAATGATTAATTTAATTTTGTGAATGACATAATCTGCCAGTATACACAATCAAGTAATTGACGGTATCACTTCTGATAAGATTAAAATAATAATGAGTAGATTTTTTTCATAGAGTCTATTTTGGGGTGATTTTTTTGATAAAGGATGTTATGAAACTGCCATAACGGCGGCGCTACTACTCACCGCTTTGTTATGGCAGAGACAACATATTATTTTTTAACTGCTTTCACAGTTTTAGAACTTCCATTCTTCATATTCAGTTTTACCATATACACGCCGGATATAAGGCTGTGTAATGAAATTGTTTTTTCAGAACCTTTGAATTCTTTAATCATTTTGCCTGAAAGATCATAGACAACAACCGACTGTAATTGTACATCTCCTGAAATAGTAATGATATCAGTAAATGGATTAGGATAAATAACAATGTCATGTTTTGCTGAAATTTCATTCACGCCCAACGAAACGGTCGGTGCCCAAGAAATATCATCATAACTGTATCGTACGTTTCCATTATCCGTTAAAATCGCCAATCTTGCTGTAGAAGGTACTGTATTTGGTATCTCTACAATATATTCACTTGCACCTGTATAAGAAGTATTGGTGATTGCAAGATTCTGAATAGATACAAATGACGTAATATCTGTTGTGTTCGTTACATATCCAACTTTCATCACCCCTGTATTAGCACTGCAATACGCTCTGAATTTTAATGAATGGGTACCTGCATTGATGTTGCTCAATTCAGGGAGAATGGCCATGGCCGATCCGGTAAGTGGGGTTTGCAACACATGCTTCGTACCAGAATATGCTCCTATACCATTGATTGTCACATTTCCCAATCCTGTAGCCAATTTAATCCAGCAGGGTGCATTTGATAATGCTCCCGCATTATATGCTTCAAAATCTTCAAAAAGAGTCGTTTTTGGTGCACAAAGTGTTAAAAATGATGTAATATTCGACCATAAACTTTGATCGGTTGCACTACATCTAGATCTTATCCAAATATAATACGTTGTAGCAGAGTTTAGACCTTGTACTGTATAAGGATTTGATGTTATTCCTGTTAGATTAGGTACCGTAGTAGATGTTGGAGGCGTATTACTTGTACTGTAATAGATGTCATATCCCAATGCCGGAGCCGGAGAAGGTGCCGCCCAAGTCATATCTACTGTAGCACTAGTTGCATTCGAAAGCACCACATTGGTAGGTGCCAAACACGTCGCTTTTGGCTCCCAGTATACATTATCCAAATACAAAGATGAAGTAGCTGTACCACCGTGTCTTATTGCTAATCTTGCATTAACCGGTACGGTAGTTGGTACCACTACTGTATATTCATAACCATCAAACACTGTATTGGTCATCGTTAATGATTGAATATTAACAAATGAAGCAGCATCGGCATCATTTGTCACATACCCAACATCCATTACCCCAGTTCCCGAATTCACTTTGGCTTTAAATCTCAGCCAATGCGTTCCTGTGTTCACATTGCTAAATGCTGGAAGTACTGCAATCACTGTATTAGCCGGTGAGCTAGCGCTTAGAGTTATCCCTTTTGTGCTATTTACCCCACTACCAGAAATACTATAGTAGCCTGTACCTAATACAATCTTATCCCAACAATCTGCATTAAATGATCCACTAGCAAGCGCGTCAAAATTTTCAAACATAGTGGTTTGCGGATCACATTTAGTTTTAAAGACCCCTCTTAGAGCCCATGCGCTTTTAGATGAGGTGCTGCATACCGATCTCACATAGTAATAATGCGTAGTAAATGAGGCCAATCCGTTAAGAGATGCAGAGGTTGTTGTGCTGCTTCCTGATGCTACAGTGGTGTTGTCTGGAGGTATACTTGAAGTTGAATAATAATATTCGTAACCGTTATTGGGTGCTGTTGTTGGAGTATCCCAAGATAAATTTGCTGCATTGTTGGTAATGCCTGAAGCGACAAGCGCTGTAGGAACAAAACAAGCAGGTGTTGACTCGATTTTTAAACTGAAATCTACAAAGTTACCATTGGTATTAGGACCACAAGGGTTTGCTGTTGCAGGAAGGCTAGTTCCCGTTTGTACTCTTATTCTGTAAATTCCTGGTGCCTGAGATGGTGGAATAAAAAACTGGTCATCAACAGTTGAATAGTTTGATGTTGGTATCGGGTTTTCATAGAAATCATTAAAATCCCCATTTCCATTCCAATCTACCCATACAAGCGATTTGGTTCCGCTACCACCGAATTCCAGATGCACTTTTACAGTTCCTCCCGGATAAGAGGTTACTATTTGAGTTGCAGAATTGTTTACATATGCCTGATGCGAGGTTGCATCGTAGTACAAAGCTCCCTGATCCGAAAATATTGCATTTTTTAAGTAATACATGGTAGATGTTCCTGTAGTAGGTGTACAGTAAGTCTGTGCATCCAGCTTAAAAAAAGGAAGAAGTAAGATCATCCAAAAGAGATAATGTTTTCTCATTGTAGTTCTATTTTTAAAATTAAACATATAATTAATAGCGTACAATTATTAAGCTTTTTTTCGCCTCTGCATTTTCTACTTTGATCATTAACATTTTAGAGTAAATCTAAATTTTCAGTTCGCTTAAAGATTTAAACAATATTAGTGTTATATTTGCCCTATATGAAAAACAGGCTTGCATAATTCATTGAATTTACAAGAATAAAAATCACAAAATACTAAAAACCAATATGTTATAAATTAGGATTATTAAGAGACAGTTAATCGAAATCATCGTGAAAAACAAGACAGAAAATAATTTTAACTGTAAAAAAACTCTAAAAAATAATGTCTTTTTATTATTTTTAATTGCCTTATTTCCCCTATATATCCAAGGGCAAAAAGGTCCCGATTTTAGTCTTTTAACCGATAAATCTTTTCAAAAATTATATCAAAATCCAGAGGACTGTATCAGTTATTCTCAAAGCATTTTAATTAGTGATAAAAACCCTGAACATAAAATTGTTCTAAGAAATATTCTTTCACAAGCCTATGCGATGCAGGGAAATTATGTACAGTCGCTAAACATTTACAATCAAAAAGAAGAAGACATTGGAAAAGACAGTCAGTTGTACTTCATCGATCTCTTTAGCGAATACAGCCTTGCCGACCAATACCAAAATCTTGGTCTCTACAATCAGTCTAAAAATATTATTTCCAATATCTTACAAAACCGTGATCTAGTGAAAAGCCGTGATGTGAAGGTGAAAACTACGATTGCAAAATTGTATCAGCTTCAGGCCATCAACTTCGGCATTGCCAGAAACTATCAAGAAGCTTTTCAAAGCCTAAATATAAGTAACCAATATCTTACTGGTTCCAACAAAGAAAATATCATTTTAATCTGGGAAAATAAAATTTTCAGAGCTTCTTACCTCATCAGACAAAATAAACTTGAAGAAGCAAAAAAACTGCTTGATGAGGCTATTAATGATGTAAAGCACAATGGAAACTATCCTTTTCTTACGGCTTTTGCTTACGAAAATCTGTCTCGATATTATTTTCAGAAAGAAGATTATGATACTGCCATCAAAAGCCTAGACACCGGGCTTTTACATATAGAAGATCTCCCTTACAACAATATCAAAATTGTTTTTTATGAATTATTAACCAGAAATTATTTAGCACTAAATAATGACGAAAAATACCATTATTACAATAATCTTTATACAGATCTAAAAGCAAAACTATACACCAACAAAAAGGAAGGCATACAGTATATTGTAAAATTGGTAGAAACATATAATAAGAAGAATTTTGAGATTCAGAAGCAAAATAAAATAAGGCAATTCAGAAACACTACAATCATTGTTTTGTTTTTTGTTCTTGGAATTGTAACCTACTTTTTTTACGAATCACGAAGAAGTAAAGATCTGAAAAAACAGCTTGCTTTTTTTGAGAAACAAAAAGAAAGAGAAAAATCTATGCAGATGCAGGCCGATAAGCTGAAAGATGATATAGAGAAAGAACAAAAAAACACAGAAAAAGAAACGCCAAAAGTCTCTAAAGAAAAAGAAGATGAGATCTTACAAAAACTGAAAGAATGGGAATTGTCTACTAATTTTTTAAGCAAAAATATGTCGATCTCTATTTTATCTGCACAAACAGAGATCAATACAAAATACCTTTCTGAGGTTATCAACAGCAATAAAGGGAAAAACTTTAATGGCTATATCAATGAATTAAGAATCAACCACATTGCCGGTTTATTAAAAAACGACCCTGCATTTCTCAACTATAAAGTAAGTTATCTTGCAGAGTATTCCGGTTTTTCATCACATGGAGCATTTACGAATGTATTCAAATCGATCACTGGGATGTCGCCCAATCATTACATTCAGGAAATCATTAAAAACAAAAGATCATGAAGTTATTTATTCACTTTTTTTGGCTGTCATTTTTGCTCTGTACAGTTTCTGTTTCAGGACAAAAAACTTCTGATGATTCATTGGGTGTTATTATCAAAAAAGCCAATCAAGAGATTTACAATAATCCCGATAATGTAATTAAAATCGGAAAAAAATTACTTAAAAACGAAAAAGATTCCAAGAAATTAATCCGAATCTATTTGCTTTTATCAACTGCCGGTTTTGCCAAAAGAGATTTTGACGAGTCGTTACAATATATTTATAAAGCAAGAGAACTGGCAAAAAAAACAAATGATCCTAAAATTCAGACTTCTGTTCTGATGACAGTTGCGGTGCAGTTTCAGCAAATGGATCTTTTAAGCAAAAGTATTGAGACACTGGATGAGGTAGACAAATATCTGGCAGAACTTCCCGATGACCTTTCTCTAAAACATTTTGAAACCGCCAGAAGCTTTGCTTTACGGGGCATGATTTATAAAAGTCAGTCGAATCCGGAAATTGCTCTGCAGGAGTTTTTAATTGCCATTAAAAGTTTTGAAAAAGTACCAGATCAAAAAACAACTTATTACAATCAAAGTATTATCTATTATAACATCGGTACATGTTATCTGACGATTGACGAACCAGAACAAGCCCAAAAAGCTTTCCAAAAATCAATTGATATTGCTCATCTTATAAAAGCCAACAGTCTGGAAGCTTTTGCTCTGAAAGGCATGTCTGAAATACCAAAACAAAAACATCAATACCAAGCCGCTTTAGATTTTCTTTTAGAGGCTGAAACGCTCAGTAAAAACATCGGAGATCTCACCCTTAATGAAGGGATCTATAAAGAAATGGCTGATAATTATCTGGCAATGGGAAAGCAAAACCTTTATCAGATATACAGCAAAAAACATATTGAAACCCGTCTTGAGAGAGAACAAAACGAATTAAGCTCTATTAATCATGCTCTTGATATTCATAATGTAGAATCTCAGAAAAAAAATAAAGATATGATTACTCAATATCATATCTTTATTTTAGCAATGCTCTTATCAGGAGCACTTGTTTTTGGATCTTTTTTTTACTTTGCATTAAAAATTAGAAAACGCAATCAACGAGATCAGGAAGAAATTAAAAAACTTTTTAATTCTTAAGAAGGTTATTGTATATCAACCATGTATCACGAGTGCTCTTGGTCGAGTCTTATTTCAGCAAAGTTAAATGCCCAACATAACCTTTTTTTTTACCTTTAGAATTTCCTGCTTTATTCGTTTTTAAAACTCTTTGGAAAGTTATTCGGTAAATCAGGACTGTAGTAAGACATCCAGTCTTCTGTTGTGTTTCCGTTTGCTATTTTATTGAATAATAAAATTGATTTTTTCCCTCACGAAACCAATACTGCTAAAATCTTATGACCATCTTCTAGGATAACTTCTGCATTGATTATATCAAAATAATGAGTAGACAACTTTTTCTTCAGTTCTTCATATTTTAGATTTCCGGATGAACTGCTGCGTAGATTTATTGATTTGGTCTACAATCTCTTGAATTCCTTGTGAGATAGGAACCATCATTTGGTCTTTCGGAATGTTAGATAGATCTCTCAAATTAAAATCAGTATAAATACGTAGTTGTATATGTTCTGCAATTTTTAATTTTGACAACAGTTATTTAAAATCATAATATAAAAATAAAAATCATTTAATGTGTAATATTTATAAATGTTAATTTTTGAATATTTGTAGTTTATTATACTGTTATATTGATAATAAATGTATATTTGTTAAGGATTGTTAATTTATGTACCATATTTGTTAACAATTGGAAAAATACTAAAACCAACCGAAAAACTAAATTAACATGAAAAAATTCTTAAAAAAGATTCCTCTTTTGATTTAATAATCACTATTTAGTGAAGTTAAAAACCAGTGTAGTAAATTGTTTTATTTATCTATATAAATACATATGATAAATTGATGTTTAATACACTACTTATATTTTCCCGTGAATTATTTACCGGGGTTATAGCTCTGTCTATTTAATTCGATAGTCGCAAGAATCTAATCTATTTATTAAAAGATAAATTTTATCAGTTTCACTCTTTAAAAACAAATAACTATGGAAGGAACAATAGGAGAAATCCGCCTTTTTGCCGCAAACTTTGCGCCTAGAGATTGGTCGTATTGTAATGGTGCATTACTCGCTATCAGAACAAACACTGCTTTATTCTCTATTTTGGGAACCACTTATGGTGGAGACGGGCAAGTCACTTTCGGCTTACCTAATCTTTCAGGAAGATCTGCGGTAGGAGCAGGCCAAGGACCAGGATTGTCTTACTATGACCTAGGTGAGATGACTGGTACAAATACTAAAACGCTAACAATTTCGAATCTTCCGCCGCATACTCATACTGCGGGAGGGAATATCGTTATTCCTGCATTTTCGGAAGAGGGAGATTCTGCAACTCCGGCAAATAATGTTTTGGCTTCAAAGGGATCTATGTATACGTCTCAGGGAAGCGATTCTAGTACCAAAGCTACTCCTTTGAATATTCAAGTGGGGGTAACCGGTGGAAGCACACCAATTAATATTACTCAACCTTCACTAGGGATGAATTATATTATTTGTATGTATGGAGTTTTCCCATCTAGAAACTAGTCTTAAGTCATTCTGAATTTTTTTAAAACTAATAATAATTAAAACTAAAATACTATGGAAGGTTATATAGGAGAAATTCGATTGTTTGCGGGAAATTTTGCTCCAAGAGGATGGTTTTTTTGCGATGGAACAGAATATAGCATAGCAAATTACTCTACACTTTTTTCAATTTTAGGAACTACTTATGGAGGTAATGGGCAAACTACATTTGGTGTACCAGATTTACGTGGCCGTGTGGCTGTAGGAACAGGGCAGGGAGCTGGTTTACAAAATATTACATTGGGTCAAGTAGGAGGTACAGAAAATGTAACAATGAATACTTCACAAATGCCGATGCATACCCATAATGCAATGGCTACTATTGCATTTCCTGCTTTTTCAGAAGGAGGAGAAACGGGTTCGCCTTCGGGAACAATTTTAGGAGGACTTCAAGGTGCTTATTCTACTCAGCCTGCAGATACAAATATTGCTCCGGCAACAGCTTCAGGGGCTTTATCTGCTGTAGGTAGCGGTAATCCTTTTGAAATTTTACAACCTGTTTTGGCTGCCAATTACATTATTTGCTGTGAAGGAATTTATCCAAGCAGACCATAATTAAGTAAATTTTAATTCTAAAAAACTAATCATCATGGATGGAACAATGTCAGAAATAAGAATGTTTGCGGGAAATTTTGCTCCAAAATCTTGGGCTTTTTGTCAAGGGCAAACATTATCAATCAATACAAATCAGGCTCTTTTTGCGCTTTTAGGAACCATGTACGGTGGAAATGGAGTTACAACATTTATGTTACCCAATTTTGCGGGTAGAACTGCTATGGGAACAGGAAGTGGAGCAGGAATTGATAACTGGACTCTTGGAGAGATCAATGGTACACCAACGGTGACGTTACTTACTCCCAATCTGCCTATGCACAATCATGCTTCCGGAACAGAAACGGCTTCTATTCAAACGTTTTCTGAAGGAGGTGATACAGGTTCTCCCTCAAATGCCACACTTGCATCATTACCAGGTTTATATTCAAGCCAACCTGCAGATACAACATTAAGACCAATTACAACGGCATTCAGCTTAAGCGTTGCAGGAGGAAGCCAGCCTATTAGTATTCAGCAGCCGTTTTTAGGAATGAACTACATCATTTGTTTATACGGAATTTTCCCTTCAAGATCATAATTAATAATACAAAAGCCTCTAATAGTTTATTCAATTAGAGGCTTTATCGAAAAAATATGAAAATAGCTTTACTTTTACCACGATCTGTTATTTATCCTTCAATGTCTTTTGATATGATGGATGGCTTTAAGCAAGCGTTAAAAAATATTGGCTTGGAAGGTCATCACGAAATCGTTTCAGCGGGAATAGGTGTTGCCGCAAAACATGAAGAGATCTATGAGCGTTGCGAGCAATTTCTTTTGGAAGGTGCGGATATTATCATTGGATATATTAATCCTATTTCAGCCGAGTTTATTCACCCGCTTTTCGAATCTTCAGGGAAAACTTTGCTTGTTTTAGACAGCGGATATCATTTTCCTGCTTTTCAGGGGAAACTTTCTAATGCATATTTTATATCTCTTCAGGGAGGTTTGTGTACAAGGGTTATTACTCATAAAGCAATTGAAGATGGGCATAGAAATTTTGCATTTACGTGCTCTTTTTACGATGCGGGCTATCGTCCATCTTATATCTATCCAGCTGCTGTTGAAGAGAAAGGTGGTACCATAGGCTTTAATCATGTTACGTCTTTACGCCGTGAAGATTTTACCCTGGCTCCACTTACCGAATATCTTGAGCAGCAAAAAGAAACTGCAGTTCTTGCAACATTTTGTGGTGATATGGCAGATGATTTTTTCAGAGTCGGGAACAAGCTGGTTAATAATTATTCGGTATATGGAACGGGTTTCACATCCGATGAAGCATGGCTTTCGAAAATGCCTTATCCGGGTAAAGAGTGGAGTTCTGCTGTAGCTTGGTCTAAAACTTTAAACACACCAGAAAATGAAACTTTCGTAATTATAATGAATAATATTAAAGAAGGTAAAGCTAATCTTTTCTCTTTATTGGGATGGGAAGCCGCTCTCTTTATTGCTTTGGAAAACGAAAATTTTGATGGCATTACTATCAATTCACCACGCGGAAAGGTTTATATGAACCCCGAAAACAGATTTACAGAAGCTCCGGTTTATTATGCAACAGTTTCAAAAGATAAAACTACAGGGAACTGTCTTCTGAAAGATGTTGAGGTTGCTGCAGTTACAATATCAGAGCGTGAAAGTTTAAAAAATAATATTAAATACATTCAGAGTATTGAGGCTAATTCTTGGCTCAATGCTTATGCGTGTTTAGAATCATGATGACAACATCCAAAATAGCAGTTTTATGTAACAATCGTATGGCGATTCCGGCTTTGCAGGCTCTATCTGCGCAAGGTCGGCTTTGTGCATTGGGAGTAGCAGAAGGAAATACAGACGTTATAGATTTCTGCATAATGCTTTCAAAGCAATCTAGCATACCATTATTTATAATAAAAAAAGAAATTCTCTCTTCTCAATTAGAAGAATTAATGAAGAAAACTAATGCCGAATTTATTTTTACCATGACGTTCCCTTGGAAGATACCTTTAGAAGTTTTAAATAAACATCCTGGTAAATTCTACAATTTTCATTACGGATTACTACCCGAAATGCGCGGTGCAGATCCTGTTTTTGAATCCATAAGAAGTGAAGCGGAAAAAACAGGAATTACAGTGCATGCCATTGAAAATAAAATTGATAAAGGGGCAATTATTCTGAAAAAGATCTTACCTCTTTCAATAAAAATGACACATGGTGTGCTTTGTACGAACTTATCATGGTTTGGAGCAAACTTGCTTAATGAACTTTTGATCTTATTAAAAAATAATTCTAAAGGTACAAAGCAGGATGAACATAATGCTAAATATTTCACAAAACCCGTAGCAGCAGATGTTTGCATTTCTTGGCAAAGATATGATGCTAAAACCATCGAAGCTTTATCCAGAGCTTGCAACCCGTGGAATAAAGGAGCATACACACAATGGAATGGCTGGAATATAAGAGTGGTGGAAGCTACAGTAATTAATGAAGCTTCACATCAGTCTGATCTTCCTGGAACCATTCTTACATTGGATGAAGACAATGGGCTTATTGTAAAATGTAATAATGAAACTCAACTTCGATTAGATATCATCTACACAGATGAAGGATTTATGAGTGGCCATAAACTGTTTGCTTTTGGCATGAAAAAAGGCAGCCGGTTTGTGAATCTTTAACCTAAAATGAATTAAATATGAAAAATTTTTATTCAAAAATCAAAACGCTGACACAGACGTTCCTTATTGCAGGAGCGTCATTGTTAGGATTTGCGGCCAATGCGCAAACTACCCTCGCAGCAGGAGATATAGCCTTTACAAGCTATGACTCTTCTCCTTTAGCGGGAGTAGGAGATAAGTTTTCTTTTGTTCTGCTTACAAATATTTCGGCTGGAACAATTATTAGCTTTACCGATAGGGGATATCAAGGCTCTGGAGCATGGCAAGCTGCCGGAGGATCAGAATCTGCCATTACTTGGGTAAGTGGTACCGCAATTCCTATGGGAACAGAAGTACACATAGTAGGACTTGTAGCTTCTACTTATAACCCGGTAACCAGCATATCAACTCCAAATGGTACTGTTACTCTTACTGATGGTTCATCCACCAATGGTCTTTCATTAGCCAATACTGGGGATCAGATTATTGCATTTCAGGGAGGTAACGGATCTATTACAGCAAGCGGAGCTTACTGTATTGCAGGAATTAACTACTTGTATTACCCAGGAGGAGGAACTACAACGGCAGGATGGAATGTTGGAGTTCCAGCGGGGCCCAATTCATCTTTAATGCCTCCAGGACTTATAGGAGGAACAAGTGCATTTTATACAGGGGCTGAATCGGGAAATATTATTGCAGTATCAGGAAAATTTAACTGTACTGGAACACCAACTACTACAGCTGCATCTGTACGTTCAGCGGTAATGACTATGGGAAACTGGTCACTTTTAGCTTCTGCAGGTACAACGGCATATTCAGGATGCCAGTTTATAGGAAGTAATCCTGTAATTACAGGAAATCCACCAAACAGAACAATTTGCTCTGGCGGAAATACAACATTTTCTATTACTGCAACAGGAGCTACTTCTTATCAATGGTATCAAAATTCAGGAAGTGGTTTTGCTGCTTTAGTTAATGGAGCACCATTTTCAGGAGTTACAACAAGTACACTAACTGTAACAGGAGCTACAGGAGCAATGAACGGATATCAATATCGTTGTGTTGCAACTAATTCTTCAGGTTCTGCAACATCAAATTTAGCTAATCTAACGGTTGTATCTGTTTCTGCAACGACTACTAAAACAAACGTTTCATGTAATGGTAGTAACAATGGAACAGCCACGGTTACTGCATCTGGAGGAATTGCTCCTTACACTTACTCATGGTCACCGAGTGGCGGAACTGCAGCAACAGCAACAGGATTAGCGGTAGGCGTTTATACAGTAACAGTTACTGATAACCTTGGATGTTTCACTACAGCAACTGCTACAATCACTCAACCAACCGCAATTTCAGGTACAACGGTAGTTACTAATATTGCATGTAATGGAGGTTCAACAGGAGCCATCAATTTAACACCAACAGGTGGAACAGCACCTTATACTTTCAACTGGGGAGGAGGGGTTACCACAGAAGACCGTACAGGTTTAGCTTCAGGAACTTACACAGTAACTATTACAGATGCTAACGGATGTACAGGAACAGTGAGTGCTACAGTAACTCAGCCAACAGCAATGAGTGCCACGACTTCTCAAACAAACATTTCATGTAACGGAGGAACAAACGGAACAGCAAGTATTGTTGTAACAGGCGGAACAGCACCTTACACTTACTCATGGTCACCAAGCGGTGGAACTGCAGCAACAGCTTCAGGTTTAGCTTCAGGAACTTATACAGTAACGGTAACAGATGCTAATGCTTGTACAATAACAAGAACTGTAACGATCACTCAACCAACCGCAATTTCAGGTACAACGGTAGTTACTAATATTGCATGTAACGGAGGTTCAACAGGAGCCATCAATTTAACACCAACAGGTGGAACAGCACCTTATACTTTCAACTGGGGAGGAGGGGTTACCACAGAAGACCGTACCGGATTGGCAGCGGGAACTTACACAGTAACTATTACAGATGCTAACGGATGTACAAGAACAGTAAGTGCTACAGTAACTCAGCCAACAGCACTGAGTGCAACTACTTCTCAAACGAACATTTCATGTAACGGCGGAACAAATGGAACAGCGACTATCGTTGTAACGGGAGGAACAGCACCTTACACTTACTCATGGTCTCCAAGCGGCGGAACTGCAGCGACAGCTTCAGGTTTAGCTTCAGGAACGTACACCGTAACAGTAACGGATGCTAATGCTTGTACGATTACAAGAACAGTAACGATCACTCAACCAACAGCAATTTCAGGCACAACGGTAGTTACTAATATTGCATGTAACGGAGGTTCAACAGGAGCCATCAATTTAACACCAACAGGTGGAACAGCACCTTATACTTTCAACTGGGGCGGAGGAATCACCACAGAAGACCGTACTGGTTTAGCAGCTGGAACTTATACAGTAACTATTACAGATGCTAACGGATGTACAAGAACAGTGAGTGCTACAGTAACTCAGCCAACAGCAATGAGTGCCACGACTTCTCAGACGAACATTTCGTGTAACGGTGGATCAAACGGAACCGCAAGTATTGTTGTAACAGGTGGAACAGCACCTTATACTTACTCATGGTCTCCAAGCGGTGGAACTGCAGCAACAGCTTCAGGTTTAGCTTCAGGAACGTATACAGTAACGGTGACGGATGCTAATGCTTGTACGATTACAAGAACAGTAACTATCACTCAACCAACAGCAATTTCAGGAACAACGGTAGTTACTAATATTGCATGTAATGGTGGTTCAACAGGAGCTATCAATTTAACATCAACAGGTGGAACTGCACCTTATACATTCAACTGGGGAGGAGGAATCACCACAGAAGACCGTACTGGTTTAGCAGCTGGAACTTATACAGTAACTATTACAGATGCTAACGGATGTACAAGAACAGTAAGTGCGACAGTAACTCAGCCAACAGCAATGAGTGCCACGACTTCTCAAACGAACATTTCGTGTAACGGTGGAACTAACGGAACAGCGACTATTGTTGTAACGGGTGGAACAGCACCTTACACTTACTCATGGTCTCCAAGCGGCGGAACTGCAGCAACAGCTTCAGGTTTAGCTTCAGGAACTTATACAGTAACGGTAACAGATGCTAATGCATGTACAATAACAAGAGCAGTAACGATCACTCAGCCTACTGCAATTTCAGGCACAACAGTGGTTACGAATATTGCATGTAACGGAAGTTCTACAGGAGCTATTAATTTAACTCCATCAGGTGGAACAGCGCCATATACCTTCAACTGGGGAGGAGGAATCACCACAGAAGACCGTACTGGTTTAGCAGCTGGAACTTACACAGTAACTATTACTGATGCTAACGGATGTACAAGAACAGTAAGTGCGACAGTAACTCAGCCAACAGCAATGAGTGCAACTACTTCTCAAACAAACATTTCATGTAACGGAGGAACAAATGGAACCGCAAGTATTGTTGTAACAGGCGGCACAGCACCTTACACTTACTCATGGTCTCCAAGCGGTGGAACTGCAGCCACAGCTTCAGGTTTAGCTTCAGGAACTTATACAGTAACGGTAACAGATGCTAATGCATGTACAATAACAAGAGCAGTAACGATCACTCAGCCTACTGCAATTTCAGGCACAACAGTGGTTACGAATATTGCATGTAACGGAAGTTCTACAGGAGCTATTAATTTAACTCCATCAGGTGGAACAGCGCCATATACCTTCAACTGGGGAGGAGGAATCACCACAGAAGACCGTACTGGTTTAGCAGCTGGAACTTACACAGTAACTATTACTGATGCTAACGGATGTACAAGAACAGTAAGTGCGACAGTAACTCAGCCAACAGCAATGAGTGCAACTACTTCTCAAACAAACATTTCATGTAACGGAGGAACAAATGGAACCGCAAGTATTGTTGTAACAGGCGGCACAGCACCTTACACTTACTCATGGTCTCCAAGCGGTGGAACTGCAGCCACAGCTTCAGGTTTAGCTTCAGGAACGTATACAGTAACAGTAACGGATGCTAATGCTTGTACAATAACAAGAACAGTAACGATCACTCAGCCAACAGCAATGAGTGCCACGACTTCTCAAACGAATATTTCATGTAATGGAGGATCAAACGGAACAGCAAGTATTGTTGTAACGGGAGGAACAGCTCCTTACACGTATTCATGGTCTCCAAGCGGCGGAACTGCAGCGACAGCTTCAGGTTTAGCTTCAGGAACTTATACAGTAACGGTAACAGATGCTAATGCTTGTACAATAACAAGAACAGTAACAATCACTCAGCCTGCGGCAGCAGTTTCAGGTACAACGGTAGTTACTAATATTGTATGTAACGGAGGTTCAACAGGAGCTATTAATTTAACTCCAACAGGAGGAACAGCACCTTACACATTCAACTGGGGAGGAGGAATCACCACAGAAGACCGTACAGGATTAGCAGCAGGAACTTACACAGTAACTATTACTGATGCTAATGGATGTACAGGAACAGTGAGTGCTACAGTAAATCAATCGAGTGCAGTAGCAGCGCCAACGGGTGTAGCAACTCAAAGTTTTAACTTAGGAAATACTTTAAGTGCTTTGGTAGTAACTGGACAGAACATCAAATGGTATGCTTCAGCTACGGATGCTGCAAACCATACGGGAAGCTTACCAATAACTACGGTAATTGTAAATAATACCACGTATTATGCAACTCAAACGGTAGGAGTTTGTGAGTCTACGGCTTCATTAGCTGTTCTTGCTTACAATGCTACTTTGGGGGTAGGTAACCTTACAAAATCATCATCAGATATGCAAATTTATCCTAATCCAGTAGTAGACATCCTTAATGTAAGCGGAGAGGAGAAAATTATAAGATTAGCTATTTACTCTGCAGATGGTAGAAAAGTTACCGAGAAAGTAATATCTAAAAATGAAAGAAGCATCAATGTTCATTCATTAGTACAAGGTGTTTATTTACTTCAGGTATTTACTAAAGATGGTGTGAAATCATTCAAATTTATAAAAAGATAGAATGTTTTAATATTAATACCATAACTTAATAATCAACCAGTAGCAATTAATTGCTGCTGGTTTTTTTTGTTGCTTAAAGGTTGGCTAATGAAATTATTAAATTTTATTTTTAGAATGTCCTGTTTTTGGGTTTCAATTTAAAAATTTCGTTATTTTAGATTTAATAAAATTTTAGCTAAATGAAAAGTTTTAAAATATTGTCTCTTGTATTTTTCATTTTTACCTGCAGATATCATGCGCAGCCGTTTACTTTAAAATCGGTTGATGAAGCAAAAGAATTTAGTTTAAAAATTTATTACGGAACTCATGGTAAAGGAGCCTTTGTACAGTACAAAGGTCAGAAAGGAATTATTCCATTACAAATAAAAAGCTTCAATGTCGATAAAAGTGGAAGAGAAGACGGGCAACCAGATCTTACTTCTTATATTTGGGAAGAGATTATTGATGGAAAAATAAATGGAACGTATTACCTTACAGAAGGGCTTAGAGATTTATTTGATGTAAAATATATCAGAAAAAAAGACAACCGGACCTATAAATTTGAAGAAGATAACACTGAAAAATTTGATGGAGTTTCTAAGTTCTTACTTCATGATGTAATGATTGATTATAATATTTTCTACGACAATAGTCTCAAATTTATGTATTCAAATAAACAGACTGTAAATCTTCAATTACCAGATATTGACAGTCCTAATTTCTCGAGACATGCGACTATTAATGATTATAATTTCGATGGTTTTGATGATATTTCTTTCTCAATTCCTGATGGTGGAATGGGAGTTTACAGAACTTTTACTGTTTTTATTTATAATGCTAAAACTAAAAAATTTGAAGAGTTTGTTGAGCCAGATTTCAGCAAATCAAAGTGTGAGTGTTTATGTGATCTTAAAATAGATAAAAACAAAAAAGTAATTTCCAGCGAATGTAGAGGAGGAGCAAGATGGTGGAAAGATCTTTATCAGTACAAAAATGGAAAACTAGTTTGGATTCGCTCTCAAGAAATTACCGATTAATTACAAAGAAATAATACTATTCATTGTTCATTTTGAAGATGCTTTTAAATAATAATATTTAGTCATTGTCTTTCTTTGTTAAATGAAATGCCATTGTTTATCTTAAAAAAGTATTTATAGTAAAAACCTTGTCTTTCTTAGCGATAAAAAACAAGGAATATACAAGGAGTTTAAAAAAATAGTGAAATAAATGTAAACAAAGCTGTTTTATTTATTTTGAAAGACAAAATTCAAAATAGATAACGATTTAATATTGCATTTTAGTAGTGAAATTAATTTCTGGTTTGATCTGTATTTAATCAATTTGCATTTAGAAAATTATTTCGCAGAAATAAAACATGGCTTTGGAAATTTAATCAAGACTTATAGAATTAAAAGTCCTTCATTTTTATGATTTAGGTCTGATATTTGTAAGCCTATACCAGACTGATGAACTATTATATTTATGAAAAACCTAACTTTAAAAAAATCAATACTTTACACCTCAATTTTTGCTTTATTTCTTGTTTCCTGTAAAAAAGATGAAGCTGTAAATCAAAATCAGCAACATACTTCTACCTCAGAAGATATTGCAAAAAGTACTGCAGATCCGGATTCTATTAAAACAAAACCGGTAAAAGAATCTGCACCGCCAATGATGCAGGAGAACGGATTTTACAATGCATTTGCAATCCCAAAAGATAAAAAACTGAGAGATTCTCTGTATGCAATTTTTAGTAAAAAATATACCGAAAGAGAGCGATATGCAATTTTAGCATTAAACAGATTAGATTCCAAAAGTAAATGGAATTCTGATACATTGGTTGTTCCCGCAAAAATAGATACCACTTTAATGGCATATTCACCATTCCCAATGCAGCTTGATGTGTTGAGCGATGTGAAAAAGTTTATCATATTTTCATATCCTATTCAGGCTTACGGAGTGTATTCAAACGGAGCTTTGGTAAAATGGGGACCTACAAGTATGGGGAAAAAATCTGCTCAGACCGACAGAGGTTTGATGTTTGCCAACTGGAAAAAGAAACTCGCAATTTCTACCGTAAAAAGCGAATGGAAGCTTCCTTATAATTTCAATATTCACAATACACATGGGATAGGATGGCATCAGTATGACCTTCCGGGCTATCCTGCGTCTCACTCTTGCTTAAGGTTGCTGATGAAAGATGCAGTTTGGTTATACAATTATGCAGATACATGGATTTTGAATCCGGGCGGAGCAACCACAAAAGCGAAAGGTACACCAGTAATGGTTTTTGGAGATTACGGATGGGGAAAAAGAAAACCTTGGAGAAATTTGCTGAATGACCCCAATGCCAATAATATTTCTGTTGAAGAAATGACCAAACTGATTCAGCCTAATGTTGAAAAAATGGTTTTTGAACAGACCAACCGTGAGAAAGTAGCAGATTCTATAAAATCAGCGAAAGCTTCACAAGCAGCTATTCAGGAAACTGAAATTTCAGAAACAGAAACAAAATAAATTTAAGATTCAACTATTTTTTCAAATTTTAAAGTAGATTCCTCCGCAAATTTGCGGAGTTTTTTCATTTCTTCCTTTGCTTTTATTTGTCCGAATCTTGCTGCTGTGTAAGTGGCAGCAATGAAAACAAGCATCAAAAATGAAGCGTGTAAAGCCCACGGATATTCGTGGCTGTTGATTTGCTTTTCTACATAATACATGGTGAAAAAAGTCATCCATGAAATAGTAAATAAGAAATAAAGAAACATAAAAAACGTCCACACCGCAGAGCTTGGTCCAAAAACTCCTCTTATAACAGTAATCTCTTCATCAAGTTCAGTTCTTAGAGCCAAACAAGGCTTCCAGTAATTATCATCTTTGGTTAAAACAGAAATAGTTGCAACTTCGGTGTTTACATTACCTGTAAACTCGTCTTTATGCTCAACTAAATATTTTTTTAGATTTTCAGCATACGTTTCTTTGGTGAGATGCGTATACATTTTAAATCTCGGGCGGGTTCTTATTTTATCTAAGGTCGTTTCTTTAGTCTCCATATTAATCTTGATAGGGAATTGGGTCTTCTAATGTGAAAGAAAATTTAAGCTCCAGACCTTTTCTGTCTATAGTCATATTGATTGTTTTTCCTTCTTCAGATTTCATGATATCCATTATTTTATTTAGCGTCATATCTGAAGTTTTCTTTCCGTTGATAATGAGCAACTGATCATCTTTTTTCAGGCCCGCTTTACCGGCAGGAGAGTCTTTTCTTACCCCGGCAATTGAAAAGAGAGGTTTTAAAACAAATTTATATTGAATATTACTGTTGTACGTTTGAATATCTCCTGATGTCGATTTTTCGGTCAATGTTTTAAAAGTCAAATAATCTTTATCCCATTGAAGGCCGTCTTGTTTAAAATCGAGCCCACTCATGTTAAAATGAAAAGGATTATCGTAATTTCTATTTTTTCTAAGATATAATTTCCCGTTTGGATAATCAAAAGCTACCGTAAATCTACGCATGATCTCGCCTCCAATAGAACCCTTTCTGTCTTTTGCTAAATTAATATGCTGAATAGAAAACTCGTCAGGCATTGCAGTTAAAGGTTTTTCAAACTTAAATTTCCCAAGATTAAGCTGATGAATTCTACTTCTTTTGCCATAAATATCTCCATTGAAACCTCTTCCTAAATAATCTTCAATATTGGGTCTGTTGTAGACAAAATCTTTAATTAAAACAGGAAACAACCAGATTGGGTCGCTATTACCAATATCAATAAGCAGTTTTGACGGTTTTTTTTCGTTGGTCATTTCTACATCAGCCATGATGTAAGGCTTGCTTTTTTCAACAGAAATCGTAAACGCATCAAACTTTTTTATTTTCTTTTCAAAAAGTGCACGGTCTTTAAAAACGGTAATTTTTTTTGAAGTGTAATCTATAATAATAGGGTAGTCTTTAAAAAAATGATAGCCTATAAACCCATTGACAGGAATTCCGATGTGTGAAGAAATATTGAATTCTTCATCCTGAATAATGTAAACCATCAGAGAATCGTTAACGAAGTTTTTACCGATTTTTCCGGTATTAAGATCAGATTTAAATCCTTCAATACTTCTATTGCCACCAAGCCCGGAAAATCTCATTTTTTCCATCGCACTTAGCTTTATTTCTTTGTCTTCAAGGCTGAAAATAGTGTTTTCCGTTACTCCGCTATCAAGCATAAAAGTGAGTTCTGCACCATTGATGTTAATAGGAATGAAGATTAAATTATTAATCAGCTTAAACGGAATTACTACTTTATTTACATTTTTAATCTCAAACTTATTTTGGGCATTCATAAAAATGCTTAAAAATAGAATTGATATTAAAAACCTAAATTTCATTTATTGAAATTAGTGAATTATATCATATGTTACAAAAAAAACATTCATGAAGATGAATGTTTAGTATTTTAAAAATTGATAATGGTTTTTAATGTATTATTTTGAGAAAAATTCCATCAGATCAATATAGTTTTTTTGATTGACACCATGGCCACTCATATATTCTCTGAATGTAAAATAGCAGCTCAGATCATACAAAAGATCTGCAGCTTTTCTTCCCCATTCCATAGGAATAATTGCATCGTCTGTACCATGAGAAACAAAGAAACGAAGATTTTCTAATTTCTTTTTATCTTTCACAATATCGGTAAGCAACTTTTCTTCAGGATAACTACTTAAGCAGGCAACATAGTTGAAAAGATCGGGGTATTTTAAAGCTAAACTGTAACACAAAATTCCACCTTGGCTGAATCCACAGAGATGCGTTTTATTTTTTGTAAGACCATATCTGTTGGTAATTGCCATGATGTTTTCTAAAACACTTTCAAGAACTTCTTTTGCTTGATCGATATCTATAAATTGTTCAGGATTGTTGAAGTCGATATCAAACCAAGAATATCCTTCAAACTGAGTAGGTTTTGGAGCTCTGAAACTCACAATAATCCAGTCTGCTGGAAGGTTTTCTCTGAAACTGAAAAGATCTTGCTCATTGCTGCCATAACCGTGAAGCATGAAAAGAATGGGGGTAATCGAACTAATATTTTCGGGCTCTCTTACGATATAGTCTAAATTCATTTAGCAAAGATAATAATATTGATATTTTAAATTGGTATTTTTTGAAGTAGGAAAGGATTTTTAGAATGTACGATGGTACAATTATTCTTTGTCTGATGCAACTGCAGTCTTTTATTGATTTGATATTATTTGGAAATCTTTGTTGGAAAATTTTCATAAAAGTTATTTTTATATTGATAAAAAACCTATATTTGAAACATTAAAAAATCTATTTGGAGAAATGAAGCAATTTTACAAATCAAAAAATTTACTTAGACTTTCATTTTTAGCAGTGGTATTACTTTCAGTAGCTTCTGTTTTTAATTCATGTAAAAATGATGACGACGAAGACGAGTTTCAAGATCACTTGGTACAGTTTGAAGCAAAAATAGTTAACGGCGGTACAGCTCCTACTCCTCCTGTAAGTACATTCAAAACGATTATTACTCAGGTAGGAACAAAACAGGAACAATTGTTTGATTCTCCTGGTTTACTTTGGACAAGCGGTGAGTTTTTTGTAAATTCTAGCCAGTCTCAATTAAATTTTGCAGCAAATGCTAATCTTTTGAATGCTGATTCTAAGCTAATCGTATCTATTTATATTGACGGCGAAATTGCAGAAACAGATACAATTGAAGGAAGCGGAACTAAACAGGTTGCAGTAGCACACAGTTTCCTAGAATTATAATTAATATAAATTTATTATATAAAAAACACCTCTGTTACGCAGAGGTGTTTTTGTTTTTTATGATTACTTTTAATTTTTTTTCAAAAAATTATCTTAAACTTCTTACACTCACTTCTGGCTTTTCACCTTGTGGAACAATAAAGATAGCATTGTCATTAATGGTATCTCCAGAGTCAAAATAATAGCTTCCAATAACAGGTAGCATATTGGTAACAAACTTTCCGGATTTGTCGTAGGCAGAATATGATACATTAATCATCTGAGTTTTCATTTTCAGCTGAATCTTTTTTGATGTCAGTTTTGCTCCTGTAGCATTTACACAGTCGAGTTCTACAATCCCGGTTTCCATTACAATTTGAGGATAAGAGGTAAGTCTGATATTGTAAGATTTATCAGATGTGTTTTTTACCGAAGCCGACACTTTGTAGCGGTCAAAATTTTTTCCGCCGACCTGTACACTTTCTTTATTGGTGATATTAAAGCTTACTTTCATCCCGTTAACATCTGCAGTTTCACCATCAGATATTTTCTGGGCTTTTGCAAAATTTCCGAAGCTTAAAAATGTGAATACAAAAAGGAGAAGAATTGAATTTTTCATGGTGTGATTTTGAATTTATTATTAGTATAAATTTACAAAATAAAAACGTTTTCTGTATGTTAATATTTTATGATATTCAAAATATGGATGAATATCATAAAATATTAAGTTAAAATTATTTGATTTTCGCAATCCATTCGGCGCCACTGATATCAGTTAATTTTATTAACGATATTTTTTCAGCTGACGAAGAATTTTTCAAATCAATCATTAAATCAGCTTTTGAACCTAGCGGAATAATTAAACTGTGTTTTCCGGGCTTTACTTTTGCTACATAATGATTATGAATTTTTTCTTTAGAGAATTTTGAAAGTTCAGCTCCATTCATTGACTGAATAACGTCTCCTTTTTCATTTAATAAATCGATTCCGATAAGAAAAGAACCATAAACGTCTACACCTTCTGTTCTATAAACCTCAAATTTTACCTGCGACTGATTAATTTTTATATTGGAAATTTCAACTTTTGGCTTCACCGATTTATTATGCAAAGTTCCAAAAACACCGCCATGAAAATATTGATTGGTGTATAAAGTCAATCCAAAAATAAGTAACGAACCTACAAGTACAAAGCGTTTAGAATTTTTAAGAGGAAATGCACCCGAACCTAGCCATTGAAACCATTTTTTCTGAGTGAAACTGTATTTTTTATTTTTAAAATATTGGTCTAAAGAATAAGTTCCGCTGCCTGTAAGAAAAAGAGTAAATCCACAAGCGATTCCCAGAACTCCAATTTGCCATTCATCTAAACAGGTCGTTCCTATCCATCCGGAACCTAGCAAAATTCCCATTGCCAAAGCAAAAACTCCTGCAGCCATCAACCTTGTGAAGAGTCCCAAAATAATAAATAATCCTACGATCGCTTCAATGATGGTGAAGCTGACCATTGAGGTTTGAAGCGCATCGGGATGAGTAACCAGATATTCAATAATGGGTTTTATTCCTAAAGCATTCGGTAAGAAATGATTGAATTTTTCGCCGATATATCCGGCTTCATCGGGAATGAGTTTATTTTCTAGAATAAGTCTGCGCCAGAAAGCTGAAAAGTAGGTCCAGCCAATTACAAGGCGGATTGATAATGTATATAAACCAGCCATATCAGTGGGCTGATTGGTCATATTTTTTGTCATTGAAGTTTTATTTTAAAAGTTGATTGTTAAAAATGATTTAGAACTCATTCTAAGCCATATCCAGTTTCAATCTTTTAAATAAAATATACTTTGGAGGACTGTTCCCGGAAGTGCTTCCGGAATACGATTTTTGAGAAAAAATAGGCTTCTCAAAATTTAAATTTACCGATTGTAAAAAATCTGAAAGTGCAATTCCTTTAAATTTAAAATCTGCTTTTGAAACGGAAATTTTTGAAGAAGAATTAAAACTTTCACAACCGGAAAATGAGGGTGCTGTGGTTTTTATTTTGTTGAGAGCACTGATGTGCTGAATGTCAAAAACCTCTAATACCTCTCTCTTTAATGAACAGGGAGATAACGAAAACACCACAACAAGCAACATTACAACTGCTTTGTATATTTTCATATGGAGTTTTATATTTGACATTCGTACAAAACTACGGTTTTCAAAATTAAAGTGCTACAAATATTTCCATTATAGATGAATTTAATAGTAAATAAATATTTTAAAACATCATATCGAAACATTAATCTCAGCTTCCTTATTCTTATCTTTGTCTCTCTTTAAAGCAATAAAAATACTTTTACTTCAATTGAAGAATCTTAAATATTACTTAGCCGCCATCTTTGCTTTCGCAACCTGGGGAACATTCAGTCTGGTTTTAAAACCGCTGCATTCGTATGCATCTTTAGATATACTTTTTTACAGAGTTTTCAGTTGTGCATTGATTATGTCGGTGGTAACGGTTCTTTACAGAAGAGCGAAGCTTAAAGAAAATTTAAAATATTTTAAAAGTATTTCTCAGAAAAGTAAATACAGAATAATAGGCTTAAATGTTTTAAGCAGTATTTTGCTCACGGGAAATTGGTTTTCGTTTATTTATGTGATGAATCATATCAGCGTGAGAGCGACGTCAGTTGCTTACCTTGTCTGTCCGATTATTACAACGATTCTTGCTTTTTTTATTCTTCGGGAAAAGCTTACAAAATTGCAGTGGATTTCGGTAGCTTTAAGTGGAGTAGGATGTGTTTTGCTGTCGTATTCTAATCTTCTTGATATGTTGTACAGCAGTTTGATTGGCTCCACTTATGCGTGTTATCTCATTGTGCAAAGTACCAACAAAAAATTTGATAAGTTTCTGATTCTTAATTTTCACATGATTTTATCAGCACTTATTCTTTTGCCATTCTTTCCTAAATATTCAGGGTCTATTCCTACAGATTTTACGTTCTATTTTTATATTGAAATCATTGCGGTAATGTACACGATTGTCCCTTTATTGCTGAATTTGTATGCTTTATCAGGAATTGCCTCCTCAAAAGTAGGAATGATTCTTAATATCAATCCGATTATTGCCTTTATTTTGGCAGGAGCCGTTTATCACGAAGCACTTGGAGGGTTACAGATTTTGTCTTATTCGATCATATTTTTAGCGGTTATTATTTTTAATGCAAAGGAAATTTTTCGTTTAAAGCCAGAAAGAGCGGTTTAAAACTTCTATAAAGATTTTAAGTTTAAAATTTAAACACTTTGCTTATGCATAATTCCCCATTTTTCCAACTCTTCAATAACGGGTTTTAGCTGATATCCGATTTCTGTTAATTCATATTCCACTCTTGGCGGAACTTCTGCAAAAATTGTTCTTGTAATAATTTTATCTTCTTCCAGTCTTCGAAGTTGAAGCGTAAGCATGCGTTCTGTAATATTTCCCAAACTTTTTCTGAGTTCTCCGAATCTCAGTTTTCCGTTGATCAGATAACTGCAAATGGCAAGTGACCACTGTCCGCCAATTAATTTTGAAGCATAAAGTTCCGGACATTCATCGGTGAGCGCTTTTTTATTCGCAAAATTGGTTGAAGTTTCCTTTATCTTAGTCATTACTTACATTTTTTATAGTACCATACAATGGGTTGCTAATATACCAAATGTAAGTTACACCTATTATTTTTGTAAAAGAAATTTAAAAATATGAAAACATTAGTAATCGTTACTCACCCAAAAATGGAAGAATCGTTAATTAATAAAAGATGGGTGGAAGAATTGAAGAAGTTTCCCGAAAAATATACAGTTCATCAGTTGTACGAAAATTATCCTGATGAAAATATCAATGTTAAAAAAGAACAGGAATTGATCGAAGCTTATGATAAAATTATTTTTCAGTTCCCGTTTTATTGGTTTAGCAGTCCGCCTTTATTAAAAAAATGGCTGGATGAAGTTCTTTTACACGGTTGGGCTTATGGAAGTAAAAGCGGGTTTAAAGTAGGCGGAAAAAAGATTGCTTTGGCAATATCTGTAGGAGTTGATGATGGAGATTACAGTGCAGAAGGAAAATATAAATATACAATGACTGAACTGGCGAGACCTTTTGAATTGACCTTTGAATATATAAAAGCAGATTACAAAGACCCCTTTGTTTATTACGGAATGGAACATGACCCTTCTCCGGAATGGATTGAAAAAAGCGTTCCTCAATATCTTGATTTTATTGATAATCTGTAAAATATTTCTCCAAATAAATGGCACTGCTGACAGACACTTGTCAGCAGTTTGCATTATCTTTACTTTTCTAAAATAAAATGATGGATCAAAATAATTTAGATAAAATCATAGAACGCTCTTTAGAAATAAGGAAAAAATACCATCAACTGGAAGTTCAACAAAATGGAAATGAATGGACATTGGAGCAAGATGCTTTGGCGTATCTTACCGATGCCGGATTGGTGGGCAGAAATGTGATGTCACACGAAAAAACCTGGTCAAAAAAGAATTCTGCGACCGAGCTTGAGCATAAATTGGGTGAAAATATCTGGTGGCTCATTGTTTTGGCAGACCGCACCGGAATTGACATTAAAGAAGCGTTAAATAAATTTTTAACCAAAACAGAAAACCTATTCTAATGAGTTATTGTTCAGCAGTCGAAAGAATGCAGCCCGAAAGCAGAAAAGAGCTGCACAAAAAATATCACGACAATCATTACGGATTTCCGATTCATGATGATAATGAATTGTTTGGAAGATTAATCATGGAGATCAATCAGGCAGGGTTGAGCTGGGAAACGATTTTAAAAAAAGAAGAAGGTTTCAGAAAAGCGTATGATGATTTTAATATCGAAAAAGTTGCTGCTTACAGTGAAGAAGACCGCGAAAGATTATTAAGCGATCCCGGAATTATCAGAAATAAATTGAAAGTAAACGCAGCCATCGAAAATGCAAAAACCATTATAGAACTGCAAAAAGAATTCGGTTCTTTTGAGAAATGGCTGGAGCATCATCATCCCAAAACTTTACAGGAATGGATGAAACTGTTCAAAAAAACGTTCAAATTTACAGGTGGCGAAATTGTCAATGAATTTTTAATGAGCATTGGTTTTCTAAAAGGTGCGCACGCAGAAGATTGTGCGGTGAATGAGGCGATCTTAAAGCATGATCCGATGTGGAGGAAAGGGTAGGTTATATAGCTAAAGGGCTTGTTAGAAGTTGGAATTATTCTTTTTTAGTTTTAATTACGAAGACAATAAGTAACTGGATAATTTTCAAATAGATAAATCTTATTAATAAAACACACAATGCTAATTTTAATATATTCCACAAAGAACTAATATTTAGATATCCTAGAATTCTGATAGAAATAAAAGCAGGTATTAGAAATGCTGAAAGCTTTATAAGGTACATGATCAAATAGTATAAAAATGACTTATTTCCAATTTGAGAATGGCTTAAAGATGTTCGAATTTCATTTAAAGTCTCTACACCACTAATTTTACCCCATGTAATTACATAATTTGAACGCATATTAAAAAAATTAGTTAATAAATATTATTTTAGAGTTTTCAATTTATAAATTTAATAAACCTCTAAGACTTTTCATCACACTATGTTGTCCTAAGAATAGCAAATAACTACGAATTTGGAGAAATAGTAGAAATAATTCTGCAGTCGTCACATTTGAAATCGTAGAAATATTGTCTCTCTTGCAAACTCCATTTTTTATTACAATTAGGACAAGGACGGTTGATGTCATCGTTCTTGTGTTTTCTATAATTGTATAAGAAATAGTACGTTGGAATATTCGTCAACTCCTCTATTTTTTTAGTTATTTGAATACCCTGTTTTGATAATTGAGAAGTAAGTTCCTGCATTTGATTTAGTGCCCAACGTTCACCGACTTCACAATTCATCTGAAGGTTATCACAAGCTTGATAATTGGTTTCCCAACTCAAAATTGGCATGTATCCAAAATCATAATATTTTGGTAAATGATAAAGAGCAACAGAAGAATTACACCCGCCACAAGTAATAGGAGAATCTATTGATGTGTAATTTGTATTTAAAATGTAAAAATCAGATTTTTCACATGTGCAGCATCCAGAATAATCTTGGAGTGTTTTTCCAACTGTTTTAATTGAAATGATTGAATTGCTGAATGTCTGAATTTTTTCTATCCATTTGTTTACATAAATATTATTGTTTTCTTCAGCTAAAGAGTTTTTTTCTAATGTAAAAGGTAGTGCTGTAATCTTGTTTCCATCAATATATTGGCTTTCTATTCTACCTTGAGTTTGTCCATTCCCTCTATAAAAGGACATTAAAAGATTAAACTCCTGATAAAGCTTATCTTTGCTAAAGTCGGAATTTACCTCTATTGAAACTTCTTGTATAAACATTGTGTTGGATTTTTTTTAATACATGTAAATTTTTAATAAAAGAATTATTTCACCTGGCTTTTCAATCTTTCTATCAACATCGTAATGATTCTTTTATTAAAAACTTTGCTGTCAGATTGATAAAGCTCTAGTTCCTCTAAAGTAAACATTCCGATGGTCATCCCGATAAAAGTGTTTTTCAGCACAGCATCTTTTTGTATACTTTGTTCGATAAACATTTGTTTTTTAGAAACCGATAAAGAACTGAAATCTGCTTTTTGTCTCAATGCATAGTTTATAAACATTGATAGATACAAATCATTCTGCAGTTTCAAAATGGGACGCAGCGTTTTATTTTGAAATGTTTCCGCTGAAGTGGTTGTCTCTGAATTAACAATATTTAAAGATTCCCTTAGGTCTAATTTGGTAATCATAGGCTGTATAGATTAATTTCTGTTTGTAAATATAAATTCTGATTTGTCATTCTGACGAAGGAAGAATCTTATTTATAATGCAAGTAAAACTTATTTTCAAAAATTTCTTGAGGATCATATTTTCTTTTAAGCTCAAAGAAAGAATCAGATTGAGGATAGACTTTTCTCATTTTTGCTTTATCGATATGAAGACGATAAGGAAGGTAAAAAGTGCCTTCATTTTTGATAGTCGTATCAACTAATTTATTGGTTACTATTTTCATTTCGTTTTCCTGTTTTGTCGTTTTCTTTTGGTTAAACAGTAAAACAAAACCAAAAACATGTTCTCTTGCATAGTTCATGTAGCTATCTTCATCTTTGTCTACGGCTCGAATGGTAATATTTAACAAATCTATTTCAGAATCCTTTAAAATTGGTTTTATATCCTTTATAAATTGATTAAAATTTCTTTCAGGAATAAAATATTCATGCAGAAGATCGGTCGAATTGGGGTCTTTATTTTCTATCAAAGAAACATGACCATTTAATAATTCGTTGCGGGTAAAAACAGTGTTGTTTAAAACCGTATTCATGCCGGTTTCCAAATCCCAGCGAAGCCTTTTTCCGTATTCGCTATTCACCGTACTTCTGAAAACAATTCGTCTGATCTCTTTATTTTTTGTTTTCTGAGCGGCAAGTTAAAGCGGTTTTACATCAGCTTTTTCGAAATAAATGATGGTCGCTTCGTTTAAAAACTTTTTGTCTGAAACTCTCAGTCTTCCAAAAACAAGATTGACATTTGGGTTGTCTGTAATAAATTTTTTGTAGTAAGAAACGTAGTCATCAGAATTCATTGCTACCGATTTATATTTTAGCGCAAGATTATCTACCACTTTCAGTTTTACATCCAGAATAATTCCGAAAAGTCCATATCCGCCAATCACCAACTTAAATAATTCAGGATTTTCTTCTCTGCTGCAATTGATAATCTCTCCTTTATCGTTCATTAAAGTAAAAGAAATCACACTCGAAGAAACGGGCGGGAGATTTTTTTGCCAGCCATGTCCGTTCACACTCATCGAACCACCAATGGAAAACGAGCTGAAAGCCTGCATCACCGCAACAGATTTTCCATATTTATCTAAATAATTAATCGCATCTTCCCACAAAGCACCCGAACCAATCGTTAAAATATTATTTTGTTCGTCGAGTTCCATCTGTTTGTACGGAAGCATATTCAGCAAAATTCCGTTAGGATAAATGGAATGTCCACCCATGCTGTGTTGAGCTCCAGCAATCGAAATTTTGAGATTTTTTTTCTTGGCGTATTGTATCAACTGTTTTAATTGATTGACAATTTCGGCTTTATTGTTGGGAACGATAATTAAAGTATCAATTTCGGTAAGATTCAACTGACTTGCATCATTGGTAAAACCTTTCGGAGTTTCAATTTTGATATCCTGCTCATTCCATTTGGTTTTAAGAATATGAATAACCGGAACAGACAGAAATATAAAAATCATTACAATTCCAATAATAAAAAGGTGCTTTTTTTTCATTTCTTATTAAATAATAAAGAACGAAAATAGGGAAAATTGTCTTTTGTTATTGGAAAATAGGGATAGAATACTTGGGAATTATTTAAATACTATTCAAACATTTTCTTTGTAGCATGGGGAATAATGAAGTATAACATTTGGCTGTCTTCATTATCTTTCATTTCTAATATATCAATAAAATATCCATTCTTATCTCTTCCAGAAGACATTTTTCCAATTTTTGCTCCGAATACTTTTCTTATAAAGTCTTGTCCATCTGCAGGGTTTAAAGCGAACATGGAAGTTTCAATAGATTTTCCATCTCCACTATAAATCATAGCTTTAAAAATCATGGTAGTTTTCATCAAGTAAGAATCTGCTAAAGCTTGATTACCTTTTTTATAGTACGCATAAGAAACTTCAAATAAAGCTTTTAAATCAAAAGGATGATTCGCAATAAATTTATTGCCTTCTGTTATTACTTCGTCAAATTTTTTGTCATTATTTAATTTGTATAAATTTCTGCTAAATTCTAAATCTTTGTATGGCTTATAGTAAGTATTATCAGTAAAGCCAATTAGTAAAGTAAAACTTGTCGGTCAATAAGTGTAGTATCAGTTTTATTAAATTTTTCTAATAATTTATTGTAGTTTAAATCTGAATCTTTATTCTTCGACTCTTTAAGTATATTTTCAAAATCTTTTTTATACTCGAAGTTTTTTTGACTGAAAATCAAAAGAGGAATTAGTAAAAATAGAAATGTAAATTTTTTCATTAATTATCTGTTTAATATTTTTCTAAAATACAGAAAATTTTGTGTAGTTTGTATTGTAGATATTTAAATTTTCTCAATTAAACGCTCCAACTCTCCAACCCAAATCACCCCACCGTCGGTGTATCCTCTTCATTCAAAATCTTTTTCTCTTTCATCGCAACCATCATTCTTTCGCGTTTGTATTCTGTCCAGTCGAATTGATTGAGGAAATCAAGAGCGGCAACAAATCCGGCATTGAAAAGCTGTTCTTTTTCTTCTCTTTTCATAAAGAAATTAAGCCAGCTGCTCGTTCCGCAGTTTACGGTTTTTATGCTGTACAAATTGTAAAATGAATATTTGGTCAGGAAAGATTTGTCATTAAAACCTTTTAAAGTTTGAATGATATTTCCGGCGTAGGAAAGGGGAGTTTTAAGAATTTGTTCGCTCGTTTTTCCTTTCTCTTCATTGATTACCGAATCACTCGTTAACTGTACTCCAAAAAGCGGAAGTCTCGGATAGAAAATATCGGTCACATGAAAAAGATCGATCGGAAAATTTGAAATACTTCCACCATCGATAAAAATTCCGACAGGATAAATATTTTCTTTTGTTGTATTCATCCAGAATTTCCAGGCGTATTTTACAGAATCATCGTCTTTGTTGATGAGCTTTTGCATGGGCTCAAAAAAGAAAGGAACAGACATCGAAGCACGCACAAATTCTGCCGGACTGATGTGTTTCAGCTCTTCTTCAGACCAGTAAAGATTCGCCATGATGGGAAGCTGTACTTTTATTTTGGCGTTGATGTCGGTCGTGATAACCGTATATTCAGATTTCAACTGATAAAACGGATTGTTTTTATAATAATCGTTGTTTTCTATGCCCTCAAAATAGATTCTGTATTGTGTTTCATCAATGTGCTCCAGATTATTCATTTTAATTTCTTCAATTCCGTTTAAAGCGTTGGTGTAAAACTCCATTCCGTTGCCGTAACGGTAATTAAGATTGAGCTCATATTCTTTTTGAATGAATTTTTTATTGAGTTCTGCGACCGTTTTAATTCCGAAATCGTTGAGTACATTTTTCATCGTGTCTTCAAACACATTTCCGGGATTGATTCCGCTGTTGCTTTTCTGAAAATTCAGGTAAAGTTTTTTTAGAATTAAGATTAAAATAATTAAAGGAACAAGTGGAATTAGAAAATACAGCTTGGCTTCTCTTGTTGTTTCAGAGGAAAGGATAAACGGTAAACTTATTAATCCAACCGTCAGAATAATCGTAATAATTAAATTGATTTTAAAGAAATTTTTATTGTTGAGCATCGCATGAATGGTACTTTTTACATAGCTTTTTCCATCCATAAAATCAGCAAAATTCCAGTTAAAAAGTATTTCTTTAATAACTTCGCTTTTGGCTTCTTCTTTCGTTTTGCAAGCTGCAATCAACATGGTATTAATTGCTCCTGCGCTGGTTCCGGCAACTTTCAGAAAACGAATTCCGAAAATTTCGAGTCCGTAGAGATAACCTACCAAAGCACTTCCCCAAACACCGCCTCCTTCCTGCACAAATTCTATATATTGATTTCCTTCGGCATCCAGAAGGTCAGAAAATTCTCTTTTAGAAATATTTTCGTGCAGTGCTTTCAGCTTTTCTTTGGATTCCTGAGAAAGTATGTCTTCATCAAGAATTTTTTGGAGAGTTTCGGATTTCATGGTTTAGTGTATTTGGTGATTGTAATGGTGGTTTAAATTCTACTTCACATCTTTTTTTTCAAGTTTAAATTTTTGCGAAACTTTTCTTAACGCTGAATCTCCTCCTTGATCCCCTCTTGTACTAAAATAAACCAGTTCGTTCTGCTCATTAATATCTAAAAAATAAAAATCATTTCCCCATTTTTCTAATGGGACAGGATATAAAAACCAATTTGTTCCTGCATCGTGAGAAAAATATACTGAATCTCGATCCGAAAAAATATAAATCTGCTGATCTTTTTCCAGAATGAAATTTTCGTTATCAGAAATATGGTCTGTTATATTACTTGACAGTTTCAGGCTGCCTGAACCGTTTTTAAAGATTAATTCTTTATCATTTACCAATTGAAAATTTTTGTATTCTTTACTTGTTTCTGTTTTCTTTTGGGGTTTGTACGCATAACGTTGATAGGTTTTTTCTTCTGAATGAAATTTCCAAGAATCATTTGTTTTTATGAGAGACGGTTGAAAATATTTAGTTTTACCAATTGTATAATCGTTATCATACGTCCAGCTTCCCAGAAAAATGGTGTCATTATTTTTTTTGTTAAATGCGTAATTGTTATAGTTGGTATTATAGTGTATATCTTCAGGTGTTTTTAGAGAATCAACAATCTGCATATTTTTTAAAAGATAATAAATTCCCTGTACCATTTCATTTTTGTTTGGATTTTGTGTAGATGTTTTCCTACTGTAAGCGATCGCATGGTTTTTGTCTAAAAATTCCACTTCTCTGAAATCATTTTTAACAAAAACTGACTGGATTTTTTTATCGACAATCCAATTATTTCCTTCATCTTTTGAAGTGTAAATTTGTTTTTCTAAAGGAAATTGAGAGAGATAATCGCAGTCTGATAATTTATCATCATCAAAGTCTTTTTTCAACCATACAGAAAGATATAAAATATGATTGAAATTATCTGAGATCAGCTGATCAGAACTGAAAAGCCTGACATTTTTTTTAGAAAAAAACTGTTGTACTGTATTTTGCTTTTTATTGAGGATTGAAAAAATATTGATAGAACTGCTGCAGTTTGATTTTTCCATCGAATAATTTATTAATCCATACAAAAGGTTGGGATCTTTTGAATTGATATGCATCGAATTTAAATACCGTAATTTAAAAGGAGAAACTGATTTGTCAAATTTAGTAAGCTCAATTTTTTTATTTAAAGAAAAATATCCCTTCATAAAATTCTTTAAAACCAGCTCGTCAGCTTTTTCAGAAGAAGGATCAGTTGAGGTATTGTGGAATAAAGTGTCGTAAACCTTCTTTGGAAGGATAAAATGACGTTGGCTTAGATTTAAAATTTTTGTATTTCCCTTAGTTTCAGGAATATCATTAAGAACATCTTTTGACCAATTTGGAAAATAATAATAACCGGCAATAAACTGTAAAGTATAATCTGCTGTAGTTTCGCCAAAATCACTGAACGTTGAAAGACTTCCATATCCTGAAGGCTGACTGATGTACATGGTGTCTTTTTTATAGATGATTTTAATTTCCTTGCTGTATAGGTTCCAATCATTATCTTTTATAGAAAGTGATAAATCATTGATTTTAAATTCCAATGTCAAATCCTGATGAGGACCGGGCTGCTTAAATACATCTTGAGGTATATCCGGAGATTTATAAAGCGTTTTGTCTATTATAATGCTGTAATCTTTATTGTTTTTAAAAGAAATTTCTTTTCCATTCTCATCCACAATAGCGTAATTGTATCTTGGAGTACGATCTTGCCATCCCGGTTGAGCTTTCAGAATAGTAGAAAGAAAAAGCATTACCAATAGAAGATAAAGATTGAAAGGTTTTGTAAAAGATCTATTTTTTTTCCTCATGATTTTATTTACCACTGCTTTCTTCTGGCATAGATAAATGTACAAATTACAATGACTCCCATTACGCCTAAAGTATAAAAATATCCGTGTTTAGTATGTAATTCGGGCATATTGTCGAAATTCATTCCGTATAAACCGGCAATAAAAGTGATAGGTAAAAAATAAACTGAATATATTGCTAAAACCTTCATCACCTGATTCGCTTTCTGATCAGACAGTGCCAGAAACATTGAAATTAAGTTGGTAATCTGAATGTTGAGGTGATCAAAATCGGCAACTACATCTTTATGTTTATCTTTTAAATCGACAAACTCAGAATCAGGAAGATTGAGAAGTTTAAATTTATCAATAGCATCCGTAGAAATCGTTAAAACTCTTGAATTCAAGCCCGATTTTCTTTTCAGTTTATACAATCTGCGGATTTGATTAGTATGATTGGTATTTTTAAGGAAAATTTCGTTCTCAATATTATCCATCGTTTCAAAAAGACTGATGGCTTCATCATCAAAACTTTTCATAATCACCAAAGAAATCATCAGCGCAACTTTTTCGGGAGAACAGTTTTCATGGCCTGCCGAAAGCTGTTTCTTCGTCTCCGAAATACTTTTGGTTTTCATTCTGTGAACGGTGATGATCGTATTGTCTAAAAGAAAAATTCCGATTTTGGTACTGATATCACTTATAGTGTTGAGGTTTTTTCTTTCAAGCTCGGTGCTTTCACGCAAAAGGAAAAATTTCACGTTTCCGTCAGCTTCATATTTGGGTAAGTGATTAGGATCTAAAGTATCTTCCAAAAGAAGATTGTTGATTTCGTAGCGTTCGTGAAGGTATTTCATGTCTTCTTCTGTAGGCGCTTCCACGTCTATCCATTCGCATCCCGAATCTCTGTAAATTGTGTCAATAGGCATAAAGTAAAAATACTATTAATTTGAAATATGATGTATGAAATAAATTTTATCTTTACCAAAATTAGAAAACTATATGATTAAAAGTACAATAAAAGGGATCGGATTTCATGTTCCGGATCATGTGGTCACCAATGATGATTTAGCAAAACTAATGACCACCAACGATGAGTGGATTACCGAGCGTACCGGAATAAAAGAAAGAAGACATAGAATCAACCGAAATGATGCTCAGGAAACGACGGCATATCTTGGTTTCAGAGCTTCTGAAAAAGCATTACAACACGCGGGTTTAACGGCAAAAGATATAGACTATATTGTTTTTGCAACCCTTTCTCCGGATTATTATTTTCCGGGATGTGGAGTTTTACTTCAGGATATGTTGGGTTGTGATACGATCGGGGCTTTGGATGTGAGAAACCAATGTTCAGGATTTGTGTATGCAATGAGCGTTGCGAATGCTTTTATTAAATCGGGAACGTATAAAAACATTTTGGTTGTAGGTGCTGAAGTTCATTCTTTCGGACTTGATTTTTCTGATGAAGGAAGAGGCGTTTCAGTCATTTTCGGTGATGGGGCAGGAGCGATTGTGCTTTCTGCAACAGAAGATGAAAATGCAGGAGATATTTTAGCAATGAATATGCATTCTGAAGGAAAATATGCCGATGAATTGTGCACGCAGTTTCCAGGTTCAAAATACGGGTGGAGCGACAGAATGAGAAAAGAACCTGAAAATGTTACCGATAAAGAAGTGTATCCGATCATGAATGGAAATTTTGTTTTCAAACATGCGGTGACAAGATTTCCTGAAACGATGAAGGAAGCTTTAGACAAAGCAGGAAAAACAATTGAAGATCTCGATATGTTTATTCCGCATCAGGCGAACTTAAGGATTGCCCAGTTTGTTCAGCAGAAATTTGGTTTACCGGATGAAAAAATCCATAATAATATTCAAAAATACGGAAATACAACAGCAGCTTCTATTCCTATTGCTTTAAGTGAAGCAATTGAATTAGGAAAAATCAAAAGAGGAGATTTGGTTCTTCTTTCGGCTTTTGGAAGCGGTTTTACTTGGGGAAGTATTTTGTTTGAGTATTAAATTGTCAAAGATTTTCGTCGTCACTTCGAGTAAGTTTTTGAAGAAAACTGTATCGAGAAGTTTTTAATAATAAAAGCTGTTCTCGATACGCTTCGCTACTCGAACTGACGTAACTTAACAACTAGGTCAATAAATAAAAATCCCGCTGAAAAATATATTGTTCAGCGGGATTTTCTATGTTTTAAAATTAAAGATTATAGGCTCTTCAATAATTTTTCTGTGTCTGCAGTATCTTCACCTGCTGCTTTTCCAAGCTGAAGTGATTTTTCTGCCCATATTTTAGCATTTTTCTTATCACCAATTTTGTTGTAAAGGTTTGCTAAAGTATCTGTGTTTGCATAATTTTCATTCTTTTTCACCGATTCTTGTGCCCATTTTACAGCGGTTTCTAATGAAGATTTCGTCGTAACATTTTCAAAGAAATTCCAAGCTAAAGAATTAAGCTGGTCTGCGCTTAAAGCCGACGTGTCTTTATTCAGTTCAATAGTTATTTTTTCATAAGTTGCAAAATCTTTATCTTTCAAAGCTCTGCTTGCTTTTACTCTTTTCAAAAGGTTTTCTGCTTCATCTTTAGTCATGAATTTCTGAGTTTCTGCAAGGAAATAAGCTTCATCCAATTTTTTGGTTGTTGCATTGTAAGCTTTTGCCATAACCGTGTTTACTTTCACATTTTTCTCAATGTTTTCCAAGTTTTTCTCTGGAATAATTTTCAAAATATCAGTTTTTCTTTCTGTAAAGATTTTGTAAGGTGCTCCATCTGTGCTTTTCATAGCCTGGAAAAGAAGCTGTAGATTATCCTGAGTGATTTCAGGTTTTGCAGCAAAATAACGTTCCAAAACTCTGTTAGAAAAGTCTGTATCATTATAAACCGTAAGTTCAGCAAGATTTAAAAGAAACGCAGATTCTTTTTCTCCTTTTTCGAATTTTTGTTTCAATGTAGTTAATCTTTTATTAGGATCACCTGCATCCATTGCAAACTGGATGAAATCTTTTTCTTCAACGTATCCAATTGTTCTATGCACTTCTTCACCGTCACCGTTGATGAAAAGATAAGTAGGAAATACTTTTACATTGAATTTTTTTGCAAGATCAATACCTTCGCCTTTTTCCATATCAATTTTCGCATTGACAAAGTTTGCGTTATAATAATCACCGACAGGCTTTAACGGAAAAATATTTTTCACCATTAATTTACATGGGCCACACCAAACTGCATAAGCATCAATAAAAACAAGTTTATTTTCTTTTTTTGCTTTCGCTAAAATGGTTTTAAAGTTACTCCCTTCTTCAAACTTAATTCCTTGTGCAAATGCAAGTGCTGCAAAGAAAAGGAATGATAATATTGCTGTTTTTTTCATGAATTTTTTTTGTTGGATACAAATGTAATAATTAAGTTAAATAATTATTCTCTTTTTAATGAAAATAAGAGGGTTGTTTTGTAAATATTTTAAAAGTAAAATCCATAGAATTCTCTACGGATTTGTTTTTTTATCTTGAGCCTCCCACAGAAGTGTTAGGTTTTGTTTCTTTACTGCCATAATCGGTTGGTGAAGCAGCGGTATCCCGTAATGCCTTCGGAGTGTCTGTTTCCGGTTGAGTCGATTCAGAATGTGCGGCTGCTGTCTCTCCCGAAATATTTCTCAACGAGTCTTTATCGTGATTTTCTTTATATTCTTCCCTGTTTTCTTTTTTGTCTGCACAGCTTCCTAAAGTTACTAAACCTAAAAGCATGGCTATTCCTATTTTTTTCATATTTTAAAACGTATTGGTTAGTAAAATCAAATATAAAAAATCTGCCGAAATTATCAGCAGATTTATTTTTGTCTAAGGTCTTATTTCTTATTTGACCGGAGTTACAACGGTATCTACAGGCATTTTCATAGTGTCTGTACTTTGCATTGGCATCGAGTCTTTGCTTGCAGACGTATCTGCAGTTATGTTCATCGAATCTTTGTTTTCTGAAGACATCTGCGGTTCTTTCGATCCACAGCTTGCCACAACTAAGCCTATTCCGAAGGCGAATAACATTAACTTTTTCATAATACTTTATTTTTATGGTGTTTAAAAACATAGCCAATTATCATTCCATAAAATGTGAACTTTATATTAAAGTTTAGCAATATTTGTTAAAAAACAGTTGATGTTTATGAAATGTCGTAGTTCTACTACATGAAATCGTAGAATTACTACAATTTTCGAAATAATGTTTTAAAAGTTTTAAAAATATTTCCGGTGTATCTATCTTTGGGTTATAGAAATCACAAAAATACTAACGATTAAAATTTACTTATTATGGCAGCAAATTCAAGAGGAATCTTAAAATTCAACGGCAGCGAAGGTCAAAAATTATTAAAGCTGAACTACAGCGTTTCAAGGTCTACAGACGTTTCAGGTAGAGTAGCATCAGACCCATCTAATGCATTAATTAAATTAACGATTGAGGCAACAGAAAAATCTGAAATCCTTGAATCATTATTAAATGGAAAGTATAAGCCAACATCAGGCGAAATAACTTTCAACAAATCTCACGAAGAAGGAACTTTGATTACTTTAAACTGGGAAAACGGTTACGTAATCCAGCACGAAGTAGACTTCGACGCAGTAGATGAAAATTCAATGCTGATCAGCTTTATCGTAAGTGCTGAAAAAATCAACTACGGAAACTCTGCATACGAAGGAGTTTGGCCGGGTGCATAACAGCATTTCATTAAGGTTATAGAGATTCAAAATAAAAGACTGTCCCGAAAAGACGGTCTTTTTTGACTCTATATTTTGGGTTCCAATTAGATTTGAATAGTGCAAAATAGCTTTATTATCTTTTAAGGCAGCTTATCCTTCTTCCACTCCCGCTTTTTTTATTTATTGGTTAACTACCAAAAAATAAAAAAGAGCTCCGTTCAAGCAGGGCTGCGATTGAGCCTGTTTTTAAAAAATCAGTAAAAGATATCGTTTCTCTCACTCATAATAAATAGCTAAAAGCTTGAATATGAAATTTATGACTTAAAATTTAGATGGATAAATAAAATTTAATATCTTTAATCCACCACATAATCACAACAATATGAATACCTCAGAAAAAAACGGAGGTTCCGTTTTCCGTCCCTCTCAGAATGCGGCAGGAATTTCAGAAAACCATCATACCGGGATCAACCGCTTGGTAAAATTATCTTTGGTCATTGAAGGTAAGGTGATCAAGTATTATAAGCATTTCAAGCTTACCCAAAGTTCTCAGAAACATCACGAATTTACGCTGACTTTAGCTCATGATACTTTAGGCGACCGTCAAACACATACTTTAGAAGAAGCCAATAAATTTTTAGGCAAAAGATTAACGGCTGTAATTTCTTATAAAGACATCGAAAACAGTCCGGAACGTACTTTTGTCGGAGTCATCACGGGTGTCGGCTTCAGTCAGGAGAAAATGAGTCTGGGAAACATTATTTTATCGGGTTACAGTCCTACTATTTTATTGGATGGAGCACCGCATATTCAGAGCTTTGGAGGAACTCAGGCTGTCAATATGGGGATCATCGCTGAAGAAGTGATAAAACAGGGTTTAGATAAAAGCCGTTTTGATATCAGAATCGACACAAATGATTATTCTCAAATCATTTACAGCAGTCAGTATGATGAAACCCATTATAATTATTTAGCAAGAATGGCAGAAGCGTATGGTGAACAGTTTTATTATGACGGAGAAGTTCTTCACTTTGGAAAACTTCCTCCACAAAACCAACCCATCAAATTAACTTACGGAAGCAGTGCCAATGATATAAAAGTTGAATTGAAAGCGGTTCATACCAAACCACAATTCTACGGTTATAACAGCAATAAAAATGAAGTTTTGAAATCGGGCTCGACACCGATTCAGCATGTGGGAGATTTAGCAAAAACGGCTTATCAACACAACGATGCTATTTACAAAACACCATCATTACGAGTTGCTCCAATCAAAGCAACGACCCATTTGGATGTTGAATATTCACAAAAAAGTACATCGGGAAGTGAGGCGGTCAATGTTTTCAGTCTTTCAGGGGCTACAACCGTTCCTTTTTTACATCCTGGATGCAGTGTAGATATTGAAATGCGAAAACCGGATACGAATGAAACTTCATATTTCACAAGAATCATGGTGACTGAAACGACTCATGAAATTGATACGATTGGTCATTATACCGGAAGTTTTGCAGGAATTGCATCCGACACAGGCTTTTTACCTAAACCAGAATTTACCGTTCCTATCGCACAACCACAGATTGCAACTGTAATTTCAAATACCGATCCGGAAGGACAGGGAAGAGTTCAGGTAAGATTTGACTGGCAAACAAACGACACCACTCATTTCATAAGAATGATGAGTCCTGATGCAGGAGGAACCGATCAGATTACCCAAAACCGAGGTTATGTAGCCATACCAGAAGTTGGAGATCAAGTGATGGTCAACTTCGTACACAATCATCCCGACCGACCTTTTGTAATGGGCGGAATGTTTCATGGGGGAACAGCTTTGGGAGGATTTGCAGATAACCGTGTAAAATCTATCATGACCCGAAGCGGGCATAAAGTTGTTTTCACGGAAGATGAAAGTATTATTATTACTGATAAATCGGGTAATGAAATTCATCTCGATACAACGGGAAGTAATATTAATATCACTGCTCCAGAGACGATGACATTGAATTGTAAAAATATGTTTATTAATGTGTCTGAAAATATGACCACAAGTGTAGGAATGGATCAGTCTGATACTATTGGGATGAACAGAACCCAAAGTATAGGATTAAACGCTACCCAAAGCGTGGGAGCTATGAAAATGACTTCTGTAATTGGAGATACAAGTATGTTTATTACAGGAAAATTGACGGAAATGATTGAGGGAGATGTACATAGTGAGACCATGAAAGAGAGAAACGAAGTTAGCGAAGGAAAAATAACTACACAAAGTACAGGCACTAATGAGCAGCATTCCGAAAAAATTGTTCAGAATAATAGCGGTGAGAAAAGTAATAATTATTAACATTTTCAACCATGAGCAGAACAAGAATTGTAAAAGGAAACATCACAAAAGTTATCGGAGGAAATTACAAAAGATATTCTAAAGATAATATTGAAAATATTGGATCTAAAGTAATACAGATTGGTAAAGAAGAAGGCGTAAGTTATGGGATAAATGAAGAACCACCAAAAGCACCGATGCTAAATTTTTCGGAACCTATTTTAAATGGGGACGTTATTTTTTGTAATGGATATTTAAGTAGTCCCAAAAAAAATCCTGGATCTTATCTCAATGTTATTGTGGACAAAGTTCCAGATGATGTTTCTCAAAACCCAATGAGAGGGGCAAATATGAATGAAAAAAAGATAACTGATAATGTTGATATTTATACCAATGATGAGCTAGAAATTGATAATCGTCAAGGAGGCGGTACATTGTATAGTGATCCCAATTATGAAACGACAGAAAATTATCGATGGATATTTGCTGCAAAAGAAAAGTTTGAAGGATATTGGGAAGGTTATGATAACGTTACAAAAAAAAGGTATTCTCAAGTTTTTAAAGAATATTTTCATGCGCTCTCAAATGCGCATTTCATTAATGGTTCTCATGGCCTTCAATCTTCAGGCGCGCACCGTGTAGAACATGGGATCGCACAAGGATATGCTTGGGCAAAAAGAAAATGGAATATTAAAGAAAAATCTGTTATTGATGATTTGGAAGAAAAAAATCCCGGAGCTCTTAGCTATTCACCACAATACAAGCCTATAACGGTAGTAGGACATAGTCAAGGGGCTGCAATTGCGGCAGGAACTGCACTTGGAATTATTTATTATGCCTATGAAATGGGTTGGGAAGAGATCCCTATCAATATATTATTTTTAGGAACACATCAGCCACAAGGACTTTACGGAAAAAATTACGAGCATTTCAAAAACTATTATTTCGAAGATTTTATTAAAGAATGGGTTCTAGAGTGGATTGGAGATATTTTTACTAAAGAAAAACTGTATCAAAATCAGGGAATCTATGAAAAAATGAATGAGCTTCTTGGAGGCGATTCGTGGGGAGGTTTAATAGATAGATCTGTACAGTTTACTTTTCCTAATGACAGAGCCTTATTTGTAACCAGAATGGGAGATATTCCTTATGTGAAAAACGCATGTAATGAAAAAGATAATCTCTATGTTGAAAGTTGGGGATTTTATGCAGGAGCAAGCGCAGAAGGTTTTTTCTCGGAAGAAGGTTATCATTTTCCTAAACGTCTTTTAGATAAAGCTTTCAATCCTGATGGAAGTATTAACGGAAATGCACCTACATTCAGAGAATGCGTAAAATCTTATTGGAAAATTTATCATCAGTATAAAACGTATCGGGATTATATAAAGGCTAATCCCTCTAAAAAGTATGCGCCGGCAAAATATAAAATTCCTATAATAAGTAATGTGTTACCTGATTGGTTTCATACAATTTTAGATCAGGCAATTTCAAAAGCAGAAGGAGCGAAAAAAGCTCTTTATATGAAAAGTGAATTGTACCGTCTTAAGCTTAATGCCTTAATAGCTTTTGAAAAAGTACATAATATGGAATTGCAGGCCCATTTTGCTCCAGTAGGATTAATGTTTAATAAAGGAACGCTTTCAAATTGGGATCAGTATCAGGATCAAACCATTTGGGATCGGGTAAAAGATACAGGCAAAGATTTGTTTTATAGATTAGATTATTCTTCCGGTGCGACTTTGGAACAAAAACGGAAAGAAGAAAAAGCATTTGTAGAAGGCGAAGGAAAAACCCGAATGGTAAAAACCAGCATTGCCAATACCGCAGGAATAAAAAAATGGGTAGACCAAGCCAAAGAAGAACTGAAAATTACAAAGCACTGGTACACTGATATTGTAGATTGGGCAAGAGGCGACAAAGAATATGACGGTTCCGGCTGGGCACATGGTGCAAGACAAAGCCTTGCAAAATCTATTGGTTTTACCGATGGAAATATAGATAATCTTTTTGAAGCCGGGATTTATTCTATGCTGCAAGGTGGTGAAGTCGATATTAGCAATAGCCAAAGATTGATTAAGATGATTAATGAAGACCCTGCTTTTATTCAATATGAGAAAGAAATTGCAGAAAAAATTGTAAATCATCCTAAATTTGGAAAAGAGGAAATAAACTTGATTGACAATAAAGGAATTCAATTGGGAGGAAAAAGAGCAAAAGGTAATATGTTGGATCAGTTTAAAAATCCATTCAGTGCAAAATACAGAGATACTTGGAAAGTGGCTGCTAATGAACTAACTTGGTTATTAAGAAGTATCGGAGTTACTTCAACAATAAATGTTAAAAAAAGTGGAGTTACAAATATTAATCATGTTTTTAATGATAGGTTTGATTTACGAGCGTCCGAAGACGGTTCAAGAAGTATAGAATATGATGTTGTAAGTATTATCTCCGGTTTTCTCTACCACGACATTGCAGGAGGAAATGATTTAATGAAAGTAAAAGGAAATTGGACAAATTCCTACAATAAATCAAAAATTGACTGGATGGCAAATGGAGATGAAAGAATTAAAAAAATGATGGAAAATATGAAGCAAAAACAAGATTCTATAATAAAAGAATATAACAAAACAGATGATTATAATAGAGCCACATTTCCTTTTGGAAATTAAAAAATTTAATAAGAAATTATTAAAAACATTACTTTTATCTTTCATGATTGTTTGTTCATTAAAATGTAACAAAATAAAAAATGAAATGAAAGAACATATACCTGATTATTCCTATAAAAATGCAGGAATAGATAAATTTTATTATTCAAATGTAGATCCAGGAAATATTAATATTTTACCTCTTGTTAAACCTTTGAGCATGAACAGATCTGAATATGGTTGGTTTTTAGACACCGATTTAGACAACCTTTATAACGAATTTGGAGGAGGAATTTCCCCAATAAAAAAGTTTAATGTCTTTAATCAATATATTTATGGTCACAAACTTGAATTTAAAAATGAAAAACAACCTGATTTTAATATACCTGAAAAATGGTTTATTATCAATACTCAAGAAAAACAACTTGTTTATTTTGACAAAGAATTGGATTTCCAAGCAGAAATCAAAAAACTCAATCTTCCAGAGACATTTCTAAATCCTGACGAAGTGTATGAACAGTACAAACAAGACCCTGTTTTACCTTGGTTTCCTGAGGATATTAAAAAGCAATTGCAAGAAGCGAAAGCAAAGCAAGGAAAATAAATAAACACCAGCTAACGGGATGATAGATCATATTAACTTCATTAGTCTTTTTTCACCATATATTATTGATTCTTTCAAAAATGATGATGATTTTCTTGTTGTTCTATTAATAATGGGAGCCATTTTTTTTGCTATCGTAGTAATTATTGGTGTGGTTTTATGTTTACTATTTATTTTGTTACTAATTGGGCTTATAACAGCAGGTATTTTATCAACTTCTGTTTTGATAGGTATTCAACAGAAATCTATTAGTAAAGGTTTCAAAACTTTTTTCTTGGGCGTTTCAATGGTCGGCTGTACAATTGTAGCTATAATCTTTTTTTGGTTTGTTAATTCTGTTAAAGAATGGTGGGATACTAATATTTCCATAGTTATTGGAGGGTTTTGTGGAGTTTTTGGCGGTTATATTTTGGGTTTATTGATGTTTGTAGCTTTGAAAAAAATAATCTCATTGTTACAGAAGAAATATCAGCAAATTAGAAATAATGAGGAAGATAAATTCATTCCATAAAAGTATTTACACAATCATCCCGACCGACCTTTTGTAATGGGCGGAATGTTTCATGGAGGAACAGCTTTGGGAGGATTTGCAGACAACCGTGTAAAATCTATCATGACCCGAAGTGGGCATAAAGTTGTTTTCACGGAAGATGAAAGTATTATTATTACTGATAAATCTGGAAATGAGATTCATCTTGATACAACGGGAAGTAATATTAACATTACAGCTCCAGAAACGATGACACTGAATTGTAAGAATATGTTTATTAATGTGGGTGAAAACATGACTTCCACCATTGGAAATAATCAGAGTACGTCTGTTGTAAAAAACCAAAATAACTCTGTGGGAATGAACCAAACTGAAAGCATTGGTGCATTGAAAAATGTTTCTGTGGGGGCAAACTTTATGACCAACGTTGTAGGGAATTTGATGGAATTTGTAAAAGGAAATCGAGATTCTAAAGCAAAGGAAGTAAAAGAGCTAACAAAAACAAGGCAGATTGTTTCCGAAGAAAATAATCATATACATTCTAAAGATACATTTAATAATAACAGCGGAGAAAACTCTAAAATGTACTAATTATGTCGATAATAAGAATCACAGAGGGAACTCACACTACAGAAATCGAGGGAAGCTGGACGGTTTTTACCGATAAATTTAATGCGCATGCAGGACAAATAAGTCATTTTACTTCAGACGTAGCAACTAACTTTGGAATTCCCGATGCTGCACCTAAAGTTTCGGATGATGCTTTTATACCAATAATTACTCCAATGAATGATGAAAACACGTTATTCAAATCTTATGAGATTGTAATTAATGAAAAAGAGAAATGGGATTTTAGTGAGTTAATTGATGAAAATTTTAGAAGCCAAAAATCACATGAAATAAAATTTACTTCGGAAAGTCAAATAGCAAGAATTAAGTTTAAAGCAGAAAAAGGGAGCTCCAATGCAAATGATGGCGATGGAGGTAATTTAAAAATTTGGTATTTTAGTGATGAAGGTAATGGAAGTTCTTTTGAATACAAAATAATTGAGAATATAAAATATGGTGATACATTTTTTATAGATTGGGATAAAAGAAAAAATATTTTTCAGTTACAATTTTATGCAGATGATAACGATTGGTATTTTGATGGTGATGTGAAAAACGTGTATTGTGGCGCAGTGAAATTAAAGGGTTCAAAAGTTGGTAGAAGATTAACAAAAAATATTGAAAAATTAGGTAAAATACCTATAGGCTACATATCCCCTCCTTTATTTGAAAATCCTCAATTATCATTCAATGTTGCAAATAAATATCAAAATTGTTTAGGGATGTGTTTTGCGGTATCAATGAAAAGAGTTGAAAAAGCTTATTTAGATCAATGGAATATTTCTGATGCTATTACCGTGAGTGTAAATTCCAGTGATATTGACCACCCAATTTCAATTCAAAGTGACCAGGTAATTTCGGTTTAAATTGACCACCCTTAATTTTGATAAAAACTCT
>NZ_FUZE01000009.1 GCF_900168205.1 Chryseobacterium balustinum
TTGCTTATGAGTTCCAGATTTTAGTTCTTTTTTTTTGCAACTCTAAATTGCTAATTTTCTGGAAACTCTTTTTCTAAATAAGTTTAAACAAGTTCGTACTTTAAAATCCTCATATCCAAAAGATTGAATTTCAAATATCTCTTCACTTTTCTCTAAAGTTATTTCTCCGTTTTCTTCTGTATTTTTGTAGTAATGTTTGTCTTTAAAAGTCAGTTTTGCATAAGAAATTGGCTTTTGACTTTCTGCATCTAAAATTTTGATTCGGTTTTGAGAAAAGGCAGTAATACTTAGAATAAAAAGGGTTACAGCTAAAAATTTGGTCATTGTTTTTATTTTGAATGTTTAACGCTTTTTCCTGAGTTTTATTGAATAAGTAAGAGAAAATGTCTCTTAAGATAGATTTATTTTGAATAAAACAAAATTAAAAATTATTGCTAGTAAAAATAAAAAAACCTCCACAAAATGCAGAGGTTCAATACTATTTATATAAATAACCAAAAAAGGTTAGGATGCCACATTTATTCTTTATCTACTTGAATTGGTTTCTTATTAGATTTATTTTTTCGATAAAAGTAAAATAATACACCTCCAATTAATAGAATCGGCCAAATTACAATGAGCCCAATCACAATTCTCTGAATTAAATAATATCCTTCAACAAAAGCATTTTTTGCACTGTAAAAGAAATCGAATTTATATTTATTATCAATGTTTTCTGAATTGGTAATAGCAATTTCTGCAATTCTAACTTTGGGTTCTTTAATGTAAATATCAATGGTACTGTATTTCAGATTGTCGGTAACATCAAGATTTGCGAGTTGCTGTTGGTTTTCTTCAGACATATTTTCATCACTCATTTTTACTTTATCTTTTGTAGTTTTGAGTTCCGAAATATTCTCGCTGGTTTTTTTGATTCTTTTGCCTTCCATTTCAGCGTATTTAATGCTTGAAGTCACATCTTCAGCATTGATAATTCTAGAATTCAGGAAGAGTTTTTTATCATTGATTAAAGTTAAAAGCTCACCCAGTTTTGAGGTGGGTACTCTTACCTGCATCGTGTTTTCGGTCTGATATTTTTTTATAAGCATTGCATTTTCGTCGGAAGTATTATAGGTGTCTTCTGAAATTACTCTGCTTTGTAGATTACTGTGAGTGATAAATCCGCCAAGTTCCTGCACCGATTTTTCGATAGAAATGGTTGTACCGTAAACTTCCTTCACTTCCATATTTACATTCGCCGTTTTGATGAATTGCTTGTCTTTCACAGACATTGTTGCTACCGATGAAACGCTATCGGAAATTTCTACTGTAGCGGAATCTGCAGCTGTTGACATTTCATAATCGCTTACGGTTGCTTCGCCTTTTTTACAGGAATAAATTCCTAATAAAAGTGCTGTTGCGATGGTTAATCTGATGTGCGTTGTTTTCATGATATTTATTTTTAATGTTTTGCTTAATCCAAAGTTCCAGCAGAATCGTTTGTAATGTTTGAATATTGCAGGTAAATATTTTGTAAATAATTATTTGAATTTAAAATATTGAATTTCAGATTTTTGTAAAAGAACTAAAGCTGCTTAGATGGTGTTTCGGATTGATTTTTGCTGATGTTTTACAAATTAAATCTCAAATAATATGTCTAAAACTTTTTCCAAAATCAGAAACGCTATAGAATTATTCAGATCAATAGATTTTGATCAGCTAAGTGCCATTTCTCAAAAGGTAGATTTGCCAAAACTGATGCAGAGTTTTTCAAAATTAGATGATAAACAACTGAAAGGATTGTCGAAAATGCTTGATCCCAACAAAAAGAAAAAGGAACTTCCGCCTATTGATGGTGATTTCTACGATATTTATCACACGTTGACACCGGAGCAAAGAGAAGTACAGCTGAAAGTAAGAGCGTTTATGGAAAAAGAAGTAAAACCTTTGGTGAATCATTATTGGTTGAGAGACGAGTTTCCACATGAACTGATTTCGAAATTCCAAAAACTTGATATTTGCGGGGTCACTTATGAAGGTTATGGTTGCAAAGGAATGCCTTTTTTGATGGAAGGAGTTATTGCAATGGAAATGGCACGAATTGATGCTTCAATCGCTACTTTTTTTGGTGTACAATCAGGTTTGGCAATGGGTTCTATTTATATCTGCGGTTCGGAAGAGCAAAAACAAAAATGGCTTCCTCAAATGCAGAAGTTTGAGAAAATTGGCGCATTTGGTTTGACCGAGCCTGAAGTGGGTTCTGGAGCAGCAGGAGGTTTGACGGCTACCTGCAAAAAAACTCCGGAAGGTTGGATTTTAAACGGTGAAAAAAAATGGATCGGAAATGCCACTTTTGCGGACGTCATTATTATTTGGGCAAGAGATCTTGATGATGGCGAAGTAAAAGGTTTTATTGTTGAAAAAGATAATCCCGGATTTTCAGTTGAAAAAATTAAAGGAAAAATGGCGCTTCGAATTGTTCAGAATGGGTTGATCACTTTGAAAGATTGTTTAATCACAGAAGAAAACAGACTTCAAAATGCCAATTCATTTAAAGACACAGCAAAAGTTCTCAGAATGACAAGAGCCGGAGTTGCCTGGATGGCGACAGGTTGTGCAAGAGGAGCCTATGAAAGTGCTTTAGCTTACACAAGAACACGGGAACAGTTTGGAAAACCGATTGCTTCATTTCAAATGATTCAAGGGCATTTGGTAGAAATGTTATCGAATTTGACGGCGATGCAAACCCTGGTTTTCAGACTTTCTGAAATGCAGGACGAAGGAATTCTAAAAGATGAACACGCTTCTTTAGCCAAAGTTTTCTGTACAATGCGTACAAGAGATGTTGTTTCCAGAGCACGGGAAGTGATGGGCGGAAACGGAATTCTGCTCGAATATGATGTGGCAAGATTTGTTGCTGACGCCGAAGCGATTTATTCTTATGAAGGAACAAAAGAAATCAATTCGCTGATTGTTGGTAGGTCGATTACAGGTTTTAGCGCATTTGTATAATTAATGTGAATGGTCAATTGTCAATTCGCTTTGCTTGTCAATTTTAAAATTCACTTGCGAAGCAATATTCACAATTGACCATTGACTTTTTTATTTCAGCAAAGCTCTATATTTTTCTTTATTATCAATAATCATCCAAAGATTAATTAAGAATAAAACGCCGGCTATTGACATTCCCATTGTTGATTTATCCATCGTGAAAACATGAATCACAATTCCTACCATTACGGGTAAAATGACAATGGCGCCCAAAGCTCTTGTTTTGGGAAAGATAAATAATAAGCCGCCGATAATTTCTACAGTTCCCACTAATGGTATCAACCAAAAGATTTTATCAAATGCGGCAAAAAGTTCCATTTGCTCGGGAGTGGGTTTTTCCATGGGCATGTAATTGAAAAACTTGTTTAATCCTGCATTGATAAACATTAATCCGAAAAGAAGACTGATAATAAGTTTAATAATTTTCATGAGGTGATTTTTTATTAAAATTAAATAAAATTCTATTTCGTTGTGAAAAAATCAATGAAAATTTAGTTTTATAGAAAATGGTTCAGTAATTATTACCAATTACTCATATCCTAATCCATTTCTTTTAAAGTAATATTCTTAGAAATTTTGTAGGATTTTTTCTTTTTATGAGGTTTTTCTTCCTCACCCAGTAATTTTCCCCAAGGTTTTAAACCGTCTACTCTTTCAAAAATAATTTTAATGATCGCAATCGCAGGAATGCAAAGAAACATTCCTGAAATTCCCCAAAGGTGTTCGCCTAAAAGAATTCCAATGAAAGAAAATAGTGCGTTGATTTTTACTTTTGAACCTACCACAAAAGGCAGTACAATATTTCCGTCGATAGCATGAACGATAACATAGCCAATTGCTACATATACGCAGGTAGAAACTGTGCCTGTTGCAAATGCAATAAAACAAGAAATCAATAACGAAATAGCAATTCCGATATAAGGAATCACATTTAATAATCCCGTCAATACACCCAGTAAAATTGCATATTTTACTCCTAAAATGGTAAGAACTATCGTGGCAAGTACAGAAACAATAATTACCTGAAGACAAAGCCCTATAATGTATCTTTTGGTCATGATTCTTACTTCTGAAACCACTTCCTGCACGCTCGCTTTATGTTTTTCGTTGAACACATTGACGATGAAATTATTTAAAATTCTTCTGTAATTTAATATGAAAACAAAAAACAAAATGAAGAATGCCAAAAATCCTAAACTTGTAGAGAATACGCCAAAAGTAAATCCTAAAATTATTCCCGAAGAAGATAAAAGTTTGTTTAAGCCTTGATCCAAATAGTCGAGTTGCTCATGAATTTTTACATTAAAGGTCTGTGATACCCAGGTTTGCAGATTATGAAAAACCAAATTAAACTGTTTGCTTAGATGTGGAAGGTCTTTGCTGAAACTTGATAGTTGTGATCCGAAGAAGTAAAACATTCCCGTAAGAATAATGAGCATGATCATGACCGAGACGATGGTAGAAACGGATCTTGGAAATCTTAATTTTCGCTCCATAAAATTAGCCATCGGTAAAAAAAGCATGGCCATTAAAAATGCCAAAAAAAACGGAGCCAAAATACTCTGTCCTAATTTGATAAGGTAACCGATTCCGATAATAGAAACCACTGCTAATGCAAGTTTCAGGAGAAATGGAAGTTTGATAAAATTCATAATTAAAAATCTGCCGTATAAAAATAATAAAACCCCACCGTTTTCAGGTGAGGTTTTATGTTTATTATTGAATATTTATTTTTCGATGGCCAGTTCCAGTACTTCTTTCATCCAGCTTACGTAGTTTACTTTCAGGTTTTTCAGGTAATCCTGTTTTATTTCTTCTACGTCTTTTCTATTGGCTTCACAAAGAATTACTTCTTTTATTCCTGCTCTTGTTGCAGCTAATAGTTTTTCTTTAATTCCGCCTACAGGAAGTACTTTTCCACGTAAAGTAATTTCACCGGTCATTGCAAGATGAGGTTTTACTTTTTTGTTTTTGAACGAAGAAACCATAGAGGTCAGCATTGCAATTCCAGCAGAAGGTCCGTCTTTTGGTGTGGCTCCTTCAGGAACGTGAACGTGGATGTTTTTCTTTTCCAGATCGTCTTCGCTGATTCCCAGATCTTCATGTTTGGCCTTAATGTATTCCAATGCAATGGTTGCCGATTCTTTCATTACCGTTCCCAGATTTCCGGTCATGGTAAGATTTCCTTTTCCGTTGCTGGTAATACTTTCGATAAATAAAATGTCTCCACCTACGCTTGTCCAAGCTAATCCGGTTACTACTCCAGGAACATCAGTTAATTCAGATAAACTTTTCGGTCTTGGAACGCCTAAAATCTCATCAACTTTGTCAACGGTAATTTTAGCATCATATTCTCTTACTAAAGCCGTTTGCAAAGCAACCCAACGTGCGATGGCAGCAATCCTTTTTTCTAAAGTTCTTACGCCACTTTCTGAAGTATGTGCTTCGATGATATGTTTAAGCTCAGGATTTCCAAGTTTGAAAGATTTTGCTGTCAAACCGTTTTCTTCCTGTTGTTTTTTAATTAAATGTCTTTTGGCAATTTCAATTTTCTCCTCTAAAGTATAACCTGCGATCTGAATGATCTCCATTCTGTCTAAAAGCGGAGTTTGAATCGTTGAAAGCGAGTTTGCTGTTGCCAGAAACATTACTTTAGACAAATCATAACCCATTTCTAAGAAGTTATCGTAGAAAGAACTGTTTTGTTCAGGATCAAGAACTTCAAGCAATGCCGAACTCGGATCACCGTGCATTCCTTTTCCTACTTTGTCGATTTCATCTAAAACAATTACAGGATTAGAAGTGCCTGATTTTTTAATAGACTGAAGAATTCTTCCGGCCATTGCGCCAATATAGGTTTTTCGGTGTCCGCGGATTTCGCTTTCGTCATGAAGTCCACCTAAAGAAACACGTACGTATTTTCTTCCCAAAGCATCGGCAACAGATTTTCCAAGAGAAGTTTTACCAACTCCGGGAGGGCCTACCAATAATAAAATTGGAGATTTCATGTTATTTTTCAATTTTAAAACAGCCATGTGTTCTAAAATCCTTTTCTTAATATCTTCTAAACCAAAATGAGCTTTATCTAAAACTTTTTCTGCCTTTTCAATATCAAAAGTATCTTTTGTGAAGGTTTCCCAAGGTAGATCTGTAAAGAAATCCAGATAGTTTCTCTGAACATTATAATCCGGAGAATTTGGGTTTTGTCTCTGTAGTCGGCCTATTTCCTTTTGAAAATGTTCTTCAACTTCTGGTTTCCAGTTTTTATCTTGTCCTTTTTTTAGTAAATCTTCAATATCGCTTTCCGGACCGCCTCCCAATTCATCCTGAATAGTTCTGATTTGTTGATTCAGGAAATATTCTCTCTGCTGTTTGTCTAAATCTTTAGAAGTTTTTTGATGAATTTGATTTCTCAATTCCAATTTGCGGAAATCCTCGTGCATCATTTCGTAGCACTTTTTGGCTCTTTCCATCAGGTTTTTTTCTTCCAGAAGCTTTTGTTTCTCCAAATAAGGAAAATTGGCATTTGTGCTCACAAAATTCAGCAAATCTTCATTATTGCTGATGTTTTTTATGGCAAAATTGGCAGCATTCGGAATATTGGGATCAAGCTCAATAATTTTTAGAGCTAAATCTTTGATATTTTCTAATAATGCTTCATATTCCTCTTTGTTTTTAGCCTTCGTATCTTTTAATTTAGATATTTCAGCTTTAAAATAAGGTTGAGATTCTACGATTTTTTTAACTTTAAATCGGTGGAATCCTTTTGTGATAGCGGTGATGTTTCCTTCAGGAAGTTTAATGATCTTAATGATTTTCGCTAAAGTGCCTGTGTGATAAAGATCTTTTTCGGTAGGTTGTTCAACGTCAGAGCTTTTCTGACTTACAATTCCGATGTAATCACCATTTTGTTGAGCTTCTTCAAGCAGTTGTATTGATGTCTTTCTTCCTGCAGTAATAGGAATTACTACATTCGGGAACATGACCATGTTTCTTACCGGAAGTATTGGGAAAATATTTTGCTCAGAGCTTTTTTCATTATCCATATCCAGGTCAGAAAGGTTGATTTCTTCGGCTACAATATTAAAACCATCGCCAAGAATATCATCAAAATTTATATCTTCAAATTCTGTCATAATAAATCGAATGACAAATTGTCATTTTCAGTTTAAGTCGTTACAATGATATTTCACAATTTGCTTAAGGAAAGCAATATGTGTGAACTGTATATTAAATTGACAATATTAATGCCATTTGTTAATCATCAAAAAATACGGTCAAAATTTCCATTTTAACAGTATTTGAATTTTAAAAATTAAAAACACCACTTATATTTCTGTAATTTCTTAAAAATGTGTATTTTCGCACACTGATATAAAAACTATATTTATAAAATGGCAATTTTAGGACAGATTAGGAGTAGACCTTGGCTTTTGATGGGAATGATCGCATTGGCGCTTTTAGCGTTTTTGGTAAACCCGGAAAGCCTTGATAAGGTTTTTGGAAAAAACCCTGATGTTTTAGGAAAAGTAAATGGTGAGAAAATTACTCGTGAAGAGTATAATGACCAACTTTTCGTATTACAACAGCAAGCAGAACAGCAAGGTCAACCAAAAAACGGACTTGAAGAACAGGCTTGGCAACTACTTGTACAGTCGAAATTGGTAAAGCAACAATTTGAAAAAATGGGCTTCGAAATGACAGATGATCTATTCTGGAATCAGCTTCAGTTTGATCAAATGTTTGCACAAAACCAACAGCTTTTTGATGAAAAAGGTAATTTCAAGCTTCAAGAGTTAAAAAAAGAAATTGAAACTCTACAAAATACAAACCCTGAAGGATACAATCAATGGTTGAAGACTAAGAAGACTATTGAGTACAGAATTATGGCAAGACAGGTTTTTGCTAATGTTTCTGCGGGTATTACTACAGGTAAAAAAGAAGCTGAAGAATTGATGAAAGAAAGAGATCAGCTTGCTGATATCGATTTTGTAAAAGTAGATTACGCTTCTTATCTTCAAAAAAATAAAATCAAAGTTACGACTGAGGATTTAGCTAATTATATCAAAGCGCATCCGGTACAGTTTAAAACTGAGCCAAGCAGAAATTTAGGAATTGCATTTTTCCCTTCTCAGCCAAGTCCAGCGGATGAAGCTGCAGTACAAAAAGATATTACTAAAATATTCTCTGGAGGTACTGATGCAAGTGGTGGAAAAGAAAACTTCCAAAACACAACTAATGACTCTATGTTTGTAATGGCAAATTCAGATATGCCTTACAATAATGCTTATGTTCAGGCTAACCAAATGCCTCAAGGGCTACAAGGGAAAATCGAAACTGCTGCAATTGGACAGGTTTTCGGACCTTATAAAGAGCAGAATCTTTATGTGTTGTCTAAATTAATTGACAAAAAACCTTCAGATTCTACATTGTCAAATCATATTTTGATCGCTTATAAAGGTGCTGAAAGATCTACAGCGACAAGATCTAAAGAAGAAGCTAAAAAAATTGCTGACAGTTTAATGGCTGGAATTAAAGCTAATCCTGCAAAATTTGCAGAAGGTCTTAAGCTTTCTGACGAGCCAGGTGCTGTTGAAAGAAAAGGAAGTGTGGGTTGGACGACTCCTCAAAGCCAGTTCGCTCCAGGTTACTTAGCATTTTTGGCAAACAATCCTAAAGGTTCTACAGGTTTAGCTGAGACTGAATTTGGTTATCATATTATTAACGTAGAAGATAAAAAAGCTGGAACGATGGGGTACAAAGTTGCTCATATCGTAAAAACAATCAAGCCTTCTGATGCTACTGAAGCTGAGGTTGATAAAAAAGCGAGAAGATTTATCCAGCAGATTCAAGGGAAATCATTCAATGATTTTGTGAACATTGCTAAAAAATCAAACTACCAATATTCTAACGCTAAATCTGCAAAAAGATTTGACGGTCAGCTTCAAGGTTTAGGAACAGATAAAGACGGTGAAATTATCGCTTGGGCTTTCGATAAAAAGAGAGAAAAAGGTGATACAGAATTCTTTACTGTAGAAGGTACAGGAGATAAAGTAGTTGTTTACTTAAACGGAAAACAAGAAAAAGGTCTTGCAGATCCAGAATCTGTAAGAGATCAGATAGAAACAATCGTTCAAAATAAATTAGCTGCTAAGCAGATTTCTGAAAAAATCGGTACTGCAGGTAGTTTAGATCAGGTGGCTACAAAATTTGCTGCAACAAAACAATCTGCGCAGGTTAATATGCTTAACCCTTCAGTAGCGGGTTCTATGGAACCTAAAGTTGCAGGTGCTGCTTTTGGTATCACAAAAGGAAAAGTTTCAAACCCAATTGAAGGAGGTACAGGTGTTTATGTTATCGTTAAAAAGAATGAAACAATTAATAAGCAACCAGGCGATGTAAAACAATTTACAGAGTCAGTTACTCAAAGAAATGCGGGAATGTTTGGTCAGTCTTGGTTAAAGAGTTTGCAAGATAATGCAGATATCGATGATTACAGAATTGAGATTTGGAGTAAAATGGGAAATCAACAGTAGGATTTTAATCTGAAAAATATAAAAGCGCCAAAGTAATTTGGCGCTTTTTTTGTATTTAACCCACTGCATTAAAGAGAAACATTAATTTAAAATGTGCTATATTTGCTACATTAGAAAAAATTTACCAAGTGAAATTCAGTAAAGAATTAAAGGCTGGTTTAATCGCGATTTTAGCTATTGTTGGCTTCGTGATTTTATTTCAGTTTATGAAAGGGAGAAGCCTTTTTACTACCGACAATATATTTTACGCAAAATATGATAATGTGGAAGGACTTACGCAGTCTTCTCCAGTTTCCATTAATGGTCTGAAGGTAGGGCAGGTTGATAAAATAATTCCTCAGACAACTAGTGACGGAAAAATACATTTCATCGTAAAGGTTACCGTGGATAATAATTTTGAGTTTTCAAAAAATTCCAACTTAGAAATTTTTGAGCCAAGCTTAATGGGCGGTAAAGAAATGAGAGTAAATCTTTTTTATGGTGGCCCAACTGCAAAAGATGGAGATACTTTAAAAGGTGCTTTCAAATTAGGAATGATGAACAGTCTTTCTTCACAGGTTGGTCCTGTAAAAGACCAGCTGCAAACTGTTTTACATAGAGTAGATTCTTTGATGGCAAATGCTAATCAGGTAATGAATGCTCAAAACAGAGAAGAAATCAAAGTATTGCTTCATAACCTAAACAAAACAGTAGGTGCGTTAGAAACTACTGCTGGAAGCGTTAACAAATTGGTTGGTAATAATGATCCTAAACTTCAGAAAGTTTTAGATGAAGCCAGCTTAACGATGAAGAGCGGTAAAGTTACTTTAGATAAATACGGAAATCTTGCAGAAAGTATCGATACAAAACAACTGAATCAAACGATTGCTAATCTTGATGCAACAGTTGGAAAGTTGAATGGTGTAATTTCCGGAATTGACAAAGGCGAAGGTAGTTTAGGCAAGTTGATGAAAGATGATCAGTTGTACAACAACCTGAACTCTGCATCTACCAATCTGAATTCTTTAATTGAGGATATGAAAGCGAATCCTAAGAGATATATTAATTTCTCGGTTTTCGGTAAGAACAGTAAAGACTAAAAATCTACGATATGCAGTATCTTGATAATGTATTTTTTCTGATTTTGTTGATTGCTGGCTTCGGACTTTTTGGAAAAAGTCTTCTGAAGATCTATAGAAATATCAGATTAGGACGAGAAATTAATCGCAGCGACAGAAAATCTGAACGTTGGGAAACCATGGCAAGAGTCGCAATGGGACAAAGCAGAATGACTGCAAGACCTGTTGCAGGTGTTTTGCACCTTTTTGTATATGTTGGTTTCGTAATTATTAATATTGAATTAATTGAAATCATTGTTGACGGAATATTCGGTACTCACCGTTTTCTATCTACAATTTTCGGACATACTTTCTATAATTTTTTCACCGCAACATTAGAAGTTTTAGCACTTTTAGTAATTGTAGGGGTTGTTCTTTTCTTTATCCGTAGAAATTTTTATGGAGTGAAAAGATTAACAATGAAAGAACTTTTCGGATGGCCAAAAAATGACGCCAACTGGATTTTGATCATTGAATTTGCTTTAATGGTTGCTTTCTTCACAATGAATTCTTCAGACTTCATCTTACAGCAAAGAGGAGTTTTGGCGGCTCATGGAAGTTTTCCAATTAGTGAGATGACCTTGGTTCCGTTTTTAGAAATTTTCAGTTTTGATAGTATATTTTTAGAAGTTATTGAAAGAGGAGCTTGGTGGTTTCACTTCGTGGGAATTCTGTTCTTTATGAATTACCTTTATTATTCTAAACATTTACACATCATTCTTGCATTTCCAAGTACTTGGTATGCCAATCTTGATTTGTATGGGAAATTCAATAACCTTGAATCAGTTACCAAAGAAATAAAATTGATGATGGATCCGAATGCAGATCCTTACGCCGCTCCGGTTGAAGGTGCTGAAGAAGCTCCGTCAAAATTTGGCGCAGAAGATGTTTTTGATTTGAATCAGGTTCAGTTATTAAATGCCTATTCTTGTACGGAATGTGGAAGATGTACTTCTGTTTGTCCGGCAAATATTACAGGTAAAAAGCTTTCACCGAGGGCTATTTTAATGAAAACAAGAGACCGTTTGGAGGAAGTTGGTAGAAATATTGATAAAAACGGAAAGTTTGAAGACGATGGTAAAAAATTGTTGAATGATTACATAACGAAAGAAGAACTTTGGGCTTGTACCACTTGTAATGCGTGTACTCAGGCTTGTCCGATACTTTTAGATCCGCTTTCTATTATTTTCGAAATGAGAAGATTCTTGGTGATGGAGCAATCTGCAGCACCCCAGGAACTGAATCTGATGATGACCAATGTAGAAAACAATGCCGCACCTTGGCAATACAATCAGGCTGACCGTCTGAATTGGGCAAAAGACTAATTAGATAATTAATCAATTTGAAAATTTGAAAATTGACTAATCTAAGGCATTTTCAAATTCTCAAATTCTCAAATTAAAAAAAATGGATTTCAATATAAAAACAATGGCGGATTACGCAATGGAAGGCAAATCTCCGGAAGTTCTTTTCTGGGTGGGTTGTGCTGGAAGTTTCGATGACAGAGCCAAAAAAATAACTAAAGCGTTCTGCAAAATTTTAAATAAAATAGGTGTTGAATTCGCTGTTTTAGGACAGGAAGAAAGCTGTACTGGTGATCCCGCAAAACGTGCAGGGAACGAGTTTGTTTTCCAGATGATGGCAATGACGAACATTGAAGTTCTGAATGCTTATGAAGTGAAGAAGATCGTTACGGCTTGTCCGCACTGTTTCAATACGCTTAAAAATGAATATCCTAATTTAGGTGGAAACTATGAAGTAATTCATCATACTCAATTTTTAAAGGAATTGATGAATGAAGGAAGACTGAAGATTGAAGGCGGAAGTTTTAAAGGTAAAAAAATCACTTTCCACGATCCTTGTTATTTAGGAAGAGCCAATGATGAGTATGAAGCTCCAAGAATGCTTTTAGAAAAGTTGGATGCCGAATTGGTTGAAATGAAACGTTGCAAAACCAATGGTCTTTGCTGCGGTGCAGGTGGAGCACAGATGTTTAAAGAACCTGAAAAAGGTAAAAAAGATATTAATGTAGAAAGAACAGAAGAAGCGCTTTCTTTCGAGCCGAAGATCATTGCAACAGGTTGCCCTTTCTGTAATACCATGTTGACTGATGGTGTGAAACATTTTAATAAAAATAACGAAGTTGAAGTAAAAGATATTGTAGAACTTTTAGCTGAAGCTGAAGATCTGTAAATATTTATTTCCAGAAAGGATAAATCTTGCGTTATGAAATTAAAATGGGGTTTATCCTTTCTTTTTTTTATTATAGGTTTAAGTTTTCTTACTTTTTCCTGCTATCAGAATAGGGTTTACGATTGGGATATGCCTGGATATTTAGGCAGTGTTTATTCCTGGGAATTTCCTGATGATGCAAAAAAAGCACACGAAAAGGTGTATTCTGATATTGAAAAAGAAGCTTCAAAAACAGAATTCAACGACATTCTTCATTATAATCATGCCAATGAAGTTTTCTACGCAGATTATAAAGCCTTTGGCGAGCAATTGCCCTATTATAAGATTAAAATAGGTTTTAATGCTGCAGTTTATGTATTGTATAAACTAGGATTTACAGGGCCTCATTCGGTTCTTATGGTCAATATTTTCTCCTATTTTATTTGTGGTTTACTAATGTTTTACATTGTAAAACTATTGTTTCCCAAAAACTATTTTATTGCGCCACTACTTTCCTTGTTTGTTTTCTGGTTTCCTCCGGTAAGAGATATGGCACAAAATCCAACACCGGATATGTTCGTTTTTGTCTTTCTAATGCTTTTTATCATTAGTCTTCTGCAAAAAAAATCAGAATTACTACAATTTATTTTCCTTCTTTGCTGCGTTTTAATCAGACCAGATTATGTGCTGTTTGCAATGAGCTATCTTTTTGTAGTTTTTCTTTTTAAATATTTTAAAGAAAATAAACAGATCAATTATAGTTTAATTCTTCAAGGATTTTCAATTGCTGTAATTTATGTTGCGATTATTAAATACTACAATTATCCAGGCTGGAAAGACCTTTTTTATGACAGTTTCTTTTACAGAAGACCAATAATTTCGGCTGAAAAAGCAGATTTTACTTTTCAGAAGTATTTTGATTTTCTACTATTTAAATTAATCAACTTTAAAAAAATAACGCTGTCTTCACTTATTTTAGTAGGATTAACTTTTTATTTTTCAAAAGATTGGTGGATCCGGATCTTGTCTTTATTGTTCTTTATCAATATTTATATCAAGTTTGTATTTTTCCCGGACAGTGCTAATCTGAGATTCTTTTTAGGCTTTGTTCTTCTGCTTTTTATTGTACTTCTGTATGCATTAAGCAAAAAATACAATGGTTTCCAACTCAGGAAAATTCCGTAATTTTACTCTTTAAATTTATTCAGAATGAAAATTGAAGAATCTAATATTGTTGAAGCAAACGATTACAGAGTTATTATATATCCCGCATCAAGACCGTTCACTACAAAAGAAGCCAAAGTAATTACCGAAAAATTATACGATTTCTTGGCAGGGTGGGCAGCGCACGGAAAACCACTTTCATCATCTTTTAAAATTGAAAAAAATCAGTTTATCGTCATCTGTGTAGACGAAGAAAAAGAAATGGCTTCAGGCTGCAGCATCGATGCTTTAGGCAAAATAATGAGAGAGATCGATGAAGAATACCAGTTGGGATTATTCGACAGAATGAAAGCCAGCTTCGTAGAAAACGGAGAAGTAAAGACCTTAAAGCTTATCGATTTTAAAAATAAAATCAGAAGTGGAGAACTTTCAAAAGAAATTGAAGTTTTTGATTTCTCAAAAAATACCTATTTAGAATTTTTAGGAAACTTTTTATTGCCTTTCAGCAAAAGTTGGGCAGTTACCATAAAATAATTCCTTAATAAAATAATGAAAATTCCTCTTGGTTTCTGATTCGTAGAAACTGATGAGGAATTTTTTGAATACGCACTTCCATGCCAAAAATTTTATTCTTAACCACGGCACATAATTTTGATGATGACAGAATCTTTTTTCATCAGGCAAAAGAATTGATTACATCTGGTTTTGAAGTGAAAATTTGTAGTTTAACAACCGAATTTAAAGGGGAAATCGATGGTATTGAGATAGAATCTTTTGATATTTTAAATGAATCTGTACAGACAAAAATTCAGAAATTTACGGAAGTCTGCAATTCTTTTCAGCCGGATTGTATCATCTGTTCTGAACCTATTGCCGTATTTGCAGCAAACAAATTTCATAAAACTAAAAAAGTAAGTATCGTTTACGATATCACGGAATGGTATCCTGCGATGTCGATGCTTCAGAATTACAATTTTTTGATGAAATGGGTTCATGGATTCAAATTTTTTCTGATTCAGTTGTATGCTGGTTTTTTAAGTACTCATTTTATCTTTGGTGAAGAAACTAAAAAGTTCCCATTGGCTTATTTTTTTCCTTTTAAAAAGAAAATCATCCTGCCGTATTATCCTCACGAACGATTCGTTTCTGAAAACATTAAGGAATTAAAGCCAAATGAAATAACGCTTTGTTACACAGGCGCAATTTCAGAAGATAAAGGAATCGGAAATTTTTTCAATGCAGTTGAAGAACTTCATAAAAGAAATCCTCAGTTAAATATCAAAATTTTGATTGTTGGTTCTGCGAGAAAAATAGCGGACGAAATTTATTTCTCGGATATTCTTGCTCAATCTTCAGTCAAAAATATCGAGATCAGAAAACCGACTTCTTTCGAAGAATTTACAAATGCTTTTGCTGATGCAGATATTTGTTTTGACTTAAGGAATTTTAATTTTGAAAATCATCATTCGCTTCCGATTAAACTTTTCTATTATATCGGAGCGGGAAAACCCATTATTTATTCAAATTTAAAAGGAATCAGAAAGCATATGGATGTTTCTGAATTTGGATATTTGGTTAGTCCTAAAGATTTTAATAAAATTGCAGATTATATTGAAGCTTATCTTAAAAATCCAAAATTATATCACCTTCATGCAACTAATGCAGCGGAAGAATTTCAAAGGAATTATAATTGGGATGTAATCAAAAATTCTTTTGTTAACTTTATTAAAAATTCTTTATCAAAAAATAACCCATGAAGCAGCTCAAAGTTGTTCAGACTTTCATTTCGAGGTTCTTGATTTTGATATTGAGCTTTGGTCTGGTCATCTTTTCCACCAATATGTGGGGAAGTGAAGGAAAAGGTACCATTTCGATTGTAATTGCGAATGTTGCTCTGGTTAGTTTTTTCAGCAGTATTTTTTCGGGAAGTAGCACCTCTTATTTTGCGCGAAAATTTAAAGTAGAGCAGGTTTTGGTTTACTCTTATCTTTGGTCATTCATTGTAGGAACTGCAGTTCCTTTGATATTCAGTTTTGCGGCCATTCAGAATGAGTTTCTATATTATTTGATTGGTATTTCTGTTCTTTCATCACTTTTATCGACCAATATTAGTCTGTTTATTGGGACGCAGAATATTCGCTTTTTCAATATTTATACTGTTTTACAGCAGCTTGTTCATGTTTTATTTATCGCAATTCTGATTTATATTGTTAAACTGAAAGATGTTTCGGTTTACTTTTTAGCTCAGATTTTCTGCTTAGCATTTTTATTTCTAACCAGTTTTTTTCTGATTCTTAAAAAATGTAAGCTTTCAGAATTTTCTTTCTCAAAATCAGTCTTTCTTAATATGTTTGAATATGGGTGGAAAACCCAGTTGAGTGCATTTATTCAGTTTTTAAACTACAGACTTTCTTTTTATTTTTTAGAATATTTTGAAGGAATCGCAGTTGTCGGAATCTTTTCTATCGGAATTACATTTTCAGAAGCAATATGGACGATTACAAGAAGTATCGCGGTCGTTCTCTATTCTGATGTCGTAAATAGCGAAAGTAGGGAAGAATCTATTGTTAAAACGAAATCATCACTTAAGCTTTCATTCACATTAATACTTGTTTTTGTCTTAGGAATTCTGATTATTCCGGACTTTGTGTATCCTTTTATTTTTGGAAAAGAATTTAATGAAACCAAACTCATTATGCTTTTATTAGCTCCCGGAATTATGGCAATTGCAGTAAGTGATATGATTGGCTATTATTTTTCAGGAATTAAAGAATTGAAAATATTAAATATTAAATCGATTGTAGGATTATTGATAACGGTTATTTTTTCATTTTTTGCCATTCCAAAATGGGGAATTTGGGGTGCCTGTTTTGTAACGACCTTATCGTATGTAGTTTCAGCAAGCATATTATTCTGGAAATTTTATCAATCTACCGATTTTAAAATTAGAGATTATATTATTTCTAAAGATGAAATCAATGCTCTTATCAAAACTTTTTCAAGGAAATAAACAGTTAATGTTCTCGTATTTTGCTGTAAAAATAGCATTATTAAAAAACATTTGATTTGAATAAAATTCTTTTCTTACGTTAAATTCTTATTTTTACCACTCAATGTAAGAGTTTTCAGATAAGCTTCTGAAAATATCAAATAATATCTGCTGTGCATTTAAAAAAAAAATTGCTAGAGATTCGTCAATTCGAGTGTTTATTCATAGCGAAGTGGAGAAAAAATGTATCGAGAATTGAATTTATCTCTAGAATTACGAGCTTCTCGATACGATTTTTTTCAAAAATCTACTCGAAGTGACGATAGCGAGTCAAGATACGCAATGGGTTTAATAATATATTTTTGTTACATTGAATTTAAGTCCATCAACTGTCAACTAAAAACCATCAACAACTTATGTGCGGCATCTGCGGTTATTATTCATTTAAGAACGAAATTTCTTCTGAAAATATTTTAGAGATGAATAGCGCAATCCGTCATCGCGGTCCGGATGATGAAGGTTTCTGGATTTCTGATGGGTCGAAAGGAGAATCTTTTTCCGGAAGCGATTCTACGAAAAAAATTAAAGAAACTTTTCCTGTTTTAAATAAAACAAATTCGAAAATTGCGTTAGGTTTTCGCAGACTTTCAATTGTAGATTTATCTGAAAAAGGTCATCAACCGATGCTTTCAGATGATGAGAAAATTACAATTACATTCAATGGAGAGATTTATAATTTTAAAAAAATCAGACAAGAGCTTAAAAGTTTAGGCTATCATTTTAAAAGCAATTCAGATACAGAAGTTATTTTAAAATCATACGAAGAATGGGGAACGGAAATGTTTACCCGATTTGACGGAATGTTTGCAATCGCTCTAGTCGATTTAGAAAAACAAAAGCTGATTCTTGGAAGAGATAGAGTAGGTTTAAAGCCTTTGTTTTATTTTAAAAATGAAAATGCTTTAGTTTGGGCTTCCGAAATAAAATCTATTTTGAAGAATGAATACATCAAGCCTGAAATCAATTGGAATGGAGTTTATACCAATTTTCTTTTTCAAGCTACATTAGCGCCGGAAACTTGTTTTAAAAATATATTTTCATTAGATCCTGCTTCTTTTTTAATTTTAGATTTAAATGATTTTACCTTTTCAAAACAGTTTTATTGGAATTTCCCGACTGAAAAATTAGAAAATGTAACAGAAGAAGAAGCGGCTGCAAAAGTAGATGGTTTACTTACTGAAAGTATTAAAGAACAGCTTTTTGCTGACGTTCCGGTCACAAGTATGATGAGTGGCGGAATAGATTCTACCCTGATTACTGCAAAAGTCAAACCTTTTAAAAATGATATTAATGCATTCACAATTTCCTATCAATTTTCGGAAAGTGAAGTGAAAAATGCTTCTTTAATGGCTGAAAAGATTGACATTCAGCATGATGTGAAAAAAGTTTCTGATGAAGAGATTTTAAACCAATTAAAAGAAAATATTCAGCATTTTGAAGAACCTTACAGCAGTCTTGAAGTTCTGATGAACGCTGCGGAATTTGCAAAGAATAGAGGATTTAAAGTTGTTTTAAGCGGAAATGGAGCCGATGAGCTTTTTGCGGGATATTCTCATTCTTTAAAGCTTAATAAATGGCTTTCGATGAGAAAGTTTAATGCAGTCCGTCATTTTATTTTTACCAATGATGATTTTTCAAGAAAAGTAAAAAATTATTTTTCTCAGGATGATATGCTTGATTTTTTCAGACAAAGTCAGGTCGGAATGAAGCCTTTTGAAACTAAAAGTATTTTTTCTGATGCTATTTTTAATACTATTAAAACGAATTTAAAAGATAAAAAATTATCAGAAACTAAAGATTATCACGGTCTTTTTGAATATGATATGAAATATTCTCTGTCTTCGCATCATGTTTTCAGAGATGATTTGAGCGCAATGAAATACGGTGTAGAATTTCGTTATCCTTATCTGAGCAATGATTTGATTGAATATGTTTCTTCTTTACCTGAGAAATTACGATACAACGGAATTCAGAATAAACCGCTTTTAAGAAAAGTTGCAGACCAATATCTTCCTTCAGAAATTTTGAAAATGCCAAAGCGCGGATTTTCTTTTCCACTTGCTCATTTTATTAAAACCGAGCCGAAAGTAAGAACATTTATTATTGAAAATCTAAATAGTTTAAAAAAGCGTAATTTTTTCAATTCTGAAGTCATTGATGAGTGGTGGAACAACCAAAAAAATGAATATGATTTTGTGAAAATCTGGCAATTGGTTACTTTTGAGCTTTGGTATCAGAAATATTTTGAAAATCACTAAACTTATTTTTCATTAATATTTTATCTTTGTAAGAATGAAGAAATTATTTCTTGTTTTGACGCTTATCAGTCTCACCCTTCTTAGCTGCGGAAGTGATGAAGATTCTCTGCAGAAAATTGATCAGCTTTTAAATCTTTATATCAAAGATTCATCCGGAACAGACCTGTTGAAACCTACAGAAATTGGATCTTATACTGGAGTTTCTTTTACTGATCAATTGGCGGAAAAAGATAATGTGAATGTAAGCTATAACCGAAAAATGCTTGAAGACTCTACCTATTATCTCGAGTATCTTGCGGGCGCAACAAGACAGTTTGTAGAAGATACACCGGATGGAAATAAAATTTATAAATCTGAAATTCGAGTTTCTTTGACCAAGAAAATATCAGAAACGCAGAATGATCCTGTAGTTCAGGATAAACTCGAAATATTTTACCGTTCCTCACCCACAGTTTTTGAAGTTTCGAGAGTACTTTATAACAACCAATTGGTGTTTATAAAAGTTCCCGACCAGCCAAATGTGGCTACAATCGTAAAATAATCTTAAATTTGCATAATCGCGGGATATTGATGCTTGAAGACAGACGTTTTATTAAAATTCTTCTTCTTCAGATTAGCATTAAACACCCATCATCAAACACCCAACAACTAACTTATGTTACAGGTTAATTTTTTGCGCGACAATAAAGAACGCGTTTTAGAAGGTCTTAAGAAAAGACAATTCAAGAATCTTGAGTTGGTAGACGAGGCTATCGTTACCGATGAAGAAAGAAAAAGAATTCAGTTTGAATTAGATTCGCAACTTTCCGAGATCAATAAAATTTCCAAAGAAATTGGTATTTTAATGAAAGAAGGAAAAAGAGAAGAAGCTGAAGCATCCAAATCTAAAACAGCACAGTTCAAAGAGTCGAGTAAAGAATTACAGACACAGCTAGAAAACATTGAGAAATCTTTGCTTACTATTTTGTATCAGATTCCAAACGTTCCTTACGAATTGGTAAAAGCAGGGGTTTCCGCAGATGATAACGAAATTATTTATCAGTCCCATGATGTGGAAGGTTTAGATGAAGGAGCCATTCCTCACTGGGAACTGGCAAAAAAATACAACCTGATTGATTTTGAATTGGGTGTGAAAATTGCCGGAGCTGGTTTTCCTGTGTACTTTGGGAAAGGAGCAAGATTGCAGAGAGCTTTGGTTCAATATTTCTTAGATAAAAATACTGATGCAGGTTATCTTGAAGTAAATCCGCCACACGTTGTGAATGAAGCTTCAGGTTACGGAACGGGGCAGTTGCCGGATAAAGAAGGGCAAATGTATTATATCAACGCAGATGATCTATATTTAATTCCTACAGCGGAAGTTCCGGTAACAAATTTATACCGTGATGTTTTGTTGGATGAAAAAGATCTTCCAATTAAAAATACGGCGTTCTCTCAGTGTTACAGAAGAGAAGCGGGAAGTTATGGAGCTCATGTAAGAGGTCTGAACCGTCTTCACCAGTTTGAAAAAGTAGAAATTGTAAGATTAGAAAAGCCTGAGAATTCTTATGCTGTTTTGGAAGAAATGGTAGAGCACATCAAAGGAATTTTAGAAGATCTTGAATTGCCATACAGAGTGTTAAGACTTTGTGGTGGAGATACAGGTTTTGCTGCTGCCATGACTTACGATTTTGAAGTATGGAGTGCTGCTCAGGAAAAATGGTTGGAGGTAAGTTCGGTTTCTAATTTTGAAACTTTCCAGGCAAATCGATTGAAATGCCGTTACAAAGCAGACGGAAAATCTCAGTTAGTGCATACATTGAATGGTTCTGCAATGGCATTGCCAAGAATTATGGCAGCTTTGCTTGAAAATAATCAGACTGAAGAAGGAATTAAGCTTCCTAAAAAGATCGCTGAATATGCGAGATTTGAATTGATTAATTAGAATTTAGAATTTATTTTATATAATGAAACCACCGAAATTCGGTGGTTTTATCTTTGTTGGTAAATTGTAAATTATTGATTTTCAGCTTGAAAAATAATTCTTTTTTTGTTGAAAAAATAAGTATTTTAGTCGCAAATTTTTAATGATGAAATACAAATTTTTATTTTTTACCTTAATGGTAATGATTCTTAATTCATGTGGCGGAAGTGATTCTGATGATTCTACATTTATCAATATTCCAAATCCTATTCCTTCGACACCTCCGAAAACAATCAGTTTACGTACAACAACAGAAATATTTCCTACATCGGCAGTATTCAGAGCTAATATTGTACAACAAGATGGACAAGGTGAAACTCCCGGATTTGTTTATGGTACAACACCAAATCCTACGGTTATCAACAATACTTCTGTGACAACTATTGCACAAGGTTCTACAAACTTTGAGGTAAAGTCTGGAACGTTACAACCCAATACAACCTATTATGTGAGAGGATTCATAAAAACAGGTGAAGGTATTTATACATACACTGCGGAGACAAGTTTTAAAACAACAGGCTATTTCGGACCTGGAGGCGGATATGTTGGTTATGATAAAGGCGAATATGTAAATGGATGGAGGTTTATGGAAATTCATCCTACAACACTTAATTACAGTTCTGGCGGAGTAGGAGGACAATGGGGAAATATGGGCACATTTATTTCCGGTACTTATCCTGATTTCGGAAAAGGTCTTGAAAATACGAATATTATTGTTAGTGCAAATTCTGGCGCTAACTGTGCTGCGAAACTTTGTGATAACCTTGTGCTGAATGGACAATCTGATTGGTTCCTGCCTTCCAGTCAGGAATTGTTAACACTTTATAAAGAACTAAAGAAGGGAAATATTTCCATAAGCTCGAGTGCATGGTCTTCTACGCAAGTTGACGGAAACTCGGCGTATTCTATTTTTTATCAAACATTCGGAATTCCTACTCCTGAAGTTATTTTATCATCAACCCTTAAAAGTATGGGAACTACTATACTTCCGGTAAGAAGGTATTAATTATTATTAAATAATAATGAAAGCCACCTGATTTAGGTGGCTTTTTTTGAAAAAAAATGAATGGATTTGTGATTCTAATTTAAAATTAATACTTGTAACATTAAAACTCCAGTGTCATGAAAAAAGAATTAATTCTATTCTTATTAATTTTTATTTCATTTAAAAATTTTGGATAAAACGATAATTGTAACGAAAATCTAAGATTTAAAGAAGCTTTTTTTTATCACATTAAAATTGTGGAAAGTAATATTGCTATTTCTCAAGATGAAACATTCAGAAAATCAGTTATTTTCATTTATAATTATGCGCCACTATCAGTGGAGCATATTATGAATTATTCCAGAACTTATCCCATTGGTGTATTTAAAAAAGACAAAATAGAGTGGTTGAAATGGTATGAAGAGAATAAGTGTGAAAACATTCAAATTAAAACTGCATATGCAATACCAGAAGTTTATCAACTATCAAATAATAAATGACTAAAACTTTGTTATCTATATTTCTATTTTTAGATTATAAATAATTTTTGAGTGTAAAATTATTATTTTCTGATGAAATAACGCTGACTAGGTAATTCAAATCGTTTGCAATATTATTTGTTCTGTAAACTAAAAAAGTTCCCATAGAAATGATTGATTAATGACAGGTTGCCGGATTATGCTTATGATTCGGGTCTGTGTTGTGACAATTCACATCATGTTCAGTAGAAACCTTCATTGCTTCCGATGGTGGAGAAATGTAAGGTATCCCAAGTTCAAGACCTCTTAGAATAAACAATCCACCAAGGATAATCATTACAACAGGAATTGCTTTTAAAATTTTAATTCTAAATGCCTGATTCATTAGATTTCCTACCAAAACAACGGTGAACATAAATGGAAGTGTTCCTAATCCAAATAATGCCATAAAAGAAGCTCCCTGCCAGATTCCTCCACTTGCAAGACTTGCGGTAAGAGCCATGTAGACCATCCCGCAAGGTAAAAAACCGTTTAGAATTCCTGTGGTAAATCTAGAGCGGTAATCTGCTTTTTGGAGCAGTTTCCCCAGGTTTGATTTAACTTTAAAAAGGAATTTAGAGATAAAAGGAATTTTTGAAGCAAAATCTTTTCCGCCAAACGAAAACAAAGCCATAATAATCAGCAATACGCCCACTCCAATCGTAAGGTATTGTTGAAAACCCGCCATTTCAAATCCCTGACCTACAATTCCTAAAACCGCACCTAAAAAAGCGTAAGTTGCAATTCTTCCAAACTGATAGGTTAGATTTTGAAGATAGTAATTCGTAGCCTGCTTTTTGGTTAAACCCATTGATAACGCAATGGGACCGCACATTCCGATACAGTGAAAACCGGATGCGAAGCCTAAACCAATTGCAGATATGATCAATGCTATTTCCATATCACATCATAATCGAGTCTGTAGTCGATTTTATCTTTTATCCAATGCAGTCTTAAGGTGTAATTTCCATTTTTCAAAACTGAAGCAGGAATGATGAATGCTTGATTGGCATCGAGCTTCACTGTTTTTTTAATATCTAAATTCTGATCATCCGATCTGTTTAACACAAAACTTACCACAGAATTTGAATTGTCGATCCCTTTTGGAAATGTTAATTTAATTCCTTCAGCGGATTGAGAATACGCCGGTTTTTCTTCAAGTAAATCTGCTCTTTTCTTAGCATCAATTACAGACTGGTAAAGAAGTTCTTCTTCATAATATTTGTCGGTCACCATTTCAGAGTTTTTCTGTCCGTTTGGAAAAAGAAAAATCATTGATAAAATAAATATAATAAATGAGGCTAAAGCTAAAAAAATACCGTGTCCCCAAGTGAAATTTTTCATAATTTAAAAATTTAAAACTGTAATTTAAAAGGTCCTTCGAAATACGTTTGATAAGAATCGATCAATTTTCCTTTCATATCATAAACGCCGATGGTAATGTTTTGTTTAGACAAATTCATTTCCGATTCGGGAAAGCTGATGTTGATGGTTCCTTTAGAAATCTTGTCTCGCTCTACAATAATTTTGCTCGATGCGCTGTAACCCACTTCTGCATGAGCAGGTTCTATTACTTTGATCGTAACAATCTTTTTGTCGTTTGTTTTATTCAGGAAAGTATAATTGTAAGTATTGAGAATTTTTCCGTCTCTTACAAAGAAAGTACTTCCTGCAGGTTTGATGAATTTTGCTTCCATTTCTCCACGGCTTGAAAGTAAGTATCCTAAGAATCCTACCAGTAAAACCAATACGACTGCAAAGCCTTTCATTCTTCCGGTAAATTTATACGGCGCTCCGGTTTCTATTTCTTTTTCAGATGCATAGCGTACCAAACCTTTCGGTAAGCCTACTTTTTCCATAACTTCATCACAAGCATCGATACAGGCAGTACAGTTTACACATTCTAACTGTTGTCCGTCTCTGATGTCAATTCCTGTAGGACATACTACAACACACTGATAACAGTCGATACAATCTCCTTTTCCTGCCGCTTTTCTGTCTTCACCTTTTCTCCATTTAGAACGGTTTTCACCTCTTTTAAAATCGTAGAATACGTTGATGGTTTCTTTATCAATTAAAACACCCTGTAATCTTCCGTATGGACAAACCAATGTACAAACCTGCTCTCTGAACCATGCAAATACAAAGTAAAAAGCAGCCGTAAAAAGAATCATTACAATAAAGTTGGTAGGATTGGCAAATGGTCCTTCAGAAATGATATTAAATACCTGCTCATATCCCACAATATACATAAACATAAAGTGGGTAATAATTAAAGAAATAATAACGTAAACAGACCACTTTAAACTTCTTTTCCAGATTTTCTCTGTATTCCACTCCTGTCTATCCAGCTTCATTTGCTTATTTCGGTCTCCTTCAATCAGATATTCTATTTTACGAAAGACAGATTCCAAAAAAATTGTCTGAGGGCAAATCCACCCGCAGAAAATTCTTCCGAATGCGATCGTAAAAATAATAATGAAAATAAGAGATGCAATAGCGCCTAAGGTAAGGATGAAAAAATCTTGCGGATAAAAAGGCTGTCCTGCGATAAAAAATTCTCTATCGATAACGTTAAACAAAAAGAAAGGGTTTCCATTGATTTTAATAAATGGAATGGCAAAATATACGATTAACAGCGTATAACTTACGAGATTTCTGTAATTGGTATACTTACCTTTTGGTTTTTTTGGAAAAACCCATTTTCTTTTACCGGATTGTTCCATTGTGCCTATAGAATCTCTATAGGTTTCAGGGTCTAAAACCTGCCCCTGTCCACCGCGAGCGATGTCTTCATCTATTTTTGACATTTTTACTAGGTTTTAAAAAACGAAAAAACATAATTCGTTACTATTTTTATCTAATAACAAATTATGTTTTTCATATGCTTTATATTTTTTTTAATTACTGTTTTTCCCAATGAGCCTCATCACCGTATGGTGGTGCGCCTCCGTCTTTAGGAGTAATTGGTTTTTTGAGCTGGTTGATAGAGTAAACATATGCTGCAACTTTTTCAATATCACCTCCTGTAAGAACTCCATTTTTACCCCAAGCTTGCATTGCTGTTCCTGTAACACCATTTTCAACTACGTGGAATACGTTTTTAAATAATGTTTTCTCAGGTTGGTTGTGCCAGAAATTATCTGTAAGGTTTGGTCCGATACCTCCTTTACCACCATCTGAATGACAAGATACACAGTTGGTTTTGAAGATTTCTTCACCTGCTGCAATATTATCTTCAGAGAAAGCTGCCGATTCTATAGTTACCGGTGGCTGATCTTTAAGGTATTGTGCAATAGCTGCTTCTTGTTCTTTATATTCTTTATCGTATTCGCTTATAGGGTGTGCAAAATCTGTAAAAGCATAAGCACAGATATAAACGATACAGAATACAGTTCCGAAATAGAATAAACCTAACCACCATTTTGGTAATTGATTATCTAATTCCATAATTCCGTCGAAACCGTGGTCGATAAGAATATCTTTTTCGTGAGTGTCTGATTGCTTTTTGAAAGCTGCATCATACTGTCTTCTCAAGAAAGGGATTTTCTTTTCAGCTAAGTAAGCCGATTTTTCTTCAGCCGTTAATTTTTTAAATTTATTGTTCTCAATCAAATCTCCGATAGCGCTGTGAATGTATGCCAAAATAGCACTGATCACAACAGTTCCCCAGAAATATGGTGAAGCTAAAAACGAGTAGCTCTGAACAAATAAATAATAAAATATTACTAATAATACTGTTATTATTAAAATGTTTACAACAACCGGTGTTCTTTGTCTCATAATAAATAGTTTAATTTTTTAAATTAAAATCATCTTCGTCATCCCCAAGTGGAGCGTGCTCTTCTTCTTTGTAATATTTTTTAGGCCTGCTAAAAACATAGATTATCAAAGCTATGAAAAACAACATAAAGAAAATCAGAGCCAATGTTTGATACAAACCTGCATTTTCAGTATTGGATAATATATCTTTAAAGTTTTGAGGAATCATAGTAAACTTTTAATTTTATTAGTTACTAGCTGTTTTTATTTCTGTCGTTTTAATATCGGTACCCAATCTCTGAAGATAAGCAATAAGAGCAATAATCTCTTTTTTCTCTAGTTCTCCCTGAGGTTTTTTAGCATAAGCTTCTTTAAGGTCAGCCGCTTCTACAAAGATATCTTTTACAATTTTAGCTGCCTGATTATCTGCCCATTTATCTGCAGTATCAATCTGAGCTTTTGTATAAGGTACATCGTAGGTATTTTTCATAAACTTGATCTTGTCTACCATTTGAGAACGGTCAAGGTTATTTGAAATCAACCAAGGGTAACGTGGCATAATAGAACCTGCAGACGTTTGTCTTGGGTTATACATATGCTTATAATGCCAAGAACTTGGGTTTTTACCACCTTCTCTATGTAAATCTGGTCCGGTTCTTTTAGATCCCCAAAGGAAAGGTCTGTCGTAAACAAATTCTCCAGCTTTAGAGTACTGTCCGTTTTTACCGTTAAATCTTACGATCTCATCTCTGAATGGTCTTACCATTTGTGAGTGACAAGCGTTACAACCTTCACGGATATATAGATCTCTACCTTCTAATTCTAATGGTGAATAAGGTTTCACCGCAGAAATTGTAGGTACACTTTTCTTTAATGATAAAGTAGGAATGATTTCTACCATACTACCTATAGAAATAGTAAGTAATGCTAAAACCGTCATCAAAATTGGCATTCTTTCTAACCAAAGGTGAAGACCTTCTCCTTCTTTACGTCTGTTGCTGATGTTAGCCAAAGCTGGTGCTTCTGCAGGAACTTCTTTTTGGAAAGATCCTTTTTTGATTGTCATATAAACATTCACTACCATTAAAAGACCTCCTGAAAGATAGAATAATCCACCTAAGAATCTCATTTTAAAGTAAGGAATAATTGCAGTAACGGTATCTAACCAGTTTTTCCATAATAATGTTCCGTCCGGGTTGAATTGTTTCCACATCAAACCTTGAGTAAATCCTGCGATATACATTGGTACTGCGTAGAAAATAATCCCTAAAGTACCCAACCAGAAATGCCAGTTAGCTAATTTTACAGACCACATTTTGGTTCTCCACATGATCGGTACCAAATAATAGATAACACCGAATGCCATGAAACCATTCCATCCTAATGCTCCTAAATGTACGTGACCGATAACCCAGTCTGTAAAGTGACCAATTTTATTGATGTTTTTTGTTGCCAAAAGAGGACCTTCAAAAGTTGCCATACCATAACAAGTAACTGCAACGACGAAGAATTTCAAAATAGGATTTTCTCTTACTTTATCCCAAGCTCCTCTTAAAGTAAGAAGACCATTCAGCATCCCTCCCCAAGATGGTGCGATAAGCATAATTGAGAATCCAGTTCCCACTGCTTGAGCCCATGCCGGTAATGCTGTATACTGAAGGTGGTGAGGACCAGCCCAGATATATACGAAAATCAATGACCAAAAGTGAATGATTGATAGTTTGTATGAAAATACAGGTCTGTCAGCCGCTTTAGGTAAGAAATAATACATTAAACCTAAAACCGGAGTCGTTAATACGAATGCTACCGCATTGTGACCATACCACCATTGTACGATGGCATCTTTTGCTCCTGCATACGCTGAATAAGATTTCCAGCCAGAGAACGTTAAAGGTACTTCTAAGTTGTTGAATATGTGAAGCATCGCTACAGCAACCCAAGTTCCAAGATAGAACCAAATGGCTACGTAAAGATGTCTTACTCTTCTTTTTGCAATCGTTAAAATCATGTTCGCTCCGAAAATGATCCACGAAACTGCGATTAATATATCGATTGGCCACTCATGCTCAGCATATTCTTTTGAAGTGTTGATCCCCATAAAGAATGTGATAAACGTAGCAACAATCATAAATTGCCATGTCCAGAAATGAATCCACGATAAAGTATCGCTGTACATTCTTGTTTTTAATAATCTTTGGGTAGAGTAGTAAACCCCTACATAAACGATATTACATACGAATGCAAAGATTACCGTGTTGGTGTGTAGCATTCTTATTCTACCAAACCCTAACGCACCGTTGGTATTAATTAACCCTTGTATGTTTCCTGATGCAAGACTGTTGATTGTTGTATCGTCAGTTCCAAACAAAAACTCAGGAAGCTCAGGATAGAAAAGCATCAATGCTGCCGTAAGTCCAAACACGAAACCTATAATTCCAAAAACTATGGTCGCGTATAGGAATGCACGAACAATACTGTTGTCATAACTAAACTTTTGTGTCTCCATATTAACTATTCACTTTTTTCTTCAAATTTATTATTATCTCCTTTTTTCTTATCGTTGTTGTTGCCAGTGCCTTCTTTTTCCTTTATTTCACCGGAATCAAAAAGTATTCTTACAGCTGGAGACTCGTCGTCCTCAAACTGCCCTTTTCTGGCGAAAACTATAAATACGACCAGAAAAACTACAGCCAAAGAAACGCTGCATAAGATCATTAAATATAGAATATCCATTTGACAACAAAATTAACCTATTTTCGGGGTTCAAAATTAGTGAAAAATAATGACAATTATCACGAAATACTAGGTTTGGCTAATTTAAAATCAGTCTAAATAAGGGGTTTTAAAGCTGTTTTTTGAAATATTTCCTCCCAAGAATCCAGGTGGAAATCGTAGTGAACGAAATAACAGTAATCGAACTTGCAGGCATAATTAAAGCTGCAAATAGAGGGCTCATATTTCCTGTAACGGCAAAGGTTAACCCCACTACATTGTATAAAAAACTAATTAAGAAGGTCAATTTTACGATTGTAATAGAACCTTTGCATACATTCAGATAGTTGTCAAGCTGCGATACTTTTTCTCCGTTCATAATGACATCCGAAGATGGTGTAAAGCTGTTACTGTCGTCAGAAATTGCGATTCCTACGTTACTTTGTTTTAAAGCTCCGGCATCATTTAAACCGTCACCAAGCATGATTACTTTTAAACCTTTATCCTGAAGTTCTTTAATGTAATTCAGTTTGTCTTCAGGGTTTTGGTTAAATGCCATCGAACTGTAATTCGGAATAATTTCTTTAAGCTGGTTTTCTTCAGAAGCGTTGTCTCCGCTCAAAATGAAGATTTTATAATGGGTCAGTTTTGCAAAAAGGTTTTTAAGGTTTTCACGGTATTCATTTTTAAAAATAAATTTTCCGATAAACGCATTATTTTTGCTGATGTAGACAGCTGTTTCAAGATTTTTAGATTCTTGATTGTTGTATTTTGCTGAACCTATTTTATAAATGTTACCTCGTACGCTCGCTTCGTATCCTTTTCCTGAGATTTCTTCAAAGTTGTCAACAGGGAAATAATCATCTTGTACTTCCAAAAAATCATATAGAGATTTTGAAAGCGGATGGTTTGAGTTTTTAACTAAACTTTTAATATTTAATAAGTCGAATTCCTGAATTTCAGAACCGTCATATCTGATGTTTGATTTTTTTCTGTGGGTAATCGTTCCGGTCTTATCGAAAACTAAAGCGTCAACTTTTGCAATTTTCTCAATCGTTATGGTGTCTTTTACATAAAATTTATTTCGGCCTAAAATTCTCATAATGTGTCCGAAAGTAAATGGTGAAGACAGTGCTAAAGCGCAAGGACAAGCGATAATCAAAACGGCAGAAATAACCTGGAACATCGTTTCCAGATCAATGAAATACCAATAAATTCCTGCAACAAGTGCAATTCCTAAAATAATAAAGGTGAAATATTTACTGATGTCGTTGATTAATGTATCAAGTCCTGTTTCGTGTTTTTTGAAAGCTTCTTTATTCCAGAGTTGGGTAAGGTAACTTTGGTCGACGTTTTTAATGACTTCGAGCTCCAAAGATGAACCAATTTGCTTTCCTCCTGCAAAGATCTTGTCTCCCGGGTTTTTAGAAATGCTTTCGCTTTCACCTGTAATAAAACTATTGTCAATATTACCATTTCCGCTGATCAAAATAGCATCAACCGGAATGATTTCGTGATTTCTTACTAAAATTCGATCCCCGATTTTAATCTCTGAAAGTAAAATGTTTTCCTGTTTTCCGTTAAAATCAACTTTAGTTACCGCAATCGGATAGAACGATTTGTAATCTCTGTCGTAAGAAAGCGAACTGTACGTTCTTTTCTGGAAAATTTTCCCTAAAAGCATGAAAAATAGAAGTCCGCACAAGGTGTCAAAATATCCTGGACCGTAATCGGTAGCGATTTCATAAATACTTCTTCCGAATAGTACAAAAATACCCAAAACAATAGGAACATCGATATTGACGATTTTGTTTTTTAAACCATACCAAGCTGATTTGTAGTAGTCTGATGCAGAGTAAAATACAACCGGTACAGAAAGTAAGAACATTAAAATCCTGAATAAACCTTTGTAATGTTCCATCCAATAATCTTCTCCGCCGATATATTCCGGGAAGGCTAAAAACATTCCGTTTCCAAAAGCAAACCCTGCAATTGCAAGTTTTATCAATAAAGATTTGTCGAGAGTGTCTTCGTTCTTGTCAACCGTCTCAAGATTAATGGCGGGTTTGTACCCAAGGTTGGTTAGGAATTTAGCTAATTCGCTTAATTTTAGTTCGTTATGATTAAAAGAAACCTGTAAAGTTTTTCTTGTAAAATTAACCTGAGAATAGTGAATGTCTTTATGTAAAGTATGAAGGCTTTCTAATAACCAAATACAAGAAGAGCAGTGGATTACCGGAATCCTGAACGTGACAAGACTTGTATTGCCTTCAGAAAAATCAGTGACTCTGTCAAAAATTTCTTTGGTGTCTAGATAGTCAAATTGAGAAGAGTTTTCTTCAGGCCTGATGCCCGCTTTTTTATTTAATTCGTAAAAATTACTAAGGTTATTAGTATTCAGAATTTCATAAACAGATTTGCAGCCCGTACAGCAGAAAATTTTTTCGTCAAAAGAAATTCTTTCCTTTTCTATCCCTTGTCCGCAATGAAAACAGTTCTCGCTCACCTTCATAAATTATTGACTTACAAAATTATAACATTTTTTTTTTGTTTATCGGTTTAAAATGTTCTATTTTTGTGACAAATGTCATAAAAAATGTCGCAGGAACAACAAATTGCTATTGAGGATAGATTTGCAAGAGTTTTTAATGATAAATCGTTTAAAGAAAGGCTAAACAGCGCAGATTTTGAAAAATATTTTAAAGCTAAAAAAAGCTTGAGTTTTCAGAAGAACGATATTATTTTTGAGGATGGAGAAACGCCAAGAGGGGTGTATTTTTTGGAAAAAGGAGCAGCAAAGCTTTCAAAATCAGGAGCTTTTGGTAAAGATCAGATTTTAAGATTTATTAAAGAAGGAGATATCATTGGGTATAGATCTTTGCTTTGCGGAGAAAATTTTCAGGCTAAAGCTGAGGCGATGACTGATATTGAAGCTACTTTCTTACCTGCAGAAGTTTTTATGTATTTGCTAGAAGTAGATTCGCAATTATCTTTTGTGATGCTTCAGAAAATAGCATACGAACTGGGAGAATCTTCTAATACAATCACATTTCTTGCTCAAAAAACAGTAAGAGAGAGACTTGCGGAAATTCTTATCCTTTTGGAGCAGAAACTAGGAACTGATCCTGAAGGTTTTATCAAAATTTCTTTAACGAGAGAAGAGATTGCAAACATTATTGGAACGGCTACCGAAAGTGCTATTCGATTGATTTCCGAATTTAAAGGAGACAGTCTCATCGAAGTAGACGGTAGAAATATCAAAATTCTCAACCACGATAAATTAATGAAACTAGGACACGTAGTTTTGTAAAATCAAAATATCTAAGTCGGCGAAAGCCGACTTTTTAACTTAAAACAATCATATACATTATGTCTGTTCATTCCGAAATTAAAAGAGTTACTACAGAAACTTTGCGAAAAATGAAATTCGACAAAGAGAAAATAACAATGCTTACCGCTTACGATTTTACGACGGCAAAGATGGTTGATGCAGGTGGTGTAGATACCATTCTTATTGGCGATTCTGCGGCGAATGTAATGGCGGGTTTTGAAACAACACTTCCTATTACTTTAGATCAGATGATTTATCATACTCAAAGTGTGGTGAGAGGGGTAGAAAGAGCATTGGTAATTGCAGATCTTCCTTTCGGAACCTACCAAAGTAATCCTGATATTGCATTAGAATCTGCGGTAAGAATGATGAAAGAAGGTGGCGCTCATGCGATTAAAATTGAAGGTGGAAAAGAAATTTCGAAATCAATTAAAAAGATCATCAATGCCGGAATTCCTATTATGGGACATTTGGGATTAACGCCGCAGTCTATTTATCAATTTGGAACCTATAAAGTAAGAGCTAAAGAAGAAGCTGAAGCTGAAAAACTAATCAATGATGCAAAATTGCTTGAAGAATTAGGTTGTTTTGGAGTTGTTCTTGAAAAAATTCCTGCAGATCTGGCGAAAAGAGTAACGGAAAGTATCTCAATTCCAACAATCGGAATTGGAGCCGGACCTCATTGTGACGGACAGGTTTTGGTATATCATGATATGGTGGGAATGAACAAAGGTTTCTCTCCAAAATTCTTAAGAAGATACCTAGATTTATATACAGAAATTACGGGAGCAGTTTCTCAATACGTGAAAGACGTGAAAAATGCTGATTTCCCTAACCAAAATGAAAGCTATTAATGAAAAGTAATTTACAGGCAACACAAGGAATTTTATCAATTTTAGCAATCGTTTGTTTAGCAGCGGGTTGGTTTAAAATTTTCCCGGATAATATTAACTATCTTCTTTCAGCAAGATTATTTTATATTTTAATTGGAATCAGCTTTATCGTTCAGGGAAGAATGTTGATGCATACTAAATTTATGTATCCTATGTACGCTGCGGCGGGTTTATGTATCATTGGAGCATTTTTACCGATGGATTCAAGTCTTAACGTTATAAAAACGATTGGTCTTTTAGGTGGAGTGGTTATTTCTTTTGTGAGCAGATCACAGAATCGTTAAGGTAGTATGGAAGAGCAGATTGTTTTTGAGGATAATCACCTTTTAGTTATCAATAAAAAAGTAGGGCAACTCGTTCAGGGAGATAAAACTGGTGACGAACCTTTACTTGATTCCATTAAAGATTTCATCAAAAAAAGAGATAATAAACCCGGAAATGTTTTTCTGGGTTTGGTACATCGTATCGATCGCCCAACTTCGGGTTTGGTGATTTATGCTAAAACGTCAAAAGCGCTTTCAAGATTGACTCAAATGGTTAAAAACCGTGAGATTCAGAAAACGTATTGGGCAGTTGTTGCTAAAGAAATGATTCCTCAAAGCCAAAGATTAGTTCATTATTTAAAGAAAAACGAAAAAAATAATAAAGCGATTGTCTTTACAAAAGTTACCGAAGGGGCAAAAGAAGCAATTCTTACCTATAATGTCATCAAAGCATTAGATAATTATCTGCTTTTGGAAATTGATTTGGAAACCGGAAGACATCATCAAATCAGAGCACAGTTATCAAAGACCGGAGTTCCGATTAAAGGTGATCTAAAATACGGTGCACCTCGTTCAAATCCGGATGGAGGAATTAACCTTCACGCCAGAAAACTTCAGTTTATACATCCTGTTACAAAGGAGGAGGTGACAATTGTTGCTCCCGTTCCGCAGAATGACGCAATCTGGAGAGCTTGTGAAGAGTAAATATTAAATTAGAAATAAGTTATAAAATGGAAATTAGAGATGGTCTGATTTCCATTTTTATTTTCTTCAAATCTAAAATTCAGATTTGCTTTTCTACTTTTTAGGAGCTTTTTCCCGCTTTCCACTATATCTTTTGGGTTACGGCTCCGCTTCGCTCCGCCGCAACCCAAAAGGATGCCGTTGCAATCGGGGCTAGATAGAAAGTTATTTGTTTAAATATTTGAAAACCAAATACAAAGATTATCATCTTATAAGAATTTCAACTCAAATCTTTCCAGTATAAAATAAAAAAGACATCTGCGTGATCTGCAAGATCAACGAGATATAAAAAACAATATTTTCAAACATTTAAAACTTCCAGCTTCTATCCCCCAACTTTCATCTCCTTCAAAAAATTTTGCCCATTTTAAAAAAATGGCTAACTTCGCTCCCAACTTTAGGGGTGTCTGTTGACAAAACAGGCTGAGACTTTACCCTTTGAACCTGATTTCTAGATCATACTAGCGTAGGAAAAAGTGAGATGACTTTGCTGTACATTCTATTGTACAATGATGGGCATTCCTAAAGTGTATTTAAAAATTTAGGAATGGAGCTCACGATCAATCACACACTAAGAAATTTTGATGTACTTCCCAAAACGCTGGAAGCACTTATCGCTATGGAATTACCTAAAAAGAAAAAAGGTATTGCAGTAGCGCTCAACAATCGTATTATTCCGCAGTCATTCTGGGCGGAAACTATTCTCAACAACCAAGATTCAATTTTAATTATCACTGCTACTCAAGGCGGTTAAAAAATATTTTTATGGCTCATAAAATCACTCGTTCGCCGTTTCCGAACTCAAAAAAAATCTATGTTGAAGGGAAAATTCATCCAATCAATGTAGCGATGCGCGAAATACATCTAAGTCCGACAAAATTAACCAACGGAAATTTAGAAGAAAATCTTCCTGTCACCATTTACGATACTTCAGGACCTTACACCGATGAAAATTTTGAAATTAATATCGAAAAAGGACTTCCAAGAATTAGAGAACAATGGATTTTGGATAGAAATGACGTCGAAATTTTAGACGGAATTACCTCAGAATACGGAAAAGCCCGTCTTGACAATTCAAAATTAGACGAACTGCGTTTTTCGTATAACCATCAGCCAAAAGTTTCCAGAGATGGAAAAGAGGTTACCCAATTGTATTATGCAAGACAGGGGATTATCACTGCTGAAATGGAATATATTGCTATTAGAGAAAATCAACGAATCGAGCAATTAGATTCTATTTCAAAAGAGATGGCTTTTCAACATCAGGGAAACAATTTTGGCGCAAGAACTCCGAAAAGCAAGATCACTCCAGAATTTGTAAGAGACGAAATTGCAGCCGGAAGAGCGATTATTCCCAATAATATCAATCATCCTGAAAGTGAGCCGATGATTATCGGACGAAATTTTTTGGTTAAAATTAATGCCAACATAGGAAACAGTGCTGTTTCATCGAGCATTGAAGAGGAAGTTGAAAAAGCAGTTTGGGCTTGTCGATGGGGAGCCGATACAATTATGGATCTGTCAACCGGAAAAAATATCCACGAAACCAGAGAATGGATCATCAGAAACAGTCCGGTTCCTATTGGTACCGTCCCGATTTACCAGGCGTTGGAAAAAGTAAAAGGTGTTGCAGAAGATCTCACTTGGGAAATTTTTAAAGATACTTTGATCGAACAGGCAGAACAAGGAGTCTCGTATTTCACGATTCACGCTGGAGTTTTATTAAGATATATTCATCTAACAGCAAAACGTGTTACAGGAATTGTTTCCAGAGGTGGTTCTATCATGGCAAAATGGTGTTTGTTCCATCATAAAGAAAACTTTTTGTACACCCATTTTGAGGAAATCTGCGAGATCATGAAAAAATATGACGTTGCCTTTTCTTTGGGAGATGGTCTTCGTCCAGGTTCAATTGCAGATGCGAATGATGAAGCACAGTTTGCCGAATTGGAAACTTTAGGTGAACTGACAAAAATTGCCTGGAAGCACAATGTTCAGGTGATGATTGAAGGTCCGGGACACGTTCCGATGCATATGATCAAAGAAAATATGGATAAGCAATTGGAGGTATGTGATGAAGCACCGTTTTATACATTAGGCCCTTTAACTACGGATATTGCACCGGGATACGATCACATTACTTCTGGAATCGGTGCAGCGATGATTGGCTGGTTTGGTTGCGCGATGTTGTGTTATGTAACTCCGAAAGAACACTTGGGACTTCCAAATAAAGAAGATGTAAAAGTTGGGGTGATCACCTATAAATTGGCTGCTCATGCTGCAGATCTGGCGAAAGGTCATCCTGGCTCGCAATACAGAGACAACGCTTTAAGCAAAGCCAGATTTGAATTCCGTTGGGAAGATCAGTTTAATCTTTCGCTCGATCCAGATACGGCGAGATCTTATCATGATGAAACACTTCCTGCGGACGGAGCGAAGATTGCGCACTTCTGTTCGATGTGCGGACCGAAATTCTGTTCAATGAAAATCACGCAGGAAATTCGTGAATCTGCAGAAAAAGGAATGTTTGATAAATCTCAGGAATTCATCGAAAAAGGGAAAGAAATTTATATATGATTATCGTCATCACTCCCGAAGATATAGTTCAAAATGAAACTGAATTGATTAATGAGTTGTTTCAGGAAGGCTTGAATTTACTTCACATCAGAAAACCTTTTATCAATGCAGAAGAAATGACGGATTTTATTCAAAAGATAGATTCAAAATTTCATTCTCAATTGGTTTTGCATAGTCATTATAATTTAGCTGAACACTTTAATATCTCAAGATTTCATTTCAGAGAAATTGACAGGCAAAATGGTTTGTTTCAATCTTTCACAGGTAAAATTATCTCAACGTCTGTTCATGATATTAAAACTTTTAATCTATTAAGTGAAGATTGGGAGTATGCTTTTATCAGTCCGGTTTTTCCAAGTATTTCGAAAAAAGGATATGGTGAAAATTCGAATATTTTGAATGATATAAAAAAACGAAATAATACAAATGTAAAACTGATTGCTTTAGGAGGAATTAATGAAAATAATATCAATGAAGTTTTTGAAAGTGAAGTAGATGGAGTGGCTTTGTTGGGAGCAATTTGGGAAAACGATGAACCTTTAGGTGTTTTCAAAAAATGCAGACAGAATGTAATTAATTAAGATTTATTCAAATTTAAAAATGGAAAAGCTGCAATATATTTCTCAAGGTTTTACAAAAGCCGAACAGGAATTAAATATAAAAAAAGCCTTAGACAACGGAATAAAATGGATTCAGGTTCGCTGGAAGAATGCTCCCGAAAATGAGTTTATCAGACTTTGTGAAATTTCAAAAAAACTTTGCGCAGATAATCAATCGGTTTGTATCATCAACGACTATGTTCAGATTGCAAAAGATATTGATGCAGACGGTGTTCATTTGGGTTTAAAAGATACTTCGATTGAAATTTCAAGACAAATTTTAGGAAAAAATAAAATTATCGGTGGAACGGCAAATTCCATTTCAGATGTTTTGCAAAGAATGAATGAATCATGCGATTATATCGGTTTGGGACCTTTACGTTTTACTTCAACGAAAGAACAGCTAAGTCCGATTTTGGGTTTTGAAGGATATCAAAAAATTATTCAGACTTTAAAAGAAAAATCATTAGAAATACCAAAGATGTTCGCCATTGGCGGAGTGGTTTTGGAAGATATCGAACTCTTACAACAAATCGGAATTTACGGAGTCGCTGTTTCGGGGCAAATCACCAATCAACCTTCTATTACCAAAGAATTTAAAACAGTTTTACAATGAACAATCAACCGTTAATTATAGCAGACAGAACTTTTGAATCGAGATTATTTTTAGGAACCGGAAAATTCGGAAACCTTTCAGAAATGACCGATTCTATCATCGCTTCGGGAAGTGAACTGGTGACAATGGCTTTAAAAAGAATCGATTCGCAATCTTCAGAAGATGACTTGTTGAGTGCTTTAAAACCTACAAAATCTCACCTTTTACCGAATACTTCGGGAGCAAGAACTGCTAAAGAAGCGGTTTTGGCAGCGCAATTGGCAAGAGAAGCTCTTGAAACAAATTGGGTAAAACTGGAAATTCATCCCGACCCAAAATATTTGTTACCTGATCCGATTGAAACGTTGTATGCTACAGAAGAATTGGCAAAATTAGGGTTTATTGTGATGCCATATATTCATGCCGATCCGGTTTTATGCAAACGTTTAGAAGATGCAGGAACAGCTGTTGTAATGCCTTTGGGAGCGCCGATCGGAACAAATAAAGGTTTAAGAACTTTAGATTTTTTAGAAATAATTATTGCTCAAAGTAATGTGCCTGTAGTAGTTGATGCCGGAATTGGAGCACCTTCTGATGCTGCAAAAGCAATGGAAATGGGAGCTGATGCGGTTTTGGTAAATACTGCAATTGCTGTTGCAAGAAATCCTGTAAATATGGCATTGGCTTTTAAAGAAGGTGTAATTGCGGGAAGAAGAGCTTTTGAATCTGGTTTGGGAGCTATTGGAAATCATGCACAAGCATCAAGTCCGTTGACTTCTTTCTTGTTTGATTAAACTATGATTTTGCATAAGAATTAGAAAGTCCCGAAGGGACGATTTAATAAAGGATAGGATAAAATCCTATCAATAAGTTATTTTAAACAAAATTATATGAAAAGTTTTAAAGATTTTTTTGAAAAATATCAATGGGATGAAGTGAAAGTAAAACTTGAAAAAGTGACGTTATCTGATGTGGAATATAGCCTTCAAAAAAAGAATAAAACAATAGATGATTTCCTTAATTTTCTTTCACCGGTTGCTGCTCAGAAATTAGAAGTAATGGCAATAATGACGCAGCAACTTACTCAGAAGCGGTTCGGAAAAACGATCCAGTTGTACGCGCCGTTGTATTTGAGTAATGAATGTCAGAATATCTGCACGTACTGTGGTTTTAGTTTAGATAATTCCATTAAAAGAAAGACGCTTTCTGATACCGAATTGATGATTGAAGCGACAGTTTTAAAATCAATGGGAGTGAATCATGTGTTGCTGGTAAGCGGAGAAGCGAATAAAACGGTTGGAATTGATTATTTTTTGAATGCTGTTCGTTTGTTAAAGCCACATTTTGCTAATATTTCAATTGAAGTTCAGCCTTTGTCAGAAGAAGAATACCGACAGCTTCATGAAGCGGGTGTCAATGCGGTTTTGGTCTATCAGGAAACTTATCATCAGGAAGTTTACAAAGAATATCACCCGAAAGGAAAAAAATCAAATTTCAATTTTCGTCTGGAAACACCTGACAGAATTGGAAAAGCCGGAATTCATAAAATGGGACTGGGTGTTTTGCTTGGTCTGGAAGATTGGCGGGTTGATAGTTTTTTCAATGCACTTCACATCGATTATCTTCAAAAACAATATTGGAAGAGTAGATATTCGGTCTCGTTTCCTAGGCTTCGGCCTGCAGAAGGAATTATTGAGCCTAATTTCATGATGTCAGATAAAGATTTACTTCAATTAATCTGTGCGTACCGAATTTGGAATGAAGACTTAGAGATTTCTATTTCAACCAGAGAAAACGAAAAATTTAGAGATCATATCATTTCTTTGGGTGCAACAGCGATGAGTGCAGCTTCAAAAACAAATCCGGGAGGTTATGCGGTGGACAAAGAATCGTTGGAACAATTTGAAACCAGTGATGAAAGAAGTATGGAAGAAATTAAAAGAGTGATTAAGAAATCCGGTTACGATCCTGTGATGAAAGATTGGGATGCTGTGTATAGCGGAGTTTAAAGGTTGAAATTTTAAACAATCTAAAAATAAAAACTCTATCAGAAATATAACGAACGTCACTTCGAGTAGATTTTGCAAAAAATCGTATCGAGAAGTTTTGCTTAATGAAAGTTCTCGATACATTTTTCTCCATTCCATTACGAAAAACAGTCGAACTGAGGTGAGGCTAAAAAACAAATCTCGAACAACCAGATTCAAATAAAATCAAAAAAATGAAAAACGAAGATATTTTCTCAAGATACAGCCGACAGATTTTTATTGAAGAAATCGGTTTGGAAGGTCAGCGAAAAATAATGAATTCAAAAGTTGTGGTGATTGGAGCAGGAGGTTTAGGAAGTCCTGTTATTCAATATTTGGCTGCGGCGGGAGTTGGAACTTTGGGCGTTGTAGATTTTGATGAGGTTGAATTGCATAATTTAAACCGACAAATCATTCATAATGAAAATTCTGTAGGAAAATCAAAGGTAAAAAGTGCGGAAGATTTTGTGAAAAACCTTAATCATCAGGTCAGTTTTATAAGGTTTGAAAGTAAAATAGATGAATCAAATGCTAAAGAAATTATTTCTCAGTTTGATATGATTATTGACGGTTCTGATAATTTTAAAACGAGATATTTAGTTAATGATACTTGTGTAAAGCTAGGAAAGCCTTTGGTTTACGGGAGCATTCTAGGTTTTTCCGGACAGGTTGCAATTTTTAATTATAAGGGAAGTAAGAATTTAAGAGATATTTTCCCGGAACCTCCTTTTGATGAAGATCTTCCGGATTGTGACAGTCTCGGAGTTCTAGGTGCATTGCCGGGAATTGTAGGAAGTATGATGGCAAACCAAGCTTTGAAAATAATAACGGATTTACCATTAAATTTAAATCAAATAACATTAATTGACACTTTAAACTGGAGATTTCAAACGGTGGATTTCTAAACTTAGATTGCACAAGTTAAAATTCCCCTCCTTTGAAGGGGTGTCGAGAATTCAAAAAAATTTTGACGGGGTGGTTTTACTATTGTCAATTTTAAAAGTGAATTGTTTTTTGAATAAATTAGGCATAAAAAAAACGGACTAAAGTCCGTTTCTATTGATAAATATTATATTTTAACTATTGTCCTTGCTGTAAAATTCCTCCATTGCTGTCGCTTTGATTGGTTGATTTAATCATATTCGGATCTTCTTTTGCCAGCTTGTTTTTTGTCGGAATTTTATAATTTACGGTGATTCCGAAACTTCTGCTGTCATATTTATTGGATGTGAAAACATTTCCTCCTGTAGATACGGCCTTGATGACGCTTTTATTTTGATTAAAAATATCTCTTGCATACAATGAAAGATTAAGACGGTCACTCATGAATTTTTTAGATACCGTAATGTCGAATGCGTTATTTAATGGTTTTTCAATTTCAAAATAATAGAAATTTCCACCTTTTGGTATTACATTATAATTTGCCTGAAGTCTGATATCTTTAGGAAGAATAAACTGTCCCATTAAGCTGAAGATCCAGAAACCTTTTGTTTTTACATCGGGCATTTCCTGAAGCTGATAACCAGTATAAACGTATAGTAAATTCATTTTATCAGGATTCACGTTGAATTTCATCAGTTCGCTGAAAGGAGTCGTAAACAGCATAAACGGAATTGGCATTCCAAAGTTAAAGTTATGCGTTCTGATGCTATTTACCTGTACCTGTTCGTTTGTAATAAAATTATCTTTTCTTGAAACTCGCTGTACAATCTGATTTTTTACCCAACTGGTGTTGTAGCCAATATAAGCATAATCAAATGCACTGATTTTGATTTCAGCATTATCATAAATCGTTGGCTGTAAATTTGGGTTACCGGTTGAAGTAACTGTTTCTGTGGTAAGTGTATTGTTATTCGGGTTTAGGAGCGAAACACTTGGTAGACTTATTTTTTTGTTATAGTTAACATTAACGAAAAGCTGTTTCATTAAATTATACTGCACACTTGCGTTTGGAAAGACCTTAAACTTTTTGAATGGATTTAGATTACTTTCCTTTAAATTATCATTGTCATCATAGAATCGTGTAATTCCTGTGATATCATAATTTTCGGCTCTCGCTCCGGCGATGAAATCAAACTTTTTCAGAGTTGCCTGAAATTCTAAATAAGCAGAGGTAGTTTGTCTTGTATAATCAAGATTAATAATATTTTTATCTTTTGTTTCAAAATCTTGCTCGTCGTATAAACCTCCAAAACTTACCTTGCCATCATCTAATATTTTTAAAGGTTGAGAATAATCAACTCTGAAATTATATGAATTAAATAATGATGAGTTATTTAGTGATTGAGCTCCAAACTGATTAAATTCTGAATCACTGTTGGTATAAATTGCTTTAAAATCAAGCTTCTTATTTTTGTCCTCAAACTTTTTTTGATACGTTGCAGCAACTTCTTGTCTTAAACCATTATTATTTGTATAATTAGATGTTGACGTATTAGTTAAAAAATTGTCACTCATAATATCTGCACCTCCGTTATTGTGATTGATGTCGTAGTTCAACAACAATCTGTCTTTTCCAAGCTCGAAAGTGAAAGCAGAGTTCATATAATAGGTTCTTCCCAGAGAATTAGAGTGGTTTCTTGTAAGCCCATCCAATTCTGAAAGCGATAAGCTTTCACGATAGTATTGACCTAAATTGACCTGCCATCCAAACCATTTATTCCTTGAATTTAAAGCAATTGAATTATTAAATCTGCTTCTGTATTTGTCGTAGCTTGAAAAACGATAGCCTCCATTGTAAACTGCAGTCAGATAGTTTTTTGCTGATTTGCTTGTAATAATATTTAAAATAGCACCTCCGGAAGTCGCAGGAAATTCGGCACCTGGTTGTGTAATGATTTCAATTCTTTCAACAGAATTTGCGGGCATTCCTTCCAGAAAAGCATTCAGTTCGTTGCTTGAAATATTCAGCGGTCTTCCGTCCATATAAACATCCAAAGGTTTTCCCTGATACATCATTCCCACCATATCAGAAACAACCAAACCCGGAAGTTTTTTTACTCCTTCCATCAAAGAGCCTGAGTTTAAGCTTGGCTGCTCAGAAAAATCAAAAATGGTACGGTCGGCTTTTTGCTCAACTGCTTTTTTAGTTTTAGTAATAACAACGCTTTCTATTTCCTTTTCTTTTAGTTTGCTATCATTATTGTCTTTGGTTTCTTGTGCAAAACCTAAAATTGAACCTAAAATTGAGAGAGTAAATAAAGTTTTCTTCATGATGTGAGTAAATCTAATCAGTTAGACGATAGAAAATCTTATTTGTTACAAAATTTTATTGTGCTCTGTCTTTTTCCTCAAAACTAATGCTTTTTGTAATCCTTTTCTTTTTGTTGTTTCCTAATGTGTAGTTGACGTTTAAACGGAAGCTTCTTCCATCCCAATAATTATTAAAATGTTGGCTGTTATCTTTGAAATACATATCACCACGATATTTCTGAGCAAAAATATTGGTTACAGTAGCATTAATCTGTAACTGTTTTTCCATTAAGGAAACTTTTATTCCGGAGGTAAGATTAGAAAAATTATGAAAATAGGAATTGACATTTTTATAAGGTAAATCCTGACTATAATTTAGAAAAAAGAAAACCGTTTTGTTTTTGTTTAGAGTGAATGTGTTATTAACTGAATAACTTAGAGAATGCCCTTTCTGAACTTCAGCTTCAATATTAAATATTTTAGAATCTGTAAGTGACCCGTTTAATGAAAGGCTTGTTTCCCAAAATTTGAAAAGTTTATCTGTATAAGAAGCATTAAAACCATAAAAATTATTGTTGTAATAATTAAGATAAGTCCCAATCTGTGAAAGTCCATCGATTAAAGCAACTTGCCCGAAACCATTTTTAAGTTTCAAATAATAAATACTTGCAGAAAATTTACTGTTGTAAGTATATCCCAATTCCAGATTATTAATATATGAAGGAGTCAACAAAGGGTTTCCCGAAGAATAGGAGTAAGGATTTTCATACCATCTGAAAGGATTAAGATTGCTCATACTTGGACGGTTGATTCTTCTCGAATAACTAAGGCTGAAGACAATTTTTTCCTTTTTATAAGAAACAAAAGCCGATGGAAACCACTGTCCGTAATTGTATTTGTTTTTTGAATTGGTTGAAGGAGTAAAGCTTTGCGCCTGAGTATTTTCATAACGAAGCCCTGCTTTGGTTTCCCAGTGCTCACCAAAACTTTTGGCATAACTAAAATAAGCAGCATAATTTTCTTCACGATATTCAAACAAATTGGCTCTTTGTAAATCCGGAATATATTGATTGTTGATGATGTTAAAATATTGCAGATCGGTAGCATTTTTAAACTGATTAAATTTAAGTCCGGTCTCAATTGTACCAAAAGAAAATGGAAGTTCCAGATCTCCTTGCAAAGAAAAAACCTGTGGCTCAACAATTGATCTTGTATTGATATATTGTATTGAATTATCACTCAATTTCAATGTTGAAAAGTTAACGTCTGTATCAGAATTGTTTTTAAAAAAGTTTCCTGTAAAACTCAATTTTTTTCCCAACGAATCTAATTTCAGATCATAATAAGCACTTAAAGTATGAGTTGGAGCTTTTTCGCGGTGAAAAGTTTTTGTTAAAAGGTTTTCTACAGATAAATCGGTGTCTACATTTCGTGTCTCGTTTACAATATCCATCCCAGATTTCTGATGAGAAAAAATGTATTCCATTCCAATTTCGGAGTTTTTATTGAGCTTGTACGAAAGGTTTAGGTTAGGCGTCAATTCTTTCCACATATCTTTTCTTACAGAGCGGCTGTAATTTTGGGAAGCTCCTAAAATACTGTAGTTTTCTTCTGAACGCTTTGCTCCGTCTGCATAGCTTGTTTTTAAAGATAAGCTAAGTTTTTCGGTCTGATAATTTAATGATCCTGTCGAATTTCCACCTGAGTAGGTTCTTTGGTTCAATCCTGTATTTACTGAGCCACTCCAACCCAAGTTTGGGTTTTTCTTAAGGATAATATTGATTAATCCGCTGTTTCCCTGAGCTTCATATTTTGCTGGTGGAGTAGTGATCACTTCTATTTTGGCAATGTTTTCCGAGCGTATGGTTTTCAGATAATTAACAAGATTAGTTCCTGAAAGATTCAGCATTCTTCCGTTGACCATTACATTGACACTGCTTTTTCCGGTAATGGATATATTTCCTAAATTCTCGTCTACTTTCAACATCGGAACATTGGCTAATGTTTCTGCGCCATCCATTCCCTGCGAAGCTACAGAAGCTTCAACATTAAAGATAAGTCGGTCTGCTTTTCTTTCAAGAAGAAGTTTTTTCTTTCCCTCAATCGTAACAGATTCGATAGTTTTCAGTTGTAAAGTATCTTGTTTTTGAGCAAATGAAGATAAATATAGGAAGGAAGCAGCAATAATGAATGTCTTTTTCATGAGAAATGGATGGTTTAGATTGATGAGGTAAGAAGATTATTTTTTTGAATCTAAAGATGAAAATTCAACGTAATCATATTCAGGAGAAATAGTGAAAAGCTGTCTGAAAACTGTAGCATGACCGTTTCCTGCAATTACCAAAATTCTGTCTTCTGAGTTTTTTGGAATCTCCTGTATTTTTCTGAACATTCTAAGATTTCTATTGTACCAGTATAAAGCAAGCAAATCTGCGCCGTCGTGTTCTCTCAATTTAAAATCTCCTGTTAAATATGCTCCATATTCATATTGATGATACTCTTTGCTGTTCATATATTTGAACATGTCAAGAATAGATTTGAAGTTTTTTCGCTCAGTATTCTTAATGAAAGTAGTATACTGTTGAGAGATGCGGTCATCATTCAAAAAATCATAATCTTTAAGCATATTTTTAAAATATAATGAGTCTGTCTTGCCAAATTTTTCTACAAACTCATCCAACATCGAATTCGCATCAATACTGTACAGCTCACTGATCTTAAGTTCTGTTGCAAGGCGCATTGCAAGTTGATAACGCTCATCTCTTTGATCTCTGTGTTTTCCTTCTTTGTATTCTTTTAATTTTTCGTTTGCTTTCCAATCTGGCCAGGCTTCAATAGCAATTTTTGTAGGTTTAAATTTTTTGATGTAACTGATCAGCTCTGTTACTTCAGCAGCTGTCTTAGGTTCTAAAACATTTACTTGGTCACTTTTTTCTGTTTTATGAGCATCCTGATTGGGATAATCAAAATGAAATGAGCCAACAACCAAAACTTTGGTTTTAGGATCAGGGAAATATTCTGAAGGTTTTTTTTGCCCGAATAAGAATGTTGACATTGTTATTAACACGATCAATATTGATAATTTCATAATAATTTGTTTTAAATATTTTTGACAAATTTAGATTTCACCACGATTTGATAAAACAGCGTTTCGACCAAGTGGAAAATATATCTGTTTAAAATATTTTCATCGGAAAAAAACGGGTGTTTGTAGATTTTGGAAGGTCTGGTTATGCTATTGTATTTATTTTTGGTGAATGAAAAATATAATTCTCCTTTTAAGTTTCGTTTTTATGCAATCCTTTGGTAATCATAGGGTAGATGTTTGGAAAATAATTACGATTGCTCCGAACGAAAGCATTACTATTAATAAAGTAAAAGCGCCAGTAACTTTAGAAATAAAAAATCTTTCAGATGAAAAAATAGCTTTAGTTTCTGAGCTGAAAATACCTTCTGAAGTTTTGGGTAAGTCTGAATTTAAATATAGATTACCTAAAAAAAGTAGTTTAAAGCTGGAGAATAGAAATACAAAACCGGTTTCAATATATTTGCATTATTACTCTTCTCAAGCAATCATCGTTAACGACAAAGAATTAAAATGAAAAAAAAGCAAGTTATCCTTTTGCATCTTTTATATTGGTTATTTTTTATTTATTACCAATTTAGATTTGCATTTGTACCGAAAGAATCAGATGCAGAACTTCAAAGTTATATTTTAAGTTATTCTTTTCTATTCGTTAATCTGTTAACTTTTTATGCTAATTATTTCATTTTAATGCCTTGGGTATATAAGAAGCAGAAATTGTACGCAATCATTGGCGGGATTGTAAGTATATTTTTGTTTTTTAGTTTGTTACGATATTCTATCGAAGAGGTTCTTTTTCCTATTTTATTTGGTTTCAGAAATTATCATGAGAAAACAAGTTTGGTTTATTATATTTATGATAACGTTTTCTTTGGTTATACGACTATTTTTGTTGCTACTTTAATTTGGTTATTAAATAATGCATTGAAAACTGAAAAAGAAAAACGTAAGTTGATTGAAGAAAATAAAAACTCGCAACTCCAAGCCTTAAAAACCCAAATTAATCCACATTTTATTTTTAATACTTTAAATAATATTTATTCTTTAGTCTATCAAAATTCAGATAAAGCTTTGCCTGCCATTGAAGAATTAGGACAATTATTAAGATACAGCACAAAAGATCTTGAGAAAGATTTTATTACTTTAGATAAAGAAATTGGTTATCTAGATAGTCTCATTGCTTTAGAAAAACTAAGAATTAAAAATCCTGAATTATTAAATGTTGAAAAAAAATTGTCGCATCCAAAACTTAATATTTCGCCGATGCTTTTGGTTCCTTTTGTTGAAAACGCTTTTAAACACGGAGATTTTAGAAACAAAGGTTTTGATATGAAAATTTCAGATAGCAATAAAATTCTGCATTTTTATCTTTCAAATTTTAAAAAAGAGAAAATGAAGGATTCTGTTTCCGGAATCGGGATTGAAAATGTAAGAAAAAGACTCGAAATTTTGTATCCTAAAAAATACGAGCTGAATATGATTGAAACGGAAACCAATTTTACCGTAGATTTAAAGATTGATTTGAAGAATGAAGAAAATTAAATGCATTATTGTTGATGACGAACCGCTCGCAGTATCACTCCTCGGAAGTTATGTAGAGAAAATTCCTTTTCTTGAGCTTGCTTTTTCTACTGAAAATCCTATTGAAGCGTTAGAGTTTATTCAGAAGAACGATGCAGATCTTGTCTTTTTAGATATTCAAATGCCGGAATTAACGGGGATTAATTTCATGAAAATTGTCGGCGATAAAATGAAGTATATTTTGACTACGGCTTATTCAGAATATGCTTTAGAAGGATATGAGCACAATGTTGTCGATTATCTTTTGAAACCGATTTCTTTCGATCGTTTTAGCAAAAGTGTCATGAAGGCTCAGGAACGTTTTCCTGTAGCTGAAGCTAGTGAAGCTGGACATTTTTTCGTGAAATCTTCCGGTCAGCAACATCGCATTAATTTTGATGAAATTCTTTATGTGGAAAGCATTAAAGATTACGTCAACATCAAAACAGAAACTCAGGAATACATTGTTTTAGATACTTTAAAATCTCTCGAAAATCAGCTTCCGGCAAACTTTATAAGAATTCACAAATCTTTTATTTTAAATTTAGATAAAGTAAAAAGTCTAAATTCAAAAAAAGTAGTATTAATTTCTGAACATGAAATTTCGGTAGGAGAAATGTATAAATCTAATCTTCTAGAAAAGCTGAAATAAAAAAGCAACTTCAATGGAAGTTGCTTTTTCTGTATGATAAAAACTAAATTTTAGTTTTCCTGTTGTTTAATCAGATTCAAAGCAGAACCTGCTTTAAACCAATCAATTTGTTGAGTGTTATAAGTATGATTTGCCAAGATAATGTCTTTTGTTCGATCAGCATGTACAAATTCTAAAGTCAATTGTTTTCCTGGTGCAAACTGATCAAGATCTAAGAAGTTAACGGTGTCGTCTTCTAAAATTTTATCATAATCGGACTCATTAGCAAAAGTAATTCCCAACATTCCTTGTTTTTTAAGGTTGGTTTCATGAATTCTTGCAAATGATTTTACCAAAACGGCTTTTACACCAAGATGTCTAGGTTCCATTGCTGCATGTTCTCTTGAAGAGCCTTCACCATAGTTTTGATCTCCTACAACAATCGTCGGAACGCCTGCAGCTTTGTAAGCTCTTTGTACAGCCGGAACTTCACCATATTCACCAGTTAATTCATTCTTAACGTGGTTGGTTTCCATGTTGTAAGCATTGACTGCCCCAATCAACATGTTGTTTGAAATATTATCGAGATGACCTCTATATTTTAACCATGGTCCTGCCATAGAAATATGGTCGGTCGTACATTTTCCGAAAGCTTTAATTAAAACTTTAGCTCCGGTAATATTCTTGCCATCCCAAGCAGGGAATTCTTCCAATAACTGAAGTCTGTCTGAAGTTGGGCTTACATTGACCTGAATACCAGATCCGTCTGCAGAAGGTGCTTGATAGCCATTATCATCTACAGCAAATCCTTTTGCTGGTAGCTCAAAACCTTGAGGTTCGTTTAATTTTATTTGTTCACCTGATTCATTAGTTAAAGTATCAGTAATTGGATTAAAATCTAATCTTCCGGAGATTGCAACTGCAGCTACCATTTCCGGAGAAGCTACGAAGGCATGGGTATTTGGATTTCCATCGGCTCTTTTTGCAAAGTTTCTGTTGAAAGAGTGAATGATCGAGTTTTTCTCTCCTTTTTCAGCACCTTCTCTGTCCCATTGTCCGATACAAGGTCCGCACGCATTGGTAAAGATTCTTGCATTTTCAAATTTTCTGAAAGAATCTAAGAAACCGTCTCTTTCTGCGGTAAATTTCACCTGCTCAGAACCCGGATTGATTCCTAAAATAGCTTTAGGTTTTACCCCTTTTGCAACTGCATCTTCTACAATAGAAGCTGCTCTCGATAGATCTTCATAAGAAGAGTTGGTACAAGAACCGATTAATGCCCATTCTACTTCAAGAGGCCATCCATTTGCTTCAGCTTTTGCTCTGAATTCAGAAACTGGAGTCGCCAAATCAGGAGTGAAAGGTCCGTTCAAATGAGGAGCTAATTCAGAAAGATTGATTTCTATTAATTGATCGAAATATTGTTCTGGGTTTGCATACACTGCAGCATCACCTGTTAAATGTTCAGCAATTTTATCAGCCGCATCTACAACATCCTGTCTTCCGGTTGCAGCCAAATATCTTCTCATTGAATCATCATACCCGAAAGTAGAAGTTGTTGCGCCAATTTCAGCACCCATGTTACAGATTGTTCCTTTACCTGTTGCTGAAAGAGATTCTGCTCCTTCTCCAAAATATTCTACGATACATCCTGTTCCTCCTTTTACGGTAAGAATTCCTGCCACTTTTAGAATAACGTCTTTGGCGGAGGTCCAACCAGACATTTTTCCGGTTAATTTTACACCGATTAATTTTGGCATTTTCAATTCCCAAGCCATTCCTGCCATTACGTCTACCGCATCAGCTCCACCAACTCCGATGGCAACCATTCCTAAACCTCCCGCATTTACCGTATGAGAGTCGGTTCCAATCATCATTCCTCCAGGGAATGCATAGTTTTCTAAGACAACTTGGTGAATAATTCCGGCTCCTGGTTTCCAGAAACCGATTCCGTATTTATCACAAACTGAACTTAAGAAGTTAAAAACTTCAGAGTTTTTATTAATTCCTTCCTGTAAGTCTGCTTCTGCACCCACTCTTGCCTGAATAAGGTGATCCGCATGAGCAGTTGAAGGAACTGCTACTTTGGCTTTTCCAGCCTGCATAAATTGTAAAAGTGCCATTTGCGCAGTGGCATCCTGCATTGCAACTCTATCTGGAGCGAAATCTACATAAGAGTTTCCTCTTTCATATTCTTGTGTTGCGTTTCCTTCCCATAGATGGGTGTAAAGGATTTTTTCTGAAAGTGTCAATGGTTTTCCTGTAATTTTTCTTGCCGCAGCAATTCTTTCAGGATAACGCTCGTACACTTTTTTGATCATGTCAATGTCGAATGTCATATCTATTTTAATTTTTCTTTTCTAATAGTTTTCCGGGTTTTTAATTAAAACTAAAGTCGGAAATTTTTTCAATAAAGGTTCATCAAATACTATTCCTACCATTCATAAAATAGGATTAATTAGATGAATAACTAATATTTTTTATACCTATGAAGTTAAGAAAAAATAAAATTTCAGTTGTTGACATAGGTTAAAATAATTCTTATTGCTCTTAAATGGAAAGATTCTAAACAAAAAAATGGAAGACTTCAAAAAGAAATCTTCCATTTTTTTTGTTTAAAAAGTCTTACGACTTTAATTTAAAATCTATTAATGACCCACGGTTACCAATTCTTTGATAGAAGGAACGAAAGTCGTTAAATCGATACCTTCAACCGCAGCTTTGTATTCGTCGATATTTGGAATTCTACCAATAATCGCTGACAATACAACAACCGGAGTAGAAGCTAATAAAGATTCACCTTTTTTACGTTCCGAATCTTCCACAACTCTTCCTTGGAAAAGTCTTGTAGAAGTTGCCAAAACAGTATCTCCTTTTTCAGCTTTCTCCTGGTTACCCATACAAAGGTTACAACCTGGACGCTCAAGATACATCATATTTTCATACTGAGTACGAGCTTCACCTTTTGGAGCATTATCATTAAATTCAAAACCTGAATATTTTTCTAATAATTCCCAGTCACCTTCAGCTTTTAATTCGTCAATGATATTATAAGTAGGAGCTGCAACAACCAATGGCGCGTTGAATTCTACTTTACCATTTTTCTGTTCAAGATTTCTCAACATCTGAGAAACGATTTTCAAATCGCCTTTGTGAACCATACAAGAACCTACGAAACCAAGGTCAACTTTTTTCTCACCACCGTAGAAAGTAAGGTCTCTGATGGTATCGTGCGTATATCTTTTAGAAACGTCGTCGTTGTTTACATCCGGGTCAGCAATCATTGGTTCAACAATAATGTCTAAGTCAACAACTACTTCAGCGTAATATTTTGCATTAGCATCTGGAGTCAACGCCGGTTTATCACCAGTTCTGATTTCCTCGATTCTCTTGTTTGCTTTGTTGATTAGACCTTGAAGAACATGATTATGATTATCCATTCCTTTGTTAATCATAATCTGGATTCTGCTTTTCGCAATTTCCAATGATTCGATCAAAGTATCGTCTTCAGAAATACAGATTGAAGCTTTCGCTTTCATTTCTGCAGTCCAGTCTGTGAATGTAAACGCTTGGTCAGCAGGAAGAGTTCCGATGTGAACTTCGATAATTCTACCTTGGAAAACATTTTCTCCGTCAAATTGCTTCAACATCTGAGCTTGAGTTGCGTGAACTACATCACGGAAATCCATATGCTCTTTCATATCACCTTTGAAAGTCACTTTTACAGATTCAGGAATCGGCATTGAAGCTTCACCTGTTGCCAAAGCAAGAGCTACCGTTCCAGAGTCAGCTCCGAAAGCAACACCTTTAGACATTCTTGTGTGAGAGTCACCTCCGATGATGATTGCCCATTCGTCAACCGTAATATCATTAAGAACTTTGTGAATAACGTCTGTCATTGCATGATACTCACCTTTCGGGTCACGAGCTGTGATTACTCCGAAATCGTTCATGAATTTCATTAATTTAGGAATATTAGCCTGCGCTTTTTTATCCCAAACTGAAGCCGTGTGACATCCTGACTGATAAGCTCCGTCTACGATTGGAGAAATCACGGTTGCAGCCATAGATTCTAATTCCTGAGAAGTCATCAAACCTGTTGTATCCTGAGAACCAACAATGTTTACCTCTACACGAACGTCTGAACCGGCGTGTAATAATTTACCATCAGTAACACCCACTGCATTTCTGTTAAAGATTTTTTCAACAGCAGTCAAACCTTGTCCTTCGATAGAAATTTCTTTAGAAGGAGCGAAAACTGCAGGAGCCGTAATTCCTAAAGTTTTTGCTGCGAAAGTCTGGATTTTTTTACCAAAAACGATGGCGTAAGAACCACCCGCTTTGATAAATTCTAATTTTTGAGGAGTAAATGATTTTGAAATATCTTTCAATTCAGTATCTCCGTTGTATAATTTCTTTTCTTTAGTATTGATTGTAAGAACAGTTCCTGTAGCGATAGAATATTTTTCTTCCAAAACAATATCACCATTTTCATTACGAACAGGGTTTCCGTTTTCGTCCACTTTTTTCACCCAGTTTTGAAGGTCGATTCCGATACCTCCGGTTACGTCAACTGTTGTTAAGAAGATTGGAGAAATACCATTTGTTCCCGCTACAATCGGAGCAATGTTTACGAAAGGTACATAAGGACTTGCTTGTTTCCCAGTCCAAAGTGCAACGTTGTTTACACCCGACATACGAGAAGACCCAACTCCCATTGTTCCTTTTTCTGCGATAAGCATTACACTTGCATCAGGATGTTGAGCTTGAAGCATTTTGATTTCGTCCTGGGCTTCAGGTGTAATCATACATTTACCGTGAAGTTCTCTGTCTGAACGAGAGTGTGCCTGATTTCCCGGAGACAATAAATCTGTAGAAATATCACCTTCACCAGCGATGAACGTTACTACTTTAATTTCTTCTGCAACTTCAGGAAGTTTAGTGAAAAACTCTGCTTGTGCATAGCTTTCCAAGATGTCTTTAGCAATTACATTACCAGATTCGAAAGCTTCTTTTAAACGTGCTGTATCAGCATCATATAAGTAAACCTGAGTTTTAAGAACTTCAGCAGCCGGTTTTGCAGTTGCCTCGTCGTTTCCTAAAGCTAAATCAAGTAAAACCCCAATTGAAGGTCCACCTTTCATATGAGATAGTAATTCGAAAGCGTAAACTGGAGTAATTTCTTCAACCACAGATTCGCCAAGAATAATTTCCTTTAAAAACTGAGCCTTTACTCCTGCAGCACTTGTTGTACCCGGTAAAGTATTATAAATAAAAAATTTAAGAGAATCAGCTCTGTATTCGTTTGCTGTATCTTTAATCTGCTCAATAATTGCGCTTAATAGATCTGCGCCGTCAATTGGTTTTGGGTGGAGTCCCTGATTTTTTCTTTCTTCGATTTCTTGGATGTAATCCTGATAAATATTCATAATTCTAGAAGTCTTTTCATTTTTAAACGCGTCTTCGGGATTTAATGAAATTCCTAATACGCATCACTTTCAAATAGATTACGATTTATTCGTAAATCTTTCTAAGTTTGTTACCGGAAATTGAAGCTGTTTATTGAAAATCTTTTCTGAAATAAAAATTTAACAGATTAAGAACTGATGTTTTTTTTAGATTTATCAAAAAAATCTTCAAAATTTAGTTTTCCGTTGTTAAACACTTGAAAATGTTTTCAAATTTACGAAATTTTACTATTTTGTAAGGTTGAAATTATTTAGATTCTTTATAAATATGAATTTTATATTTTCTATTTTTGACACAAAATAAACATACAATGATTTTAAGGAAATTGAAGCTGGGTTTTTTGATAACATGTTCTGTTTTTGCTTTTTCGCAATCTAAGCCTTTGAAAAAAAGTAATTTAAGTAAATCTAAAAATACTGCAAAATCGAATGTTGTTAAAAGTACAGTCGCAAAACTTCCCGTACTTAGTGAGGAAGTGCCATTGTTGATTCCTCAAAAAAAGAATGGAAAATCGGGTTTTGTTAATCAAAAAGGGAAATTTGTAATTCAGCCCGAATATGATTTGGTTATGTTTTTTGGTGAAGATTGCAATCTTTTAAACTCACCCAACGAGAAAGTTAAGAAGTTTGGAAGTGGAGATTTTGCTACGGTAGAAAAGAGCGGAATTGCTTTCAGAATTAATAAATCGGGAAAAAAAGTTTATCAATATAAAGAGACTGATTTGGGAAGATGTGGGCTGGAATTGAAAAAAGCATTATTTCATGCTTATATTTTAAATGGAAAGTATGGAGTCATTGAAGATTCGAAGTTTAAAAACCCATCCGACCGCAGTCAGTTTGCAATTTATCCAAGTTATCAGTATCTCTACATTTTGGAAGGTAATGATTTGGAAAATCCAATGATCGTAGCGACTTATAATGATAAATTTGGAGTGATTGATGTGAATAATAAAATTATTATTCCATTTGAATATTCAGATATAAAAAGAAATTACAGCTGGAAATTGGGGAAAATGTTTGAAGTCACCAAAGATGATAAAAACTATTATTATATTGATTCTTACAATCGATCTTACTAAGTTTTATAGTTAAATTTCAATCATAAGTTCAGAATATTTCAATTCAAATATTTTTAGTAATTTCGCGGCTGAAATAAAGGGGTGCTCCAAGCGGGCTGAGATTATACCCAATGAACCTGGAACGGGTAATGCTGTTTAGGGAAACATTCATTATAATTGATGAATGATAAATGATAAACTATAAATTAAAATCACTTATCAATCATAATTTATCGATTATAAATATAGTCGCCCCTTTTATTCCATTAAATTTTTAAAATTTATAAGAATGAAAGGATTGTTTTTTTTAGGACTTACCGCAAGTTCCCTGAGTTTTGCACAAACTCTAAATAATGATTCTCTGAAAATCAGAGAAATTGAAGCTGTCAACTTTACCAAAAGACTTCCCGTTGCTAAAGAAATCATCAATGTTCAGAAAGATCTTGACGGAAGAAATCTTGGACAGGATCTTCCTATTCTTTTGAAAAATCAAACATCTATTATTTCCACTTCAGATGCCGGAAACGGAGTAGGTTACACCGGATTTAGAATTCGTGGAGTTGCCGGGAGAGGAATTAATGTGATGATGAATGGCGTTCCGTTCAACGATTCCGAAAGTCAGGGAACTTTCTTCGTGAATGTTCCGGACCTTACGAGCTCGGCATCACAAATTGTGATTCAGAGAGGTGTGGGAACATCTAATAATGGAGTTTCTGCCTTTGGAGCAAGTATTAATGTGATTTCTAAAGAGCCGGAAGAAAAATTTTATATTAAAACAGATGACAGCTACGGATCATTTAATACTTATAAATATTCAGCTGAGGTAGGTTCCGGTAAATTCTGGAAAGACCGTCTTTCTGTGATGGGAAGGTATTCATATATTCATTCTGATGGCTATATCGATAGGGCTTTTTCAGATTTAAATTCATATAATTTTACTGCCCTATTTGAAGAAGGAAAAACAAAACTTCGCTTGATGGCTTTTGGAGGAAAAGAAAAAACGTATCAAGCCTGGAACGGAATCGACAGACAAACCTGGGAAACTTCTCCTAAACTGAACTATTCTGGTCAGTACACAGATCTTTTTACAGGCGAGGAAAAATTTTATGATAACGAAACCGATAATTACAGACAAAATCATTATCAGTTTTTATGGGAACAAAACATCAACGAACGCTGGAATCTTGAAACGACTCTTCATTATACTAAAGGAAGAGGGTTTTATGAAAATTACGTAAGAGTAAACGAAGAAGATGAGGATGCAACACATTATTCCAATTATAATCTTCCCGTGTTTCAATTGAACGGAACTCAGGTAAATCAAACCGATTTTATCAGAAAAAAATGGTTGAATAATGATTTTTATGGCTTGGTTTCTACTTTGTATGGGAAATTTGAAAATGTAGATTTAAATTTTGGCGTGGTTGGAAATCAATATTACGGAAGACATTATGGAAATGTTACCGGAGTGTATTTTCCCAATATTAATGAGTTTGAATATTACCGAAATCGTTCGGTAAAAACTGAAGTAGCGGGTTTTGCCAAAGCTTTGATTAAAGTAAATGATTTTGAATTCTTCGGTGATCTTCAGCTTCGAAATATCGATTACGATACAAAAATCTTAATGGAAGGTGATGGTGAAGGCGCCAATCTTAATAAGAACTGGTTGTTTTTTAATCCAAAAGCGGGAGTTAATTATAAACTAGGAAACGGAAAAGTCTTCTTTTCTTATGCGCATGCACAGCGTGAGCCGAATCGTGATGATTTAATATCAAACAATGATGTGAAATCAGAAAAGCTTCATGATTTTGAAGCAGGAATTGAAAAGCAATTTGGAAAAGTCGCTTTTACAGCCAATCTTTATTATATGTATTACCTGAATCAGTTGGTTTTAAACGGTCAGATCAGTAATATCGGTGAATTTATCCGGACCAATTCCGGTAAAAGTTACCGAAGAGGAATTGAAATTGGAGCTTTGGCAAAACTTTCAAAACAATGGGAGATTTCTGGAAACGTAAGTGTAAGCCAAAACAGAAACCTTGATTTCAGAATTAAAAATAAAAAAGAAATTACTGAACTAGGGAACACTGAAATTTCTTTTTCTCCTAATTTAATAGCTAATCTTAGTCTGAAATTTAATCCGACTAAAAATTTCCAATTGGCATTGATGAATCAGTATGTAGGGAAACAGTATCTGGATAATACAGAAACTCAGAGTTTACAGCTTGATGATTATTTACTTACAGATTTTAATGCGCAGTATGACTTTAAAATTGCAAAACATGAAGTTGCTTTAAAGCTTTTGGTGAATAATATTTTTAATCAGAAATATGTAAACAACGGGTATGTTTACAATGGTCCGGTTTATTTTTCTCAGGCAGGAACCAATTTTATGTTTGGAATCAGCTGGAAAATTCAATAATTAAAATTCGACACCATTTCATATCATTATATTTCAAGTTAGTTCAGATTAAATTTTTTAAAGACTGTTTCGGCAGTCTTTTTTAGTTTTAATTTTTTGAACTTATTACTTGTTATACATTATAAATAAATCTCTCAAAAAGTCACGAAAAAGTCATAAATTTGCCACCAAATGAATATTTCAGCTTACATTTTAGACTATTTGAAACAATTTGGAACTGTTACTGTTCCAAAGTTTGGTGTATTTTCTCTGGAAAATTCTAAAGCGGTCATCAACTCAGACAACGGAAGTATTCTTCCACCTTCTACAAAAATTGCGTTCCATTCTGATTATCAGGTTTCAGCTGATGATCTGGTAGGATTTATCAGCAACAAAAAAGCAGTTTCAAAAGAAGCAGTTGAAAATGAATTGCAGATTCAGACTGATTTTTGGAAGAAAAAACTTCAGGCAGAGCATACTTTGGAGATCCAGAATCTTGGAACTATTTTTCTTGAAGACGGAGAACTTCATTTCAAAGGAAATCGTTTAGAATCTGATCATCCGGATTTTTATGGTTTGGAAGAAATTCGTTTTTCTGATATCAACGAAGGAGATTCTTTCGAGAGCCCTGTAAACAAAGAGAAAGATTATAAGTTTAATAAATCGATTCTGTGGATTTTCCTTTTTATTATTCCGGTTTTAGGAATATTGTATTTAGGATACACTCAACAAGAGTTTCTCTTCGGGAAGAAATCTTTTGATGATGTTTCGGTGCAAACCAAAACAAAGAGAATTGAAAAGAAAATGCCGGTAAAAATAGACTCGGCACAGATAAAAAGAGCAGATTCTGTAAAAGCTTTTAAAGCGGATTCTCTTAAAAAAGATTCAATAAAACAGGCTGCAAAAACTTGGAAACCAAATTCCAATAAAAAGTAAATCAAAATGGCAAAAATAAAAAAAGCGTCAGAATCTCTGACGATAATGACCAATATTGTACTTCCCAATGATACCAACCAACTGAGAAATCTTTTTGGAGGTGAATTGTTGGCAAGAATGGATCGTTGTGCTTCTATTTCAGCAACAAGACACTGCGAAAGAAGAGTGGTAACAGCTTCTGTAAACCACGTTTCTTTTGATCATCCAATTCCGGAAGGTGGAATTGTTGTGATGGAATCTAAAGTTTCCCGAGCATTCGGAACTTCTATGGAAATTTATGTAGATGTTTGGTTAGATGACCCAATTAATCATAAAAAAATTCAGACCAATAAAGGGATTTATACTTTCGTTGCGGTTGATGAATTCAACAGGCCGATTCCAATTCCACAAATGGAACCCGAAACCGAGCTTGAAGTAGAAAGATTTGATGCAGCGTTAAGAAGAAAAGAATTATCGTTGATTCTTTCGGGAAGAATGAAGCCGACAGATTCTGTAGAATTGAAGAAGTTATTTGCAGGAGAAATTGAACAATAATTTACAACGGAAGATTTTTCTTCCGTTTATTTTTAAATGTAAGTTACAAAAATGAGAATCTTATTATTAGATAAAAATCACCCTTTTATTACCGAACAGCTTTTAGCGAAGAACTTTATTTTGGAAGAAGATTTTACGTCTTCGTATGATGAGGTTTGTGGTAAAATTCAAAATTACGATGGGGTCATTATTCGAAGCAGAATTCCTTTAGATCAAAACTTTTTAGAAAAAGCAACTTATCTGAAATTCATTGCAAGAGTAGGAGCCGGAATGGAAAATATTGATATTCCTGTTGCTGAAAAACTGGGAATTCAATTGATTAATTCTCCGGAAGGAAACAGAGATTCTGTTGCGGAACATGTGGTGGGAATGCTTTTGATTTTAATGAACCGTCTTTTCATTGCATCAAATGAAGTGAAAAAAGGAATTTGGTTGCGTGAAGAAAACCGAGGCGACGAATTATTAGGAAAAACAGTTGGTCTTATCGGCTACGGAAATATGGGGAAAGCTACTGCAAAAAGACTTTCGGGTTTTGGATGTAATGTGATTTTTCATGATATTCTTTCTGATCTTTCAGACGAATTTGCAACGCAGGTTTCTTTGGAAGAATTAAAAGAAAAAGCAGAAGTTTTAAGCTTGCATATTCCAATGACGGAAGAAACTCATTATTTGGTTAACTCAACGTTTATTAAAGAAATGAAAAACGATTTTTATTTCGTCAATACCGCAAGGGGAAAAAATGTTGAAACGAAATATTTAGTTGAGGCTTTGAAGTCAGGAAAAGTGAAAGGTGCATGTCTTGATGTTTTAGAATACGAAAAAGCTTCTTTTGAAAATTTAGAATCAGAAAATGAAGATTTGCAATATCTGTTAGATTCAGAAAAAGTAATCGTAACACCACATATTGCAGGCTGGACGCATCAAAGCAAAGAGAAATTAGCACAAGTAATTGTAGATAAAATTATTGCATCGTTTTGCTAGTTTAAAAATAAGCGAATTAGATTACTCTTTTAAGGTGTGAAATTTTATGTTAAATAATTCATAATTCATAACAGCCTTTTCATATTTGTATAGAGTTTTGTTAAATTGCCGTTCATTTTTTGAATCCATGAAGAAGCTAAACTTTGTACTTGTTACCACTCTATTTTTATTCCTATTTTCCTGCAAAAATAAATCTGAAAATAATTCTGCAACAGCAGAATCTACGACCAATCTTCCTAACTACGGGAATGTAGATTTAACTAAGGTTTTTGCTTCAGGAGACTTCAATCTTGTAGATAAAGACTACGCAGTAAGTTATATCGACCAGTATTACAAAAAAGTTTGGGAAAGAGGGAACCTAAGTGGAAGTTTTTTGGTCGCGCAAGGTGATGAGATTTTATATGAAAATTACAGAGGCTTTGCACGAGAAGGAAATCAAAATCCTATAGACAAAAATACGCCGTTGCATGTCGCATCTGTTTCAAAAACGATGACGGCAATGGCGATGATGAAATTAATCGAAGCCGGAAAAATAAAATTGACCGATCATTTAACACAGTTTTTTCCTGCATTCCCTTATCCTCATGTGACGGTTCAGACTTTATTAGACCAGAGAAGCGGACTTCCAAAATACGAATACTTCATTACTAAAATTCAGCCTGCTCCTGCAGAACTTTCAAAAACTTACATTACCAATCAGGATGTTTTGAATATGATCATCAAATACAAACCTGAATTGGCGAGAGATACCGATACAGGATTTATGTATTGCAATACCAATTATGCGCTTTTAGCTTTATTGATTGAAAAAATTACTAAAACACCTTTTCCGCAGGCGATGAAAGAGATGGTTTTCACTCCGCTGAAAATGACGAATACTTATATTTTTCAGGAAAAAGATATTCCGACGGCATCACAATCGTTTTATTTTGGCGGGAATAAATTGTATCCTTTAGACCGATTAGACCTTATTTACGGTGATAAAAATGTGTATACAACGCCAAGAGATTTGTATAATTTTTCTAAAGCAATGTTTTCTAAAGATTTTTTAAAGCCGGAATTAATGCAGATGATTTTTACACCTTACAGCAATGAAAAGGCTGGCCAAAATAATTATGGTTTAGGTTTCAGAATGAAAATTTTCGATAATGGAGAAAAACTGACCTATCACAACGGTTGGTGGCACGGAACAAATTCTGTTTTTGCTCATCTTTTAAAATCAAAAGTTACCATTATAGCGATCGGAAATAAATATTCAGGTAGAGTTTATTCGGCTCTAGCTTTGTCGGGTCTTTTCGAAGATTTTCCACCTCAGAAAGATAAGCTTCACAGCATTATGAATGATAATCAGGACACTTTGAAAACAGGAACTGAGGTTTTTGGAGAATAATGTTTATTTTTGCTCAAATAATTTCATGAAAAGATTTCTTCTTTTATTCATCATCGGAATTCTTGTACAGTCTTGTGCAAGAGTAGGCTCACCAATCGGAGGTCTTAAAGATACTTTGGCTCCTGAGGCTATAGGTTCAAATATAGATTCCGCAAGAGTCAATGTAAGAAGAGATATTAAAGAACTTCGTATTGATTTTAATGAATATATTACCTTAAAGGACATTAATAAAAATCTTAATATTTCGCCACCTATAAAGAATATCAAAAGAATTCTACCTTCCAATATTGCCAATAAATATATGGTGATTCAGTGGACCGATACTTTACAGGCAAATACAACGTATAATTTTAATTTTGGAAATGCAATCGTTGATAACAGCGAAGGTAATGTATTGAGATATTATAATTTTGCGTTTTCTACAGGTGAAAAGCTTGATGATTTATATATAAGTGGAGTGGTTACAGATGCATTAGCTTTAAAAAAGAAAAGCAGTTCTGATAATAAAATGGTGGTTGGTCTTTATCAATTGAAAGATAGTATGGACTATAAACAGAAACCGTATTACATTACAAAAGTAGATGACGACGGTTATTATGAGCTCAATTATCTTGCTAAAGGAAAATACAAAATTATTGCTTTTGATGACGATAACGAAAATTCTATCTACAATCCTGGAAAAGAGAAAATAGCATTTCAGAAAGATACGGTCGTTGTTGAGAAATCTATTTCAGGCTTAAATTTAAAATTATTTCCGTCTAAAAAACCATTTAAAAATCCTGAATTAAAAGAAATGCCGGGAGGAATTTTAATGACTTTTGAAGGGAATCCTGAAGAGGTAAAAGTACTTTCTATAAATGAAAAACTGAAAGACATCAAAGTAACTCACAAGCCAAAATCAGATTCTGTAAAGATTTGGTTTGACGCTGTGAAAAGTGATGTTGGGCAAACTGTAAACGAAAAACTAGAATTCAGCTACGATACCGGAACAAAGCAGGATACTGTTGTTTCTTTTTATAAGTACAATAAAAAGAACGTGATGGATGTTATCAGCGAAAATGGAGGGTCTTTATTGCCTCCGAAAACTACTTTCAAAATTTCGTCTAATTACCTTATTGATAAAATTAATCCAGAGAAATGGACTTTGAAAATTGACAGCACAATTGTACAGCCATTTACGGCAAAAATATCTCAGACCAATCCTTATCAGATTTTGATAACATCAGATTTTGTATCCGGGAAAAAATATCAATTGACCATTCCTAAAACGACTATTTCTTCTTATTATGATAAAAATTCTGAGTCAAAACGTTTTGATTTTGAAGTTGATAAGATTGAAAATTATGGAAATCTGTCGATTACATTGGAAAATGCTCCAACTAAAAAATATTGGCTCCAACTTTTAGATTCTTCAGAAAAAGCAATATATCAAGTATATACAAGTGGAAATTCGGTCATGTTTGATGTATTAAAACCTGCAGAATATATTATCCGTATTTTGGTAGATAATAACGAAAATGGATATTGGGATCCTGCAGATTTTGAAACGTCTACTTTTGCAGAAGACTCTTATACTTATTACAAGACTGCAGTTATTCGACCTTTATGGACGTCAAAAGAAACTTGGGATTTGAAAGATACACGAGTACTGGACATCAGTAAATTTGGTACCGCTACCAGTACGGCAAAAGGGCAGGCTGGCGAAAATAAATCAACGATAAATCCATCCAATAATAGCTCTATTCAGAATACTAATTCTGGAACTAGAGGTGGGAATAATGACTTACAATTGAGAAGATAATGCAGAAGTTTAAGAAAATAGTTTTTTGGTGTTTAGTAGGCTTTGCAATCATTCAGTTTATTCCTGTGGATAAGGTAAATAAGCCTGTAGATCAACGCAAAAACTTTATTAAGGTTGAAAATGCTCCGAAAGAAGTAGTTACATTACTTAAAAATGCATGCTATGATTGTCATTCCGATGAAACGGTTTACCCTAAATATGCATATGTCGCTCCGTTTTCCTGGTCAATTAAAAGCCATGTGAACGATGGAAGAAAATATTTAAATTTCTCTATTTGGGATACATATAATAAAGATTTGAAGCACAAAATGCTTACCCGAGCAATCGAGATGGTTGACAATAAAATGATGCCAATGCCTGCGTATATCATTTACCACGAAAAAGCTAACCTTTCAACCAATGAAAGAAAGCTTTTAAATGTTTATTTTCAAGAAGTCTTAGACTCTAAAAAGTACTAAAGAAAAGATTAACTAAAATTTTTCAAATACTCTTCAAAGAATTTTTTCTGAGAATCAAAAGCGATATCATCGAAATTAATTTCGGAGATATGAATCCATTGAGTTTCTGAAATTTCAGATAATTCTATATTGACTTCAAATTTCTCTGAAACTCGATATTCATAAAACAAATCAATTGTATTGTAATCAATTTCTTTGTATTGATATACATTTGGAAGGCTCGTTAAATATCTCAGGTTTTTAATGTCAATTTCAAGCTGTAATTCCTCAAAAAGTTCCCTTTTGCAAGTGTTTTCTGCGCTTTCTTTAGGGTCAACAAATCCACCGGCCAAATCTAATTTTCCTTTTTTAGGCTCCTGATTTCTTCGCGTTAAGTAGATTTCGTTCCCACAGCGAATTACTACAGCAACAGCTCCCGCAACATTATTATATAAAGTGAAGCTGCACTCAGGGCAGCTCCATTTTTTTTCTCCGTCCCAATTGAGGGTTTTATTTCCGCAATTCGGACAAAATTTTAATATTTTCATTAAGCAATATTAGAGTTTCTCGGGTGATAGTTTAATATCACATCTCGAAGTTCTTCTGTTTTTAAATGGGTGTAAATTCCGGTTGTTGTAATGCTTGAATGCCCCAGCATTTCCTGGATATAGCGTAAATCGGCTCCGTTTTGCAATAAATGCGTAGCAAAAGAATGTCTGAAAGTATGCGGAGATATTTTCTTGCTCACTCCTGCTTTATCGGTAAGTTCTTTAATGATTATAAATACAATCACACGAGACATCGAAGTTCCTCTACTGTTAAGAAAAAGAGTGTCTTCGTGCTTTTTATTGACCTTACTTTTAGAACGTACGTTGCTGATATATTCTTTTAAAAGTTTGGCAGTGAATTGAGCTAAAGGTACAAAACGTGTTTTGTTTCCCTTTCCAATTACTTTAATGTAGTTTTCCTTGAAATTGATATTAGAAATTTTAACATCAATCAATTCAGAAACTCTTAGTCCGCATCCATAAAGTACCTCAATAATGCAGTGATTTCTTTTACCTAAATCTGAACTTATTTCGATAGCTTGGATAATTTTTTCAATATCAGCTAGGCTTAAAGTATCAGGTAAGTATAAACCTAATTTTGGCCCTTCCAGTAATGTTGAAGGGTTGTCGATACGAATTTCGTCTTCTAATAAATACCTGAAAAAAGCTTTAATGGAAGAAATCCATCTTGCCTGCGATCTTTCACTGAATTTTTGTTTAGACAACGTGAAAATATATTCCTGTAGATTATCATAGGTAATCTTTTCAGGACCAGTGTTATCAAGGTCGCCTATTGCGTAGTCTTTAAGTTTTTTGATGTCGCGGATATAAGCGTCAAGCGTGTTTTCTGAAAAATTTCTTTCAAAGCGAAGAAAGATTTCGAAATCTTTAATTTTTTCATCCCAAGTCATTGTGTTGTGTTTTTTTTAAATTTTTAACTCTCTTTCTGAAACCTGTATTATTTCAATTTGATGTTCTTTTAAGAAAGCAATTCCCTCATCATCCGAGTAAGCATTGATATAAACTAGTCTTGAAATACCTGCCTGTAAAATCAGCTTACTGCATTCTTTACAAGGTGATAAGGTAAGGTACAATGTTGCACCCCGAGCAGACTGTGTAGAGCCTGCTAGTTTCAAAATAGCATTTGCTTCTGCGTGTAAGACGTACCAATGCGTTTTGCCTGTTTCGTCCTCACAGCAGTTCTCAGAACCAGATGGGGTACCATTGTATCCATCAGAAATAATCATCCTATCTTTTACGATAAGAGCTCCTACTTGTTTTCTTTCACAGTAGGAAAGTTTTGCCCACTCCTGAGCCATTTTTAGATAAGCTTTATCAAACTTATTATACGTCTGCATCGTTTATTTTCGAAATAATTTGTGTTGGTATATTAGAAGTTGGGCTTTCTTTTTTCAATAAAAGCTGAAACTCCTTCTTTTTTGTCTTCTAAATCAAAAAGTTCGCCAAAATATTTAATTTCAGCTTCAAAACCTTTGTCGGTATCAGACAGATTGGTTGCTTTAATAGCGCGGGAAATTGCCATTGGAGAATTATTAGCAATTGTTTTTGCCAGTTCTTCTGTTTTAGAAAGAAGCTCACCAATAGGGAAGATCTCATTTACCAAACCAATTTCTTTTGCCTTTTGTGCAGGAACCATTTTTGCTGAAAAAATCATTTCATTAGCAATTCCTTTTCCTACTAATTTTGGAAGCCTTTGGGTTCCTCCATACCCAGGAATAAGTCCTAAAGTTACTTCAGGAAGACCAAGTCTAGCATTATCTGATGCATATCTGATGTGACAAGCCATTGCCAATTCTAAACCTCCGCCTAAAGCAAAACCATTTACTGCAGCAATTACTGGTTTAGACAGGTTTTCTATTTTGTCAAAAAGAATGTTTTGTCCGTTTCTTGCTAATTCTTCTGCTTTTTCCTGATTAAAGTTACTAAATTCTTTTATATCTGCACCAGCTACGAATGATTTTTCTCCGCTTCCGGTTAAAATAATTACTCTCACCTCATTGTCAGATTGTAATTCATCCAATGCACTGCTGATTTCTTTTATGGTTTGTGCATTGAGTGCATTTAAACTTTCAGGTCTGTTGATTGTAATTACAGCTGTTTTTTCGTTTTTCTTTACCAGTATATTTTCGTAAGTCATTATTCCCTTAATCTTTAAGAACTTGCAAATTAAAAATTTTTTACAAATAAAAAGGGAAAAAAATGACTTTTTTCCCTTTTAAGTGTTTATTATTTAATAGTTTACTTTAAATGATTCATCATGTTGGCGTCTATATTGACACTTAATCCTGATGCCACTTTCATGCCAAGCTCAATATTTGCCCTGAAAAAATGGCATAACTGGCGGTTGATAATCTCGTCTTTTTTAGGCCCGTCAATTCCTCTCATGCTGCCTATGATATTGTTTGCCAGATGTTCTCTGTCTTCCTGGCTCATTGCTTTTGTATATAAAAGGCCAGGTTGAGTATAATGGTCGTCATCATTTTCATTTCTGTTAAAATTAGCCACATGATTGCTGTCTAATTCATATTCGAAATTTTTGTATGAAGAATCCGGTTGGATGTTATCAAAACTATTTGGGTGATAGTTGGGTTTATCCTGATATCCGCTAGAATCAGCCATAAATCCATCTCTTTGATAATTGTTGATGGCAAAAGGACATCTGTTAACTTCAAGATGGTGAGCATTCACTCCCACTCTGTATCGATGTGCATCTGGATAAGAGAATAATCTTCCTTGAAGCATTTTGTCCGGTGAAAAACTAATTCCGTTTATTAAATTACTTGGGGAGAATGTAGATTGTTCAACATGAGCAAAATAATTGACGGGAACTTCATTCAGTTCCATTTCGCCAACTTCAATTAGCGGGAAATCACCTTGAAACCATACTTTGGTTACGTCAAAAGGATTCCATCTGAATTCGTTTGCTTGCTCTTCGGTCATTACCTGGATATACATGGTCCATTTTGGGTAATCACCGTTGTCGATAGCATTGCAAAGATCTTCCTGTGCAAAGTCAGGATTTTCGCCAGCCATTTTTGTAGCATCAGCATCATTAAAATTTTTGATGCCTTGTTTTGTTTTAAAATGAAATTTCACCCAAACTCTTTCGTTCCTATCATTGATCATCGAAAAAGTGTGAGAGCCAAATCCGTGCATGTGTCTAAAACCATAAGGAGTTCCTCTATCTGACATTAGAATAAGAACTTGGTGTAGCGATTCCGGGTTTAAACTCCAGAAATCCCACATCATGGTGGCGCTTTTCAAATTGGTTTTTGGAACTCTTTTTTGGGTATGTATAAAATCAGGAAACTTTTTAGCATCTTTAATAAAGAAAACCGGGGTGTTGTTCCCTACTAAATCCCAATTTCCGTCTTCAGTATAAAATTTTAAAGCAAATCCTCTAGGGTCTCTTGCCGTATCTGCACTTCCTTTTTCGCCACCAACGGTAGAGAAACGGGCAAACATTTTGCAAGAATTTCCTACCTGAGAAAATAATTTAGCCTTTGTATATTTTGTAATGTCATGAGTGACTGTAAATTTTCCGTAAGCTCCACTTCCTTTAGCATGAACTATTCTTTCAGGAATTCTTTCTCTCACAAAATGAGCAAGGTTTTCCTGTAAGATAAAATCTTGTAACAATACCGGACCACGTGTTCCGACTGTTTGAGAATCCTGGTGTTCATAATAAGGTGCTCCGCTGCTTGTCGTTAATTTTTTATTATCCATATAGTTATGATTTGAGATTCATTCCATTTTTCAGAATCAAATTTAGTTGAATTTTTAATGGCTTCTGCCAAAAACGTTATATCTTTGTCATAGATAATATTAATCAAATGAACATTCAGCAATTGGAATATCTTATCGCTGTAGATAAGTATAAGCATTTTGGGAAAGCCGCTCAAGCGTGTTTTATCACTCAGCCAACATTAAGTGCAATGATACAGAAGTTTGAAGATGAGCTGGATGTAAAGGTTTTTGACAGAACAACTCATCCAATCAGAACCACGGATGTAGGACTGCAAATTATAGACCAAGCTAAGGTAATCATCGAGGCTGTAAATGAGCTTAAAAACAAGGCTAATTTATTGAATAATATTTTGGGAGGTACCATTAACTTAGGGATCATTCCGACAGTTTCGTCGTTTATTTTACCTACGGAAATTTTCCATTTTCTACAAGATAATCCTAAAGTCCAGATGAATGTAAAGGAAATGACGACGGATAACATTATCAAAGCTCTGAAAGCTGGAGAGCTAGATGCGGGAATTATTTCTACGCCTTATGATAATGCCAACGAATTTTATCAGGATTTCTTATTTAATGAAGAATTGATGATCTACAGTTCAGATACCGAAGCAAATAAAAAAAATACGTTTATCGTTCCTGAAGAATTAAATGTAGAAAAGGTTTGGCTTTTGGAAGAAGGTAACTGTCTGAGAAATCAGTTTGAAAATATTTGTCATTTAAAAGAAAATACGTTGAAACCTAAAAATTTAGACTTCTTAGCGTCCAATATCCAGACTTTGGTTCATATGGTTGACAAAGTGGGCGGAATCAGTATTTTACCTGAATTAGCATTAAATCAACTTTCAGAAGAGCAAAAAGGTAAAGTTTACAGGTTTAAAAAACCTTTCCCATACAGAGAGATTAAGATCATTTATTATAAGCCAACATTTAAGCAAAAAATCATTGACGAGTTGAGTTCTTTTATAAAAACTTCTTTAGAAACGAAGCTTAATTTCAATAATGCTCCAAAAGATTTTGTAAGCATCAAGCCTCAATAATTGTATTTTGAGGCAATTTAAAGCATGTTTCAATAAAAATATAATAATCGATAAAAGTTTTTGAGTATTAAAAAATAGTACTTAACTTTGCAGACGTTTATTAACGAGGAAAAATTTGACCTGATTGCAACCTCTCTAAAAAAATGCTAAAACAGTAATTCTATTTTAGCATTTTCGGGCAATTATTCATTTTTTCTTCACATTTTTAATCTAAAAAATACAAAGAATAATATGTCTTATTTATTTACATCTGAATCTGTTTCAGAAGGACATCCGGATAAAATTGCCGATCAGATTTCCGACGCACTTATCGATAACTTTTTAGCCTACGACAAAACTTCAAAGGTAGCTTGTGAAACTTTGGTTACTACAGGACAGGTGGTTTTGGCAGGAGAGGTAAAATCTGATGCTTATTTAGATGTTCAGACTATTGCAAGAGAAGTAATCAACGGAATTGGTTATACAAAAGGAGAATATATGTTTAATGGTGATTCTTGTGGAGTAATTTCTGCAATTCACGAGCAGTCTCCGGATATTAATCAAGGTGTTGACAGAATTGTTGCTGACGAAACTTTCGAAACAAAAGCAAACGCACAAGGAGCGGGAGATCAGGGAATGATGTTCGGGTATGCTACAAACGAAACGGCAAACTATATGCCTTTAGCTTTAGATTTGGCTCATACTATTCTTAAAGAACTTTCTGCAATCAGAAGAGAAGATTCTGAAATCAAATATCTTCGTCCAGATGCAAAATCTCAGGTAACCATTGAGTATTCTGACGATCACAAACCGGTAAGAATTGATTCTATTGTAGTTTCTACTCAGCATGACGATTTCGGAGCTGAAGAAGAAATGTTAAATAAAATCAGAGAAGATATTAAAACGATTTTGATTCCTAGAGTTGTAGCATTGCAGACTGAAGAAATCAAGGCTTTATTTAATGATCAAATTAAATATCACATCAATCCTACAGGGAAATTCGTAATCGGAGGTCCTCACGGAGATACAGGTCTTACAGGAAGAAAAATCATCGTTGATACGTACGGTGGAAAAGGTGCTCACGGTGGTGGTGCTTTCTCTGGAAAAGATCCTTCAAAAGTAGACAGAAGTGCTGCATATGCTACAAGACACATTGCTAAAAACTTGGTTGCTGCAGGTGTTGCAGATGAAGTTTTGGTGCAGGTTTCTTATGCAATTGGTGTTGCTGAACCTTGTGGTTTATACATCAATACTTACGGAACTTCTAAAGTTGGTTTAAATGATGGTGAAATCGCTAAAAAAGTGTCTACCGTTTTCGATTTGAGACCTTACGCTATCGAGCAAAATTTAAAATTAAGAAATCCTATCTACCAGGAAACTGCTTCTTACGGGCACATGGGAAGAGAGCATTTCGTTGCAGATAAAACCTTTAATAAAGGTCATAAAAATGAGTTGACTCTTACTGGGTTAGAGTTTTTCACATGGGAAAAATTAGATAAAGTAGAAGAAATTAAATCCGCTTTCGGAATTTAATTCTGCTTTTCGGTATAGAAACTGCTTTAACATGAATATGCTAAAGCAGTTTTTTTTATTTTTACACTTAAATATTTTACAATGAATATGCGATCTGCAATCTCTATACTTTTTATTTTTTTTGTAAGCACTTTTGTAAAAGCGCAGTACACGGTACATAAAATGATCAATGTAGGATACGTTTACCAAAACCAAAGCTTCGGTGAAGTAGGAGGGAAGTTGATGTTTCTTAAGAATGATGATGTCATTTATCGTTTGGGAGCTTCTGCTTTAATGGGTTCTGCGAATTCTGAGTTTGCTATTATGCCCAAATTACAGGCAGACATTTTGCTGAATTTCGAAAGAAATGTAGATTTCTATCATTCCTATTATTTTCTTGCTGGAGTTGAGGGAACCAATAAATATGTGGCTCCCAAGATTGGGGTTACTCTTTTTGGAATTTTAGATTTAACAGGTGGTTATGCTTTCCCTCTTGGAAATTCTGGTCTAAATGGTAAAGAATTAAAAGGGGTAAATGTAAATTTCACACTAAATATTCCAACAGCTTTCTTACATGATATGTTAAAGTAGTTTTTTTTAAATAATTCTTTAGAATATTTAATAATTGGTTAACAGTTATTAAAATTTTATTTATATTTACAGCATAATTGAATGCTTATAGATAAGACTTTACTCTAATACTGTTTTGGCAAACTAAAATAACTTGATTCTAATCAGGAAAATGTTTGTCGACGGATAATAATGAGAAGAGTTATGAAATCAACGGATAGTCTATTAATTTCTCTGTACCAAAAAGGAGACGAAGAAGCATTATCAACCCTAATACATCGCCACCAAAGAGAATTGTTTACGTTTATTTTATATAAAATAAATGATCAGGATTTGGCGAATGATATTTTCCAGGATACCTTTATTAAAATTATTGTAATGCTTAAAGAAGGGCGTTACAATGAAGAGGGGAAATTTATTCTTTGGGCAAAAAGAATTGCACAGAATCTTATTATCGATCATTTTCGTGCAAAAGCAAAAAACATAAAAGTTTCAGAAACTACTTTTGAAAGTGACGAATTTTCTATTTTCGATTTAATTAGAGAACCTTCTGAAAATATTGAAGATCAGTTGGTTAGTTTGCAGATTCAAGAAGATTTGCTAAAAATGTTGCAGTTTTTACCTGAAAACCAACAAGAGGTGATAAAACTCAGGTTTTTCGACGGATTGAGTTTTAAAGAAATTGCGGATCATACAGATATGAGCATTAATACGACTTTGGGGCGTGTTCGGTATGCATTGATCAACCTAAGAAAAATAATGGAAGAAAATAATATTGTCTTGACGAGATAATAATTCAATATTTTTCACGTTTTAAAGAAAAAGTAATTTTTGCCTATGAAAAATAACGATTCTTTAAAAATGAAAAGTTTGAAACCTAAAAAACGAACTATTGATTTTTTGCTAAATTTCTCAAAAAATCTTGAGGTCGTAAAGATTAAAAAAAATCATTACCATCTTTCAAAAAATTAAAAATCATTAATTTTGTGCTGTATGAAAATTCAGCACATTTTTTTTGATCTCGACAATACGCTTTGGGATCACCGCAGAAATGCTTATTTGACAATCAAAGATCTTTTTGATAAAGAAGAAATTACTTTAAAATACAATGTTGATTTTGAAGCATTTCATTCTGTATATCACAAAATCAATGAAAAACTTTGGGAACAGATCAGAGACGGCGAAATTGATAAAGAATACCTTAGAAAACACCGATTTTACGATACATTCAAGCGTTTTGGAATTGATGATTTAGAATTATCTATGTTCTTTGAAGAACATTTTTTAGATAAAATTCTGAATTATAATCATTTGGTTGAAGGCGCACAATATATTTTAGACTATTTAAAAGCTAAAGATTATACGCTTCATATCATTTCAAACGGTTTTCAGGAAGTAACGGAAAGAAAATGTATTCTTTCAAAAATTGATCATTATTTTCAGACGATTACCAGTGCAGACTCGGTTGGAGTAAGAAAACCTAATTCTGCTATTTTTGAGTATTCGTTAGGACTTTCTGATGCTAAAAAAGAAGAAAGTATTCTGATTGGCGACGATTGGATTGCGGATGTAATCGGTGCTCAGAACTTCGGCATGGATGTTATTTTCTTTGATCTTTTAAATGAAAATAAAGAAGTAGAAGATCTGAAAGTGATAAAGCATCTTTTTCAGATTAAAGAATATTTGTAAAGACATATTTAAATAGTTTCGGCGGCACCTTTGGTGCCGCCGAAACGTATTATTTATCAGAAAATTTCAGAATTAAATTCCCAAACTTTCTCTCACTCTTTTAATCGTTTCCGTAGCAATAACTCTTGTTTTTGCTGCTCCTTCCTGAAGTTTTGCTTCAAGCTCTTCAAGATTGTTCATATAGTAAGAAAACAATTCTCTTTCTTTTTCAAATCTTGTTAAAATTAAGTCTAAAAGTTCTTTTTTAGCATGACCATACCCAAAATTTCCAGCTAAATATTTTGCTCTTAATTCTTCTGTTTGTTCAGGCGTCGCAATCAATTCATAAATGGCAAAAGTCTTGTCTGTAGAAGGATCTTTCGGTTCTTCTAAAGATTTAGAATCGCTTTCGATGCTCATTATTTGCTTTTTCAATTCTTTTTCTGGTAAGAAAATATTGATGATGTTTCCTCTTGATTTAGACATTTTATGACCATCAAGTCCGGGAACGTATTTGGTGTCTTCCTGCAATTCGGCTTGAGGTAAAACCAAAACTTCACCCATCTGATTATTGAATCTTGAAGCAACATCACGTGCAATTTCCAAATGTTGAAGCTGATCTTTTCCTACAGGAACAATTTCTGCGTCGTATAATAAAATATCTGCAGCCATCAAAATAGGATAGGTAAACAACCCTGCATTTACATCCTGCAAACGGTCTGCTTTATCTTTAAATGAATGTGCTAAAGTCAATCTTTGATAAGGAAAAAAACATGATAAATGCCAAGAAAGTTCACAGGTTTCAGGGATGTCGCTCTGTCTGTAAAAAAATGTTTTTTCGGTATCAAGTCCGCAAGCAAGCCAAGCTGCAGCAATTTCGTAGGTGTTATTTTTAAGTTCTTTTGCATCTTTAATCTGAGTCAACGAATGTAGATTCGCAATGAATAAAAATGATTCGTTTCCTGCTTGCTTAGAAAGCTCTACTGCAGGAATAATTGCACCCAAAAGGTTTCCAAGGTGCGGTGTTCCGGTGGCTTGTATGCCGGTAAGAATTCTTGACATTTGTTTAAAATTATTTTAAAAAATTAATGAATTGCAAATTTAAGGAAAATTACTTTCTAATTGCGTTGTAGTATTTGATCTCAATTTTCTTAAAAATCTGTGGCGAAATGATTTTATATTCTTTTTTATCTAGATTTGTAATCACAGTTCCAAAAATATAAATCAAATATGTGTATTTTCCATCATTAATAATTATGTTGTAATCTGAATTTGTACCAAAAAAAATTAAATTCTGTGTATTTGTAAGTTGATTCTTGAAAGCGCCGAAAGAATATTCTTTCTGATAACTAAATAGATGTCGGATTTTTTGTAATGATTTTGTGTCGAAAATTTTGCGTGGATTATCTTTTTTCAAATAAACCATTTTCTCATTGATCAAAACTTTCTCTATCACAGAAGGTTTTTTCATTAGACCATCATTGTAGGTTTGAAATATTTTAATTGCATCTAAATATGGAATGTAATTGTAAATATAACCTTTCGTGTTGAGATTGATTATATTAAATTTCGATAGGAATTGAACTTCTTCTTGTTTTATTTCCAAATCTTTTCCAGATGTTATTTGAGAAGGATAATTAGCTAAATAATTTTCAGAAATCTCAGAGTTTGAATTTATATAAAGTGTATTACCTATTCTGATTATCTTTCTTAATCCTCCAAGTGAAACGTCATTTCGATCATATTTTTTATTTCTAAAAGAACTATAAAAGTTTACAACTTTTCCGGTATGATTATCTACAACAATTATTTTTTCTCTGAACCATTCATCAAAAGCTTTTTTATCTTCAGGCTTAAGACTGTATTCTAAAGATATTTCAAAAATTCTATTTCTAATAGAATCGAGATTGCTTTTGTACGATGTTGAATCTAAAGTTGTATAAATTTTTAAATTCTTCTCTTTTGTATCAATTTTAAGTTTTTCGAGTTCTTCATCCACAAAACGAATGACCGTACTGTCTTTAATTGGTTTGTTGTCAGAATAATAATAAATGTTTTCTTTTTTACAGGAAAAAAGAATCAAACAAACTGTGAAGAATTGTAAAAGTTTCATTTACGGAATCAAAATTTTCTCCCCACCAAATTTCGGTTCAACACCAAAAATAAAATCCCAGAAAACCTTTGCTCTCGCTAGTTTCTCTCTTGCATTGGTTTTTATTCCGGCATATTTATTTACATCTGCAGCATTGTAACCCCAAGCTTCAATTCCGTTTTTCCTTGCAAGATAAACCGCTCTTTCGTTATGAAATCTCTGAGAAATAATAATGTATGAATTTTGCCCAAATATTTCTTTAGCTCTTAAAACAGAATCCAAAGTTCTGAAACCTGCAAAATCTTCAAAAATTTTATCAGCGGGAACTCCGGCTTTGATAAGCTCGTTTTTCATTTCTTCCGGCTCGTTATAATCTTTCTTAGAATTATCACCACTCACGATGATATTCTGAATTTTCCCTGATTTATATAATTGCGAAGCTGCCTCAATTCGATTGAAGAAATAAGCATTCGGTGCTCCGTTGGATAAAGTTTTACTTGTTCCTAAAAGAAGTCCGGTTTTTTCATTTGGTAAAGTTGAAATATTAGACGTTACGTAATCTTCTGACTGATTATTAATTGTAAAATTTGACCAGATGATAAAAATAATTCCTGCCACAAAAAGTAGCAGGAAAATTTTGAATATATTTTTTATAATTGTTTTCATACATTGTAAACCTTGAAGGTTTCATAAAAGTATGAAATATTTTAGAACTCGAGTCCGTTTGGAAAAGCTTTTTTTCTGAAAATTAAAAGCAATGCAGCCCCCACAGTGATAGCAGAATCTGCAACATTAAAGATGTATTTAAAGAATTCGAGATGCTTTCCTCCAATTAAAGGCCAGCTTTCCGGAACGTACCAATCTACCAAAGGGAAATGAAGCATATCAACAACGCAACCTTTCATAAATGTAGAATATCCTTCACCGAAAGGAACCAGTTTAGAAACCCCACCGTAACCAATCCATTGATTTACGTTTTCGTCATAGATCATTCCACTGTCGAAAATTAATCCATAAAACATTCCGTCAATTAAATTTCCAATAGCTCCGGCAAAAATAATAGCCATTGGAATAATCAGATAATTAGATTCGCCTCTTTTCAGCCATTTATTAAACAGATAAACCATTCCTCCAATCAGAAAAATACGAACAATCACCAAAAAATATTTACCAAGCATTCCTCCAAAATGAAAACCATACGCCATGCCCGGATTTTCTACAAATGTCAGTTTAAAACCCGGAAAAACAGGAATACTGTCATTCAGGTTAAAATTCGTTTTGATGTAAATTTTTGAAGCCTGATCTATTAATAAAATAAGAAAAGTGATGAGTGCAATCTTCTTCATTACCTATTCGTCTTTGGTTTGTCTTTAAAATCCTTACCAGTATTTTCTTTCTTAACAGGAGCTTTTTTCTCAAAAGTTTGAGTTTTTGCGCCTCTGGTATGAAATTTTTCATATCGAATTCCCATGTCTTTCATCACACTTTTCAGCGCATTCAGCTCCATTTGATTTTTTGGGTGTACAATTAATGCTTCCATTTTAATTTATTATTTGTAGTCTTGCTAAAACGTAAGTTCTAGCAGTGCTTATTTAATGCTTAGAAAGTTCGTCTAGTCTTTTTCTGTCTTTAGCAGAAAGGTCATTGATTCCGTTCTTGCCCATTTTGCTGAGAAGTCTGTCGATTTCCTTTTCCCTTTCTCGTTTGTCTGAGTTGAATTGCTGATCGATTGTCAGATTTTTAGGCTTATCAGTATAGAATCTGTTTTTGATCCGATCTTTATTAAAAAACCATAAAACGGCAACGAGGATAATACCTAAAATCAAAAATTCACTCATAGATATAATTAAAAATTAGGTTTATACAATGCTGTAAAACATTATATAAACCCAATTAATTATTTACAAAAATAAGATAAAAATAATTATCTCTTCATATTTTTAGCTTCAATACTCAAAGTAGCGTGCGGTACAGCCAAAAGTCTTTCCTTTGGAATCAGTTTACCTGTTACTCTACAAACGCCATAAGTTTTGTTTTCAATTCTTATCAAAGCATTTTTAAGATCTCTTACAAACTTTTCCTGTCTTCCTGCCAAAATAGAGTTTTGCTCTTTGCTCAGCGTTTCTGCACCTTCTTCAAAAGCTTTGAAAGTAGGCGAGGTATCATCTGTTCCGTTATTTTGATCATTGATAAAGCTTTCTCTGATTAGCTGTAAATCTTTCTCTGCTTTCTCAATTTTTTCTTTGATTATCTTTTTAAACTCTTGTAAATCAGAGTCGTTGTATTTTACTCTTTCGTCTTGCATTGTCTTTTTCTTTTTTAATAAATTTATGATTTGGAAATTGAAAAAACAATAGTTATATATTAATTTTTTTCAACATTCACTTTAAATTTAATCTCATCGATGTCGATTTCGTTAAAATTTGAAAGTGAAGATACAATTTCTATTTTATTTGACAAGACCTCAGATGAAATATATTCTTCATTTTGCTTAATCTGTTCCCAAAACGGAGTGTTTTCTTCCAAAACGATGCTTATTCTGTCTGTTAATTCAAAATCTTTCTCTTTTCTAAGATTTTGGATCCTGTTGATAAATTCTCTTGCGATACCTTCAGATTTCAATTCATCAGTCATCTTCAAATCTAGTGCCACAGTTGTTTTCCCGTCGGAAGTTACCGTCCATCCCGGGATGTCTTTCGTAGAAATTTCTACATCTGCAGTTGTTATTTCGTAGCCTTGAATTTCGATGCTTCCTTCTTTTTCTAAAGATGAGATTTGTTCGGCAGAAAGATTAGTGATTTCACTACCAACCGCTTTCATGTCTTTTCCAAGTCTCGAGCCTAAAGTTTTAAAGTTGGGCTTAATCTGTTTTACAATTAAATGTGATGCTTCTTCAGCATTGATTAACTGTAATTCTTTAACGTTAACTTCTTGTTTAATTAATTCTGCAACGGCTAAAATTTGCTCTTCCGTTTTCTTGTCTAACACAGGAATCAACACTTTTTGCAACGGTTGACGCACCTTTACGTTTTCCTTTTTTCTCAAAGAGAAAACCATACTTGTAATGTTTTGTGCCAAATGCGTTTTTTCAACCAAATCTTGATCAATTAAACTTTCATCTGCAACCGGAAAGTCTGTTAAATGCACAGATTCTACGCTGTCTTTTCCTGTTACTTTGTTCAAATCCTGATACAATTGATCCATAAAGAACGGAGCGATTGGCGCTGATAATTTGGCAACAGTTTCAAGACAAGTATATAAAGTCTGGTAAGCAGAGATTTTATCATCAGAATAATCTCCTTTCCAGAAACGTCTTCTGCATAATCTTACGTACCAGTTTGATAAATTGTCATTTACGAAATTGCTGATCGATCTTGCCACTCTTGTTGGCTCGTAATCTTCGTAGAATGCTTTTACTTCTTTGATTAAAAGATTCAATTCAGATAAAATCCAACGGTCGATTTCTGGACGATTTTCAACATCTTTTTCAGAATAATTAAATCCGTCGACATTTGCATATAAAGAGAAGAAAGAATACGTGTTGTAAAGCGTTCCGAAGAATTTTCTTCTCACTTCATCAATTCCATCTTTGTCGAATTTCAAATTTTCCCAAGGATTTGCATTGGAAATCATGTACCAACGAGTTGCATCCGGACCGTAAACCGCAAGAGTTTCAAACGGATCAACTGCGTTACCTTTAGATTTTGACATCTTCATACCGTTTTTATCCAAAACGAGCCCGTTACTCATTACATTTTTATAAGCAACTGAATCAAAAACTGCTGTTCCAATAGCATGAAGCGTGTAGAACCATCCACGAGTCTGGTCAACACCTTCAGCGATGAAATCTGCCGGGAAAGCTTTATTGGTGTCAATTAATTCTTTGTTTTCAAAAGGATAATGCAATTGCGCATAAGGCATAGACCCTGAATCGAACCAAACGTCGATCAAGTCACTTTCGCGGTTCATTGCTTTTCCTGAATCTGAAACTAAAACAATTTTATCAACAATATTTTTATGTAAATCAACCAAAGAATAGTTTTCTTCAGACATATTTCCAATCTCAAAACCTTTGAAAGGATTTTCTGTCATAAATCCTGCTGCGATTGATTTTTCAATTTCATTGTATAATTCTTCAATAGAACCGATGATTTTTTCTTCTTTTAAATCTTCTGTTCTCCAGATTGGCAATGGAATTCCCCAATATCTTGAACGGGAAAGATTCCAGTCGTTTACATTTTCAATCCAATTGGCAAAACGTCCTTCTCCTGTTGATTTAGGTTTCCAGTTGATTTCTTTGTTTAATTGAACCAATCTATCCTTTACAGCGGTCATTTTTACAAACCAAGAATCTAATGGATAATATAAAACTGGTTTATCGGTTCTCCAACAATGCGGGTAGCTGTGAACATATTTTTCTACTTTGAAGGCTTTGTTTTCTGTTTTCAACAAAATCGCCAATTCTACATCCCAAGATTTTTCAGGTGCAGTTCCTTCGTCGTAATATTCGTTCTTAATATATTTCCCTGAGAAAGTTTCCGGAACATTATTTCCTTTGATAAATTTACCTTGTAAATCAACCAATGGAACTAAATTATTACTCTCATCTTTTATCAACATTGGAGGGATTCCTGCATCTTTAGCAACTCTCGCATCATCTGCACCAAAAGTAGGGGCAATGTGTACAATACCTGTACCATCTTCCGTCGTTACAAAATCTCCAATGATTACTCTGAACGCTTTTTCGGGAGTTTCATCGGGCGCAAACCAAGGAATTAATTGTTCGTATTGAGTTCCTGCAAGTTGTTCACCCGTAAATTCTTTTAAAACTTTAAAAGGAATTGTTTTGCTGTCTGAAGTATAGTTTGCCAAATCTTCATCACTTCCTTCCACGAATTTTTTGCCGAAATTCTTTTCCAATAAAACTCTTGCCAAAACAACGGTTATCGGCTCGAAAGTATATTGGTTGAAAGTTTTTACGACAATATATTCAATATCTCTTCCCACCGCCAAAGCTGTGTTTGAAGGCAAGGTCCAAGGAGTTGTCGTCCAAGCTAAAATATTTACATCTCCTTCAACATCGTTGAATAATTCAGAAGATTCTTTTTTAACTTTAAACTGGGCTACAATCGTTGTATCGGTAACATCATGATAAGTTCCGGGCATATTTAATTCTGCAGAAGAAAGTCCGGTTCCTGCTTTTGGAGAATAAGGTTGAATGGTGTAGCCTTTATATAACAATTCTTTGCTGTACAATTGCTTCAACAACCACCAAACAGTCTCCATATATTTTGACTTGTACGTGATGTACGGATCTTCAAGATCTACCCAATACCCGATTTTTTCGGTTAGGTGATTCCAAACATCTGTGTAGCGCATTACCGCTTCACGACAAGCTTTGTTGTAATCTTCAATCGAAATTTTTTTGCCAATATCTTCTTTCGTAATTCCGAGTTCTTTTTCAACTCCTAATTCCACAGGAAGTCCGTGTGTGTCCCAACCCGCTTTACGGAAAACCTGTTTTCCGTTCTGAGTTTGGTAACGACAGAAAATATCTTTCAACGCTCTTGCCATAACGTGGTGAATTCCGGGCATTCCGTTGGCTGAAGGCGGACCTTCGTAAAACACAAATTCAGGATTTCCCTGACGTGTTTCTACACTTTTTGCGAAAGTGTCGTTTGCTTTCCAGAATTCCGAAACATTCTCGGCTACATCTATAAGGTTGAGGTTTTTATATTCTTTAAATTGGCTCATTGTAATTTCTCAATTTCGTTGATTAATCAAGGTGGCAAATTTAGTGATTTTTGTCGGTTTATAATATATGTTTTATTTTGATTACGTCTATTGAAAAGTTGTAAGAAAAATATGTGTGTTTGAAGTGAAAATTAACTGTTCAACAAATCGCACAATTTTATTTAAAAATTTTAAAACTGAACCATTAAGGAGATTTAAGAAGTTAAGTTTTTTTAAGAAAAATCAAATAGATTTTTTGAGAAGTATTCTGCTTAAAGCGAAGCGATACTTAATATTCTTAACTTCTTAATAGAAATCTTAATGGTTCAATATTTCAATACGTCGAAATTTTACTTTCAATTGTATGCGTTCTCTGTGCGAGAAAAATTTTCCTTTTGCTTTGCTTCAATCTTTTAATTTTAATTAAATAAATTTGTCTTCTAAATTTAAACTATTGAAACTTTTCCCATCTATCGAGAAAGCAGACATTCAGGATATAAAAATATTTCAGGAAGAAAAACTTCAGGAGCTTTTGGCTTATCTGGAAGCAAATTCTACTTTTTATCAAAGATTATTTAAGGAAAATAATATTCAAATTTCTGAAATTCAAACTTTGGAAAATTTGCGGAAAATACCAACGACCTCGAAAAACGATATTCAACAAAATAATGATGATTTTTTCTGTATTCCACAGAATCAAATTGTTGATTACAGCACAACTTCTGGAACTCTTGGTGATCCTGTAACTTTCGGTTTGTCAGATAAAGATCTTGAAAGATTAGCTTACAACGAAGCGATTTCTTTTGCCTGTGCAGGAATTCAGAAAGGTGATGTTGTACAGATGATTACAACGATCGACAAAAGATTTATGGCTGGACTTGCTTATTTTTTAGGTTTAAGAAAAATGGGCGCAAGTGTTGTTAGAATGGGACCTGGAATTCCCGAACTTCAATGGGATTCTATTTTCAGGTATCAACCGAAATATCTGATTACTGTTCCTTCTTTTCTTTTAAAAATGATCGATTATGCTGAAAAACATGGAATTGATTATAAAAATTCAAGCGTTTACGGAGCTGTTTGTATTGGTGAAAGTATCAAAAATCAGGATTTTACAGATAATATTCTTTCACAAAAAATTAAGGAAAAGTGGAATATTCAATTATTTTCAACGTATGCTTCCACAGAAATGAGCACTGCATTTACAGAATGTGAATTTCAAGTTGGTGGTCATCAACATCCGGAATTAATTATCACAGAAATTCTTGATGATGAAGGAAATTCTGTGAAAGATGGAGAAAGCGGAGAGTTAACCATTACAACTTTAGGAGTAGAGGCACTTCCTTTGTTGAGATTTAAAACGGGGGATTTAGTTAAAGCTCATTATGAGCCGTGTAAATGTGGTAGAAATACAATGAGATTAGGACCTGTTGTCGGAAGAAAGCAACAGATGATCAAATATAAAGGTACGACGTTGTATCCGCCTGCAATGAATGATATTCTGAATGATTTTGAAGGGATTTTATGTTATCAAATTGTTATTCAGTCCAATGAAATCGGTTTGGATGAAATTATCATTAAACTAAGCACAGAAAGAGAAGACGAAAATTTTGAAGGGGAAGTGAGAGACCATTTCAGGGCGAAACTTCGTGTTAGTCCGAAAATTGAAATGGTGAATTTTGATATTTTGTCTAAAACAGTTTTCAACCCAAACAGCAGAAAACCGATTACGTTTATTGATTTAAGATAAAAAGCATGAAAAAAAGTTTATTACTATTACTAATTGCTCTTTCTACAAATTTGGTAGCTCAAAGAGTCAAAGTGATTTCCGGCGATTATATTTTTTTAAAGGGAGAAAAATTTTTAAAAGTAATATTTAAGTTCAATGGAGTTACTTTTGAAAAAAATAAGATAAGCGAAGATGAATTTATTGCTAAAAGAGTTGCTGAAATTGAAAAAAATAAAGGCAAAGATGAGGCGGGAAAATGGAAAGAGGATTGGGAATATTCAAAAACAAAAACTTTTCAGGACAAATTTTTAGCTTCTTGGAATAAAAATACTGACATAGAAGCGTCTGTCAATTTTAAAACAACAAAATATACTTTAATTGTTGAACCTACTTTGATTTCTCAAGGTTTTTTTGGCGGAATAGGAAGTATTCCTGCTGAAATGAGTTCTAAAATGACTTTCGTGGAAACCGAAAACCCAAACAATATTTTAATGGTTGTGGAAGGTATAAAAGCGACAGGCGACAACGTTATCGGAATTGCGAATAATAACGACAGAATTGCGGAATGTTATGCTAAAACTTCAAAAATGCTTGCTTTAAAGGTCAATCATTATGTAAATAAAAAATAAAGGTTTCTATTAGATAATTCTTTTTAATCACATATTTTAAACTATGAAAAAAATATTTCTATTGGTGTGCTTAACAATTGCCACAACTATTTTCGCTCAAAATAAACTGACCGTAGAATCTGGAAATCTGAATTTTTTAAAAGGTCAGACAGAAGTTAATGTTGAACGTAATTATGGAGAGCCTCTTTTTCAGGCTGATAATTTTACGGAAACTGAATATATAGAAAGAAGACATAAAGAAACGGTAGCCAAAAAAGGGGAAGAAGCGTGGAAAAAATGGATTGATATTTGGGAGCAGCATGTGGAAACGATTTGGACTGAAAAATTTATTGAAGGTTTAAATAAATCAAAGAAAATTAAATTCAGTCAAAATATTGAAGCTAAATATACTCTAATCATTCATCCAAAATGGATGTACGCAGGATGGAGTGGTTTTGTAATGCAACCCGGAAAATTATCATCAGAAATAACAATTGTTGAAACTGCAAATCCTTCAAATGTTTTAGCAACAATAAAAGGAGATAAAATCGAAGGCACCGGAAGTAAAGTAGATTACGGAATGGAATACGGTAGGATCTCTGCAGCTTACGAAAAGACAGGTAAAGAGTTCGGGAAGGAACTTAAAAAAGCTTTAAAATAAAACAAAAACGGTCTGAAAATTTTCAGACCGTTTTTTATGCTTTTTGTTTTTCTGCTTTAATGAAGTTGGCAAGATTTACAACTGCAGTATCGTGTATTCTCACAAAAGTATTTTTCTTGTCCCAGACATAGCCCGCTAAAACTGCACAAATTTTTCTTTTGACATCAGGATTTTCCGGTTGGTGGAAAAATAATTCCTGAAGATTTCCGGTGTACCATTCTTTCACATAGGTTGTAAAAACGTTTACACCGTATAAGATATAATCTGAATATTCTTTTTGCCAGTCGATGGTTTCTCCGTTCAGCTGTCGGATTGACAATTTAGCAGCCAACATTCCTGATTCTGTAGCGAATGCCATGCCTGAAGAAAAAACTGGATCAAGGAATTCTGATGCATTTCCCGTCAAAGCAAATCCATTTCCGTAAAGACTTTTTACCGAGCAAGAATAATCTTTTAAATGTCTTGGTTCAAAAAGAAATTCTACATCTCCGAAACGTTTTACGTAATAATCAGAAAGAGAAATAGCTTTTCTCAAAGCTTCTGTAGGGTCTCCGTTTTCAGATAATTTTTCAATATAATCAGTCGGTCCAACGATTCCAATACTTGTATTTCCATTAGAAAAAGGAATTACCCAAAGCCAGACTTCCGTTTCTATAATATCAAAAGAAATTAAAGTTCCTTCTACGCCTTCTTCTCTGTTAATATCTTCTACATGAGCAAAAATAGCAGAGTGGGGAGAAAGTTTCGATGGTTTTTCCAAATCTAAAAGTCTTGGTAAAACTCTTCCGTAACCGCTAGAATCAATCACGAATTTTGCGTGGATCTCTTTCGTTTTTCCGTCTTTGTTCTTTACGGTGGTGATAGAATCTGTTCCGTTAAACTCAATTCCGATTACTTCGGTTTCGAATTCAAGGTCAACGCCTTTATTAATAACTTCCTGAGCTAAAGTATTGTCGAAATCTGCTCTTGGAACTTGCCACGTCCAGTCCCATCCTTCTCCAAATTTGTTGCTGAAATCAAAAATGCAGACCTCATTTCCTCGCATAAAGCGTGCTCCCAATTTTTTTTCGAAGCCCATTTTATCTAAGGCAGGAAACAATCCGGCTTCATCGAAATGATCCATCACTCTGGGAATAAGGCTTTCACCGACTACCAATCTTGGAAATTTTGTTTTTTCAACAACTTTCACATTGATGTTATTCTTCTTCAGATAAGCAGAAGATACGCATCCGGAAGGTCCAGCTCCAATTACTAAAACATCAACAATTTCTTTGTCCATTTGTTTAATAAAACTTTTTATCTTTGCGCAAAATTAGTGACAATTAATTATATTCTACAAAATTATATACTATTACTTTTAATTGATGAAAATAAATAACTTTTTAGAACTGAGAGATTTTCAAAGAATTATTATTGAAAACGAAAGCATAGAATTAGATCAATCACTTCTCCAGAGGGTGAATGAGAGTTTTTCTTTTCTAAAAGAGTTTTCAAAAAATAAAGTAATTTATGGTGTCAATACCGGTTTTGGGCCAATGGCGCAATTTAAAATCAGTGATGAAGATACACACCAACTTCAGTATAATCTGATTAGGAGCCATTCTTCGGGTATCGGAAATCCTCTTCCTGCTGATGAGGTAAAAGCTTGTATGTTAGCAAGATTAAATACATTATCATTAGGGAATTCTGGAGTTCACGAATCTGTTGTAAATTTACTTAAAGAATTAATTAACAGAGGTATTACGCCGTTGATTTTCGAACACGGAGGTGTTGGAGCAAGTGGTGATTTGGTGCAATTGGCACATTTGGCTTTAGTTTTAATTGGTGAGGGTGAAGTTTTCTATAAAGGTGAAAGGAAATCTACGAAAGGAGTTTTTGAAATTGAAGGTTTAGAGCCGATTCAGGTTGAAATAAGAGAAGGTTTAGCGTTAATGAACGGAACTTCTGTTATGACTGGGATAGGTGTTGTTAATGCTTATAAAGCCAATCAGTTAACTGATATTTCATTAAAATTATCTTGTGCCATCAACGAAATCGTTCAGGCTTACGATGATCATTTTTCTGAAGTGTTGAATGGAACAAAACTTCACGCAGGTCAGCAAAAAATTGCAGAAAAAATGCGTCATCATTTATCTGATAGTAAATTGATCAGAAAAAGAGCAGATCATTTATATACTCATTTTGAAGAGCAGGAAAAGGTTTTCAAAGAAAAAGTACAGGAATATTATTCTTTAAGATGTGTTCCGCAAATTTTAGGTCCGGTTTTAGATACTTTAGAATACACTGAAAAAGTATTAGAAAATGAGATCAATTCAGCAAACGATAATCCAATTATCAATGTAAAAGATCAACATGTTTATCATGGCGGAAATTTCCACGGAGATTATATTTCTTTAGAAATGGATAAGCTTAAAATCGTTGTAACGAAGTTGACTATGTTGGCTGAAAGACAATTGAATTATCTTTTAAACTCGAAAATCAACGAAATTCTGCCTCCATTTGTCAATTTGGGTAAATTAGGTTTCAATTTTGGTATGCAGGGTGTTCAGTTTACAGCGACTTCTACAACGGCAGAAAGTCAGATGTTATCAAACCCGATGTACGTTCACAGTATTCCTAATAATAATGATAATCAGGATATTGTAAGCATGGGCACAAATGCCGCCGTGATTTGCAGAAAGGTAATTGAAAATGCTTTTGAAGTTTTGGCGATTGAAGCGATTACTGTTGTTCAGGCGATAGAATATTTGGGTTACCAAGATCAAATTTCATCAAAAACAAAAGAATTGTACGATGAAATCAGAAAAATCATTCCGGCATTTTCAAGTGATATGGTGATGTATCCTTATTTGGAGGAAGTGAAAAAATATTTAAAGACAATGTAATTATTGGCTGCTTCTAGTTGTCAATATATAAATAAACCGAAACACATATGAAATGTGCAATTGTAACAGGTGGTTCCCGAGGAATTGGAAGAGCAATCTGTATAAAACTGGCTGAAGAAAAAATTGAGCATATTTTAATTAATTATACCTCAAACGAAGCTGCAGCAAAGGAAACTTTAGCTAAAGTGGAAGGATTGGGTTCTACAGGCGAAATTCTTAAATTCGATGTAGGAAATGCTGAGGAAACTCAAAAAGTTTTAAATGAATGGCAGGAAAATAACCCAAATTCTGTAGTCGAAATTATCGTAAACAACGCAGGAATCACAAGAGACGGATTATTCATGTGGATGCCGATTGAAGACTGGAATTCTGTGATTAACACAAGTTTAAATGGTTTCTATAATGTGACGAATTTTTTCATTCAGAAATTGTTGAGAAACAAATATGGCAGAATTATCAATATGGTTTCTGTTTCTGGAGTAAAAGGAACGGCTGGACAAACCAATTATTCTGCGGCAAAGGGAGCTTTAGTTGGAGCTACAAAAGCTTTAGCACAAGAAGTTGCAAAAAGAAATATCACTGTAAATGCAGTTGCTCCGGGTTTCATAAAAACAGATATGACGCAGGATTTTAACGAAGATGAATTGAAAGCAATGATTCCTGCAAACCGATTTGGTGAAGCAGAAGAAGTGGCAGATTTGGTTGCCTTTTTAGCATCAAAAAAATCTTCGTACATCACAGGTGAAATTATTAATATTAACGGAGGAATTTATTCATAAATTAGGTAACAGATAATAGGTAACAGTAATTAGCTGTAACCTAAAAACCTGAAACCTGTAACCTAGAATTTAGATGGAAAATAGGGTAGTCATTACCGGAATGGGAATTTATTCTTGCATCGGAACTTCTTTAGAAGAAGTGAAAGAATCCCTGTATCAAGGAAAGTCGGGAATTGTTTTAGTGGATGAAAGAAAAGAATTTGGTTTCAGATCAGGTCTTAGCGGAGTTGTTCCCAAACCTGATTTAAAGAATCTTCTCAGCAGACGTCAACGCGTAAGCATGGGTGAAGAAAGCGAATATGCTTACATTGCCACATTAGATGCTCTAAAACAGGCAAATATCGATCAGGATTTTTTAGACCAAAACGAAGTCGGAATTTTATACGGAAACGACAGCGTTTCAAAAGCGGTTGTTGAATCTATCGATATTGCAAGAGAAAAAAAAGATACTACTTTAATGGGTTCAGGAGCGATTTTCAAATCGATGAACTCCACGGTAACGATGAATCTTTCTACAATTTTTAAATTACGAGGGATCAATCTCACCATCAGTGCGGCTTGTGCAAGCGGTTCTCATTCTTTGGGACTGGCTTATATGATGATTAAAAACGGCTTTCAGGAGATGATTGTTTGCGGTGGCGCTCAGGAAACTAACAAATATTCGATGGCAAGTTTTGATGGTTTGGGTGTTTTTTCGGTAAGAGAAAACGAGCCAACAAAAGCATCAAGACCTTTCGATTCCGAAAGAGACGGTTTGATCCCGAGCGGTGGAGCAGCAACTTTAATTGTTGAAAGCCTTGAATCAGCTCAAAAAAGAGGAGCAACTATTTTAGGCGAGATCGTGGGTTACGGTTTTTCTTCAAACGGAGGACATATTTCTACTCCGAATGTTGACGGTCCGGCTTTAGCGATGAATCGGGCTTTAAAACAGTCGGGTTTAGAAGTAAATGATATTGATTATATTAATGCTCATGCGACCTCAACGCCAATTGGTGATGCGAACGAAGCAAAAGCAATTCACGAAATCTTCGGAAGCGAAGTCCCGGTAAGCTCTACAAAATCAATGACGGGTCATGAATGTTGGATGGCGGGTGCAAGTGAAGTGATCTATTCGATTTTAATGATGCAGAACGATTTTGTGGCGCCTAACATTAATTTAGAAAATCCTGACGAAGACGCTCAAAAGATAAATTTAATCTCCGAAACTAAAAATCAAAAAATTGACGTATTTTTGTCGAATTCTTTCGGCTTTGGGGGAACCAATTCCGCATTAATCGTTAAAAAATTTGAATAAAAAAACATGGAAAGAGAAAAAATTGTTGCCATTGCTAATGATTTTTTAATCAATGAGTTTGAGGTAGATGGTGACGAAATCAGTAATGATGCCCATTTCAAGAAGACTTTGGGCTTAGACAGTTTAGATTATATAGACTTGGTGGTGGTAATTGAGTCTAATTTTGGAATAAAATTAGGTGAAACAGACTTTAAAGAGATCATTACTTTTAATGATTTTTACTCTACAATAGAAAACAAAATCACTCAAAAAAACGCATAACTATCGATTAAAAATTTACTCAAAAAAATGTAACGATATAACAATTTAACAGTTTACCAATGTTTTAAATATTGTTACACTGTTAAACTGATACATTGTTAAATTAATACTATGAACAAGTGGAAAGGCAAATCTAAAGGCACCATTTTAGGGTATAGAATATTCGTCTGGTGCATTAGAAATATCGGGATCCGAAGTTCTTATTTTGTCCTTTATTTTGTTGCTTTTTACTATTTTTTATTCGAAAAAAATAGCAACAAATATTATCGATATTACTTCCAGAAAAGACTCAATTACGGTTTTTGGAAAACAAAAATCTCCTTATTTAAAAGTTATTTTACTTTCGGAACGATTTTAATTGATAAGACTGCAATTTCAGCTGGTTTAAGAGATAAATACACCTACGAATTCGACGGAATAGAAAATCTCAGAAATCTTTTAGTCGAAAAAAAAGGCGGCGTTTTGATCAGTGCACACATCGGAAATTTCGAAATTGCAGAACATTTTTTTGCAGAAATTGATTTCGATTGCCAAATTAATTTAGTAACAACAGATCAGGAAGTTACCGTAATCAAAGAGTATCTTGAAAGTGTTTCTGTGAAGCAGAGCAATATCAAATTCATTTATGTAAAAGATGATATGTCGCATATTTTCGACATTAATGAAGCATTGTCAAAAAATGAATTAATCTGTTTTACGGGTGACCGTTATTTTGAAGGTTCTAAATTCCTCGAAGCAGATTTACTGGGAAAGAGTGCTAAATTTCCGGCAGGGCCTTTCATGATTGCTTCGAGATTGGGCGTTCCGGTGGTCTATGTATATGTAATGAAAGAAAAAAATCTTCATTATCATTTGTATGCAAGAGTCGCTGAAAACGTTAAAAAACGTGATGCACAGGGACTTTTAAATTCGTACACTCAAAATCTTGAATCGATGATTCAAAAATATCCGCTTCAATGGTTCAACTATTTCGATTTTTGGGATGATATTGATTAGTTTTCAATATTTTTAGGGCAATTATTTGACGGTGTCGAATAGCAGTTTAATATTTTTTTATGGCAGCTATTTCCGCCTTCCGCTCCCAATGTTTTTTGCCAAAGCTTTCCCAAAGCAAAAAAAAGGATTTCCGCTCAAGTCGGGCTGCATGCAATTCAATAATACAGGAGCCAAGGTAAAAGTTTAAAGATTCAAGATTAAAACATCTATTAAATTAATGTATTGTAAGTTTTTGATAAACAGGATTATAGAGTGCTGTTCCTTTGCTAAGTGAAACGCCTTTGCTAACGAAAAATATTTTCAATAATTTTAAAAAATCTTTGTGTCCTTTGCGTTTAAATAATGCAATATAAAATGAGTTTTTTGTAAATATTTTTAGACACATTATTCTAAACAGTTTGATAAACTTTTGTACCTTTTGCCGTTAAAACTATAATCAGAATTTGAAAAAAACATACGACATATTGATTATCGGTAGCGGAATAGGAGGTCTTGTTTCGGCGCTTATTTTGGCAAAAGAAGGCTTGAAAGTCTGCGTCTTAGAGAAAAACAATCAATATGGCGGAAACTTACAGACCTTTTCCCGAGACAAATTGATTTTCGACACCGGAGTTCATTATTTGGGTGGACTTTCAAAAGGCCAAAACCTACATCAGTTTTTTTCATATCTGGAAATAATGGAGGATTTAGAACTCCAGAAAATGGATGAAAATGGCTATGATAAAATCACTTTCGGAGACGATGAAATTGAATATCCACACGCACAAGGTTATGATAATTTTGTTGAGCAATTATCCAAATATTTTCCTGAAGAAAGAGAGAATTTAGAAGATTATTGTGAAGAAATTCAGCGCATTTGTAATCATTTCCCTAGATATAATGTGATAGGGAAAGATAGTTACAGCGAAGAAATCCTTCATTTAAATACCAAAAGATTCATCGAATCGATTACTCAGAATACAAAACTACAATCTGTTTTATTGGGTTCCAATTTTTTATACGCAGGAGATTCTGAAAATATTCCCTTTTACGTTCACGCATTGACAGTGAATTCTTACATTCAAAGTGCTTACAAATGTGTGAAAGGAGGAAGTCAGATTTCAAAACTTTTGATTCGAAAATTAAGAGAATACGGAGCAGATGTTCATAAGCATTCGGAGGTTTCTGAAATTATTTTTAATGAAAATAATGTTTTAAGTTCTGTAAAAACAAAATCAGGAAAAGAATATTTCGCCAAACAGTTTATTTCTAATATTGAAATTCATACTTTAACTAAATTAATCGGTGAAGAGAGGCTGAAGAAATCTTTTTTAAACAGAGTCTTAAGTTGGGAGCCTGTTTCGTCGTGTTTCAGCGTTTATTTGGTTTTAAAACCTCAGACAATTTCTAATTTCAATTATAATATTTACCATTATTCGTCAGAAGAATCGGTTTGGAATGCCTATCGTTACGATGAAAAAGCGTGGCCAGAAACCTATATGCTCTCTTCCACACCTTCAAAGCATCATCCTGAATTTGCAGAAAGCTTAACTGCCATTTCTTATATGGATTTTGAGGAAGTTAAAGCTTGGCAAAATACCGTAAATACAATTGCTGAAGAACGGGAAAGAGGAAAACAATACGAAAAATTTAAGCTCGAAAAAGCAGAAAAAATGATTGATGCTTTAGAAAAGAAAATACCGAATTTAAGAGGTTCAATTAAAAATATTTATACCTCTTCTCCTTTGTCTTACCGTGATTATATCGGAAGTTTTGAAGGAAATATGTACGGTTACATCAAAAGCTCAGAAAATCCTTTGAAAACGATGGTTTCTCCACGCACAAAGATTAGCAATCTCTTTCTGACTGGGCAAACTGTCAATATGCACGGGATTTTAGGCTGTACAATCGGAGCTTTCAATACCTGCGCTGAAATTTTAGGAAAAGAAAAAATTGATGAACGTTTGACACAAATGATTAAAAATAATAATGAAATCTAAACACACTTTTGTCATTCAGAGTGAAGCGAAGCGTAACGATGAATCTAATTTTAAGATAAATTTTTCCTTTCGCCGAAGTGACAGAGCTGTAATTTTATTTTTTCTCAGCCTTATCCTTATTCTCAACCTGAGCTCTTGCGGTGTCAGAAAATCAATCAAACACATTCCGGATGTAAGCCAATATTCTTTAGAAGTCCCAAAAGTTAATACAATCAACGATTCCACTTTTAGTTTTAATCAAAATTATTTAACCAAAAATAAACAACAGCTTTGGGAATTGTACATCAAAGGAAACCCTTTGCAGTTGGGCTATAACAATGGAGCTTTAACGCAAGATTTAATGCAGAAACAGGAAGAAATTTTCTTTTCTAAAGTAGAAGGTTTTGTTCCGTCAAAATTCAAACAAAAATTGTTAAGAGGTTTTCTGAAATGGTACAATCGGAAAATGTATCTCAACGTAAGAGAAGATTTTCAGGCTGAATTATACGGTTTATCTCAATATTCTTCAGATAAATATGATTTTATTGCTCCAAAATTCAGAAGAGCGATGTATTTGCACGGAGCGCACGATATTGGTCACGCAATGCAGGATTTGATGGTTGTTGGCTGTACTTCTCTTGCGGTTTGGAATGAAAATACAGAAGATGGTGATTTGTTGATTGGGAGAAATTTCGATTTTTATGTAGGTGACGAATTTGCTAAAAATAAATTGGTCGAATTTATAGAACCCGAAAACGGAATTCCATATCTGTCAGTAAGTTGGCCAGGAATGATTGGCGTGGTTTCGGGGATGAATAAAGAAGGAATTACGGTGACAATCAATGCGGGGAAATCGAAAATTCCGTTGACCGCGAAGACTCCGATTTCTTTTGTGACAAGAGAAATTCTGCAATACGCTACAACGATTGACGAAGCGATTGCAATTGCGAAAAAAAGAAAAGTTTTTGTTTCCGAATCTATTTTGGTCGGAAGTGCGAATGATAAAAACGCCATAATTATTGAAGTTTCTCCGGATAATTTTGGGGTTTACAGAGTTGAAAATTCAAGTAAGGTTTTTTGTACCAATCATTTTCAATCTGAAGCTTATAAAAATGATAAAAGGAATCAAAAACACATTGTAGAAAGCCATTCCGAATATCGTTACGAAAAACTTCAGGAACTTTTACAAGAAAACAAAAAACTGAATCCTGAAAAAATGGCTTCCATTTTAAGAGATAAATCCGGTTTGAAAGATGAAAAAATAGGTTATGGAAATGAAAAGGCGATTAACCAGCTTTTAGCGCATCACGCCGTGATTTTTTCGCCACAGAAAAGACTGGTTTGGGTTTCTTCAAATCCTTATCAATTGGGAGAATTTGTCTGTTATGATTTAAACGAAATTTTCTCCGATAAAAGATTAAAAAGCGGTGAATTAGCAAAGTCAAATTTAAATATCGCAAAAGATCCTTTTCTGGATTCTCAGGAATTTGAAAATTATGAAGAGTTTAAATTTGCTCATTCTGAAATACAAAATGCAAATGATTCGGATAATATGATTCTTACCGATGATTTTATTCCGCATTATCAGTCATTAAATCCTGATTTTTGGTTGGCTTATTATCAATCTGGGAAATATTATTTTAAACAAAAAGAATATTCAAAAGCAAAAATAGAATTTGAAAAAGCTTTGACAAAAGAAATTACGACAATCTCTGATAAAGAAAATGTAGAGAGATATTTGAAGAAAGTGAATAAATATGTGAAATAAACCTTTTTTTAGAACAAAATATTTTATTAGAATAGAGCTATGAGAAGCAATTTTCATAGCTTTTTTAGTTTTAATTAAATTATGTTTATAGTCGTATTTTGTTGTGTTGTTCGTGAATTTCGTGTTTATTAATTTGTTTTGTTGAATTATTCTAAATATAATTATTTGTTTTTTGTGAAAATGTTTGGTGGTGATTGTGTTAAATATCTATCTTCGTTTTTCCAATACCATTGAATTAATGAAAAAAATCTATTTTTTAATTTTATCTTTTTTACTACTTCTTTCATGTAAAACTGATGAAAAAATGGAAACTGTAGAAACAGAAAGTTCCCTTGTTAACTTTAATATTGACGCAGTTCCTTATTCAAAGCTTTCAACGTATTCTTTTTTTACGGGAGATTTAAAAAACTTAAATCCATCAAAAAAAGTGATTCCTTATGAACCTGCAAGCTCACTTTTTACAGATTATGCTTTAAAAAAGAGATTTATCTGGATGCCGCAATCTACCAAAGCAAGTTATGTCTCAGATGATCAGTCATTGAATTTTCCTGTTGGAACAGTTTTAATTAAAAACTTTTATTACGATACGGTTCAGCCCAATAACACTACAAAAATTATTGAGACAAGATTAATGATTAAAAAAGCGAGCGGTTGGATATTTGCGGAATATTTGTGGAATGATGATCAAACTGAAGCAAATTTGGTAACAGGAGCAGATTTTACAAGCGGAAGTTCAAAAAATATTACATTTAAGAAAAGTAATAATGATGTTATTACTACAGCTTATAGGATTCCTTCGGAATCGGAATGTTATGCATGTCATAAATTGGATAACCAGCCAGTTCCGATTGGTGTAAAGCCTCAAAATCTTAATGTTTCTTATAACTATCCAAACGGACTAAAAAATCAGTTACAAAAGCTCGTCGATGAAGGTTATTTACAAAGTTATCCTTCAAGTATTGTTTCTACAGTTGATTACAGAGATACAAGTAAACCTGTAGATATTCGCTTGCGTTCATATGTTGATATCAATTGTGCGCATTGTCATCAGGAAAAGGCTCGTTGTGATTATAGAGCTATACGACTGAGCTTTAATAAAACTACCAACTTTGCAAATATGGGAGTTTGTGTAACAGCAGATGAGCCTATCGATCAGTCTTTGGAAAGGATTATTACTCCGGGAAATCATAATAAATCTGTAATGAACTATAGACTGAATTCTGTGGACGAAAGTATGAGAATGCCTTTATTGGGAAGAACCGTTGTTCACGATGAAGGGGTAGATCTTTTAAAACAATGGATAAATTCTTTGAACCAAAACTGTCCATAAAACCAAAACCAAACGAAAAATAACCATGAAAAAAAAACTATCCTTTTTTGTTGTATTATTTAGTATAACATGGGGAAATGCACAATTAAGCTGTGCTACAGCAATGAATCTTTCAACGGGAACATATACTGCTCCTGCAGTTACAGGTACACCTCTTCCGACAGTCTGTACGCTTGCTAATTCTGGAAATGCAGCGTTATGGTATAAATATACTGCAACTCAAAATATTAATATTACTGTTTCCACGGCTTTGCCAGGACAAAATGTAGATACAAGAATAATTGTTTTTAAAGGAAATTGCGGAAGTCAAACTTGTGTGACTGCAAATGATGATTTTTTAGGTTTGGCTTCTCAGGTAACTTTTGGAGTAACAGCAGGAACCACTTATTACATCACTTTTGATAATAGATGGACAAGCTCAGGATTTAACTTTACAGTCGCTGAAACTATTCCTGTACCAAGTCGTTTATCGTTTAATCAACAGTCTGTAAATGCTCCGGGAATCTATAACCACTGTGTGGTAGATATGAATGGTGATTATTTAGATGATATCGTTTCGGTAGTCAATAATACTCAGATAGTAGTTTCATATCAACAACCGGGAGGTACTTTTAATGAGGTAACTCATACGATTCCTAATACTTCAGTTTTACCATATTGGAGTATTGCTGCAGGAGATTATGATAATAATGGCTTCAATGATCTTATCTATGGTTCTGCCAGCGGAATTGCTTTTGTAAAAGCCAATGCAACGGGAACAGGCTTCACCGTAGACAGAAAGCTTCAATCTTTTCTTACGCAGCGTACCAATTTTGTAGATATCAATAAAGACGGAAAACTAGATGCCTTTGTCTGTGATGATAATGCTCCCAACAGATTTTATATGAATGACGGAACCAATTTGAATCATAATCAGGGTGGCATGGGAGACTTTCCTTCAGGTGGAAATTATGGTTCCATTTGGGTTGACTATGATAATGATGGTGATATGGATTTATTTATCGCTAAATGTAGCGGGGGAGGTTCCGGACCTGGTGGAAATATTGATGAACTTCATCGAAATAACGGTGATGGAACTTTCACGAATGTAGCGGCAATGGCAAATATGGCAAACCCTGTTCAGACTTGGTCTTCAGCTTGGGGAGATTTTAATAATGATGGTTGGATGGATGCAGTAGTGGGAATGAATTCTACAGCAAATGGAGCCAGCAAAGTGATGAAGAATAATGGTGATGGAACTTTTCTAGATGTTTCTGCGGGTTCGGGCTATGATATTACAAGTGGTTTAAGCAGAGAGTATGTTGCCTACGATTTTGATAATGATGGGTTTTTAGATATTTTAGGAGCTGGAAATAATATTATGTTTGGGGATGGAAATTTTAAATTTACTCCTAATGCAAACCAATATAATTTAAATTACAACAACAGACCGATTGGGGATCTTAACAATGACGGTTTTCTTGATATTCAGAATGGAAATACCATTATGTTGAATGCGGGGAATACCAATAAATGGCTAAAAGTAACTTTACAAGGAACTCAAAGCAACAGAAACGGAATTGGTGCAAGAGTAGAAATTTATGGCGCTTGGGGAAAACAGATTCGCGATGTACAAAGTGGAGTAGGATTCAGAAATATGAATACTTTAAATACGCATTTCGGGATTGGTCAGGCAACGGCAATTACAAAAGTGGTGATAAAATGGCCTTCCGGATTGGTAGATATCATCAATAATGTTATACCAAATGCCACCCTTCATGTTGTAGAAGGAACCCATTTAGGAACTAAAGATATCGAGAATATTCAAGATCTGTTTACGGTATATCCAAATCCGGCTTTTGATATTATTAATTTTAAATCGAATAAAAACTTTGCTCCGATTGAGGCAAAAATCTATGAGCTTAGTGGAAGAATGGTTTTACATGCAAAAGTTGAAAGAGAATCAATCTCTGTGAAGCAATTAAGCACAGGAAATTATTTATTAGTTTTAATCGATAAAAATGGGAAAACACATTCTCAGAAAATAATTAAAAAATAAGAGCCAATTATAAACTTAAATTAATGCTGCAAGTCGAAAGGCTTTGCAGTTTTTTTATGAAAATTAATTATTCTCAGGGTTCACTTTATTCAGAAAAAGAAAAGCAGCAATTCCCGAAATTACAGACATTGTACTCGATAAAATTAGGCTTCCGATAATATATTGAAAGATATTATTTTTCACCAAATCAAAATTCCATTCTTGATTGAAAATGTCGCTATTTCCATTTACAAAAGGAACTCCTAATAATAATGAAGCAGCAATGATAAATGGCATAAACGGCGGTAAGCTAACATTCGATCCAACAAAAGCAAGAACTTTATTGAGTTTGAAGAGTATTGATAAAGAAATTACGAGTAGCGTATGATATCCTGCGAAAGGTAAAAAACCAACAAAAACACCCAAAGCAATTGAAAAAGCTTTCACTCTATTTGTGCCTTCACTTTCCAGAACATCTTCTTTGATAAATTTTTTAAAGCTTTTTTTTTTGAAATTATTCACAAAATTCCTCGGAATAATATACAATAAAGTGATGGTTACTAAAATAGTATTCAGAATACTGATTCTCGTAAAATCTTTAAACGGTCTGAAATGTGAAACCCTTTCTGAAGGGTCATACAAAACTTTTATAGGAACATTTTTTACGGTAATGTGTCTCCAGGCTGTTCTTACGATAATTTCAATTTCAAATTCGAATTTTGGAGTAAAATATTTCTTTGGAATTTTATGTAAAGGATAAAGACGATAACCGGATTGCGTGTCCTCAAGCTTGATTCCGGTCTCAAACCAAAACCAAAAATTAGAAAAACGGTTTCCAAAACTACTTTTTTTCGGAATGCCGTCTTGCGACATATTTCGGTTTCCAATCAGTAAAACATCTTCGTTTTCACTCAATAGATTTTCTACAAAAACAGGAATGTCATCGGGATAATGTTGCCCGTCTGAATCGATGGTTATGGCGTAATCGTAGCCTATTTCTTTTGCCTTTCTGAAACCTATTTTAAGCGCATTTCCTTTTCCTTTGTTTTCTGATAGATTAATAATCGTAATCGAATATTTTTCTAAAATCTGTAAAGTAGAATCGGTAGAGCCATCATTGATAACGATAATATTTTCGGTGTAATCTAAAACGCCGTCAATCACTCTTTTCAGAGTTTTTTCGTTATTGTAACTAGGAATTAAAACGCAGATTTTTTTTTCAAAAATTGCATTTTGCACTTCAGGAAGGGTCATTGTTTTATTTTAACATTGCTTTTTCTGCGTCTGTCATTGTCTTAGACTGCATTGAAAACTTTTTAATATACGTTTTCAGCGCTGAATTTTGTTTGCTGTAATTATTTAAAAGAAAAGCTTTGTCGTCTTTCAAACTTCCGCGATAACCTACAATTTTCGGGATATTTTCCTGAACGCTCATTCTTATAACTCTCAATTCTGCGTTATTCGGATTGCTTTTAATAATACTTTCGAGACTTGTAGCGCCAGATTTTACGAGGGCTTTTCTGTTTTTGGTTACAATTTTAGCTTCCATAATTTTCGCAGCAGCTTTGTATCCATTTGTTACTGCATCAGAACCGGTCTGTTTCTCGGCGATATCAATGAAACTTTGCGTGTTTGCTGTTGACGAATTGGCCTTTTCATAGCTATTTCTCAAAGCATCAAGGTCTGATTGAAAAAACAGAAAAAAAGCGGTCAAAAACGAGAAAATCAGTTTCATACGTAGATAATTTTATTTTTAAAGGTCATATGTAATCGCTGTCATTTTCATTGAAATTTAGTTTCAAAAATAAAGGCGATTTCATAATGTCTATTTTTTATAGTTTACCGACATTTTTAATGCAATAGTCTCGCCAAACGAAGTGGTGTTTTTTACTTTAATTTCCTCTTCGCCTTCGTTAATATCCAGTTGTAACGTTAAATCAGGCGTTTCAAAAGGATCGATGATTGCCATAAATTTTACATTGGAAGCCGATTTAAGAAACAATTTTTTACCTATAAATTCTTCAGTTAGTTCTTTCACGATCTGCATCATACAAACTCCCGGAGTTACAGGATTTCCTGGGAAATGTCCTTTGAAAATATCGTGATTTTTATTCAGAGAAATATGAGCAATAAAACTTCCGTTTTCTGCCTTTTCATAGGATTCTAAAGTGTAAAAATCTGTAAGAATGGTCTGCATTATTTATTCAGTTTCAGTGATTTGAAATAGTTTAATATTGATTTTGAAATCTTTATGTTGAAGATTCAAACTATCTGCGAAGATATGTTTTTTTGCATCAAAACTAAAATCGATTTTTTCCTTATTGTTCTTTGTATAAATGATTTGCTTCAGCAGATTATTTTCTTTGTTGAAAAATAAATAATAGTTTTTCTTCTCAATTTTTGAAAGATAAATTTTAGAATTTTCATTTTCAAAACTTTCATTCACAGGATATTTTTGTCTTAAAAGTTCCTGAAAATCATTCTTCAAAAAATTAATGACGATTTTTTTATCTAAATCCGGAAGAACGTAATTCAGTTTAAAATCATTTTCCGAAACTTCAAAATCAATCAATTTATTTCCAAAATCAGAAGTTAATACGACACGATGTGTTGTTTCCTTGATCTTTTTGATAATTAAAATTCCGCTGACGTGATTTTTATAAATATCCATTTGGCATTTATAAACATAATCTTCGTTAGAAGAAAAGTATAGATTTTCAACTGTTTTTTCAGAATTTGAAATCGGTTTTACGTCTGTAAGTTGATAAGTTTTGCAAGAAACAAACAGCAAAAAAATCAGACTATAAAGAAAACTCTGAAGCAGGAATCGGCGCATTGATTTTTGTATTTTTGAAAACAATATTCGTTGTATCTCCCGAAGCTTCCGTCATATTTACCTGTGAAACCGTCGTTTGATTTTTAGGAAAATGAAGCTCAATTTGTTTGATATATTTCAATAATTGAGCAGATTTCGGAGTGAACTTTGCGATATTTGAAGTTCCGTTTTTAAAGTAAGCAACTGCAAATTCCGGGTCGCTGAACATTTTTCCATTTGAACTTCCGACAATTAATTTATTGATTTTTTCAAAAGTTTTGCTCTTTGTATCAACCGAGGATTTTTTTCCCTGGTCATTGATGAAGATTTTATTTTCCTTAAAAATAATACTGTATTGATAGGGTTTTGTGTATTTCCAGCTCAGCGTATTTGGCGATTTTAAAGACATTTTACCTGACGTAATAATGCTTTTATCCAAAAAATCCATCTTTTTGGTTTGAATAAAATCGGCTTGTAAAGTTTTTATTTCTTTTGTTTCCGATGAAACTTTTGTTACGAATGCTTTTGCTTCCGCTCCCGACATTGCTGTGTTTTGAGCAAAAAAGAAGCTTGAAATTAATAAAAACGCTCCGAAAGCAATATTTTTAATCATTATTTTATTGTTTAAGTTTAACCGCAAAAGCGGCAAAAAGTTTTTTATAATACATAAGTTAAATGAAAGTTAGCAATTCGCTATATTAAAAGAACACATTAGTTTTTTGAAAATCTTTGATTTTCGTCTTATGTGAACTTCTGTTTTCAAAGTATTAAACTTAAAAAAAACTAACGTGTTCAAAAACTTTTGTGACTTTTGCGGTTAAAAAATTATTAATCAACCGTAAAAGTTGAATACTTTTTGTCCTTCAAAAATAGCAATAAATCTACCAAAACATTATACGTTTTTTCCGAAGTATCGTGAAGTAAAATAATGCTTCCTTTTTTTAGATTTTTCGTGATTCTTTTGTAGATTTTCTTTTCATTTTCTGTGATTGTATCCAAAGAACGTACATTCCAGCCGATGCTTTTTTTGTGAGTTTTCTTCATTGCTTTTGCAATATTCGGATTGGTAACTCCGAAAGGCGGTCTGTACAAATCGGTTTTTATGTTTGCGACTTTCAGCATCATTTCATCACATTTTTCGATTTCTTCAATCATTTTTTGAGTTGACAGAAAACCGGTGTTGTTAGAATGTGAAAACGTGTGATTTCCAATCGTATGACCTTCCGAAATAATTCGTTGAAAAGTTTCAGGATATTTTTCAATCTGTTTTCCGATACAGAAAAAAGTAGCTTTTACGTTATTCTCTTTTAAAATATCTAAAAATTTCGGAGTAAATTCTGTAGGCCCATCATCAAAAGTCAATGCAACTTCTTTGATTTTAGTTCTTTTATGAGTGAAACTGTTGACAAAATATCCTAATGTGATATCAAAAGAACCCCAAACTACAACCGCTGAAAACACTAAAAACCAAAAAAGATACACCCAAAAACTCCCTTGAAACGCATAAATAAATACGTTGCAGAAAAGATAAAATAGGATAAATGGGTAGTGTTTCATCTTTTATTGTTTAATTGTTTCTTTTTATTATGCTCTGTTTGTCATTGTGAATGTAGCAAAGCGAAATGAAGAATCTAAATATTGAAGTTAAGATTCTTGCTTCGTCAGAATGACAAACACTCTGTTTTACTTTACTGAGTGAAACGCCTTTGCGAACAAAAAATGTTTTCAATATTAAAATGAAAATCTTTGTGAACTTTGCGTTTAAAAATTAAGCTTTCCCCAACAAAACCAAACTATGGTCATTTCCACCCAAATGATTATATAAAAGAATATTTTTAATTTCTTTTTTCTTTAAATCATTAATCATCATCACTTCAGGAATTTCCTGATTTTTCAAAATATGGCAAGCCATAAATGTTGAAAAACCACTTGCCGTATTATATTCTCCGCTCAAGTGTTTGTAATAGAGCAACGCTGAACTTGAAAATAAATGCATTGCTTTTGTATAATAAACATCAGATTTTGCATCTCCGCTGAAACCTAAAACAACAACATCAATATCTTGAGTTATTAAATTGTTTTTAGCTAAAAAATCTTCAATGAATTTTTGAGTTTCTTCTAAATCTAATCTATTGCTTAGTTGAATATCTTTTAGTTGAGCATAAGAATTTTCTGCCTTATCTTTTCCTAACACAAAAAAACTTGCGCCTTCACCCCAAATAACGCCTTCAGTTTTTGAGTTTAAATAATCAACGGTAAGATTTTCTTCTTTTTTAATAGTACTGTTGAGTTTGTACAATTCCATTGTTCGGTCGGTTTGTTCGTCTGTAGAACCGACTAAAACATTATCTGCTTCACCATCATTAATTTGAAGTTGAGCATCCAACATAGAAAATTCCAAAGACGAAGACGTGTTCACATATGTAAAATTGTAGCCGTGACATTGCAATCCTAAGGCGATTTGTCCTGCAACGGTATTGTGAGTCGATTGAATAAAATAGGTTGGAGTCAAGAACTCTTCATTATTTTCCAAAACATTTTTCAGAAACTTTTCAGAATCCTGCGAACAACCCATTCCGGTTCCAACAATAATGGCATCGGGTTTTTCTATTCCTGCTTCTTTCAAAGCATATTGAGAAGCAACGGTGCTCATTTTTACCGTTTTAGACATTCTTCTGCTTGCTGCAGGCGGAATGAATTCTTTGTAATTGGGTTCAATCGCTTTTACAATCTGAACTGAATTTTCAGGTTGTAAATTTTGAAAAAAATTTTCGTTTAAAGTGTCCTGAACTGAGATGCAGGCTGCACTGTTGATGTAAACGGCACTCACGATTTTGAAAAAATTAAGGTTGAACAATTTCCTCCAAAACCAAACGAATTGGAAAGAACGTGATTGATATTTTTCTCTTTGAGTTCAGTAACCGGAGTCAAATCAAATTCTTCCATCTTGGTTTTAAAATTAAGATTCGGGAAAATCAGATTATTTTGCATTGCCAAAATCGAATAAACTGCTTCAATTCCTGCAGCTGCAGCCAAAGTATGACCGGTAAACGCTTTCGTAGAACTGAATTCCGGAACTTGGTTTTCACCAAAAATTCGAATCATCGCAATTCCTTCCGACAAGTCATTGTTTGGCGTTGCTGTTCCGTGAACGTTGATGTAATCGATATTTTTTTTATCTAAACCTGAAACTTTCAAGGCTTTTTCCATTGCTAAAAACGCACCTTGTCCATTTTCCGAAGAAGCAGTTTGATGATGCGCATCATTGGCATTTCCGTAACCGGAAAGATATGCGAGTACTTTTTTGTTTTCTTTTTTAACGACTTCTTCAGATTCCAAAACAATAAAAGCGGCTGCTTCGCCAAGATTTAATCCTTTTCTGTCGTTATCGAAAGGTGTGTTATAAGAATCCGTGAGAATCATTAACGTATTGAAACCATTCAAAGTAAATTTTGAAAGAGAATCTGTTCCACCGACAATTACACGATCCAAAACACCGTTTTTAATGAGTTTTGCCCCCATCATAATGGCATTGGCTGCAGATGAACAGGCCGTACTGATGGTAGAAACCATCCCTTTTAGACCTAATGAATCTGCAATGGCAAGTGATGAGCTTCCGGCATCGTGAGAGTCGATATATTTTTGCTTTTCAGGGAAATCTTCGTAGGTGTAGAAATATTTTTCGGTGATATCCATTCCGCCAACACTTGTGGAGGAAATGAGCCCGGTTTTGTATTTATTAATATCCGAAATTCCGGCATTTTCTACAGCCTCTTTTGCGGCAACCATTCCTAACAAAGCGGTTCTTGTGACATTGTTATCTTCAGCAAGCTGAAGTTTCTGTATCAATTCTTCATTAGACAATTTTATTTCGCCTGTTTTAATATTTCCGGCGTGACGTGTTTCAAACATTTCAATGTCGGAAATCCCGTGTTTACCGGTCGTCAACGAAATGAAATTTTCCTCAACATTCTTACCAATGGAGGAAATAATGCCCATTCCTGTAATGGCAATTTTTTGACTCATCTTTTAAATAATGTAGCAATGTATCAATTTAACAGTGTAACAATATTGGAACATTGCTAGATTGATACATTGTTAGATTGAATTATTTTGTTCTGTTTTCTTCGATGAATTTTGCCATCACCTCGATAGATTGGAAGATTTCTTTTCCTTTTTTAGGGTCAGATAATTTGATTCCGTAGTCTTTGTCAAGAAGCACAATTAATTCCAAAGCATCGATAGAATCTAATCCAAGACCGCCACCAAATAATGGGTCTGTATCTTTGATTTCTTCTACTGCAACGTCTTCAAGATTAAGAACTTCTATAATTTTTGTTTTTAATTCTAATTTTAAGTCTTCCATTTCTTTTAAATTTACCAATGTATCAATGTACCAGTTTACCAATTGGGACTGAATAGTATTGTTACATTGTTATACTGTTATATTGTTAAATTACGTAGTTAGCAAATATACAAAAGCTTTATAACTTTCCTGATAAAGTTCCACCCAGCCGCATAAGACTTTTTCAGCTTTTCCTGAGTCTAAAATCTGTTTTGCATAAGCGTTTAAAAAATCCTCATCGAATTCATCCAAAACAAAAAAAGCATTTTCGGTCTGCATTTTATGTTTAATACTGATTTCACCAACGCAAATATTAGGTAAAGTATACACAAAAACGGCAGGACTCGGGAAATAATTGTCCTGAGAATTGATACTTTCCTGATATTTAAAATCTGTGTCGAGGCTTGAGGATTTGTTGGCGAAAACCAAAGCAGTCTTGTTGTGATCCTCGTTTTTTAAAATCATTTCAGAAGCAAGAAAAGCGAGTTTGCTTAAGTTATCCATTTTATGAAATTTAGGATAACTCAGTTCTAAACTTTTATAGGCTTCTTTCGCAAAATCTGAAAAGTTTTCTGTTTGAGATTCAAAAATAATTTCGTTGTTGAGAATGATTTTTGAATTTTCTATAGTGCAAATGTCTGTTTTCTTCATTAATAAGTTTCAAAAGTTTAAGGCTTTTTCTCTGGGTTTTGGTAGGTGTTGAAAACAGAGAAGACTACAATTTCGTTGTCTATAATTTCATAAATGATAATGTAAGGAAATTTTTGAATGTATGCCTCACGAAATTGATTACTCTTTAAAGGGTAATGAAGCGGATTTTTGGTAATTCTGTCAAAGAACTTTTGAACACATTTTAAAAATTTAAGACCTAAACCTTTTCTTTTACTTTGGTAATATTCAATTGCTTCTCCTAAATCATTTTCAGCCTCGGGTTTTAAAATTAACTTATAAACCATAATTTTTCATCAATCTTTCTTTTACCTCTTCCCAAGAATAGGATTTCGTCTCGCCTTTCAGATGTTTTTCTCTCCTTTTGTCTAATTCATCATAAAACCATTCCGGAACAGTTGGATTTGATTCTGAAATTACCTCTTCTTCTGCATCAATAATTCCATTGATAATACGTAAGATTCTTTCATCTGCAATATCAATGAATTCGTGAATTCTTTTTCTGATTTCTAAAGTAGATTCCATTTCCTAAAACTTTAATTCTATCAAAATTACAAAATTATTTTATGCTTTTTCCAAAACAATTGCTGCATTACATCCACCAAAACCTGAAGCTGTTTTCAGAATATATTTAATTTCTGCAGGTTGATTTTTTTTAATAATATTTAAATCTTGAGAAACTCCCATTTCTTCAAAGTTTTTAGATGGAATCAACGTGTTATGTAAAGCAGATTCCATAGAAATAATGCTTTCCAATAAACCTGAAGCTCCTAAACAATGTCCGTAATATCCTTTCATACTGTTCAAAGGAACATTTTGTAATTCCATTCGGTTGAAAGCAATCGCTTCCATTTCGTCGTTGTAAATGGTTGCTGTTCCGTGAGCGGAAATAAAATCGATTTGTTCTGCTGAAACTCTCGCTTCTTTCATTGCATTTTGAATGCTTGCAAACAATCCGTCGCCGGTTCTTGAAGGTCCCGAAATATGATTGGCATCATTAATGGCTGAGTCGGCTAAAACTTTAAACTTAAATTTTTCGTTCTGATTTAATTCTGAAGTGATGTAAACCGCTGCTGTTGCTTCACCCAGATTAATTCCGTTACGGTTTTTATCATAAGGTTTGCAAGGTTCGCTTCCAATTGCCTGAAAAGAATTGAATCCTGAAATCACAAACTCTGAAATTTCATCTCCGGCAACGACAAAAGCATCTTTGTATTTTCCTGCCTGAATCATATTTTTCGCTACAGAAATTGCCATAACTCCGGAAACACAAGCGTTGGAAACAACAATTGGTTTGGTTTTAAATCCGAAAAAATCAGCTAATTTTTGGGCTAAATTGGAAAGGTAAACGCCTTCCGGTAAAGTGGTTTTGTTTTTTAATAAACTGATATTTCCTTTTGTTGTAGATAAAATAAAAGCAGTTTCTTCTGTAATGTTATGTCTTTCTACCAAAGGTTTTAGGCTTAGTAAAAACATTTTTTCAAGTCTTGTAAAATTGTCATTGGCTGAACGCCGAATCTTCGATTTCTGAGCGGAGTCGAAGAATCTTTTAAATTCAATTTCTAATTTCTCAGAATCAATTTTAGAAACAAAAAAAGCTTCGTGATTATCGCTAATTTGATGTAAAGCTACGCCCGATTTCCCTTCTAAAAGCGCTTTCCAGTTTGATTCTACATCAAAACCTAAAGGTGTGACGCAGTTATAATCTGTAATGTAAATTTCCTTCATTATAATCCCATTTTATCTTTCCAGGTCTGAAAAAACTCAGGATTGTACAGACATAAGTTATTGTCAGAGTCCAAAAAAACCTGAATGGTTTCGCCACTGCAAACCAATTGATTTTGCTGATTAAAAATCTCGTATTTATAAATCAATTTCGCTGAAACTGAATTCACAAAAGTTGTTACGATATTAAATGTTTCGCCATATTTTAAAGGAAGAAAATGTTCACACGTACTTTTCACAATTGGCGTTACAAATCCAGCTTTCTGAATATCGAGATAAGTTAAACCGTGCTGTCTTCCGAAAGCCTCCCTTCCGTCCTCAAAATACACGATGTAATGACCGTGCCAAACAATTCCCAGTGGATCTGTCTCATTGAAACGTACGCGTACTTCTTCGGTACAAGTTATGTTTTTAGACTGCATTTAGAATTCTATTTTTTGTGATGTCCAATTCCCTTTTGTTGAAACTTTCCATAATTTCCAATGGTTGTTAGAAAAATTAAATGGAAGATTTAGTTTTAATTTTTTAAAATATTCTTTTTCATATTCAGTTATTTTTTCGAAAGGAAAAGCGAACCAAACAGACATTGTTGATTTTTCTGCCATTCTCAAATATATCTGAGAATTCCTAATTCTGAAATCAATCTGAGGAATTAAATTTTGGTTAGGCAAAACCTCCTTAGTTGTAGAATTTTTAAAATAAAAATTCCATTTGATATTTAATGAAATTGGACCAAAAGGATTATTGGGTAGTTGTTGATTTAATTGTAAAAACTCAAACCCTTTCTCAATATTTTTTTGAGATAAATTCCAACTCCAAGATTTAAGAAATCCATCGTTTCTCATTTTCGGAAATCCAAAACTAAATATTAGTTTGATTAAATATTTTAAAACTGAATAATTTTTATGTGCAGATTCATAAATGGTAAGTTCTATTTCTTCTGCTTTAATTTGTGTGAAATCATTCAAAAATTCCAGAGTCTTATTATAGTTTTCCTTTTGGTTTTTATTAGTTAAAGTGTGCGCGCCACCAGATTTTATGGGTAAGCCTTCATATGATATAAATGCTTTCATAAATCAAACACTATTTTGTTTCCTTTCATACAACAACGAAATCGTTACCATCGCAATATAAAATAAAAATAAGAAAATCAATTCTTTAGCAATTTCGCCAAGTCCACTATTTCTCAAAATAATATCGTAATAGGCATTCAGTCCCCAATTCATCGGGGAAAACTGCGCAATTTTCTGCATAAATTCGGGCATCAAAAAAACAGGAACCCAAATTCCACCAACCGCTGCCAAAACTACGACTGATGTTGCACCAAACGGTGCTGACTGTTCCTGCGTATTAGACATTGTTCCTATTAAAACCCCAAATCCAATCGCTGCCAATCCTGCAAATAAAGTTACAATCAGAAGATGAAACATTTTTCCCGTAACGTCAAATTGAGGTAAATCCATCAACGGGAAAAGCCAGATTCCCACTGCAACCATCAGCAAAAACTGAATGACACAAATAATTAAATAAATAAATGTTTTTCCTAAAATATGAATGTAATAAGGAGTCGGGCTCACACGAACTCTCACACTCGTTCCCTGACTTTTTTCTTTAACTAAATTAATTGATAATGGAACGACAATAAAGAAAATCGCAAACAATGCCCAAGCCGGAACATTGTGCTGAACCGAATTTGGCATTAATTCTTCTTTTCCTTTGTTCGGAGTGATTTCTTTAAAAGTAATTAAACTTTTATTTTCAAGGTCTTCGGTTGTTCCTAATTGATCTTGAAAGGCTTTGTATATTTTTTTATTCTCAATTTCAAAAACCATTTTGTTAATGGCATTCATTACTGAATTTTTGAAACCTGCGTTGGTTGCGGGGTCGAAATAGAGATGAATATCTTTGGTTTTTGAAGCCACAGCTTTTACTGCCGTCGAATCGGTTTCCAAGCCAAACGAACTGACAATAGTCTGAACTTTAGAATCTATATTTGAATTTAAATCTTTCGTTAAATTTTCAGGAATGACAATTGCCATTTGATAATCACCTGAAAAAACTGCATTTTGCGCAGATTTTTCATCATAATTTGTCAGTAAATCAAAAGTTTTACTGCGTTGTAATTCCAGCTTTATATTCTTAGAAATTTCAGACTTATCATTATCAATGAAAATAATTGGAATTTTTGAACCTTCCAGATTTTTAAATGTCGAATCCTGAATTAAAGTGATGGTAATTATCAGCAACAAAGGCATTAAAAATATAATGACAATTCCACCCGAATCTCTTTTCAATAACTGAATTTCCTTGATGAAACTTCTCCACAATTTATACAACATCTCTCAATTCTTTTCCGGTTAATGAAATGAAAACATCTTCTAAGTTTTCGGCATTGGCAACTCTTTCAACCAACTCTTCCGGTGTTCCTGTCGCGTGGATTTTTCCGTGGTCTATGATGGCAATTTTTGTGCAGAATTCTTCCGCTTCCGAAAGGTGATGTGAAGTATAAATAATGCACGTTCCTTTTTTATTTAAATCTAAAAGATAATCAATAATTGCTTTTTTGGACTGTACGTCAACACCAACAGTCGGTTCGTCCAGAAACAATACTTTTGGGTTGTGAAGTGTTCCGGCAATTAGATTGCAACGGCGTTTCATTCCACCTGAGAACTGGTCGACTTTTTTATTGGCAAATTTCGTTAAGCCCATTAATTCTAAAGCATCATCGATTTCTTTATGAAGATTTTTATGTTTTAAACCATACAAACTTCCAAAAAACAAAAGGTTTTCTTTCGCCGTCAAAGTCGGGTAGAGCGCATATTCCTGAGGAACAACACCAATGATTTGTTTAATTTTCGAACTGTCTTTTTTAGGTGACAATCCGCTGATGGTAAAACTTCCTGATGTCGGTTTAATTAAACCTGAAAGCATAGAAATCAAGGTGGTTTTTCCAGCTCCGTTGGGACCGAGAATTCCGTAGATTTCATTTTTATCGATGTTCAAAGAAATATCATTAACCGAAAAGTCTTCCGAATTTTTGTATTTCTTGTAAAGGTTTTTTATTTCGATGATATTTTCCAAACTATATCGCTTTTCTCAGTTTTTTATAAAAAGCTTCCTCCAAATCGGCAATATGCAGCATTGATTTTGAAAGCTGATTGTAAATATCGCTTTTCGAATTTCTGTTTTTGTAAACTCGTGCAATATCTACGGCAAAATCTCTCCAAAGATCTCCGATTGCGGTAATTTCTTTAGACAATTCTTTCAGTTCGTCATTTTTAAGAATAACGGCAGCTTCTTGTAAAAAAGCTCCGTAAATAAACCTGAATCCGCCACCGCCGGTTCCTATTTCTTCCTGCATTCTGATTAATTGTCCTAAGTAATGGTTGGTCACTTTTGTGCCTTTTTTATCTGCCCATTTCGGGATACTTTTTGCGACCCAGCGCATTGCTTTTACTCCAATTAATGGAACTGGAGCCAACATATTTTTGCAGGTATCTTTAATTCCTTTTTTAATCGCTTCTTCCAGATTTACATTTTCCGGAATGTGAGTTGGAAAGTACATATGACCTTTTGGAGCGAGTGCTCCTTTTGCATAACGTACTTTTTCCAGTTCTGCTTCAGACAATGTTGTTGCGAAATCCATTACAGGATCACTGATGAGAAATTTTCCGTTTTCTTTTCCGTACACCACGAGATTGTGAGCATTGAAATGGAATTTATATTCTTCAGGAAAATAAGTAAGATTGAAAACGCCTACCTGTAAACCAGTTGGTATATTTTGTTCTAAATTTTTCTCTAAAGCCGTTTGAGCTTCCTGAGGATTTGAGAATTTTTGTCTTTTAATTTTAATTCCCAGTCTTTTTGCCGCCTTGCTGAAAATAGCACCCGGCATCGGGCGGTAACTAAAACCCGGAGCAAAATTAACTTTCAAAAAAGGAAGATATACAAAAAACAGACCCGACCCGATTCCGAAAATCATAGGTTCGCTGAGTTTCAGACCTCTGTTGAGAAGTAGATTGGAGGCAACACCGTTTTCGCAATGTGCAGTTTGGTGGTGTTCAAAATTGATCTTCATTTTTATTTGCCGTTGAAATTTTTTAATTCATCTACCGAAATCTCAAATGCATCTGCATATTTTTTGAGGGTAGAATCGCTGAGTTTTTTAAAAATTTTGGGTTTTGCGTGTCTTTTCACAGTCCATTGCCACATATTAACGTAAGCTGCTAAAACCTGCATATCCATTTTATTTAATTCCATAAAATAGACGATAGGACTTACCAAATTGTTTGCCACATTTTGTTTTGCTTCTTCGATGCGTTCATTAATGAGCTCCATCGATTCTTCGAGAGCTGCTTTTTTGGCATCCCAACCAATGCTGTTTGCTGTGGTGTAATTGTCATTTTCATCAGTCACATACAACACTTCGGTCATATTTGCTGATTGTAAATTACTCTCGTCCTGAGGAAGATCTTGCTTTTTCACCCGAAAATATTGATGTTAATTATCTTTAAAATCTAATTGGCTAAAATAATAAAAATGCAGGACATAAGATTGTGCTATTTTTTTAAACCAAAATAAAAAAGCGCGAAGAAAATCTCAGCGCTCTAACAATAAAAAAGGAATTAAAGTTTATTGACGTACTCTCTGAAGTTTTTTTGTCAGAGAATTTATTGGAAGATAAATTACAGATATTGCTAGAAACAGCATGGTCATCATTGCAAAAAATTCTGTAAAGCGCATTGTCATGCTTGGTTCTTTCACATCGCCATCCATAAGAAAGCCGATTGTTGTAATAATTGCAGAGACCGTAAAAATGTTTAAAAGTTTTCTTTTCATTGTTTAGATTTTTAAATTGTATATCAAACGCAAGTGAACTTGTTTTATTGTATGAACGATTTGTAACGAAACAAATATTATAAAGACTAATGTAATTAAAATAATTAATTTCAACATGAAGAAAATTTTTATTTCTCTTTCTCTTTTTGTGATGTTGCAAGCTGCTGCACAAAAATTTGAAACGCAGAAACAAACGGATGCTCAGGGCTACAGCTTCGAAACTGTGAAAAATGACCAGTCAGGAGTAAGAGTCTATACTTTGAAAAATGGTTTAAAAGTATATCTTGCTAAAAATGACGATGCACCGAGAATTCAGACTTATATTCCAGTAAGAACAGGTTCTAATAACGATCCTAGCGACAATACCGGTCTTGCTCATTACTTAGAGCATATGGTTTTCAAAGGGACTTCACATTTGGGAACTCAGGATTGGGCAAAAGAAAAAGCTATTTTAAAGCAAATTTCTGATCTTTACGAACAGCACAAAGCGGAAAAAGATCCTGAGAAGAAAAAAGCACTTTATAAAAAAATAGATGAGGTTTCTCAGGAAGCTTCAAAATATGCAATTGCCAACGAATACGACAAGGCAATTTCATCTTTGGGTGCAACAGGAACTAATGCTCATACCTGGTTAGACGAAACTGTTTACAAAAATAACATCCCTGCAAACGAGCTTGAAAAATGGCTTAAAGTAGAAAAAGAGCGTTTCTCTGAATTGGTTTTAAGACTTTTCCATACAGAATTGGAAGCGGTTTACGAAGAATTCAATAGAGCGCAGGATAATGACGGACGTTTGGTAAATTATGCATTAATGGATGCACTTTTCCCAAAACATCCAAACGGTCAGCAAACAACAATTGGTACTTCAGAGCATTTGAAAAGTCCTTCAATGGAGGCAATTCATAAATATTTTGATACCTATTATGTTCCTAATAACATGGCGGTAGTTTTAGTTGGAGATTTAGATTTCGACAAAACTATTAAAATGGTAGACCAGTATTTCGGTTCATTCAAATACAAAGAATTGCCGATGAAGAAAATGGTTTCAGAAGAACCAATGACTTCTATTGTAACAAGAACTGTAAAAAGCCCATCTACACCAAGAATGACAATCGCTTGGAGAACAGATTCTAACGGAACTAAAGAGGCTAGATTGGCAACAATGGTAGGTGAAATCTTGAGCAACAACGGTGATGCAGGATTAATCGACCTTAACATTAATCAAAAACAAGCGACTTTAGGAGCAGGAGCTTATGCTTCACCTTTAAAAACATACGGATCTTTTAATATGTATGTAACTCCGAAAGATGGGCAGAGTTTTGATGCTGCTAAAAAATTACTTTTTGCTCAGATTGATTTAATTAAAAAAGGACAGTTTCCTGAATGGATGTTGAAAGCTATCATTAATGATATGAGAGTACAGCGTATGAAAGGTTGGGAAACTGCGGATGGTTTAGCAACAACACTTTACGGAGCTTATATTGGTGAAAGAACCTGGGAGCAGGAACTTGACGAAATTAATCAGTTTGAAAAAATTACAAAATCTGACGTTGTAAAATTTGCCAATGATTTCTTTAAAGATAACTATGTTGTGATCTACAAAGAGAAAGGGGTGAATGATAAATTGGTTCGTGTAGAAAACCCGGGAATTACACCAATTAAACTGAACAGAGATGTACAGTCGCCTTTCCTTAAGGATATTTTAAGTACAAAAGTTGCAGAAATAAAACCTCAGTTTGTTGATTACAAAACTGCCATTGCAACGACTGAAATCAAAGATAAGAAGATAAGTTTCGTTAACAACAAATACAATAAAGTTGCTCAGGTAAGTTATATTTTCCCATTCGGAACAGATAACGATAAAGAGCTTTCTTTAGGTGTAAGTGTTTTACAGTATTTAGGAACGGATAAATATACTCCTGAGCAACTGAAAGAAGAATTCTACAAATTAGGAATTTCAAACAGCTTCAGAACAACTAATGATCAAACTTTCATTACATTAAGCGGTCTTGAAGGGAATATGAAAAAAGGGGTAGAATTGTTGGATCACTGGTTGAAAAACGTAAAAGCAGATCAGACAATTTACAATCAAACGGTAAAGACTATCCTTGAGTCTAGAGATGTTGCTAAGAAAGACAAGAACAGAATTATGGCGGCACTTTCCAACTATGCTAAATACGGGAAAGATTCCAGAATGACCGATATTATTTCTAAAGAAAGACTTCAGAATATCAATGTAACTGAACTGATGTCGAAAATCAAGACTTTAAATAATTATCCTTACGAAGTTTTCCTTTACGGAGAAAGCCAGAAAGATCTTGAGAAAGCGGTAAAACCATTTATTGCAAACGCAACTTTACAGCCTGCAAAAGCGAAAGTATATGCAGAACCTGCAACGGGAGGAACTGTTTATTTTGCCAACTACGACATGGTACAAATGGAAATGTCTAAAATCGCAAAAGGAAGTGATGTAAATCTTGCTAACTTTGGTAAAGCCAATGTTTTTAACGAATATTTTGGTAGAGGTTTGTCTTCAATTGTCTTCCAGGAGATCAGAGAGAGTAAATCTTTGGCATATTCTGCTTACGTTTCTTATGCTACAGCAAACGAAAAAGACCATCCGAACTATGTAACCAACTATATCGGAACTCAGTCTAATAAATTGCCTTTAGCGGTAACTGCAATGAATGAATTGATGGCAGATTTCCCACAAATTCCTGCTCAGTTTGAGAATTCTAAAGGTTCGGCTTTAAAGCAAATTGCATCTAATAGAATCAACAGAACAAATATTTTCTATAATCAAATGGCTCTTAAAAAACTGGGAGTTGATTATGATATCAGAAAAGATGTTTATTCTGAAATTCAGTCATTGACTTTGCCTCAGTTGACAGGTTTCTACAACACAGAAATTAAACCATTGATGTACAATACGGCCATTATCGGAAAAAGAGAAAACCTGAATATGGAATCGATCAACAAAATGGGTGACTTTAAAGAAGTGACATTAGAAGAAATCTTTGGATATTAATTTTCATTAATATAAATTGTTTGAAGTGAGGCAGAAATGTCTCACTTTTTTGTTTTAATAATATAATTAACGTTTCAGAAAATTACCAACAATCTTTAAAAAAAGAATAATTGCCTCTTAAACCATATGCAATATAACCACTTTTATCGTAGTAGTATGTTTTCTTTCCATTCTTCTTATATAACCATGATTTAAGGCTGAAATCTGTATATAATGTATCAATGGAATTTTTATTAGGAACTAAAAAACAGTAATTGTAATTCTTGAAAGTTTTAGAATCTGATATATTTAGTTCCAAAACTTTATCTTTTACATTTAAAATTTTTTCAGGATCATCTTTGTCTCCCCATTTCATGTCAAGATTCATGAATGCGTGTTCCTCAGGATTATCCCAAAACATTTTTTCACCATAATCAAAAAGATATTCTTTTGAATACATGAATTTAACTACTTTGATTTCATTTGTTTTTGATGATACGCTGTATATTTTTAAAGAATACAAAGTTGTTAAAGAAAGTAATAAAGGGATAAATAAATTTTTAAAATTCATTTTTAAAAGTTTGAGCTAAAATAAATCATTTTCTCTAAAGAGCTTTTTATCATCAACCATTATTAAAAAAGCAAACGAACGAATGCAACAAATTCTAAAATTTTTATGATAAAAGAAATTGTAAATACAATTTTGCTGTTAAAAACGAAAACTTCAATAGTTTTTACCTCCTCTTGTATTTCAGTTGCGCCAAAAGATAAATTTCATTCTTTTCTAAATCATTACACCAGGTTCGTTCTACAACCAAGGCGTTGTTATATAGGCCAAGATCTTCCATGTTTTCATAATATTTTATTCTTTCGGAGGTTTGATACTTAAAAAAAGAAATCAGGTTTACCTCATCACCAACTTGTGGTGCTACAGGAAATTCTACAGAGTTTTCAAACTCAAATTCAATGTCATACGAATAGAATCTTACCTTTATGCTCATAACTATATTTTTCTCAAATATATCGAGAATTTAGTCAATAAAAAAAGCCAACTCTAAAGTTGGCTCCTGTATTTTGGAATGAAATTTTTTATGATTCGATTTCCTGAATAAACAAACTGATTTGCGTACGAATCAACAGTTGATCATCCAAAAAAGTTTCACAGAAAATATTACAGATATTTTCATATTTCGAAATCAAGGAAGCTTTAGAAATAATCCTGTCACCAATTTGCGGCAACCCGAAAACTTCAATTTTTTTGATGTTGGTAATAAAACCGATTACTTTGGTGTTTGATTCCGGATCTTCAAAAAAGCTTTGTCCGAGAATCGATGATGAGGTTTGTGCAGAATGTTCAATTAATCCTGCTTCCACAAACTGATTGTTGTGTACAAAAATATTGTCTGGAGTAATTTCAAAAGAAGTCACAACATTTTCCGGAGTAAGCTCCAGAATATAATCTGCCATCAACATCGGGTTGCGATGAGGCAAAAAATGATGAATATTGATGAGGTTTTCTTCTTTTAATTCCATTGTTTTTTAAACCTATTGTTGATAACGTCACTTCGAGTAGATTTTGATAAAAATCGTATCGAGAAGTTTTTGATTAAAGTTCTCGATATAAATTCTTGCAGAATTTTACTCGAACTGACGAATACTGTTTAAATTATTTTACGACCGTCTTCATTTCAGACTTTGCAATAACTTCATTATTTACTTTCGTACTGATTTGAACCAAAGTTACACCCATCATTTCATTGATGATTTTTACTTCAGAAACCAATTGATCTCCAGTTTTAGGTAAAGTTTCTGCTGCAAAGGTTTTAATCGCACCAATATATCCTGTAGGAGCTTCTTTTCCTAAAAGATAAAATTTATATCCTGTATGAAGCGCTACACTTTGCGCCTGATGTTCGATCAAGCCTGAGGCCTGAAAAATTCCTTCATGCACAAAAATATTTTCTTCTTTAATGGTAAACCCTGAAACCAAATGCTCTTCAGAATATTCTGAAATACGGTTTACCATCACAAAAGGAAATTTCTGTGGAATTAAACTTTCTACGAAATTCTGGTCAGATGTTGGTAAAGAAATATCCATTAGCAAACCGTTAATAAGGCACAAGAATAAGCAAATCTTCCACTTTCGGGAACGCAAAGCATGATTCTTTCTCCTTTTTTAAGTTTACTAGAATTCATCAATTGTTCAACTGCAATAAAGATTGAACCAGCCCCAATGTTTCCAACTTCCGAAAGGTTATAGAACCATTTTTCCCAAGGGAAATCAAGACCTACTTTAGCAAATTCCTCTTTTAAACCTTCTTTAAAGTAGCCGGAAGAAATATGTGCCAAAACATGGTCGATAGAATCCGGATCAAGATCGTGTTTGGTAAAAGATGCTCGTAGACTTTCTGCACCTTTCACTAAAATATATTTATCTAAAATCTTGGTATCTTGTTTTAAAGCAAAAATAGATTGGTTCAACCATTCTTCAGCAGGATATTCTGCCCAAGATTTTAAGCTTCCATCTTCCTGTTTTTCACAACCGGAATACATACATGCTTCGATCTCGTGAGCATAAGAATAGAAATCGATCCATTCTATTTTCAAAGAAGTTTCGTTTTCTCTTGGTTTGTTTTCCAATAAAAATGCACCGGCTCCGTCAGAAAGCATCCATCTCAAAAATTCTCTTTTGAAAGCTACAATTGGTCTTTCTTCCAGAAGTTTTAAGTTTTCGGCTTCATGATTAAATTTATCTGCAGTCATCCATGCAGACATTCTTTCTGAACCTACGCAAACTGCATTATCTTTAACTCCGGCTTTAATATTTAAGAAACCATAATTTAAAGCGTTCATTCCTGAATTACAAAGTCCGGTTGAGGTGTTAATTTCAACAGATTTTCCGATGTTCAGTTCACCATGCACCATTGATGCGTGAGAAGGTTGAATTTGGTCTGCAGAGGTTGTTCCGCACGAAAGCAATTCCATATCTTCTTTTTTGAAATTTTCATCAAAAAGACCTTCAATTGCTTTTGCTGTAATCTGCGCATTGGTGTGCGTAGATTTTCCGTTTTTATCTAAAGCGTAATATCTGGTTTTAATTTTATTATTTCTTAGAATCAGTGCTTTTGCTTTTGACGGTTTGTCATTTATATAGCCAAGATACGTTTCCATTTCGTCATTAGAAACCGGTTCATTCGGCAAGTATGTTGAAGCTTTTGTTATAAATACGTCGTACATTTCTATTTTAAATTAATTCCTTGTAAATATTTTTTCTGTTTTTGTCTTTTCGTCCATAAAATTGGAGCAAGCAAGATATGAAAAATCAACACAATAGGTGAGATTATCCAAATTGCTGCCATCAAATATACCTTAAAGAATTTTATCAGCAATGGTCGTTTTTCTTTTTTCTTTATGATCAGATTAGACCAAATTGTAAAGATTTTATTCCCTACTTTTTCAACTCTCACAAGGAAAGCTCTGATTTCCACAGCTCCGTTCTTTACCAGATCAGGTTGAAGATTGGCGAGATTATTATTTTCAAAATGATTTTCAATAATCTTACCATATTTTCCGGCTCCGTTGATCTCTTCATCCGAAACTCCGGCGGCGGGAAGTATTCCTGATTTTTCTTTTTGCCCGGTAGTCATCCAGCGAAGAATAGTCAATACGCTTGTGTAATTGTCTCTTCTGTCTACTAATGCAATATTTCCGACCAGTTTAGCATCGAAATTCTTTAAATAAACTTTCAGTTTTTCCTGAGAAAGCATCCACATATTTCGGGTTGCAGAAATGGTAACCACCGGTGTGTTTTTTAAAATATCTGCTGCATATCCGCTTTTCAGAAATGAGATGATCGGAATTGATGGCGTAAGATACCAAACCTGATATCCAAAAAGAATCAAATCAAATTTAGTATTGAGCACTTCTTCCGGTGGTGGAAGAATTTCGCTGGGAATCTGTAAATAAGATTCGGGAAACGTGTTAAAAAAAACATCACTTGGCCACGGAAAAGGAAAATCTTTTTTGAGCTGAATGTTGTAGTACGTCACTTTATATTCGTCTTTTTTATCTTCAAACGGCTGAGCAATATTTTTTACAATATCCTCCAGCTGTCCGGTTTGAGTGTAATAAATGACAAGTATATTTTTTTGCATTAATCTATTTTATGGATTACAAAAATAAGATTTTCATATTTATTATTCGTGCCTAAATATTTTTATTGATTCTGAAATAAGAACCTCTTTATAATTAGAGTTTTCAAAAGTCTGATTCTTTCTATTCAATAAAATAATTGTCTCAGGAAAATCTTTGATATCATTAAGATTAAAATTATCGTCAGAAATTAAAAGAACATCAACTTTTTTATTGATTTGGCTCTGATTATCAATGTAGAAAATTTTTCTTCTTTGTACCAGATAATTGTTTTTTGCAACCAATCTTTTTTCTTCTTCATTAATTAAACTGAAAATTCTTCTTCCCGCTTGTTGCAGTGTAAGCAAAATGTCTTTTTGCCCAAAATCATCTGCAATGTGAAAAATGGTCGCATCGCTTGAGATGTGTTTGTTCAATTCAAAATAAACCGATTTGTTTTTGTTGAAATCTTGTTTTACAGGTTTTACAACTTCGTTCTCTTTATATAAATAGCTTAAAAACAGTTTCTTTTTAAAATAGTTTTCGTCTTCCAACTCATTTCTAAGATTGGCAAATTCTTCTCTGAAATACGCATTGATTTTTTTCGTTCTTTCAGAATAATCTTTTCCAAAATTTAAATCATCTTTATTGATTCTGTCGCCCACTTTTACGGTAATGCTTCCGTCGTAGATGATAAAATCGCCTTTTGGCTGCACTTCAGAGTTTCCGTGAATATAAATCGGAACAATATCTAAACTAAATTGTTCGGCGAGATAAAAAGCGCCTTTGTGAAATCTTTTTACATCATTCGTATAAGAACGTTCAGATTCAGGAAAAACAACTAAAGAATATCCTTGTTCAATTTTTTCTTTCAATTGCTCCATTCCGTTTTCTATACCTTGAGAAACCGGATAGAAACCTAAAGCTCTGACCAGTTTTCCGAAAACCGGAGAATGATATACCCAATCATTTACCAAATAAATAATTTTATGATTACTCATTGCCAAAGCTAAAGTATCGAGAAAAGAAGTATGATTGGCAATAATTACGGCGGGTTTAGAAAAATCTTCATTCGGGTTTTTAATCACTCTTTTCTTTACAAACGGATTGGAATATAAAACAGAAGTCAGAAATTTTGCTAAGATTAATTTAATTAAGTCTAAAGTTTTCCCTTTCGATCTTTTCACAAAAATACTTCCGATTGCAGAAAAGATCAATCCGCCTAAACCATAATATAAAAATGAAATAACAGAATTTAAAAACAGTCTTAAAGTAATTGGAGATAATCCTTTTTTCGATCTGTTGGTAATTAAAAACCTAAACCAAAACGGGTATAAAGTAGACGTAATGACGATCACTGAAAACATTCCGATTAAAGCAACTAAAGCTAAAGAATGTAAAGCCGGATGTTTTGCAAAAATCAACGAACCGATCGATAAAATAGTGGTGAAAACTGCCAGAATAATAGATGTTCTGTAAGTCGGAAGCTCATTTTTCCCGTTTGTATGTTCTTTCTGCATTGCTTTCGTGAGGAAAATGCTGAAATCGTCGCCGACTCCAAAAACCAAAGTACAAACGACGGTGCTGAAAATATTTAATTCCAATCCTAAAAAATAAAGAATTCCAGCTGTGACAACTCCCGTTAAAACAATAGGAAACATTGTTAAAAGCGAAAGTTCAAAATTTCTGAAAAAAACAATAATCGTTAAAACAATTGCTAAAAGAGAATAATTAATCAATGTATTAAAATCTCTTTTCAGTAAACCTAAAAAGTTTTCATTCATCTGTTGACGGTCGATTGCTAAAGCTTCGTGGCTTTTTTCGACATCTTTGATGAATGCGTCCCTATTTTTCTCGTCAACTTTTACAACATTCGAAACGGTATAAAATCCTTTTTCATTGCTAAGGAATTCTGAGATTTGGAACGCTTTTACTTTTTCATAATCTTTTAAACTTAAAGTAGAGTAAGTTTTATTTAAGTTTTCATTAAACTGGTCAAATGCAGAAGCATTGAAACCAAATTTGTTTCCGTTTTGAACTAATTCAGAAATTATCTGGTCTTTTTTGTTTTGATTCCAGAACTGATTCCACTGGTCAACTTTTTTCTGCTGATCTTTTTCGGATAAAACCACATTTCCAATCGAGTTGTAGCTTAAAATTTTCCCTTCCTGTTTTTCCTTTTCCAAAAACTGACTCAATTGAGAATTTCTTGTCAACGCTTCACTTTCAGAATTTCCGTAAGAAATGGTATAAATCGATTTTGAAGTGATATCAGATAATTTTTCAAGCTTGGCTTCACTTATTTTAAGATCTTTCGGAATATAATTTAAATCGCCAATGTCTTCATTAAAACCAACGTGTCTGAAACCGAAAAGACAAGCGATGATGATCAGAGAACATCCGATAATCAACGGTTTGTTCTTCTCATAAGGATAGCTCCCTATTTTATCGATGAAATTGGTGTTGGTTTTTTCTTCATCTGCTTTTGGATGATACAATTGTGGAACAATAATCAACGCTGCAAAAGATGACAGGAAAACCGTAATCGAAGCAAAAAGGCCTAAATCTTTCAGCGCTTCTGAACGAACGAAAACCAGGCATAAAAACGAAACCGCGGTAGTTGCGCTACTCAGAATAATGGGTTGTGTAATTTCTTTATAAAGCTCTTCAATATTATTGTTGTGCTTGTAATGCGTAAGAATATGAAGGGCATAATCAATGGTAATTCCGATGAGAATTGCACCAACGCTGAGCGAAATTGCGGAGATTTTATCTTTAATAAAGTATAAAATCATCAGTGAAATAAAAACAGCAAAAACAGTCGGCAAAAACACAATCAATGGCGTGAAGAAGTTTCTGAAATAATACATCAGCAAAATCAGAAGAACCGTCATCGAAATAATCACCGTATTTTGAATATCTTTCTTGATCTGTTGAGCATTGGCAACGGCAATCACAGGTGATCCAAAATAACTGATCTCGGTTTTTCCGTTAAAAGTTTTGTTGATCTCGTCTTTGATTTCGTTTAATTGATTGACGAAAACTTCGTTGTTTTTGGTGTCGTTACTTTTATTTTTAGGATCGATGAAAAGCAAAAGATTTTTGCCGTCTTTGGTGACGATATAATTGTCTTCAAGCTTAAAATCTTTGCTGATATTAAGCGCATTCAGTTTTTTGATACCAAGAAAAGTAATTCCGAGAGGGTCTTTTTTGATGAAATCTTTGGTCACTAAACTTGTAGGCGAAACCAGTGAAACATAATTATTCTCAACCTGTTTGGCAATGCTGTCTTTGTTGAGCTTTCTTTCGATTTCTGCGTAATCTTTTTCGTTTAAAAACAAAGGAAGATTCTGGTTGACAAAATCGAAAGTCTCAGAAATCTCATTGTCATTTACTTTTCCCTGAACTGAGCCAATGTATTTTTTTAAAGGTTCAATTTTATTTAAAAAAGTATCTGCAGTTTCCGAAAGCTGAAAATTCTCGTCTTTAGATTTCTTCTCAATAATGATAATGATTTTATCGGAAAAGTTAAGTTGCTGTAGAACTTTAGCCGTTAAATCAGACTTTTCGTTTTTAGGAATAATTTGATTAATGTCTTCCTCGAAATTTATTTTCGAAGCAAAAAAGCCACAAATGATAAGAATTCCCAACGCCATAGCGATAGAAATAAAACGATTTTTTGAAATCAGATAATATAAATGGATGAAAAAACGATGCATGAGCTTCTTAAATCAGGTTTGCAAATTTAAATTTTTAAGTAGTAGTTCAAAACAATTATTTGATAAGTTTTAACTGTAAATCAATAAAATATTGAATGTAAAATGAAAAAAACTTATACTTTTGTAAAAATTCCCTCACTGTTAAGTTATTTATAGCAGGAAAATGTTCTTAAAGGCACAACGGTTTTATATGTTGAAAATATTTGATGAAAAATTATCCGGATTTCTGTTTGTAGTAATTTTACCGTTTCTGCTTTTTTTCATGTCTTATTATGGATTTGAGTCTTCTTATACTCAGTTTAAGACTTCTGAAAGACCACCAGAGTTTTTGTTTTCTTCGGTGTATTCTTACAGGATAATTCCTAATTATCTGAGTATTTATATGACAGATTTTATGGAGTACAGTATCAATAGTTTTTTATTGCCATGGAAAAATCTTCTTATTAAAAATGGAACCTCGTTTTATCATGGTCTTTTTTTGATGAATACTGTTTTCTTTATTTTAAGTTCGATAATTATTAATGCGATTTTAAAATTTAGAGCGGTTGAACTATTTTCAAATATTCATATCAGGAGAATTGTGCATCTTTTGATGATTTTTTTTATTGTGATGACGCAGTATACTCCTTCAAACTGTGATGCAATTGCTTTGTTTTGTTATTTATCGGGAATTGTTTTGACTTTAAAATATCTTCACACCAACAGAAGTCTGTTTTTTTATTTATTGATTATTCTCATTGTGGTATCAACTCTTGTGAGGGAAACTGCATGTCTTAATATTGCTTTCTTTGCTGCTGTTTTTTTCAGTGTAAGAGAATTAAAACAGAAAAATTTTCAATTTATTTGGAAGGTGATTCCTTTACTTTTATCTTTCCTGATTCCCTATTTGGGTTTAAGGATTTTTTTAAATCACGAAGAAACGTCTTTTATGGAAGGAGTTTATGTTGTTGCTAATTTTACAAGTCCTTTTAATCTTGCCGGATTGCTGTTTTCTGCTATTGCACTTTATTTTATGTGTAGACTTTGTACAAATGATAAAAGCAGATTGGTTTTCAAAAAATATTTATTCTTTTCACTGCCTTATATTGGAATGATTACTTTAGTTGGGCTCTTTTGGGAAGTGAGATTATTTTTACCACTTATTTTGACTGGAGTATTGGTAGCAGGTCATGATTTTAAAAAAATATATATTTAAGCGATGAGTTTATTGCACCCCTATTATCTGATTGCTATTATTTACATGCTTATTTTAAGCTTTCAGGAAGTTTATGTAAAAAAAGTTGAAAAAAAATGGCTTTGGTTTTTGGCGGTCTACTTAATTATTGTTGCAGGGCTTCGTGAGAATGTGGGGCCTGACTATGGGAGTTACCAAATGATTTATTATTATTCTGATACTAAAGATTATGTGAGTATCATTATGAAGGGCTTGTTTATGGAAGGTCCCCAATCCATGGAGCTTGAGTGGCTGTTTGTGCTGATCAATAAAATACTGATCAATATCTTCAATGCTCCTTTTTATATGTTGACTCTTGTAATTGCAGTAATCACTATTTTTTTCAAAATAGAATATATCGATAATAATACTTTTTATCCTTTTACATTTATATTATTTCTTTTTATTCCAGGATTTTTTGTAGGTGAAAGCGGGCAAATTAGGCAATGTCTAGGGACGTATGTCGTTTATTATGCGATACGCTTCATCAAAGAAGAAAAGCTTTGGATGTATCTTCTGTGTATTTATTTGGCGGCAGGAATTCATAATGTTTGTTACTTGTTTTTACCAATGTATTGGATTGCTAGAATTCCTCTGAACAAATTTTGGATGCTTGCTTTAATTATTTTATCAATTTTTGCTTCTCCATTTGAAGTGTATAAAATTTTTGGTAATTTTTTGGATAGTATTGCCAGCGATAGTATGCTTGTTGTAGGATTTAATGGATATATGGATGAGAGTGTAGAAAGATTAAACGGAGGTTTTGGTATTCCCGAAGGGATGATGATGATTCTTACTTTCTTTCTGTTTTGCTTTGATACACCAATGAAGGAGAAGTTCCCTTATTATGAGTATCATCGAAATTATGCTATTGTAGCAATTTGTTTCTATTTTATTTTCCGTAATAATTCTATATTTTCGTCACGTTTGGCAGGATCCTTTATCATCTTTGCTTACATATTAATACCCAACGCTATGTATGTTGTATCCCATAATAAGAAAAAGATGATTCATTCATTTATTATGGCTTTAGTATTATTTTATTTTGTTGTTTTTTCTAGTTTTCAAAATATAAAATCAGGAAGATTTACTATTGATCTTTATAAAAATTATCTTCTCCCGTAATTTAAAATTTAATATAATGAAAAAAGAAAGGATTTTAGTACTAGATGGTCTAAGGGGGCTTGCTATTTTACTGGTTTTTTTGTTTCATGGATATTATGTTTGGGATATATTTTACCCTTATAAAAAATTGTTTTCGGAGAATATATTATTCAAATATGGTAGTCTTGGGGTACAGTTGTTTTTTTTAATATCAGGTTTTGTTATTTTGATGTCTGTTGAGAAGACTTCTGGTTTTTTAAAGTTTCTTAAAAACAGATGGCTTCGGCTTTTTCCAAGTATGCTGATCTGTAGTGTTTTCATATATTTAACTGCCGGTTTTTTTCATGAGAGACCGTTTGGTATTCCAGAGTTGAAATCACTTTTACCAGGTGTCTTATTTATTAACAATGGTATTTTAGAAAAAATTTTCGGAACCAATTTTCCGGTTTTGGAATTGTCTTTCTGGTCTTTGTACGTTGAGGTAAAGTTTTATATTATTTTTGGCGCACTGTTTTTTGCTTTCAACAGGCGTGTCGCATTAATAGGCATTTTTCTGTTATACCTATCTGCATTAGTCTTACAGATTTTGTGTTTTCATGAATTATTATTTGAGAATACATGGATTAAAATGTATGTTGGAACATTTATTCATTTTGGATGGTTTGTTGTAGGTGCTTTAACGTATATCTATTATTATAATCGAGATAGGAAATACTTATTTATGATCCTTTTTGTTTGGATGTGCTCATTATTGTATGGATATAAGTTTCAGGATTTAATGTTGCTTATCTATTTGATTGTATTGAATTTAATTTTTTTTGGAGCCTTATTTTGGAAAAGACTAAATCTTTTTTTCTCAAACCGTTTTTTTCAATTTATTGGATTTATTAGTTATCCATTGTATCTATTGCATGAAAATATGCTGATATCATTAATTATTAAAATTTACAATCAATATCCTGAAATTCCACCTTTGCTGTTGCCTGTTTTTTCTTTTGTATTTATCGGTTTTCTGGCCTATATCATTGCAAAATACCTAGAACCATTTTTAATTAAACTAGTAATGAAGCTATAGTTGCTTACGTACCTTTTCAATTAAGTGTTTTTTTATGAACTTTAATCATTCTGTGAAGAAGAGTATTAAAAATAGTGTTTTAATAAAGATTAAATTCATTCAAATAACGGCCAATATTGAACTGTGGAATTCGGAGATTCACCCTTTGAATATTATATAATTTACCCTATTTTACGATCTCTTAAGTATATGGTATTGTCTTAGAACCTCAAAAATTTAATTTATTTATCTATAATTAGTGAGAAATTAGTACATTAGGAGAGTATTTTATTGAGGAGGTATCCGAAAAGCCTTAAATAGAGTAGGAATAATAAAAACACATTACGATGAGAAAAATAATTTTATTTTTTCTTTTATTTTGTGCATTGATAGTCAGTGCGCAAACTACATTGTCTAGGTTCAATGTTGTTGTTTCTGGAAATAACACATTAACTTTTTCAGACTCAAGTACAGGAAGTCCCACTACTTTTGCGTGGGAATTTGTCGGCGGAAATCCCACCACATCTACAAGCCCTAATCCCGTTGTGACGTATGCAACACCAGGGAGTTACACAGCCAAGCTTACAGTAAGTAATTCTTTTGGAAGTTCTTTTTCTACAAGAACAGTAAAAATCACGACAGGAAATATAATTGATCTTAGCACAGGAAGGAATGATGATGGAACTCTTATGCCTGAGATTGGCGCAGTAGATACCGACTGGACGTATACCAGTCCCACTGGAGCAATAAGTACGCCAATCACACGTCATGCTAATGTATCGGGTTGGTCTTCTGCTTCTACGGGTGGAGTAGCCGGAATTACAAGATGGATTACAGGTAATAATATGATTTATGGCGACCATTATTATGCAAGTAAAGAGTTTGAGATACCTGAGGGTGTAACGACAGCCGTCTTAAATTTAAGAACTTTATCATTTGTCCGAAGTTGGACTTATCTGGTCAAGAAAAACACTAATGGAACAGAAAGTGAGACTTTGATCACTAATACTGTTTGGCAGAATGATGGTGCTAGAGGGTGGCTAAACAGCAGAAATCCGGAAGTTATTAATTATCCTTTAGCTGCGGGTAAATATTTTATTAAAGTGAAGGTCTTTACCAACAATTCAGGGCAAAGACAAGCTACGGATACCAATGCTAATGTAAATTTTGGAAATGCTATTGTAATATCTCCAATCGCAGAGTTTTCTGCCACACCAACTTCTGCATTTGTAGGAAATAATGTGCAATTTACAAATATGTCTCAGGGGACGCCTGCTTCTTTATTGTGGAAATTTGAAGATGGAGCGAATGTATTAACTTCAACTAATAATGATCCTGCTGTTGCTTTCTCTACAGTAGGAAACCATTATGCAGAATTAAACGCAGATCATGGAAACAGCTTGCTTTCTTCACTAAGAATAAATAATTACATTCAAACTGTTACGCAGGATACGCCTGTAGTTGCTGTTACGCAGCCATCATGTGGCATTTCTTCGGGAGCAATTACAGTTACGTCGCCTACTTCGGGGGTCACCTATAGTTTTGACAATGGAGTCACTTTTCAGTCGTCTAATACACTTTCAGGATTGTCTTCAGGAACTTATGTTGTGAAAGTAAAGAATGAAAATGGAATAGTCTCAGCAGCAACAAATGTTGTAATAAATCCTGCTCCTACTGTTCCTGAAACACCAATATTTAATATAACCCAACCCACATGTGATATCAATACAGGAAGCGTAACTGTAACCTCTCCAGCTTCAGGGGTAGAGTATAGTTTTGATGGAGGAGTTACTTACCAAACATCTAGTACAAAGACTGGTCTTTCGGCAGGAAATTATACTATTGTAATAAAAAATACTGACGGATGTATGACGTCTGCTGCAGTTGTCATTAATTCAATAAATTGTTTAGACTGGACAAAGGCTCCGAATAGTTACATATTTACAGGAAAAGATAAGAATGGGAATAATGTTGACGGATTATATATTCCCGTAAATAAAGCTTATGCGATGTGGAAGAATGGCAAATATATGGGGGATGTAAATAGTTTATTAACAGGTGTCCAAACACCATCAGTATATTGGGAAGATGTTTCAGGTTTAATTAAATCGATATCTATAGAGCCGGGTGCAACTACTGAACAGTCTAGAATTAAAATTGAAATAGATAAAGCAAAAGGCAAAGGGAACGCAGTAGTAGCTTTACACATAGGAAACGGAACTACAAATGACAATGTTTACTGGAGTTGGCATGTTTGGGTAACTGATATGCCAGGATTGAGTGGAGAAGCTACCACCGGAATGGATTATAAATATGATAATATTACACCATTTGTTCCCAAGTTTATGGATAGAAATTTAGGAGCAACAAGTAATACTTTTTTAGGTAATGAATGGGCCAAATCCAATGGCTTATATTATCAATGGGGCAGAAAAGACCCTTTCCCAAGTTTAGCCAACAAGGATGGATCATACTATGAAATAAGTACATTGAAATTGGGTAATGTGAATAATGCGGCATATCCCGGGAATAAAATCCAAAAAATAAACCGTACAAGTAATGATATAAAAGATAATTTAAGATATGCTGTTGAAAACCCTCTAACATTAGTAGAAAGGATAAATTTACAATCCGGTAGTTTAGATTCCTGGTTTTCTAATAGTATTTATGAAGTAAATAATACTAAGTACTATGATCTCTGGGGAGATAATTATGAAGGATATTTGGAAGATAAGATACCTGGAGATACCGGTTTTAAAGGTTATCAGCTGAAGTCAGCTTATGATCCATGTCCTTGTAACTATAGAGTGCCGTCATTTAAAGGATCAGCTGCAAAAAGTAAATTTTCTGTTTGGGGTAGAAATTCTGATAACAATGATGATGCTACTGATTTAATATTAAATCCTAACGGAAATACCACAACAAATAATCTGTTCCCAGGGATTAAAATTTATCCAGGATTAGGAGTAGATTTCACCTCAGTACCTGGAAGAAATCTTGGTAAAATGTCATTGGCAGGTAAAATTTATGCAAATGGAGCCAACAGAACATATCCAAGTAATAATTTTGCTGATGTAGCATCCGAAGTAGATTCTTGGAGTGCAAGCTTAGGTTTTTTGGGGGCAAGGTTTTTGGGTGTTGTAAATGACTATGCAAGACTAGATGTTAATCCAACATTTGGCTTATATCAAATAATACATTCAAGCGGTACAAGTAGTGGTATTAACACTTACGGTAAAACGGTAAGGTGTATTGAGGATCCAAACAAAGAATTGATAGCTGATTTTGCAACTGATTTTTTCTCAACAGGACAATTGAATTATACAACTGGTATTGATAATCCTAATGCTTATATGATTGCAGATAATCAGACTTCGCATTCAATTCCGATGAATAAAGCTTTTGCCATCTACAATCAATATCTTTCAAATCATGGATGGCCTGTTGGAAGCTTTACTACATCTGTAATGTGGACTTCAAATAAAACACTAATAAAAAAAGTATCATTAACAGGACAAGATGAAAATGGAAATATCACAGTGGAATTTGGAGCAGGCAATCCAAAAGGCAATGCGGTCGTAGCATTAAAAGATGGACAAGGTAAAGTTATTTGGAGTTGGCATATTTGGGCTCCTGAAACAGCTCCTGTCGCTCTCGCTCCTTATACCACAGAGAGTGTTTTGCCCAACGCAAGTAATTTGGTTAATCCTACCAAAAGTGGTTTGCCTCCATTGACTACAGAGTTTATGGACAGGAATTTAGGAGCTTTACAGGCTTTTCCTGATTTGTCCGCTTCGCCTACTGCCGTGGAAGCTCAGCAAATTCAAAAATCTGGAGGAATGCTTTATCAATGGGGAAGAAAAGATCCAATACCAGCTTTTTTTAACCCTGTTAATTTTGGTAATTCAATATCTGGAAGTGGAGATGATCGCTATTCGGTGTATTTAGAGACAGGGAAAGATGCTAATGGTAATTCTCTTTATGCATTATCAGTAGATTATTTTGCTCACAAAACTTCTACTTATAGTATTCCTTATACTACTTATAGTAATGCAAATGTTGTGCTTACAGAGCCAAGACATGAGCAAATAAGAAAAGTTTTGAAATACTCTGTAGAAAATCCATTTAAGCTTTTGTATAATAGCAGCTTTACGCCTGTGACTGGTACCCGTGAAAATCAAATCGACTGGATATCCAACCAAAGTGGTCTATTTGCTGATAGATGGGGGCATGGAACGAAAAAATCTCCCTTTGATCCATGTCCTGAAGGATGGAGAGTACCAGATGTTTCTTTTCCCTATTTAATGGGCAATACAAATGAATTAATACAAGATGGTCAATATGGTAGTTCTCCATGGTATTTTGGGGATATATTAAGGGGAAACAAACCTCAGTCTGGAACTTCAGCTCCTTTATATCCGAGATATGGATTGAATCAGTCAGTGGGTTATCCTATTGGTGGGACGAATACTTTGAAATATGATGGAATAGAGATTTTAAGGAATTCTGAAAACAAACGCTATGGTTGGGTATTTAAAAATGCTCAATATAATATAGGTAATTTTCCAGCTACAGGATATAGAGCATTGTATAATAATCCAAATATGGATCAAATAGGATTTAGTACAGCTGTTTGGACTGCTTCCTTAGGCGATCAGCTATATGGAAGAGCTTTTGCGTTAGAAATCAATACATCTACTTTAAAATCCGGGATTGGTATTATTCCGCAAGGTGCAATTCCTTGCCGTTGTGCAAAAATAAAATATGATGCAAATGGAAAAGAAATAGGACGTTATGATCCTGACGCGATTCCTGTAACGCCTGGCTCTTCAATGAAAGCCTCCAATGTTTTCAGTAAAGCTGAAATTTTAGAAAAAGAAAAAGAAAATAAAATTGTTCTTTTCCCCAATCCAGTGAAAGATGTTCTTTACATCAAAACCACTGAAAACAAAGATTATTACTATCAGATTTATAATGCTTCAGGACAGCTGGTAAAAGCCGGTAAATTTGAAAATACACAAACGAGTGTTTCGTCATTGGTTCAAGGCGTTTATTTAGTGAGAATTAACAATTCTGAAGCCTTGGTTAAAATCATAAAGAATTAACTTTTTAGTGATGTTAGATTTCATGATATTTTAGGCTTAATAAGCAAAATAAATATTACGAAAACTTTTTAAAAGAGAAACAGAATAGCTGTAGAATGCCGTAGATTTCATGATTTTAAGAGATTAAAATTTGAGTTTCTGGTTATTTGAAAGCTGTTTTGTTTTCTCTTTTTTTATTTTCTATAATCTCATCAAGATTGGCAATGCATAGGTTTTTCTTATATCTATAATTTTTTTATTGCACTATTTTTTATTAATTTTAAAAATATTGTAAACGGGAGATTCATATCCAAACTTTACAAAAATTATTTACTGCCTTAAGCTTTATTTTACTTAAAGGCATTTCCATTTCTCAATTTCTTTTCATTTAAAGTTTTATTAATTATTAATGAAACTTAACTCAGACTCATGTGTTTATTGAGTCGGATATTGTATTTTTGTGCGCGAAATAATTGGAATGAAATTTTCATACATATGTGAATATGGTTGTTTATTGTGTAAGATAATTTGTTTATATATTTTTATTTTATGAGTATTTTAACTTTATGTTATGTTTTTGAGAATTTTATTTTTAGATTGCATGCTCAAATTACAAATCAAATTACAATATGAATAGAAAATACTTTTACAGTATTGCAGTGGCTTTCTGTTTCTTTTCTGCTGATGCTCAGAATCTTTTAGAATCAAAAAAAACTTTTTCTAATTCCGAACATACGGCATTGAAATTAAAAACAGACACTTTGGGTAATCGATTTCCGGATAAAAGTAACGGAATCACCGAAAGAGCAGCTGCGAAAGATTGGATGAAGGCTCCGAATAGCTATATTTTTGAACCTTCACAATTGAATGACGGAATCTATATTCCTGTGAAAAAAGCTTACGCTATGTGGAGCGGCTATGAATTCTTAGGCTCTAGTATTCCAGATGGTGTCATCACCGCAGATGTGCTGTGGGAAGATAATCATGGCTTGATTAAATCAGATGCAGGTTATGCTTTGGAGGTTTTGGGTTCTGGAGAAAGTGCTAAAATAAAAGTACCGATAAACAAATCAAAAGAAGGAAATGCTGTTGTCGCTTTTAGAATAAATGGAGAAATTTTTTGGTCATGGCATATTTGGGTCACCGATGATCCCACAAACGGGTCTACTTATAAAAGCTATACCAATGTTAGAAGAGAAAAAAGCGATGGTACACTAGAAGTTATTCCTGATGCAGAGTGGAAATGGATGGACAGGAACTTGGGGGCTCTAAGCAATTCCCTAACGGCAGATGATTGGAATAAAAACCAAGGTCTGTTATATCAATGGGGTAGAAAAGATCCTATTCCGTCTTTGGTTGACAGAGGAAATGACTTTTACGAAGTTTCAGGTTCTATTGGAAGGGTACGTCATAGACAGGCAAAAAACTTTACTAACGCACAAAATTTCGATAACTTGAGGCAGTTTGTGCCCGTTTCTAATGCTACGGTTAATAATAATATCAAACTTTCGATAAAAAATCCTTTAAGTCTTATTTATGTTAATAAAGATGACAATTCGGGACTTGCCTACTATAATAATAATGCAAATCTTATGATCAACTGGTTTGGTAAAACTTCTACATTGCCTGATAGTAGACTTACCGAGCTCAACCTGTGGTCAGACAATTCAAAAGGAAAAATTGTCACAAATTATAATTTCTACAGCAGTAATGCGCCCTATCGTAATAAATCATCGTTTGACCCATGTCCTAACGGATGGAGGATTCCTTCGATGTTAGTAGCCAATCTGGCTTCTGGTTCTTATGTAGATGATGTTAGAATTGATTATTCTCCGTTTGGAGTAAGAACTCTTTTAGGTAAGAATGCTTTTGAGGCTAATCGATATCATATTATTAAGCCCAACGATAATAATGTGCCTGCATTTATGACAGCATTTAAGCTTTATCCAAATGTAGGATTTGATTTGTCTAATGCTGGAGGATTAGATATGGGTGTTTTCCCCGGAACCGGAGGCATAGCAATCAATGCTCAGGGAGGGCAGTATACGGATCAACACCATGTAGGTTTGTGGACATCTACAATGACACGACATTTTGATGTAACTCCTGCCGTAGGATCACGATTATTGTTTATGGTACCAGATAAAGGGCAGAATGATATTCCAGATTCTGGAAATCCTACCATTAAAGGTCGATATTGGTATACACCGACGGGCACAGCAAAAACCTCAGATGCCAATGGCTGCAGATGTATAAAAGACCCATTGTCTCAGCTTAATAATTATGACTTTCCTACCGAATACATCAATACGGCTTCTGAATATACTGTTGGGTTAGATAATCCAAACACCTATCAGATTGTAAAAGATGAGGTAGCTTCTGTTGTTGAAATTCCAGTAACTAAAGCTTTTTCTGTTCAGAGCCAATTACTCAATAATCCAGATGTTTTAAATGCTTCTAGTTTTAATGATTTAAAAGTTAATGTTCTATGGACGACCAATGCAAATTTGATTAATACAGTAAATATTACAAATCCTTCGCCGGGCTCATTGACCGATTTAGCAAATTCTAAAATTGTTGTTAATGTGAATCCTAACCAAAGCGGAAATGCCGTGGTTACTCTGCATAATGGAAGTATTACAAACCCTGTTTATTGGTCATGGCATATTTGGGTGACAGATACAGCGATAGAGTCTAATGTTTATGCAACTGAAGCTCCTAATGCTACAGCGACTAATTATGTAAATTACGTTCTAAAAGGGGATGTTTTAAAAACAGAGTTTATGGATAGGAATTTAGGAGCCATTGATGCTTTTCCTACAGTTGCCAATCCTCAATCGCCTACGGTTGAAGAGTATTCAAGAATTAAAGCTTCTACAGGATTGCAATATCAATGGGGAAGAAAGGATCCAATTCCTTCATTTCAATATGCCGACAGATCTTCTTATGATATATTTTTAGGAAATGCGAATTCAAATGGAGCAATAGGCTATACTATGCTTACTGCGCAATCATACAACAATATGTCAGGAAGTTATATTGTTCCTTATAATACATATACAAATGCTTCAAATGCAAATGTTTTAGCAAATGATAAAGCAAGTGATAAAGCTGCTAAAGTACTTTCTTATTCGGTAAAAAACCCTTTGGTTTATATGATTCCAAGTTCTTTTGCACCTTACAATTATTCCGTTCCTACATATACCAATGGAACAGACTGGTTGTTAGATGAGCCTAATTTTGCTGCTGACCGATGGGGAAGAGGAGGTAAAAAATCACCTTTTGATCCTTGTCCTGAAGGATGGAGGATTCCCGATCTTACCGGTGTTGCTATTATTTCCAATAAAGACTTTGGAATGTCTCCCTGGTATAAAAAAGATGAGAATGTAGCAGCAAGTTATAATTTAGTAACTGATTATTTAGGAACGCAAGTGAAGAATTCGGGTAATGCAAGTGTTGGTTTTGTTTTTAATAATTCAGAATACGCAGTAGGAAATTATCCTAATGTAGGATCACGTGGCGTAAGAAGTGTAATGGCAAATCAAACTCCCGTTGGCACCTACACTGTGAATAATTTTCAGTATCCTGGTGTTTGGACGGCAGCTATGAATTCCAATTATATTGGTAGACCGATTAATATTTTATTTGATGCAGCTTCAGCAAACAATCGCTTCATTGCTTTTCATGATAATAATGATCCGTACTTTGGGATGAACTGTCGTTGTGTAAAGGTAAGCTATAATCAAAATGGATCAGAAGAAGGGCCTATTCCTGCAATTCCGGTAACGCCTGGTTCTGCAATGAAAGCCTCAAATGTTTTCAGCAAATCTGAAATTTCAGAAAAAGTAAAAGAAAATAAAATTGTTCTTTTCCCAAATCCGGTGAAAGATGTTCTTTACATCAAAGCCACAGAAAACAAAGATTATTATTATCAGATTTATAATGCTTCAGGGCAACTGGTAAAATCCGGGAAATTTGAAAATACACAAACGAGTGTTTCTTCATTAACTCAAGGTGTTTATTTAGTGAGAATTAATAATTCTGAAGCCTTAGTTAAAATCATAAAAAAATAATAGATAAATCTATCCTGTATGTAAGAGTTAAAGTGCAGGATGTGAAAAATTAATTATTTGTATTTCTTTGCTTATTATTGCGATTAAAAATTAACGTAATTATAAGCAAAGTTTTTTTTTGGAATAATTTTCATTTTTTAATTTGTATTATTTAAAATATCAAAGATGCTAAATGTTTTTGTCTATTAGCTCTCTTCTTTGATAGCTTTTTTTATTTGTTAATCACTTGGGAAGTCGGTTTTTACTCTCATAAAAATCATCCACAGAACCTTAAGTGCGCCATTTGAACTTCTAAATAAAATGATTTAACGAGTTCATCTAATAAAAAATCTTTACTTTTGCAGAAATTTTCAGTATGTCGAAAAATTTAGTAATCGTAGAGTCCCCAGCCAAAGCAAAAACCATTCAGAAATATTTAGGAAATGATTTTGAAGTAAAATCTAGTTTCGGACACATCCGAGACCTTCCTAAAAAAGGAATGGGAATTGACTTGGAGACCTTCAGTCCCGATTACGAAGTTTCTGCGGACAAAAAGAAATTAGTAACAGAGCTTAAAGCTTCTGTGAAAAAAGCCGAAATGGTTTGGTTGGCTTCCGATGAAGACCGCGAAGGAGAAGCTATTGCATGGCATTTGGCTGAAGAGTTAAAACTAAAACCAGACAACAGGAAAAGAATCGTTTTCCACGAGATTACCAAAAATGCGATTCTTAAAGCTATTGAAAATCCGAGAGATATTGACCAGAATTTAGTCAATGCTCAGCAGGCAAGAAGAGTTCTCGATAGAATTGTAGGTTTTGAAATGTCTCCGGTACTTTGGAAAAAAGTAAAACCAGGATTGTCTGCAGGTAGAGTACAGTCGGTTGCGGTACGATTGGTTGTAGAAAGAGAAAAAGAAATTCGTGCTTTTACTCCAAAAGTAAGTTTTAAACTAGACGGAATTTTCTTAAACAAAACATCTCAGGAAATCGCAGCAAAGCTTAAAAAAGATTTCGAGAAAGAAGAAGAAGCCGAAAAATTCTTAGAGCTGGCAAAGACCGTTGAGTTTAAAGTTCTAAATGTAGAAACAAAACCAGGAAGCCGTTCCGCGTCTGCACCGTTTACAACTTCTACCCTTCAGCAGGAAGCTTCTTCAAGATTAGGATACAATGTAACCAATACAATGCGTCTTGCTCAGAGATTATATGAGGAAGGATTCATTACTTATATGAGAACCGACTCGGTAAACCTTTCTCAGGAAGCAATTGAAGGCGCAAAAAATCAAATTATATCAGAATACGGAGCAGAATATTCTTCTCCGAGAAATTATACCACAAAATCTTCATCAGCACAGGAAGCTCACGAAGCTATCCGTCCGACAGATTTCTCTGTAAAAACAATTTCAGATGTGCAGTTAAGTAAGCTGTATCAGTTAATCTACAGAAGAACACTAGCTTCTCAAATGGCAAATGCTAAAATTGAGAAAACGGTTATAGAAATTGGAAACGCTAAACTTCCGCAGCATTTTGAGGCGCAAGGTGAAGTTATTATTTTTGACGGTTTCCTTAAAGCATACGGAATTGTAAAAACAGAAGATGAAGATGAGGACAACAATGAAAAATTGTTACCAAAAGTAAGCGTTGGTGAAGTTTTAAGCTATAAAAAAATTACGGCACAGGAAAAGTACACAAGACCAAGCGCTAGATATACAGAAGCAGGATTGGTAAGAAAGCTTGAAGAACTGGGAATTGGCCGTCCGTCAACCTATGCACCAACGATTCAGACGATTCAGAACCGTGAATATGTTGATAAAAGAGAAATTGAGCCACAAGTAAGAGAGGTGGTAAAAATCTCTTTAACGAATGATAAAATTAAAAAAGAAGTCCTTGAAGAAAAATTCGGAGGCGACAAAAATAAATTTGTTCCCACTGACATCGGAGAAGTTGTGAATGATTTCTTAACCAATAATTTCAGTGAAATTCTAGACTTCGGGTTTACCGCAAGAGTAGAAGAAAGTTTTGATGAAATTGCAAGTGGTGCTCAGAAATGGAAAGAAATGATGTCTGATTTCTACTCAAAATTCCATCCAAGAATTGCTGATGTAGAAGAAAATGCAGACCGTGCAAATGGCGAAAGATTATTAGGTGTAGATCCGAAAACCGGTAAAAATGTTCATGCAAGAATCGGAAGATTTGGAGCCATGATTCAAATTGGAGAGCAGGATGATGAAGAAAAACCAATTTTCGCATCATTAATGGCCGGACAAAATATTGCAACCATCAACTTGGAAGATGCTTTGGAGCTATTCAAATTGCCTTTCGAACTAAATAATTTTGAAGATCAGACGGTATCGGTTGGAGTCGGAAGATTTGGTCCTTACGTAAAATGGGGCGACACGTACATCAGTATTCCTAAAGGGGAAGACCCTCTTTCTATAGATCAAAAACGTGCGGAAGAAATCATCGCTGAAAAGAAATTAGCTGATGCGCCAATTGCATCATACAAAGGTGAACCCATTACAAAAGGAACAGGAAGATTTGGTCCTTTCATTAAATATCAAAGTATTTTCATCAACGTTCCGAAGAAATATAATTTCGAAAACCTTTCTCAAAGCGACATCAACGAATTGGTAGAAGCCAAATTGGAAAAAGAAGCCAACCGTTATATCCAACAATGGGAAGCCGAAAAAATCTCAATTGAAAATGCGAGATGGGGTCCTATCGTAAAACATGGAAAAAATATTTATAAAATTCCTAAAAAGAAAGACGATACCAAGTATGAAGCAGACGAGCTGAAAGATGTTTCTTTAGATGAGGTTAAAAAATGGATTACTGCACAAGATCCAAAAGCTTTCGCTGAGAAAAAGAAACCTGCAGCGAAAAAGCCAGCTGCAAAAAAAGCAACGACAGCGAAGAAAACGGTTGCTAAAAAACCGGCAGCGAAGAAATAAATAGTTTTTAAACTTAAATAAATAAACCCCTTTTGAAATTATCAAAAGGGGTTTATTATTTTATTCTAGGACAAAATCCTGAATTTTGAAAAGATATTTGAGGGAAATAATCACTACCTTTTGCGCAGTGTTGAAACCACCGCTTATATTTTTTAACTCTAAAATCATAAATATTGATTATTAAATATGGTTGCTTCAAAAGCTCTTTCGATAGTTTAATATTAAAAGTAGCGATCTGTTGTGAGTTACGTTTATAAGTATTATAATTGAATGTAAGTATAAAATCGTTATTTAGTTTCTCGAAGCTTGATTTTTCATAATTAGGAATTATTAAATCTCCAGGATAGTAATTAACTCTAATTCTTTCTTCGTCTCTACTATTATTATTGCTTAGGGACATTGCTGTGATCTCTCCATCAATATTAACATCATTTACCTGTAAAATAACATTAAAATTTTGAGCGTAAGTGTTAAGAAAACTAAATATTACGATTATTAGAAATATATTCTTTATCATTTATTTGTATTGTGAAATTATTAAGTGTGTACTGCGAGTTTATTTTTCGGGCAAAGAGTTTGGTTCTTTCGCTAGCATAAGATTATATATAGATTTTCTTGATTATAATTTATCATTCAAATTTAAGTTTTCCTTCGCTCCCAAACTTAAGAGAAAATCAATAATATCATCATTTTCTCCATTTTTAGCAGCATCCAACGGCGACATTCCATTATTACCAATCCCGTTGATATCAACACCCTCTTCCAGTAATTGTTTTACTTGGTCGATATGACCGTAGTAGCACATTTCAAGTAATTCAAATGTTTTGTCTTCGTTTTCCACTTTTAATTTTTATCAAAAGATTATTAAATAAAATATATTGGGTAAGAGCATTTATTCAGTAGGAATAACTAGCTGCCCACTTTTGTTTAAGTAATGAACTCCACCACCAAAATGTGGCGCACCATAAAATTTTATGAATTCCCCTTGAAAGCCTCTGTAACAGTGCATTTCTATCCTATTAAGAACTTTTCCCTGCTCATCAATAATTGCATCTAGAAAATAATCATTTGCGATCTCAAATTCTTGTTCATTTATTCTAACAGCACAAATTCCATTTTCAAATTTATCTACTAAATAGAACTTTGGTTCAATTATAACATTATTTAATTCATCTTTAAAACCCCAAAGCTCATTTTCTATAAATGGAATAAATTTGCTGGATCTAAACTCATTTTTGTTATCAGTTTCGGAGTGACTATTATTATAAGTATCTATATCAGAAATAATTTTGGGGTCAATTTTTTCTCCTTTGGTATTTATTGGATAAAAATTAGAATATTTTATATCGCTTACGTAAGCAATTCCATTTTTAAAATTACCATGTCCGTCTTTCCATGTTTTTCCGAATTCATTTACTCCGTTTTTATTCACAAACCAATGTTCTCCGAAATTTGAAATTCGTGCAAATCCATCATTAAATCCTGATTCGGGAAAAGCATCTTTAATGTTAAATGCAACGTTGCCTAGCGTATCAATAAATATCCATTTATAGTCTTTTTTTATAACTTCTTTAGAAACATAACAAAGTCCGTCATTAAAATCACCAGTAATAAGATATTGTGCTTTTATCTTGATTTTTCCGGTTTTGTCAATAAATCCATATTTTCCATTTTCTGATTCAAATTTATAAAGCCCATTTCCCTGTCCATAAGAAAGGTTTGAAAATAAGATGATTAGTAGTAGTATTTTTGCTTTCAAGGTTTTATAAATTTTTTTGATTAGTTTTTACTTCCAAAGTAACAAATATATTCAAAAAGAAGACTTTTAATAATGTTTCTTCCTCATTAAATTGGGGTAAGCGTGACACTCACGCCAGCGTTACAGACAATTAATAACAAAAACTGATTAAAATGCTGGATTTCCACTAAAAAATACTCACCATCCAATCATTGAAACTCTTGGCTGACTCCCCATGACTCATCGTTGACTCTTCAACACTGGAAAATGAGTCTTTAACACTCTCCGTTGAGTCATTTATATTCATCGAAGAGGCTTTATGAATGAAAAACGACTCTTTTATACTCGTTGATGAGTCTAAAAGAGTCGTTGGAATAAGTTGAGGAGAGGTTTTACTCTGTATCAGGTTTCTTTTTGTTCCCTTTTTTGGTAAATCTCTGGCTTAAATCTTCATAGATTGGTTTTGCTGTTGCTACGCCTTTGTCAGAAGCTTCTTTTGTTGTTCCGTAGTAGAGTAGGGCAGAAACCAATGCTTCACTTCCGGCAATGGTTAATGTATCTTCAATATCCGAAGACAATTGTGTTACTAAGTTTCCAAGTGGGGTAAGTGATGTAACTACTGCTTCATCTTTCAGAAACTCTACTTTATCCATGTAATTAGGGATAAATTCGGGATTGGTTTCCATGTAGCTTTTTACTTTCTGTACGGTAGCTACTGTTTTATCACCCATTTTAAACATCGATTCTTTTTCTTCTTTAGTAAGCCCCTGAAGGTAAGGCGCAAGAAGCGTTCTGCAATCCTGTAATTTTTGGTTTACCTCTGCAATTACAGCCAGAGGTATTTCTACACTGATTTGATTTTTTGTGCTCATCGTTTGTGAATTTAATTGTGTTAAACAATTAAAAGTAAGAAATTTAAGGATAGGTTGCTGTAAATTTTTAAAAATAAGTAATAATCGTTTGTGAGCAGTTATTTATAACCTGTTATGTTGGGGTATGTAGGGATTGTAGATTTACACCATCGGTAAAACTGGTTGCTAAGAAGTAAATTTTAAACCTTGAAAAGCTTAAGTACACAGAATTTTAAAAGTTAATTTTTATTTTTTCTTTGTTTCGAATGACGGTTATATTTTTAATTTCTTTTTGCAGTTCGAAGAAATCTTCCATTTTATTATTGCATGGTAATGCATCAGGAGGTAGTTTTTCCCCATTTATTTCGTAAATAATATCTCCTAAATGTAAATTTTTTACTTCTAATTTAATTTTTGAGATGACCCAATCTCCTGTTTCGCGATGATAATTCGAAACAAATGCAAATGAAGGTACAATATTGACCGCGTTTTGTTTACCTTCAATTACATATAAACTGTTATCGTTTAAATTTAAGATGATGTTAAACTGTTTCAGAAAAGTAAATCCTAAATTGTTATCATCAAAATCTGAGGCCACTAATTGCTGGTTTTCTAATTCTAGATTCCCCATTTTAAAATTTATATTAGATAAATAGTATTGTTTTTTTATTGCCTGTACTCTGCCATGCGCACCTGTAGAGCTACCTTGGGAAAGAAAAACGGAATACTTTTCTTTATCAAAAAGTTTATCGAGTTTATAGTCAGAAATTACAAGCTTTCCGTTACTTCCGGTATCTATAAGAACATATCTTTTTTGGTTTCCTATCTTCAAAAGAACTTTTGGTTCTTCAGTATTAGGTAATTTTATTTTTTTGTAGCCAGATAAATTTACATCACTCAGTTTTTCATAAAAATTAATTTTCTTTTGGTCTGTATTAATCTCAATACTGTAATTTTTCATAATATCTCTTCCAATAATACCATCAAGATTATTGTGGCAGAGAACACTATCCATAGCACTTAGATCCATATAGACCATCTTTAGATTGTTAAAACCTATTTTGTCAATCTCAATGGAGGATTGAGCAATATCAACATTTTTTATTATTCTACTTATATCGCCCAATGTTTTGGAGTCGATAATTTTTTGGTTTTTAAAGGCTGTAGAATTAAGAGCAGAAACTTGTGCTCCCGTATCAAAAAGAAAATCATACTCCTTCCCATCAACTTTAACCTTTATAATAGGAAAACCATCTTGGTCATTATAAGGAACAGAGATAATTTGGGCATTTAATATTTGAAGAATAAACAGAAAAGAAAGTGTTAAAAAATATTTCATTAAAAAGTTTTTGATATTTTATTAGAAAGTAAAACTTCGTTAATTCAACCAAAATAGGCTTGTTTAGGAAGTTGTGTTCATATTTTTAATAACCCAAATATAACAATTCTGTCTACAAATTTAATGCTTGTACGCAATTTCTAATATTTTATAACTTTTTGTATTTCTTTGCTTAGTTTACGCCTTTGTATAACTTTAAACGGTCAAATTTTAATGTTCTTTGTTTGCCTTTGCGCTAAATTATAGATCATTAGTAAAAACGGATATGCATAAAATATTTTATTCCGAAAGCCTTTTTGAATTCAATTTAAAATAAATTGGGTTGTTGCGCTGTTTAAAATAAAACCCTAAACCGCAGGATACTCTTCATTTGCATTTCTTCTACATTAGCAGAAAATCAAATCAAATCAAATGAATCAATCAAAATACACACGCAAAGATTTTTTAAAAACTTCAGCTTTAGGAATTACAGCTGTATTTTTGGGTTCGTCATTTACTAAAGCATTTGATTTTTCAGACAAACCTTATTTTAAATTAAAATCAATTGGTCGTTCGTTACAACTCGAAGGATATTATATTTGGTGTTCTTCTCCGATTTGGGGTGAAGACGGAAAAGTACATCTCTTTTATTCCCGGTGGAAAAAGGAAAAAGGAATGGGAGGCTGGCTCAATGGCTCTGAAATTTGTAGAGCAGAAGCTGATTCTCCATTCGATAAATTTGAGCATAAAGAGGTTGTTCTCAGTCCGAGAGGAGAAGGGTTTTGGGATGCAACGACGTGTCATAATCCTATAGTTAAAAAAGTAGATGACCAATATTACCTCTTCTTTATGGGAAATTCCAACGGAAAAACGAATACCAAAAGAATCGGATTGGCTGTTTCAAAAAAACTTGACGGAGAATGGAAAAGACCTGATCAACCTTTACTTCTTCCCGGAAAAGAAGGTTCTTGGGACGATCATTGTACGACAAATCCTGCTTTTGTAAAAGGAAATGACGGAAAATATTGGCTTTTTTACAAATCCTGGAATACAATAGAATACGAGATTCAGAAAGGAACGGTTCGAGGCAATCGAAAATACGGATTGGCAAAAGCAGATTCTCCAAGCGGATCTTACACAAAGGTTTCTGAAAATCCCGTAATTGATTTTTCAAATTTACCAAACAATGCACAATTAGAAGATGCATTTATCTGGAAACAAAACGGAAAATTTCATATGGTTGCCCGTGATATGGGATTTTTTAACCACGAATACGGTTTGCATTTAACGACAAAAAACGGAATAGAATGGACAAAACCTGAAATAGCTTATCTTAATATGCAGTCTTATATTCAGGAACCCAATCCTCCAAAACATTTAAAAAGATTTGGAAGACTGGAACGTCCTATGATTTTGATGAGCAAAGACGGGAAAAGACCTCAGTTCTTATTTGGAGCAACACAAGGAGGAACGTTTGAAACTTCTACAACTTTTGTGTTTGAGATTTTGAATCGTTAGTTTTTGAAAATTTATTATTGCTTTTAATTTAAAGGCCTTAAAATTTAATTCTCAAGTTCGGCTTAGTCATTTAATTTTAATATTTTTGAGTTTTAATAAGTATTTGAGAACATGGATTTTGAAGATTTTATAATTTCACCAAGAAATTTCAGAACAGAAAACTGGCAGATCGGAAATAAGATTACAAAGGAAATAAAAGAAGACAGTATTGTACTTCTTTTTGTTTCTGACTACAGAGGAGCAAACGGTGATGCTGAAGTTCAGGATTTTACGGCGGTAAGAAAAGAATTTTACAAACTTTCGCAACTGGATTTTGAAATTCCGATAGTTGATTTAGGAGATTTAGTTTCCGGAAAATCGGTGGAAGATTCTCACTATATTTTACAGGAAGTTTTGTCGGCATGTCATTATAAAAGAGCTATTCCGGTGATTATCGGGGGTTCTAATGACTTTGCATTCTCGCTATTTTCGGGTTTACATTTTCATCAGAAAAATATTAACTATACGCAAATCAGCAATATTATTTCCATAAAACAAGGGGAAGGTATTAATGAGCATACTTTTTTAAGCAAAATTTTAGGTTCGAAAAACTTTTCAATTAAAAATTATCATCATTTAGGATATCAAAAACATTTGAACGAACAGGATTCTGTAAAGCTCATCAAAGAAGTGGAGTTTGATATTGTGCGTTTAGCAGAAATGATGAATTCTACAGAGAAAACCGAGCCTTTTTTCAGAAAAGCAGATTTGGTAACGGTAAATTGTGATGCCATTGAAAGTTTCAGTGATGCATTTTCTATGAATCCGCAGGTGAATGGTTTAAACCGAAGAGAAATCTGTGCTTACATGAAAGAAATCGGTTTAAGCGAAAATCTAAAATCTGTAGGAATTTTTAATTATAATATTTATTCTGAAAACCAACTCAATCATCAGCTTTTGGCACAAATGCTTTGGTATCTGATTGAAGGAATCAATATACAGCAATCGCATCCTAAAGAAAGACATTACGAAATGTTTTATGTTTTGATTGAAGATCGACAATATGCGTTCAAGCGTGATACCTTCAGCAATCTTTGGTATTTTGGTGATGATGAAAACATAGAAAACTGTATTCCGTGCTCAAGAAAAGATTTTGATGAAGCTAAAAAAGGTTGGCTGAGCGCAAGATTTACAAAAATCTAAGCAATGGAAAATCCGAGCTCAAAAGTTTCTGTGATTGTTCCCGTTTATAATGTTGAACATTATTTGGCTAAGTGCCTTAATTCTTTGGTGAACCAAAGTCTGCAGAATATTGAGATTATCGTTGTAAATGACGGAAGTAACGATGGGTCGGAAAATATTATTCATGAATATTCACAAAAATATCCGGATAAAATAAAAGCTTTCACCAAAGAAAACGGCGGTTTGAGCGATGCCAGAAATTTTGGGATCGACAGAGCAACCGGAGATTATTTTGGGTTTGTAGACAGTGATGATTACGTTTCTGGAACGATGTTTGAAGAAATGTTGAATCTGGCTGGAAAATATGATGCAGAAATGGTAATCTGCAACATTCAGAAAGTAGATGAAGATGGAAATGTAACCCAAAAGCTCACACAAATTCCGCATATGCCTGAGAAAATTGTTTTGGAAAAACATTTTTCTGTTTTTTCTGACTTAAGTTATTTTGCCTGCAATAAATTATTCAAAAGAGAGTTATTTATTGATAAAAGATTTAAAAAAGGCGTTCATTTTGAAGATATTCAGCTGATTCCTCAGCTTTTGCTGGAATGTAAAATATTGGCGCAAACGCAAAATTTTCATTACCAGTATCTTGAAAGAGCAGATTCTATTTCGAAAACCCACAACGAAAGAGGTCTGGATATTTTGAAAGCTGTAGAAGAAGTAGAAACAGCTTTTAAAATTTCAAAATATTCTTCAAAAACGGAAGAGTTGAAAGGTTTTCAAATTTTAGAAGGAATTTATACCTTTTTGGCTTATCTTGCTTTTGTTAAAAATGAGACACAATTTTACAAAATGTCTCAAGAATTAGAAGATTTTATAAGAAAAAGAGATGTTAAAATGAAAGATATATTGTGTTACAGTCGTTTTGGTAAAAATTATCTTTTATCTTTACCCCTGAAAAAAACTATATTTTATCTGCTTTTTTTTGCCAGACAGAAAAAACTGATAAGGAAACTAGTGTAAACACAAATAAATTTCCAGTATTTTGAAATAGATTTTTGAAAGTGTATTCTTTTTTAAATTTTATTTTAATATTTGCCGGACGACAAAGGCCCAAAAGCAATAGATGAAAAATTTTGAACTATTCTTAAATGAAACAGGTATTTCTATTTTTTACATAAAATTAGGATTGGGTTTCTTATCTTCTTTTCTGATAACTTTTTTCTCAATTCCTACGATTATTAAAATCTCAAAACGTAAAAACCTAATGGATGAGCCCGGTGTACGGAGCTCTCATCTCAGGAAAATTCCTAATTTGGGAGGTATTGCGATGTTTTACTCCATAGGCATCTGTACCTCAATTTTTGCGTATGAAATTTTCGATTTATATAAATTTCTTTTTGCTTCGCTCATTATTCTGCTTTATGTTGGGATTATGGACGATATTGTTGTTATGCGTGCTTATAAGAAGCTGATAGCACAGATTGTGGTATCAGTTTTCATTGTCATTGGCTCAGATGTAAGGATTAGAAGTTTGTTTGGGATTTTTGGGGTTTATGAGATTCACTATTTGGTAAGTGTGATTTTTACAATCATTACTTTTATTATTCTCATCAATGCTTTCAATCTTATTGACGGAATTGATGGTCTTGCCGGTGGCTATTCTCTTATCTGTAGTGCTCTTTTTGGAATTAGTTATTATCGTTTAGGAGAGTACAATTATCCTTTGGTTATTTTATCGATTGTTTTAATTGGTTCTGTACTGGCGTTTTTGTATTATAATTTATCAAACTTGCGAGCCACTAAAATATTTATGGGAGATACAGGATCTATGCTTTTAGGGTTTTTATTGGCATTTACATGTATCTGTTTTATAGATATTTTTATAGATAAGAACATGGTGAGTGTCCCGAGATATCATTTGAAGTCGGCTCCTGTAGTGGCTGTTGCTATTCTTATCTTGCCTATTGTAGATACTTTAAATGTCATTATGGTAAGACTTTGGAATAAAAAATCACCTTTTGAAGCCGATAAAAACCATATTCACCATAAGCTTCTTAAGCTTGATCTCACCCACAGAAGAGCCAGTTTTTATATTATATGCTATTACCTCTTTATTGTAATGATTACCTATTATCTGAGACATATTAATGTAAATCTATTATTGGTGATTATCCTATTTTTAGGCTTCCTTGGAGCTTATATTCCAGATATTATTTTTCTAATGCGGAATAATAAGCTGAAAACTGATAATTAAATTATATTTTTACAAACTACATTTATTGAGATGAAAATTTATACGTATTTCCTATTTTTAATTTTACCTTTTGTATTGGTTTCCTGTATCACAACCAAAGATGTAAAATATATGCAACCAAGTGAAAGTCTTGTTATCAATGAAGAGGGATTAATTCCTTACAATACTCCTGTTTATAGGGTTACCAAAAATGATATGTTGACTTTGAATATTGTGACAACTCCTGAAGGTGATGCCGCACAGTTTTACTCTTCTTTAAATGCTTCTGCAGGAGGAAATAATAATATTTCATTTAGTGGAAGTGGAGGAAATGGAAGTGGAGGAAATGCAATGATTTATTTTAATGGTTTAAAGGTTGATTCTAAAGGGGATATACTGGTTTTTGGGATAGGTTATGTAAAAGCAGAAGGAAGAACAATAGAAGATATTACCCAAGAACTTCAGCTTAAAGTAAATGAAAATTTTCAAGACGGAAAATCTGAAGTAAGACTTAATACAGACGGCATAACCTATTACGTTTTGGGTGATATTGAGACCACCGGAATTACGGGAGAAAAAAAAGCTCATAAAAATACATTGACTTTAACGGAAGCAATTGCTATTAATGGAGGTTTAAACAGAACGATAGATCGTAAAAATATCGTAGTGTACAGAAAGCTACCCGAAGGTATTAAGAAAGCTAAGATCGATCTTACAAGAGAAGATGTGATGAATTCTCCGTATTTTTATGTGCAAAATGGTGACGAGATTTTTCTTACAACTCAAAGAAGAGCGCTCAACGGCTTTGGAAAAGATCCTATACAAACGCTTATTAGCGGTGTCTCTGTGATTACTACAGCGTTATCAATTTATCTGCTTATTAAAAACCTTTAATGTATGATTCCAGGAAAAGATGCTTTAGTAGATAAAAATGAGCCACAAAAAGAAAAATTTGGATCATTTGCTTTGTTTGATATAGAACACTTTTTAAGAAAAGTTTTGCGAAACTGGTATTGGTTTGTACTCATGCTTTCTATTGGTTACGCTGTATCTTGGTTTTATGGGAAATACTATGCGCAGAATATTTATGCGTCAGATTTAAAATTAAGTATTTCAAACAATACCGCCAGTTACTTTACGCCAAGTCAGTCTATTAATTTCATATGGGGTCAAAATGGCAATCAGGATGGTATTTATCTGAAAAAAATGTTACTATCTAGATCTCATAACGAGTTTTTGGTAAAAGAATTAGGCCTTTTTGTAAATTATACCACTAAAGGAGCCATTAAATCTACTTATTTGGATAAAAATGACTCCCCTGTATTTTTGGAAGTAGACCGAAAGCACTTGCAACAAGTCAATTACCCAATTACCCTAACACCTAAAGGAGGAGGTTCTTATAAAGTAAGTTTGCCGGAAGAGGGGCAGTCAGGTTACCTGTATTCATATGATGTTGAAGGTTTTCAGAGTATTGAAAATTTTGGAAGACCTGGTGATAAAACGATTAAAGTAAACGAATGGTACACCACTCCAAATCTTAGATTTAGATTAATCCCTAACCCAGTCTCGCCTTCAATTAACTATGAAAACATTATTGTAAATCTTTCCACGGTAAATGATGCTGTAAACGGAATTGTTTCTACGGTGGGTGTTGATTTTGATAAAGAAATTAATAGCATCATGATTATCTCTAAGACCGGGTTTAATCTAAATGGTACCGTTAGTTTTCTTAATAAATCTGTGGCTGAGCTTCAGAAAAAAAGGTTTAATGATAAAATACAAGTCGATCAAAATACAGGAAAGTATTTGAAAAATAGCTTGGCAGATATTAGAAAAAAACTAGATTCAAGTGCGGCATATCTTAACTACCTTAAGGTTTCAGAAGAGCTCTATGATATTTCTAACAGAGACGAAAAATCTTTGCAGAAAATAAAAGATTTAGAATCTAAAAAAGCTGACATACTGAGTAAGATGAATTCTTTAAACAGTATCAAAAATTCTGTAGAATCTCAAGGTTTCGATAAAATGATAAGTCCTTCTGCAGCAGGTTTTGATGACGGTCTTTTTACAGCATCTGTTTCTGAACTAAAAGCGCTTTATCTTAAGAAAAGAGAATTATCATCAATTTACACCCCCAATTCGGAACCTATTAAAGAAATAAACCGCTTAATTGGCGAGGCAAAAGCAAATTCTTCAGGATCTCTTAGAAATGTTCATACCGTATATATTACTGAACTTAATAAGATTGAAAAACAGATTGTAGAAGCAAGTTCAGATCTTACGACCTACCCTGAAAAACAAAGAAAATATCTTGATGCTGAAAGAGGCTATAATATGATTGAGGCCACCTACAACAGTTTGCTAAGCAGACAGAATGAAAGCCAGATGAGGCTTGCTACCAATCAGTCTGATATTACAGTAATTGACCCAGCGAAAAATCTCGGACAAGGCCCTATTGGTCCTAATGTGAAAGGAACGAAAATGGTAATTATGAGTGGATTTCTTACATTTCCGCTTATTTTAATTCTTCTGGGAAGTCTTTTTGATAGTAAAGTAAGAAATATTAAAGAATTGATTGGTGCCACCAAAATTCCATTATTGGGTGTGATTGGCAATAATAATAATAATGATAACATGCTTACGGTTATTAATACTCCAAAATCTTCAGTTGCAGAAGCCTTCAGAGGTATTAGAGCAAATATGAGATTTTTATCCGGAGAGGATGATAAAAGTAAAGTAATCTTGGTAACTTCATCAGTAGGAGGGGAAGGGAAAACATATGTTTCAATAAACTTGGCTTCAGTTTTAGGTTTAAGTGATAAGAAAACAATCTTATTGGGAATGGATTTGCGAAAGCCTAAAATTTTTGGTGATTTTAATATTGATAATAAATTGGGGATTTCAAATTATCTTACGGGAGAAACAACAATTGACCAGATTATTAACAAAACCAACATTCCAAATCTTGATGTTGCTACTTCAGGACCTATTCCTCCAAATCCTTCAGAGCTCTTAATGAGCGAACGAAATGTAAAGTTAATTGAAGAGCTAAGAAAACTCTATGATTTTATTATTATCGACTCGCCTCCTGTGGGGCTTGTGGCTGATTCTTATGAATTAATGAAGTATTCTGATGCCAATTTATATATCGTACGTCACGAATATACCGAAAAGTATATGCTTAAATTGATTACAGAAAAGTATCACAATGACGAAATCAAACATTTAGGATTTGTTTATAATGATTATGTGACAAAGCAGGGATACGGTTATGGTTACGGATATGGTTACGGATATGGCTATGGCTATTTTGATGAAGATAAAAACTATACAGAACCATTTTTAATTAAAATAAGAAATAAAGTGAAGGCTTATTTTGATAGAAAATAACAACATTTGTTGAAGTCGATTTGTTATTCATGTATATCATTAGAAGTATTAAAAAAAGAATAAATTTCCCTCTTTTCCGTTTACTTTATAACAAATTATATTTTTTTGTTTATTTTTAACTAAACATTAAGATTATCATTAATATAAAAATGTTTTATATTTGCAAAAATTAATTTTTAAAATAACCATAAATCCATATTCTTTTATGAATAAAAAATTATTGTTTAGCTTCCTTACCCTCCTAGGAACGGTGGTAAGTTTAAAAGCACAACGAAATGAATTGGGAATTCGCTTAGGGATGAGTAATCTTGTTGGCGACATAGGGAAAACCAACTACATTTTGCAGCAACCTTTGGATTTGGATAGAGTTTCAGAGTGGGGCGTTCCTTTTTATGGTGGTATTTTATACAGATTTAATTTTAATCCGCATCAAACTGTTAGAGTAGACTTAGGGTATAATCAGGTACAGTTTAGCGATAAGGCAGCAAAAGAAGAGTACAGAAGAAACAGAAATTCATTCGGTAAAAATAATATTTACGAAGCGAGCATCATGTTTGAGTACAATTTCTTCCCGGTAAATAATGAGCAGCTGAGTATGCTGAGCCCTTATATTTTTGGGGGATTTGGAGGTTTAATGTTTGATGCTCCAAAGGCAACTTTAACTCATGATTTCAGAAGAAATGCAGATGGTGTAGCGCAGGCTCCAATCAATGAATTAGATTTTGTTACCACTACAGAATATTCTATGGGTAAAAAAACAGTGGCACAAATTCCTTTCGGAGTTGGTTTAAAATATAAATTCAATCACGGATGGGCTGTTTTTGCAGAAGCTACTTTCAGATATAGCTTAACAGATCAGCTTGATCACAGCAAGATTCTTGCAAAAGATGTGATTAGTAATTATAATGCAGATATTTTAAGCCCTACAACCGGAGGTTCTTTGCTACAAACAGGAAATTACTACGGGGTCTCTAAAGAAAGAGAAGCTACTTTTATAAAAAACAGAACGGTAGGTGACCCTGACTCTAAAGATTGGATGAATACTTTCAGTTTAGGATTGACCTATTCTTTTGGTAGACCACCATGTTATTGTGATTAAGAAACTATGTCGTTGATAAAAAAACAAATAAATTCTGAGAATTTACCGAAGCATGTAGCCATCATAATGGATGGTAACGGAAGGTGGGCAAAATCTCGAGGTGAAGAAAGATCTTTTGGTCATAAGAATGCTATTAATGCTGTAAGAAATGCTATAAATGCGTGTAATGAAATCAATATTCCTTACCTCACCCTTTATACATTTTCTTCAGAAAACTGGAATAGACCCTCTGATGAAGTAAGTACTTTGATGAGCTTGCTTGCTGAGACCCTTTTACTAGAAGCTGAAGAGATTTTTACTAAAGGTTTGAGAATGCATGTCATTGGTAATTTAGATAAATTGCCTGTGATGGTAAAAGATCAGTTGCTTAGCGTCGTTGATCTTACAAAAGAAAATACAAAAGGAAATTTGGTACTCGCAATAAGCTATGGCTCACAAAACGAAATACTAAATGCCGTAAAAAATATAAGCTCCGATGTAAAAGAAGGAAAGCTAGAGGTGGAGAATATTGATGAAAAATTATTTGAAAATTATCTTTATACAAAAGATTTTCCACCAGTAGATTTATTGATCAGAACAAGTGGTGAAATAAGGATAAGTAATTTTTTGCTTTGGCAGATTGCTTATGCAGAACTTCAGTTTCTCAATGTTCTGTGGCCAGACTTTACAAAAGATATTTTCTTCCAATGTATTGTTGATTATCAAAATAAGGAAAGAAGATATGGTCTTACAGGCGACCAAATTCAAATTCAGTAAATTTTAAGAAAAGAAAGATTACGATAAAATGAAGTTTAGACTATTACCCATCATTATGTTTGCTGCTTCTGCACATTTTTATGGACAGGTAACTCCACAAGACAGTACAAAGGTTGATGCCTCTACTGTTATTGCAGAAAATCAAACAGGAACTTACACGCTGAAGGACATTGTTGTTGATGGGGTAAAAAAATACACACCAGCTCAGATCTTTAGATTTACAGGCTTATCGAAAGGTGAGACGGTAGACATTCCCGGACAAAAGGTAAGTAATGCAATTAAAAAACTTTGGGATTCTCAATCTTTCTCTGAAGTTGAAGTTTATGTAGAAAGCATTGAAGGACAGACCGTTGTTCTTAGATTTTACCTGCAAGATCTAAAAGATCTTGGAGAAGTGAAATTTACAGGTAAAGGAATAGGTAAGTCTAAAAATGAAAAACTAGCAAAAGACAATAACTTAAAGCCAGGAACAAAGATTACTCAAAACCTTGTTTCTAGCCTTAAAACAAATATTCCTAAAGACTACGTTAAAAAAGGTTTTGCTGATGCTAAAATCACCATTCAGGATAAGGTAAATGGGAGTGATCCTAACCTTGTAGACTGGACGATTAATGTAGATAAAGGAAAAAGAATAAAAATCAGTCACATCGAGTTTGAAGGAAACGAAAGCGTAACTGATGCAAAGCTTAGAAACAAAGCTTTCAAAGAAACCAAACAGAAAAGATTTGGTATCGGTGGTATTCTTAAATCTTCGAAATTTGTTCAGGAAAAATACCAGGAAGACAAGCAGAATTTAGTAAATTATTACAACTCTTTAGGATACCGAGATGTTGCAATTGTTTCAGACTCTGTATGGAGAAATAAGAAAAACAACTACGAAATCAACGTTAAACTAAAAGAAGGTAAAAAATATTACATTGGTGATATTACATTTATCGGAAATACAGTATATCCTACAGAATTTCTTGAAAGAAAATTAGGATACAAGAAAGGAGATATCTATGATGCTGTAGGTTTTAACAAGAAAGTAGGAGAAGACGGCGGAAAAGAAGACGATTCTGATATCAAATCGACATACATGAATAATGGTTATCTTTTCTCAAACGTTACTCCGGTTGAAAAATCTGTTAATGGAGATGCTATTAATCTTGAAATAAGAATCAACGAAGGTGAGCAGGCAAGCTGGAATAAAGTAACATGGTCTGGTAATACTACCACTCATGATCATGTAATTTTGAGAGCATTAAGAACCAAGCCGGGAGAGTTGTTTAAGAAAACAGAAATCAAAAGAACTTATTTTGATTTGGCTTCAATGACATTCTTTGATCCTCAACAAATTGGACAGGATATTCAGCCAAATCAGCAGGATAATACTGTTGATATCGGTTGGAAATTAGTGGAAAAAGGTTCTTCTCAGGTTCAGTTACAGGCTGGTTACGGAGGTAACAGTTTCATCGGAACTTTAGGGCTTACTTTCAATAACTTTTCATTAAGAAACTTTTTGAAACTTAAGGATTTCAGACCAGTACCTCAAGGTGATGGGCAAACGTTATCTATTCAAGCTCAAGCGGGACAGTACTTCCAGAATTATGGGGTTTCATTTACAGAACCTTGGTTATTTGGTACAAAACCGACAGCACTTTCTGTAAGTTTAAACAATTCAAGAGTTAATTATAGCCAGTCTATAGGACCAGACCAGAGGTTGAATATTTTCTCAGCAACGGTAGGGTTAAATAGATATTTGAAATGGCCAGATGATTATTTCTCTTTATACACAGGGATTCAGTTTCAAAAATATAACTTCAGCAATTACCCTTTTGAGTTTGGTGATACCACAGAATTGTATGGTAACGCTAACAATTTAAGTTTAAATGTTGGATTAAGCAGAAACTCTGCAGGTATAGATCCTATTTTCCCAACTATGGGTTCAAATATTGAATTGTCAGGTAAATTTACACCACCATATTCATTGTTTAGTAATAAAAATTACTCAACGATGACGCCTACCGAAAAATATAAGTGGATGGAATTTTACAAAGTGAAGTTTAAAGCTGATGTTTATAATGAAGTTATCGGAAAATTAGTCTTAAGATCTTCTGCAGAAATGGGCTTCATGGATGGTTACAATAAAGAATTGGGGGCACCGCCATTTGAAAGATTCTATGTAGGGGGAACCGGCCTTTTCGGAGGTAGATTTGATGGTAGAGAGCTAATTCCATTGAGAGGATACGAAAATGCCTCTACATATGGTGGGCAGGCAGAAGATATTACTCAGAGAGGTGGAGGTACTATTTATAACAGATTTACGTTAGAATTAAGATATCCGATTTCATTAAATCAAACTGCCAAAATCTATGCACTTACTTTCGCAGAAGGAGGTAACGTTTGGAACAAATGGGGAGATTACAATCCGTTCCAGCTTAAAAGATCTGTAGGTGTAGGTGTGAGAGTTTATATGGGAGCATTTGGTTTAATAGGATTTGATTTCGCTTACGGATTTGATAAAACAATCAGTGGTGATGTATCTGGTGGTAGAACACACTTCTTAATGAACCAATCTTTATAACAGTATGAAAAATTTTAAAACTCTTTTCACTTTAGCGGTAATTTTGCTTTTTAGTTTTAGCAATGCTCAAAAATTAGGAGTCATTGACACCCAATATATTTTGGACAAGATGCCTCAGTATAAAGAAGCAGAAGCAAGACTTAACTCTCAGATTGATACTTGGGAACAGGATATTAAAAACCTTCAATCCCAGTATGAACAAAAAAGAGCTGCTTTCGAAAGTGAAAAAGTTTTATTAATTGGCGATCAGCTTAAACTTAGAGAAAAAGAAGTCTTAGATCTAGAAAAAAGTATTCAGACGACGCTAAGTTTAAGATTTGGAAAAACCGGAGAAATCAATCAGCTAAGAGCTAATTTGGTTGAGCCTTTTGAAGACCAAATTTGGGGAGCTGTAAAAACCATGTCAGAGAAAAATGGCTTGGGCATAGTTCTTGATAAAAATAGCCATGTAAATGTGGTTTTCCTTCAACCAAGATATGATTATACAGATAAAGTATTAACAATCTTATTAAAAGGAACTGAAAAAGAAAAGAAAACAAATAAAAAGTAGTAAAAGTTTTATTAGGACTTAACTTTTACTTAAATTTAAAATCTAAAAACAAATTAATTATTTATTACCCGTTATGAAAAAATTAAGTGTATTATTTGCAGCAGCAATGATGATTGTCTCTGTTGGGATGGTAAAAGCGCAAAAAATTGCTACTCTAGACTTAGTAAGCATACTTAATGCAATGCCAGAAAAGAAAAAAGCAGATACAGATCTTAAAGCTTTCCTTGATGCTAAAGAAAGTGAAATAAAAAAGAAAACTGATGCTATGCAGACAAAATATGCTTTGTATACTAAAGAAGCTCCTACAAAAACTGAAGCTGAAAACAAAGCAAGACAAGAAGAAATGCAAAAGTTACAGACTGAAGCTCAGCAAATGAGTGAAAGAGCACAAAAAGATCTTGCTGAAAAAGAAAAACTAGCTTACGCTCCTATCGAAAAGAAAGTGATGGATGCTGTAAACAAAGTGGCAAAAGCAAGCAGCTATGATTATGTAATGGATACAAACTCTGCAGGTCTTATCTACAAAGGAGGTCCTGATGCAACTCCAGCTGTTAAAAAAGAATTAGGTCTTCAATAATTTTTGAAATTAACAAAGATTTATAAAAACTACCACTTCATTTCGGAGTGGTTTTTTTATTTTTGCGATATGGAAAAAGAAGTCTCAACGACCGTAAAAGTAAGATTCAGTGATTGTGATCCTATTGGGCATTTAAATAATGTAAAATATCTAGATTACATGTTCAATGCCAGAGAAGATCATGTAGAAACCTTTTATGGCTTTACTTACGAAGAGTATACAAAAAAAACCGGCTGTACCTGGATTGCCATTCAAAATGAAATTGCTTACCTAAAAGAAGTAAAATACAATACTCAGGTTGTTATCAGCAGTAAAACGATAGAGATAGGAGACCGAATTTCTAAAGTTGAGATTTTAATGAAAAGTCTTGATGAAAAAACCATTCATGCAGTGCTTTGGGTGACGGTAATTTATTTTAATATAAAAACAAGACGTTCCGATGTGCATCCGGAAGAGATTATGCAGACGTTTGGAAATTTTTATGTTGATTTAGAGCAGAAAGACTTCCAGTCTAGAGTTAAGTTTTTAAGATCACAAAATGCAAAAAATTCATAAAACAAATCAAATGCAAAAAATACTTGTTATAGGCAGTAATGGGCAATTGGGAAACTGCATCAGAAAAATTGCTCCCGATTTTGAAACTCGTTATGAATTTATTTTTACAGAGTCACAGTCTTTAGATATTACAGACGAAGATCAGATTAATGATTTCTTTTATGATCAAAAACCCGATTTTTGTATCAATGCTTCCGCGTATACCGCGGTAGACCTTGCCGAAAAAGAAACTGAAAAAGCTTTTGCTGTGAATGCAGAAGGAGTAGAAAATTTGGCTAAAGCTTGTGCAGATTACAAAACAGTACTCATTCACGTTTCTACCGATTATGTATTTGATGGTGAAACCAATTTAGATTATTCAGAAGATGACTTTACAAGTCCTATCGGTGTGTACGGAGAGTCTAAACTAAAAGGTGAAGAATTAGCGTTAGAAAATAATCCGAACACAATTATTCTAAGAACCTCTTGGCTATATTCAGAGTTCAACAAAAACTTTGTGAAAACAATGCTTAATCTATTTTCGCAAAAAGAAGAATTAGGAATTGTTGGTGATCAGTTTGGGCAACCTACTAATGCTAATGATTTGGCGGAAGCAATTATGAGTATCGTCGAAAATTCAAACAAAACTTTTGGAGTCTTCCATTTTTCCAATTATCCTGAAACAACATGGTTTGAATTTGCAAAAAAGATTGCCGAGTTCTCCAAGTCACCGATAAAGCTAAATGCATTGACAACAGAGCAATATCCAACTCCGGCAAAAAGACCAAAAAGAAGTACCATGTGTCTCGATAAAATAGAAAACACCTACAAAATTCAGCCAAAATATTGGGAAAACAGCTTAGAAGATTGTGTTAATATACTTTCAAATTAAAATGAAGATAAAAAATACAGCCCTATTCATTTTTATGATGGCAGTTGCATTCATGAATGCACAAAATGTTTATTTATCTAAAGTTGAAAAAACAAAAGAAAATAAAGATAAATACTTTTATAAAATAGACCCCGCAAAATCTAATGCAGAATATTTGGGTGAAATTGATGTACAAGGATTTTCCAATGATGACGCTACGATCTATACTTCCATTTATAAAAAAGCAAAAGAAATAGGAGCCAATGCCTTTTCTTACAAACCATTTGAAAGTGTAGACGAAAAAACGCAACCATTTAATCCGGCAAACTACCAATTAGGACTTTACTATATAACAAAAGACGAGCTTTCAAAACCGTCAGATGTAATGTACTTTTTTTCATCATCTTCAAAACCGCAGACCATTAGCATTAACAAAAAAGATTATATTTTGCAGCCAAGGTCATTTACTTCAATCAAAGGTGTTCCTGGAGAAATTTATACAATCTCTACAAAAAAATTCTTAGGCTCTACCATCAAGATTTCTGTCAATGAAAACTCTCAGGCTCAATATTTTCAAATTTCATCCGCTAAAATTAAACCCAACACTTATGGTGAACCCGGGATTAATCTGAAATCAGGCGATATTATTGGGCTCGACAAATCATTTGGTGATTTTCTAAGAATGATTTACACCGAAAATAAATAATAAGCTTCTCAAAATACCATAATCTACCCTCGATTTCTTTCGGGGGTATTTTTTTAGGAGCTATTTCCCGCTGTCCACTATATCTTTTTTTTGCCAACGTTTTTTTCAAGCCAATGCAAAAAAAAGGATGTCGTTCCCATCAGGGCTAAGAAATACTATATAATAAAGACGTTTTAGTTTACCTATTCAATTTTCAGCAATCTCGAGAATTGCCTTCCATTTTTTTACCGGTCTTACGCCTTACTAAGCCGCCAACAACAACAAAATGGCATTACATTCCCCTCCATTGGAGGAGGAGCAAAAAATCAAATAATTTTTTGATGGGGTGGCTTTATCATCTCAAGCTCTCTGCAAAACTTCATACTTATCCCACGAAAATTTACCAAAGAACAGAATAATTGCTATCAAACACTCCTTAGTCTTAATTTGCTAAGTGAAAAATCTTTCTTTACTTATATAATATATATTAATCTCGATTTGAATAAACTGGGTTATGAATTAAATTTTCAGCTCCCTAGGAGCTGTATCTTTGTAGAAAATAATTGTTATTTAGAATATGAGCTCCATAGGAGCGACACCAACGCTCCAACAACTTCTATTTACCCCTTAAAATGATTGTCTCACGTAACCAGTAGTTTAAGTTTAAATATTAATTAAATATAAACTTAAGTTTAATTAAATTAGGATTGTGTTATTAAAAAGTTCTACTTTTGCCCCACTGAAAAACGAGAGTTTATTGGTAGCGCAGAAGAGCTTTTAAGGAGGCGAAAACGATAAGACTAATGTTATCTATAAGTAGATAAATATCTTAAAAGACTTTTAAATTTTTTAGAAATAAAATTTGGTAAAGTTAAAAAGATTTGTATCTTTGCAGTCCGGTAAAACGGGAGCGCAGGAGTAGATAGGTTGAGTGTTTGGATAAGGGTTTAGGGTCATCAAAAAACTTTAAAATTTCTTGAAAAAACATTTGGTCAGTTAGTAAAAAAGTTTTACTTTTGCACACGCAAATCGGTACTGAAAACGACAGAAAATGTAGGTATCGTAAAAAGCGGA
>NZ_FUZE01000057.1 GCF_900168205.1 Chryseobacterium balustinum
TGAATAATACATTAATTATCAAATAGTTATAGTATTTTATTTATTTAATATTCACAAAATTTATTTTTAGTATTTTTGGTTGTGCAACAAGCACAAGGGCTTGCCAAAAGCAGGGCTGAAGTGCTTTGATTGAGCATTTGTGCAAGTTTCAACAACAGTATTCTATTAAACTTTTGTGCTAGAAATCCCCGCCTTCGGCAATCCCTAAAACGTTGCGATTGCTATTGAAATCTCAAAAAAACAATCCTTATGCTTCTATAAAGAAGTTAAAAATACTATCATCTATTTTCGGCATGTTTGAACTCGCAAGTAATTTTTTTATAATTAGATATCTTTGTTACAGTACCATTCATTCAGATCTTTACAATCAGTGTATAATGAGGAGCAATCTTCAACATTCCTATATTTCGTTTGTATCATTTGTTTGACTGTCTTACCATTGTCGTCATTATCAAGAAAAAGAAAAATTTTATCATATCCCATTAATAAATTTTCAACTTTGAAAAACATTGCTGTAGAATTTAAAATGAGATAATCCGCAGTTTCATCGTTTATAATATTGATCGCTCTGTAAGTGAGATAATCAAAAAAGCCTTCGAACAGAATGATTTCGTTACAAGAATTCAAATCATTCTTGATCAATGTTACATCCTTAATTCCCAGACATAACTTAGAATACATACTTCGGATTTCAAACCCTCCTGAATCGTTTTTAAAACCAATTCCAAAATAGTTTTTGTTGTTCATCTTATAATTTATCTCCGATACAAAATCCTTTTGTCCGTATACCTTCCGAGATTGTAAGTACTGAATTAAAGCAGGATGCCGAATGTTTGTCGCTTCTAATACCTCATAGTTTTTTTGTGTGATACTACCCTTCTTATCTTCAGAATTAAAAAGAGAAAAATCAAACCGAACAAGATATTTTAATGCTTCGGATACCGAGCATCTGTTGATGATTTGAACAATAGAAATTACATCATAGCTTTTTCCTGTTCCAAAATCAAAAGCAGTATTTTTCATAAAATCAACTGATAGGCTTGGAACATTTTCCTTTCTATCCAGTGCGAAATAAAAAGCAGTTCTTTTGTTTTCCTTTACTGGAAATATATTGAATGACTCTAACACCACTCTGATTCCTACCCTATTCTTAATGTACTGACAATTCATTTTTTTTTGTTTTTGAAGCAATTTTTAAAGACTTATTTTTCTTTTAATAAAAAATAAACTTTGTAATCTTTTATTGGACTTTTAATGATGACTGCAATTAACCTGTATTAGCTTATTAAACTTATTTTTTGAGTGAGCGGAAATCCGAAAAACAGATCAGCGCTATTCCGAAAAAGAGATCAGTACAATTCCGAGAATGCATTTGCAATGCATGAGAGTAATTCCGAAAACATCCTTTAAAAATTGATAAGTAATCCACAATTATGTATGTAGACTTTCATCAATGAGTGCAATTCCGAAAACTCAATATGAAACTCAATTACTTTAACATCCTTTTAACGTCAGCGAGTGGAATTCCGAAAAGCAAATGAGCGTAATTCCGAAAGACAGATGAGTTCAAATCCGAATTCAAATAATGGTTGGATAACCATTAGGTAATAATTTCCCCACTTTTGTATCTCGATAAAGCACAATGATATATTCCTGAATCTTCTGTAAAAAGGTTATTCCTTGAAAGTCCGTTGACCTATTTTTTTGCAATCTATTCATCTTTTTAAATTCTGAAAAAGCTTGTTCAATCATTACTCTTGTCTGGGGTATGTTTTTGTAATGATAAATAAAAAGTACCATTTCATTTTCCTTCAGCATATATCTTTTTCTGAAGTATCTTAATCTCCTTGTCAATTTAGATTGTTCAGAAACATCTACAACTAGATCAATTGTCTTTACCTCTTTTGTCTGATATGGTATTATGGAAATCAAATCCTTGTTATACTTATAATTGAAAGAAAGATTATTGAATTTGTTTAAATTGATTCTCGCAGGTTTTAAGAATTTAAAGCAGAAATCATTTGCTGTTTTATAGTTCAGTCCAAATTTTCTGTTCAAATTAGAAAGCTTAACACTTGTTCCTGTCACTGGTAATTTTGAAAGCCATATCGCAAAAATGATATGCTTATTATTACTGATATTATATACCAGATTATAGAGGACGTAGTTATACTCAGGAATGACCATTAATTTTTTAAGCCAGTAACTGCTGATCAAAAACCGAGTGTAACCTCTTTGATCATAAGAAGGAGTAGAAATTAATCCTCCGAATGTTTTGATCTCCTTTCCCTTTGCATTTACTGACTTATACCAAGCCATTTTAAACTTAGCCAAAAACTCATAAGCATCAATGACTTGTTTTGTTGAACCGCTGGGTGAGATTTTACTATTCCTTATTTTAATTGAGGCAAAAACATTATGATCAGTCTCAAATTCCTCATCGAATAAAGAAAGTTGATGAGGCCGATCCTCAGGTCGAAATTGTTCAGCACTAATTATAGAAACTATATTAAAAATGACACGCAAAGCATTGATGGGAATATCTGCTGCCGCCTGATCCTCAAAAATAAAATCATCAACGAAAGCGTTTCCCAATCTGATTCGCTCAGGGCTTCTATCCCTTTTTTCTTCAAAAATTTTACGAATCATTTTAAAATTCATTTCTGTGTCAGCCATATTGAATAATGTAATTAATTAAAAATCTCGTTTAGAAATTAAATCTGAAGGAATTAATTGGAAAGTATTAAGACAACTTCGGACGTTTTATCGTTGGAACGGACTGTATTGAAAAATCATTTGTAAATCGTCAGCAAAAAGTAGACATTAGATATTAAAAAGTTAAGGAGTGTTTTCATAAAAAGAGTAATTTTAATTATGGCAGCACCGAAAAA
>NZ_FUZE01000007.1 GCF_900168205.1 Chryseobacterium balustinum
TGCTTATGAGTTCCAGATTTTAGTTCTTTTTTTTTGCAACTCTAAATTGCTAATTTTCTGGAAACTCTTTTTCTAAATAAGTTTAAACAAGTTCAATATGAAATTCAATTTTAATAGTTTTTTCAAGTCAAAACAGGATAAAGAAATTCATCCTATTACTGAGGATTATGACAATTTAGGATTTACTAAAATTGAATTGGAAGAATATGATAAAAATGTGAAATTTTATCACATTAATATTCTGAATTCTTTAATTCTATATACTTATAACGTAGAGAAATTAGATAAAATGACTCCTATTCTAATAGATCCACTGACAGAGTTATATGAAGAACTTGATTATGCTTTTCTACCCGTTCTTTTTGAAACAGTTTTTAGAAATAAATTGCTTGACGAAAGTTTTAAGGAAGAACTTTTACTATTTAAAAAGAAAGTTGATGATATTCCTGTTGAACTCTGGGATTGGGAATTGCTAGATACAAATGAGATATGGATTAAAATAAGAATTGATGCTGAAAATATTTTAAATAAGCTCAATATAAAAACCAGAATTTATAATGCAGATTATACAACTATAATTTCTAATACAGGGAAAAAAATAAATTTTAAATAGAGGTTTTTTACTTTGATATAAGTAAATATCTTTGTTTTGCTCTTTCTTACCTTACATCAATATTCTCAACATCTGCAAGCTGTACATTTGTGTCATAATTAAAAGCAATTATAATAATTAGATAACAAATAAATAATAAAAATATGAAAACAGTTTATCACAAAGCAGATTCAAGAGGTCACGCCAATTATGGTTGGTTAAATTCTTATCACACATTCAGCTTTGCAGGTTACCAAAATCCTGAAAGAACCCATTTCGGAGTTTTAAGAGTGTTGAATGATGATACCGTTTCTCAGGGAATGGGTTTCGGAACACATCCACACAAAGACATGGAAATTATTTCAATTCCGTTGGAAGGCGATTTAGAGCATAAAGATTCTATGGGGACAACTGCTGTAATCAAAAAAGGTGAAATTCAGGTAATGAGCGCTGGAACAGGTGTGATGCACAGCGAATACAATAAAAATAAAGATGAAGCCGTAAAATTCTTGCAGATTTGGGTTTTTCCAAGAGAAACAGGTGTTGAGCCAAGATATGATCAGAAAAGTATTGCAGATGGTGAAAAAAATAACGGATTTCAACAGATTTTATCACCGAATAAAAACGATGCCGGAGTTTGGATTCACCAGGATGCATGGTTCAATTTGGCTAAATTTTCCAAAGGAAACGGTAAAAACTACATGATTAATAAAAAAGGAAATGGTGTTTACGCTTTTGTTTTAAAAGGAAGTGCAAAAATAGGCGACAGAGTTTTAGGTGAAAGAGACGGCTTAGGAATTTGGGATACCCAAAGTTTCAACATTGAAGCAACAGAAGATACCGAAATCCTTTTAATGGAAGTTCCTATGGAATTACCCTCTTATTTAAAATAAAAAAAATAACGGCAAAAGTCACAAAAGATTTTACCAAGAGTTTTAAAAACTTTTTAAAGTTCTCAAAAGAAAAAAATCAAAGATTTTTAAAACTTACGTGCTCTTTTTAAGATAATATATTAAACTTAAATAACATAAGTGTTAAAATCTTTTGCGACTTTTGTGGTTGAAAAAAACAAAGTAAAATAATATATTTTAAATTATACAATGAAAATTTTAGCAGTAGCAGGAAGCAATTCCGAAACATCAATCAATAAATTATTAGTTTCTTACGCAGCTTCATTAATTGAAAATGCAGAAGTAGAGATCGTTGACATGAACGACTTCGAAATGCCAATCTACAAACATCAGCGTGAAGTAGAAAGCGGAGTTCCTCAGGAAGCAAAAAACTTGGCAGAAAAAATAGATGCTGCAGACATTCTTTTAGTTTCTTTGTCAGAGCACAATGGAACGTATTCTACAGCATTTAAAAATGTTTTCGACTGGACTTCAAGAATTAAAGACAGAGCAGTTTGGAACAAAAAACCAATGTTGTTAATGGCTACAGCTCCTGGTGGAAGGGGTGGTTTGGGAGTTTTGGAAGCTGCCGAAAAACGTTTTCCGTTACACGGCGGGAATATTATCGATACTTTTACGCTTCCATTCTTTAATGATAACTTCGATAGAGAAAATAATAAGATCTCTAACATCGAAAAAAGCAGTGAGTTACAAGAAAAATTAAATAAGATTTCTGCTGTTGAAATAATCTTAGAAAATAGCATTTGAAAATTAATATAAAATTAATATCTTTGCAAAAAGAAAAAGTAATGAAAATTCAGACCACTTTTAAAGAATGTTTCTCCGAAAAAGGGAAAATTGTGGACTCTGAAATTCTGAGATAAAATAACGGCCGATAATCTACCAAGATTGTCGGCTTTTTTGTTTTCTAAATTTGAATAAAAAGTAAAAATAAAATGTACCAATTTATCAATGTAACAGTTTATCAATTTTAAACCATTGTTACATTATTACATTGATACATTGCTAAATTATTAAGCATGAGCAACACGTACAAATCTGCAGGAGTAGACAAAGAAGAAGGTTACAAAACCGTTGACAAGATCAAAAAAGCGGTGGGCGAAACTCACAATTCCAATGTTTTGAATCATTTGGGAAGCTTTGGAGCTTTCTATGAGATCGGAGGATACAAAAATCCAGTGTTGGTTTCAGGAACAGATGGAGTAGGAACGAAGCTGAAAGTAGCTTTAGATTCAAAAAAATACGATTCTATTGGGGTTGACTGTTTCGCAATGTGTGCAAATGATATTCTTTGTCATGGTGCAAAGCCATTATTTTTCTTGGATTATTTGGCTTGTGGAAAATTAGATTCCGAAATCGCTGCAGAGATCGTTTTAGGAATGGTAGAAGCTTGTAAAGACAACAACTGTGCGCTTATCGGTGGAGAAACTGCTGAAATGCCGGGAATGTACAAACCGGGAGATTATGATGTTGCTGGATTCTGCGTTGGAATTGTTGAAAAAGATCAGATTATTGACGGTTCAAAAATCAAACCTGGAGATAAGATTATTGCTTTACCAAGTTCAGGTTTCCACTCAAACGGATTCTCTTTGGTAAGAAAAGTGTTCCCTGATTTTAACGAAGAATTTGAAGGAAAACCTTTGTACGAAACACTTTTAGTTCCTACAAGATTATATTATAAAGATATTCACAAGGTAATTGAAGAAGTAAAAGTTGCAGGTATCGCTCACATTACTGGCGGTGGTTTGTACGAAAACATTCCAAGAATTATTGGTGATGGTTTGTGTGCTTCAATCGATGCTTCAAAAATTCAGATTCCTAGTATCATGGTAGAACTAGAAAAAAGAGGAGGCGTAGCTCACGAAGAAATGTTCGGAACCTTCAATATGGGGGTTGGAATGATCGTCGTAGTTGATGCAGAACATGCAGAAAAAGTATTACACCTTTTGGATGATGCGTACGAAATCGGAGAGATCACAGAAGGAGCTGAAAAAATAGATTTAAAATTTTAGGAGCTTAATCCCGCTTTCCGCTGTATCTTTTTCGCCAATGCTTTTTTTAAGCCATTTCAGAAAAAGGATGCCGCTGCAATCGGGGCTAGTTAATAATATAGAAAGCCTTGTCAAGGTTTCAAACCTTGACAAGGCTCACAAAATAAAAATGAAAAATATAGTCATTTTAGTTTCAGGTTCAGGAACCAATCTACAGAGAATTATTGATACCATTGATAATGGAGAGATCCAAAATGCAAAAGTATCTTTAGTGGTTGCGGATAGAGAATGTTTCGGGTTGGAAAGAGCAAAAAATCATAACATAGAAAACGTTCTGATTCCGAGAGGGAAAAACTTCAGTAGCGAGTTAAGTAAGATCATTCCTGAAAATACTGATCTTATCGTTTTAGCTGGTTTTTTATCAATTCTAAAACCTGAATTTTGTGAAAACTGGGGCAGGAAAATAATCAATATTCATCCTGCTTTACTTCCAAAATTTGGAGGAAAAGGAATGTGGGGACATCATGTACATCATGCAGTGATTGAAGCTAAAGAAAAAGAAAGCGGAGCGACGGTACATTTTGTAACTCCAGGAATTGACGAAGGAGAAGCAATTCTTCAAAAATCATTCGAAGTTACAGAAAACGATACCCCAGAAACCGTTGCTGAGAAAGTCCATATTATTGAATATGAAATTTTCCCAATAGCAATAAATAAAGTACTAAATAATGTACCAATGTAACAATGTATCAGTTTACCAATTAATCAAATTGGTAAACTGATACATTAATGAAATAAAGACACCCTTAGATTGATTAAAAAATATTTCGAAAAGTAAAAAATCTAAGTAAAAGTAAGATCGGAGGTGAAAGAACCGGTCTACAGTTTGAAATAACTGTAAAAAGTAAAAAGTGAAAAGTCCCGAAAGGGCAAGTAAAAATGAGTGAAAATCGCAGCAATTGCGATTTTTACTTACAAAAAATTAAAAATCTATGAGCAAGAGAGTTTTGATCAGTGTTTCTGACAAAAGCGGATTAACAGAATTCGCACAGTTTTTGGAATCCCAAAATTATGAATTGATTTCTACAGGAGGGACGTTCAAACATTTGAAAGAGGCTGGTTTAAATCCCATTCAGATTGATGAAGTAACCGATTTTCCTGAAATGTTGGATGGAAGAGTGAAAACTTTACACCCGAAAGTTCACGGTGGTTTATTGGCGGTTCGTTCAAACGAAGAACACATGAAAACTGTTCAGGAGCACAATATCGGTTTAATCGATATGGTCATCGTAAATCTTTATCCTTTCTTTGAAAATGTAAACAAAGAGATTCCTCTTCACGAAAAGGTAGAATTTATTGATATTGGAGGTCCTTCAATGCTTCGTTCTGCTGCTAAAAATTTCGATTCTGTAACAGTACTTACTGACGTAGAAGATTATGCGAAAGTAAAAATCGAAATGGAGGAGAATGGTGATACGCTTATCGAAACTCGTAAAAGATTAGCAGGAAAGGTATTCAATTTGACTTCAGCTTATGATGCAGCAATTTCAAGAATGCTTTTAGATGAAGAATATCCAACTTATTTAAGCGCTTCTTACAAAAAAGTAGCTGACCTTAGATATGGTGAAAATCCTCATCAAACTGCCGCTTATTACGCTTCTACTTTCGAAAATGGAGCAATGAAAGATTTCGAACAATTGGGAGGTAAAGAATTGTCTTTCAATAATCTTCGTGATATGGATCTTTGCTGGAAAGTAGTTACAGAATTTAAAGAAGAAATGGCTTGTTGTGCGGTAAAGCATTCTACACCTTGTGGAGTTGCCATCGGAACTTCGGCTTTAGAAACTTATGCAAAAACTTTCGAATGTGATCCTGTTTCTATCTTTGGCGGAATTGTTGCAATGAACTACAAAATCGACGCAGCAACAGCTGAAGAACTTAACAAAACATTCCTTGAGATCGTAATGGCTCCTGATTTTGATGACGAAGCTTTGGAAGTTTTAAGAAAAAAGAAAAATTTAAGAATTATAAAAATCGTAAACCCTGTTTCTGACAAACAAACTTGGGTGAAGGTTGATGGAGGAATTTTGGTTCAGGATAACGACAGTATTTTCTCTGATGATATTAAAGTGGTAACAGAAACTCAACCAACAGACGAGCAGAAAAAAGCATTATTGTTTTCTCAGAGAGTGGTAAAATACGTGAAATCTAACGCAATCGTTGTATCAAACGGAATCCAGGCTTTCGGAATCGGAGGCGGACAGGTAAACAGAATCTGGGCAACTCAACAAGCAATTGAAAGAGCTAAAGAAAAATTCACAGGAGACTTAGTTTTAGCTTCTGATGCATTTTTCCCTTTCCGTGATGTAGTAGATTTCTGCGCTCAGGAAGGTATTACGGCAATTATTCAGCCGGGTGGAAGTGTAAAAGACCAAGACAGCATCGAAGCGGCAAACGAGCACAAAATCCCGATGATGTTTACTGGAATTAGACATTTTTTCCATTAATTAAAATAGAATTAAAAAATAATTTGAGATTGTATTTATAGCATTCAAAATTATATATTTGTACAATAGACTAGATAATAAATAAAGTATGAGAATATTAATCATAGGTGAAGGTGGAAGAGAATCTGCTTTGGCAGCAAAACTTCAGAAAGATTCTAGAGTGAGTCATATGTTTTTCGCCAACGGAAATGCAACTACTGGTGCGATAGGAAAAAATGTTCATTTATCAGAGATTAAAGAACTTAGAGATTTTGCAATTAAGGAGAAAGTAGACCTTACAATTGTAGGTCCAGAAGCTCCTCTTGTAGCTGGTTTGAAGGATGAGTTTAAGAAACATAATCTTAAAGTTTTTGGTCCTAATCAAAAAGTGGCAAGCTTAGAAGGTAGTAAAGCTTTTTCTAAGAAATTTATGCAGACCTATGATATCAAAACAGCAAAAGCTGTAGTATTTGATTCTTATCCTGAGGCTAAAGAATATGTTCAAAAGCAGGAATATCCTTTGGTAATTAAGGCAAGTGGTCTGGCAGGGGGAAAAGGAGTTGTAATCTGCGAAACTTTAGAAGAAGCAGAAGCTACGATTCACGATTTCATGATTAGAAGAATTTATGGTGATGCAGGAATTCGTTTGGTTATCGAAGAACATTTAGTAGGTTTTGAAGCGTCTATTATTGCATTCTCAAATGGTGAAAAAATATACCCATGTATTGCAGCTAAAGATTACAAAAAAGTAGGAAACGGCGATACAGGTCCAAATACAGGAGGAATGGGTTCAGTAGCTCCAAGCCCTGAATTCACGGAAGTGCATTATGTTGATTTTGAAAATAATATTTTGAATCCAACTGTAAAAGGTCTTAAGGCTGAAGGTTTCACTTTCAAAGGAATGATTTTCTTTGGATTGATGATTACTAAAAACGGGACTTACTTATTAGAATATAACATGAGATTTGGTGACCCTGAAACTCAGGTTTTGATGGCGTTAATGGAGAATAATCTTCTTGATGTAATCAACGACTGTATGGACGGTAAAGAGATCAAACTTAAATTTAAAGACGAAAAAGCAGTTTGTTTGGTAATGTGTTCTGGTGGTTATCCTAGAAATATGGAAATAGGTTTTGAAATCACTGGTGAAGAAAAAGTGAGACACAGTCAGCTTTTATATGCAGGTGCCATCAAAAAAGGAGATAAAGTAATTTCAAACGGCGGTAGAGTTTTAAATATCGTTGCAACTGGAGCAACTTACGAAGATGCTCGTAAAAAAGTGTACGAAGATGCAAGTCACGTACATTTCGATTACGGCTTCTATAGAGAAGACATCGGAAAGTTTTAATATAAAGCCCTGATTTGTCGGGGCTTTTTTTATTAGAAGCTATTTCCCGCTTTCCGCTATATCTTTTTTATCATTGCGAACAAAGTACAGCAATCTGTTGAACTGATGTACAATCGCAATAACAAAAAAGGATGTCGCTGCAATCGGGGCTATGGTTTTCGGTATTTCAACAAAAATTAGTTATCAATCATCATTTATCAATTATAAAAATGAACAACGGTATTATCATATTAGATTTCGGATCTCAGTACAACCAGCTTATCGGAAGAAGAATCCGTGAGATGGGGGTTTATTCTGAAATTTTACCTTTCAATACACCATTAGAAACAATTTTAGAAAAGCAACCGAGAGGAATCATCCTTTCTGGTGGACCCAGTTCTGTGAATGCAGAAAATGCGCATTTGGTTGAAAAAGAATTGTATGAACAAGGAATTCCAGTTTTGGGAATTTGCTACGGAATGCAACTTACAGCACATCTTTTAGGTGGAAAAGTACATAAAGGAGTAAAAGGTGAATACGGTAAAGCACACTTAGAAATCGTAAAAGAATCTTCATTATTAAAGGGTGTTACCAACGATTCTATTGTTTGGATGAGCCACTTTGACGAAGTTGGAGAATTACCTGCAGGTTTTGAATTAAATGCAAAATCTGGTGTAATTGCTTCGATTTCTAACGAAGACAAAAAAATATATTGCGTACAGTTTCACCCGGAAGTTTCTCACACAGAAGAAGGTGGAAAAATGTTAGAAAATTTTGTTTTCTCTATCTGTAATGCAGAGAAAAACTGGAAACTAACCAATTATATTGAAAAAACAGTTGAAGAAATCCGTGAAAAAGTAGGAGATCAAAAAGTGATTCTTGGGCTTTCAGGAGGGGTAGATTCTTCTGTTGCAGCAGTTTTAATTCATAAAGCGATTGGTGATCAATTGCAATGTATCTTCGTAGACACAGGATTGTTAAGAAAAGACGAAGACGTAAAAGTAATGGAAAACTATGGAGAACATTTCCATATGAACATTAAATTGGTGGATGCTAAAGAAAGATTTCTTTCAAAATTAGCTGGAGTTGATGATCCTGAAGCTAAAAGAAAAATCATCGGAAATGAATTTATTCACGTTTTCGACGAAGAATCTCATAAAATTGAAGGCGCTAAATTCTTAGCTCAGGGAACAATTTACCCTGACGTTATCGAAAGCCAATCGGTAAATGGCCCTTCTGCAGTGATCAAATCGCATCATAACGTTGGCGGACTTCCTGAAGAAATGGAGTTTGAATTATTGGAGCCTTTAAGAGAATTGTTTAAAGACGAAGTAAGAAAAGTAGGTGAAGAATTGGGTATTCCTCATCATTTGGTACACAGACATCCTTTCCCTGGTCCTGGTTTAGGAATCAGAATTTTGGGTGCTGTAGATGCTGAAAAAGTGAAAATCCTTCAGGAAGCTGATGATATTTTTATCGAAGAATTGTACAAAAATGACTTGTACGATAAAGTTTCTCAGGCATTTGTAGTCTTACTTCCTGTGAAATCTGTAGGAGTAATGGGGGACGAAAGAACGTATGAATATACTGCGGTTGTTCGTTCAGCCAATACCATTGACTTTATGACGGCAACATGGAGCAGACTTCCTTACGAGTTTTTAGATACTGTTTCAAGCAGAATCATCAACGAAGTAAGAGGGATCAACAGAGTAGCTTACGATATTTCAAGTAAACCACCTGCAACAATCGAGTGGGAATAATCTTGACTTGAATTTTTAAATATAAATCCTGCCTTATTTTAGGCAGGATTTTTTGTTTCATTTTAAATTATTTTGAATTATTTCTTTTTCTTCCTTGAAATAATAGATTGTAATATCACAGATATGATGACAAAAGCTAATCCGAAATAAAATGAAGTATTTACTTCTCGTCCTTCATCAAAAAATAGAAAAGCGATAATAATTGCATAAATAGGTTCTAAATTAAAACTTAAATTCACAGTAAAAGCTGAAAGCTTTTTAAGCGATTCAGCAAAAAGTACATACAAACCTACCGTGCAAATTAATGCCAATAATATCAGATAAAATGTGTCTTTTAAATTAGGAATAAATTGCTCATTTGGAAAGAAGTAATAGTAAAAAGGCAATAAAACGGTCAATCCTAAAGTTCCAGCCAACATTTGATAATAATTGATGACTTGACTGTCATATTTCTGAACCAATCTTTCATTGTAAATCGTGTACAATGCTGCAAAAGCTGAAGAAATGACACCCAGAATAATTCCGATTTGATACGACGCATCAAAATGAAAAATCAGACTGATTCCCAATAAAGTAAGCGCACTAAGAAAAAGCTGAACAAATTTATACTTTGTTTTGTTGAGTAATGGTTCAAATATCGCAGTGAAAAAACTGGTCAGGCAATAGCATACAACGCCGATTGAAATATTAGAATATTTTATACTCGCATAAAAAAATATCCAGTGAATGGTAATGAGAAGTCCTATTTTTCCAACATCGAAAGCTTCTTTCGAAGACTTGAGTTTTTCAACTTTAAAAATTTTTAAACTCAGAAATAAAAATATACTTGAAAATAAAACTCTGTACCAAACCAATGGAATTTCGCTAAGAGATATAAGTTTGCCGAATACGCCGGTGAATCCAGCTAAAAGAACTGCAATGTGCAGCATTAGATATTATTTTTTCATGAAAAAGGTCTTTGCCTGTTAATAGATAAATTGAATGTGATGAAGACACAAAGAGATAGTACCAAAGAAATTTGGTAATGAATGTGCTTCAAAATAAGTATTTATTAAGGCGTAGGAGGAGGAAGACAGCTTTTTCTGTTCATGAATTTCGAATAATGAGCAAATATAATAATAAAATTTGTGAGAGTTAAAATGACTTGCTCAATATTTTTTACATTTGTCTTATGAAAATAGCATACCTCGGTCCACAAGCCAGTTTCACACAGTTAGCAGCATCTCAGATTTTCCCGAGTGAAGAATTAGTTCCTCAGTCGAGTATTTTAGATTGCTTTAATGCGGTGAAAAATAATGAAGTAGATAAAGCCGTAGTTCCTCTAGAGAATTCTATTGAAGGAACAGTTTCTATGACCCTCGATTATCTCTACGATTTTGAAGTTTTTATCGAAACCGAATTGGTGATGCCAATTGCGCATCATTTGATGATTCATCCAGATAACGAAACTTTTGAGAAGGTCATTTCACATCCGCAAGCCTTGGCGCAGACTTTTCATTTCAGATATGAAAATTTTAAAGATATTCCGTCGCAGGATTTCAGTTCTACCGCGGCTTCAGCAAAGCTGGTTTCTGAAAATCCTCAGGAAAAATGGGCAGCAATCGCCAACCGATATTCTGCAAAATTGTATGGTTTAAAGATTGTTCATGAAAATATTCAGGATTTTGAACAGAATCATACCAAGTTTATTGTAATTTCAAAAACAAAATCTGCTTTAGATATTCCTTTACCCAGAATTTCAGAAAAAACTTCTTTAATCATTACGCTTCCCGAAGATCATGCAGGAGGTCTCCATCAGGTACTTTCAGTTTTTGCATGGCGAAAAATGAATCTCTCTAAAATCGAAAGTAGAACACTAAAAACAGGTTTGGGAAATTATTTTTTCTTCATCAATGTAGCAAGCGAATGGCATAATGTTCTGTCTCAAAATGCAATCGATGAGATTATCTCATTAGGTTCTAATGTGAAATTTTTAGGACATTATAACGAATATGTTGTAGAAGAATAATTTTTTAAAATCCTTAATTTGGCTTATTTAAGCTTAAAATTTAATGTTTAAATGAAATAAATTTCTCTGTCAAATTGAAATGATTAAGTGTAATTTGAAACTAGTTTGTTTAAATTAAGATATTTTGAAATCTGAATAAATGAAAATAATGAATTACAGAAATTTAGGTAAACGATAATTGCTAAAATTTCTGTAATTTACATTTCCAAAATTTTCACAGATGATAGATAAATTAAGATCTAAAAACAGTATTAATGATGAATTTAAATATGTTGCCAAACTTATAAGCCGTGCGACATTTAGCTTCCTTAAGATCAATCTTATCGGGCAAATTTCTATTGCTGTTTTATGCGTCATTACGATCATTTTAATTATTGCTCAAACTTTTAATAATGGAGGCGGTCCGGTTCATACCAATGGACAAGCTGCTGTTTTGGTTCTGTTTTTAGCAAGACCAATTTCGTTTGGTTTAACTATTCTGACTGCTTTTGGAGCTCCATTTTTGCTTTTTACATTAGGAAATAAATATGTGATGGCTCGTACTATCAACAGATTGATTGCTGATAAAGGCGAACAAATACTTTTCCCGATGATTGACAGGATTTTAAATAAAGTAAAAGCCAATCAGCCTCAATTATTTCAAAAGGGAACAGATAAAGCCAAGCTTCAGTTAAAAATTTTACAGGAAATAAGAGATTCTAAAGAAAATAAATGGTTCAAAAAAATAATCATTTATGGTTTCAAAAAAGTTGAACTTGACGAAATAGATTTTAAAGATGAAAATGTAAGCTTTACCGAGATCTTAAAAACTAAAATTATAAATAAGCTTAAAGATATTTCAGAACCAAGCCGACTGTTTTTCTATCTTATTTTGGGATGGCAGACTTTGATCTTGTTGTTGACAGTTTTTAGGGTTATTTAATATTTGATCTGAAATTTCAAGTTTTAATATTGAAAGTAGTTTTTAAAAGGAATAATTTTTGAACGTAACTTGCAATTCAATTTACTCTAACAATATGTTTGATAAACAGCAACGAAAACTCAAAAGATCGGCAAAAATGATTTCCGTTTTAAGTAAATACGGTTTTAAAGACATGATTGCCAGAATGGGCAAAAAACCGGAAGATACCGTTGATCAGTCTGATGAAATTATCTCAAAAGGAACTGTTTACGAACGCATTCGTCTTGCTTTGGAAGAGTTGGGACCCACTTTTGTAAAACTTGGGCAGACTTTTAGTAATCGTGAAGATTTACTTCCACCGGAACTTATTCAGGAGCTTCAAAAACTTCAGGATAGAGTAGAAGTGGTGGAAATGAATGTGGAGGAAATTCTTGAGAATGAATTTAATATTATTCCCAAAGAACATTTTTTAGAAATTATTACAAAACCTTTGGCAACAGCGTCTATTGCACAAGTTTACAAAGCAACTTTAATTTCTGGAGAACAAGTAATTTTAAAAATCAAAAAACCGGATGTTTTATCGGTTATTGAAGACGATTTACTGTTGATAAAAGATTTGGTAAAACTCATTTCCACCTATTCTGAAATTGGTGCTAAACTCAATCTGAAGCAGGCAATTTTAACTTTTGAAAAATCATTACTGGAAGAAGTTTCTTTGGTGAATGAAAGAAATAATATCCAACAGTTTGCTTTAAATTTTAAAAATAATAAAGAAACCTACGTTCCGAAAGTCTATGGTGAATTTTCCAACAACAATGTTTTGTGTATGGAATTCATCGACGGAATTAAAGTAACCGATAGAGAAGAGCTGCTAAAGCGTAATATTGATCCAGTTGTGGTTTCAGAAGTAGGTTTAAGACTTTTTGTTTCACAGATTTTAGATTATGGATTTTTCCATGCCGATCCTCATGCCGGCAATATTTTGGTGAAAAAAGATGGAAAAGTTGTTTTCATCGATTTTGGTGCAGTCGGGAAAATTCAACCAAATGATAAGGATATTTTGGAAAGTCTGATTGTTGCTTTTGTGGCTAAAAATTCTCATAAAATCGTACGTCATCTGAAAAAAATGGCAGTGAGCTATGAAATTCCTGATGAAAGAAGATTTGAAAATGATGTTGATGAAGTTTTAAATTTCGTTCACAGCACTTCTCTGAAAGACATTGATCCGCATATTATTATCAATAAAATGAAAGATGTTCTGAAAGATAACAGATTGTACATGCCTGATTATTTTTATCTTTTATTTAAAGGAATCGGTTTGATAGAAGGTGTCGGAAGAACGATCAATCCTGATTTGGATATTGTCAAAAGTCTTCATCCGTACACAAAAAAAATACTGAGCAACAAAATAAGTCCGAAGAAACTCCTGAAAACAGGAATTGAAAAGATAATGACTTTCACCGATAATATAGATGAAATTCCTAAAGAACTGAGATCTGTATTACAAAAGCTAGATGATAACAGTTTTACCATTTCAAGTGAAATAAAAAATATTGAAAAAACGAATCAGTTAATAAAATCGAGTATAGTTAATCTGATGCTAACGATGATTTTAGGAGCTAATATTATTGCTACAGCTATCGTTTTTGTTTCAGAATCAGGACCGCGCATCGGTGAAATGTCTTTGGTTGCTGTTTTGGGATTTTGTTTTTCAGTTTTGCTTGCCATTATTCTTTTATTGAGAATTTCAAGGAAGTGATTTTCCCACAGATTTTTATTCTGAATTATCAGCGAAAATCTGTTAAACGCGTGGGAGTTAAATTCGCTTTATTAAACCTCAAAAACACAAAAATTAATTACCTATCTTTGCAAAATGGAAAAACTCACTTTTGCAGACTTTGAACTTCCGGTTAAAGTTCTTGATGTTTTAGCAGATTTAAATTTATTTGAGCCCACTCCAATTCAGGAAAAAAGTATCGGTCCGATTCTTTCGGGAAGAGATGTGATGGGAATTGCACAAACGGGAACAGGAAAAACGTTAGCTTATTTATTACCGGTTTTAAAAACTTGGAAATATAATAAAAACGGAAATCCTACCGTGGTTGTTTTGGTTCCTACAAGAGAATTGGTTGTTCAGGTAACAGAAATCATAGAAAAACTGACAGAAAATCTTACTGCAAGAGTAATAGGAATTTATGGTGGGAAAAATATCAATACGCAGAAACTATTATTCAACGATGGTTGCGATATTTTGGTAGGAACTCCGGGTAGAATCATGGATTTGTCGATTGATAATGCAATTTCATTAAAAGAAGTTCAGAAATTGATTATTGATGAATTTGATGAAATGCTGAATTTAGGTTTCAGACCACAATTAACGCATATCTTCGAAATGATGCGTGAGAAAAGACAGAATATTCTTTTTTCAGCAACGATGACTGAAGCTGTTGATGATATGTTGGATGAATATTTTGCAGGACCTATCGAAATTTCATTGGCAAAATCTGGAACTCCGCTTGAAAAAATCGAACAAACTGCTTATAAAGTTGAAAACTTCAATACGAAGATCAATTTACTTGAGCATTTGCTGAAAAGCAATGAAGAGATGTCTAAAGTATTGATTTTTGCGAACAATAAAAAGCATGCAGATTTACTTTTTACCCAAATTAATGAGCTTTTTCCAGAGCAGTTTGATGTAATTCACTCTAACAAATCTCAGAACTACAGACTGAAGGCAATGAAACGCTTTGAAAATGAAGAAATCAGAGGATTGATTACGACTGACGTTATGGCGAGAGGTCTTGACATTTCAGATATTACCCATGTTGTGAATTTTGAAACTCCTGAAGTTCCTGAACAGTATATTCATAGAATAGGTAGAACAGGTAGAGCAGATAAAGATGGTAAAGCGGTTACTTTTGTCACCAAAAAAGAGGATGATTGGGCTTTAGATATCGAGTTGCTGATGGACAAAGAATTGGCATACATCGACTTCCCTGAAGAGGTGAAAATCAATCCTAAGAAAATTGTATCTGAAGAAGATCAGATTATCATGAAAAATCCGGCGCATGCAAAACTTTTTGACGGTGGAGGAGCTTTCCATGAGAAAAAAGATAAGAATAAAAAAGAAAACTGGGGTGGACCTTCCAAAAGAAAAACGCCCAAGAAATTCGGAGCGAATAGGTCACAACAGAAAGCAATTTCTAAGTCTAAAAGAAAGAAATAAAATAATGCGTCTCAAGCGAGGCGCATTATTTTTTTATTCAAAGTGGATGTCGTTTTTCTGTAGAATTTCATTTTTAAACCCAATAAATTTTATTGTTGCTTTTTAAATAAAATCACTGAGGTATCATTTACACCATCATCATTGTAATCTTCAATGTGATCAACAGTCATCATTTCAATACTGTTGAGCGAATGAACTACAGAAGATTCTACCATAGAATCTGAGTAGGTAAAAGTCAACATTTTTGAATTTTCACTATATTGATACGTACCGGTATCGAATCCGTCAGCAATACATTCCATATTATTTTTAGTATAATATTTTATACTAAAACTTTGATTTTGCCCGAACTCAAAAGTGTTTAGAGCTTCGCAACCTGAAACAGGACTTGATCGTAGAATGGCATTGTTAGAACCTGAAATCATCATTATTTTACTCATTTTCCAAGTTCCTACGATAGGTTTTATAGCGTTTTGATTATTTTCGTTGTCATCATTACCACAGGAAGTAAGTAGAAATATGGTGGCAAATGCCAGTAAGAAGTTTTTTTTCATCGGTGTTTTGTTTGTGTTGTATTTTTACAAATCTATGCTTTTTTAAAACACTGACAATGAAATAATTAAAAAAAAGCGATCTCAACTGAAACCGCTCTTATTGTTCGAATAATCGAATGTATTTAATGTTTAATTTTATTTCATATAAGGATTCATCACCTTTGTCCAAAGACTGTAACCTTCAGGTGTGATATGAAGCATATCTTCTATAAAAAGATCTTTTCTGACATTTCCGTTAGCATCATTCATAACCTTCGTAATATCTATGAAATCAGCATTTTTTTCCTTTTTCATAAACTTTTCGATTTTTTTGTTGGCTTCTTTCATTTGAGGCCATAGGTTTTCGCGGCTCGGAGAATATTTTGTTGAAATATAATCAACCTGAATATTCGGGAATTTCTCACGTATTTTCTTGTAGAACGTTTTGTATCGGTCAACTACAACATCAGCTTTTAAGGTGGCATCATCAGCAAAGTCATTTTCTCCACAATAAATAATGATTTGCTTAGGTTGATAAGGCGACAATAAATCTTCAGAAAAATAGTTTAAATCTGTTAATCTTGATCCTCCGAAGCCTCTATTGATAATTGTTTTACCAGGAAAATAGTCTGCAACATCCTGCCATTTTGTGAATGATGAGCTGCCTACTAAAAGAATAGAATTTTTTGGCGGGGCATTTTCTTGATCTAGCTTTTTGAAATACTGAATGTCTTGCCAAAACATCGGTTGTTTTTCCTGAGCGAAAATCAGGGTGAAAGTGAGTAGCAATACTACTGAGAAAATCTTCTTCATTGTTTCTAAATTTTTTACAAAAGTAAATATAAAAAAAACTCCCGTAAAAACGGGAGCCAGTATTATAGTTTTATCTTTTATAAGTAATGTATGTGACATCTATTACCATATCACCATTGATATCAACATTACCAAACATCTGCATTAACCTAAGCTCGGTATTGCTTAGAATAACAACCTTGTATGGGTTTTCGCTGTCATTATTATATTTAGTAACCAATAATTTATCTTCATTGGAGTAGGTATAGGTTCCTTCTGTTTTTTGACTGGTACAGTCTGCACCAACTCCTGAAAAACTAGTATAAGAAGTGTAATAATCGGTTCTGAATTCTGTAGTACTTTTGATATCACAACCTGTAGGAGTGAATGCTTTCAATACAGTGGTGTTATCTTTTCCTGATATTACTTCAGTTTTTACCGTTTTCCATTCGCCTTTCAGCATGTCCATTTCATAACCTTGAACGTCATCATCTTCACATGATGTCAATGCTAATGCAGAAAAGGCAAATAAGAGTAAGTGTTTTTTCATTTTCACAAATTTAAGAATATGCTAAAATATAAATAAATTTGTAATATCTATAATGAAATTAAGGTTTTTTAAACAAATGTTTGTAGAAAATATAATCTAGGTAGCAGGTTTTAGGATTTAGGTTTTAGAAAGTCTCTGAAGTATCATAATTTCTCATTTTCTGAAAAATATATCATGCTATTTCCTTAACTAAATCCTAAGTCCTAATAACTATTTTCTAATTTTAATAACTCATCTCAACGATTTTGAAAGCATCCTGAGGAGTAAGATTTTTACTTTCACCCAGACCCAGCCAATTTCTTTCAGTAAAAGCTTTTTCTACTCTTTCTGCGGTTCCGGCAAAATCTTGGGTGTAATCTGATAGTTTAGTCTGAATTTGAAGACTGTGGAAAAATTCTTCCAGTTTTACAATCGCTTGTTCAGCTTTTTCTTCGGTGCTTCCTTCTGTAATTCCCCAAACTCGTTCTGCATATTGTGCCAGTTTTCCTTTTTTAGTATCAAAATTATAGCGATAATGCGAAGGGGCGACTACAGCTAAAGTTCTTGCATGGTCGATTCCATAATAAGCGGTTAATTCGTGCCCCATTGCATGAACAGCCCAATCGGTAATTACTCCTTTTTGGATTAATCCATTTAAAGCCATCGTGCAACACCACATGAAATTTCCAGCTGCGTCATAATCAAAGTCATTCGACATTACTTTTGGAGCCGCATTTTGGAGACTTACCAAAATACTTTCTGCTATTCTTTCCTGAAGATCTGCGGATGACGGTGCCGTCATGTATTGTTCTAAAACGTGTGTATAAGCATCTGCAATTCCGTTTGCAATTTGATTTTTAGGAATTGATCTGATTACTTCGGGATCTAAAACTGAAAATTGAGGAAATAATCCTGGTCCGCCTGAAGATAATTTTTCGTTGGTTTCTCTTCTTGAAATGACATACCCTGAATTCATTTCAGATCCGGTTGCCGGTAAAGTTAAAACCGTTCCGAAAGGCATTCCTTCTCCTTCAAAAGTACGGACTGGTTTTTTAAGAATTTCCCAAGGTTCACCTTCATAATTGGTAGCTGCAGAAAGAAATTTCACACCGTCAATCACAGATCCGCCACCTACAGCAAGAAGATAATTGATTTTGTTTTCTTTAATGAAGCTTAAAGCATTGACTAAAACTTCATACTCAGGATTGGCAGGAACTCCACCAAATTCATGCAAGTCATGATCTTTTAAAGCCTCTTTTACTTGGTCGTAAACGCCGTTACTTTTGATACTTCCACCACCATAAATCATTAAGATTTTGGCATCTTTAGGGATTTCATTTGAAATTTTTGCAATTTCACCTTTTCCGAAAAGTATTTTTGTGGGGTTTTTAAACTCGAAATTAAGCATTATTCTAATTATTTACATCAAATGTAAGCATAGAAATACAAAATATGAGTTAAGAAAGTTTTAAAATTTATATGATTGTATTTTACTAAAACTATTGCAATTTTGCTTTTATTTCATCTAAACTGTAAATCGTTGAAATTTCTTCTTTTCCTTTTGATTCAATGGTTTCAAATAATTCTAGACAAAGCTAAGTTTTTTTGATAATCAAGATAAGAATGCACGTTTTTGTACCGAGAAAAAAATAAAAGTGAGAATAAATAAAGTCTTTTTCTTCGGCTGTTAGAATTAAATTCAAAAATTATAAATACTTAGATTTTCTTGATTTAATCTCAGAATTGATCTGGCCAATGCTGATAAAACTTGGCATTAATGTCATTGAGCAACCAAACGCGACAGCAATTAAAGCAAAATTTTTAGATTTTATGGCAAAATAGAAAAGAATACAGCACGCAATAATCATTACGCTTCCAATGCCTATCGTAAAACTTAAAATTGTTTTCTTTTTTGATTCTAGTTCTTCTATGCTCAGTTCAGATAATTTATTTGCTTTCATAATTTTAATCCAATACAATTCTGTAATATCCGTTTTCTTTTGTCGCTATAACGTCTTCAAAATCAATTTTATCAATTTGAAAGCCATCACAATCTGTTGTAACATCAGATGATTTAATAGAAAAAAAGAAAATATTTGGCGCTGCAGTAAATCTGTATTCTTGAGTTCCGTTAAACGATCCTACATTTTTTAAGATAACTTTATGATCATCAGTTTGTGTGAGCTCTACGCTTGTATAACTGTCTTGCCCGGTTTTTCTCATAATGCTGTATGTTGTAAGACTTCCATTCTGAATTAAATTTTCTCCAGCAGAATTCACAAACTCAAAAACTACTTTTTCGGGAGCTGTATAACAATCTTTTTTACATGAAATTAGAATTAACGAAAAGCAAAGCACTAGCAGTAATTTTTTTAACACAATAAATATTTTAAGATTTGAATCTCACGAAATTACGAAAAAATAAGGGAATTATTAATTAAAATTCCCTTTAAGTTGAAAAAATAAATGCTTTAAAGTATTAGTTTTTAATTCATTTTGATCTTATTTTTTATTATCGGTGTATCACCTTTTGTGAAAGTTTTCACGAATGAGAAATCTGTAATGATAATTATTCTAATATAATTTTGTAGTACCCTTTCTCGTCGGTTACATCAATCGCAATCCCAGTAAATGTTAATTTATTGATTTGATAACCATCACAACCTCCTTTAAATTCTGAAGATTGTATCGAGAAATCAAAAACTTTAAGATTAGAAAAGAAAGTGTAGTTTTTTGTTCCATTATAAGCGCCAACATTTTCTAAAATAACTTTGTTATCATCGGTTTTAGTGAGTTGCAGACTAGCATTATTTTCATCTTGAATCGAATAATTACTTAGTGTTCCATTTGTAATCAGATTTTCATCATCTGAATTTACGAACTCAAAAACAATGGGTTGTGGAGCGTTATAGCATTCTTCGCCACAAGCTGTGAAAAGAAAAGTAATAACAAGGAACATAAATATTTTTTTCATTGGGTATAGATTAATTAGTATGAAAGTAAAATTAATCATTTGTATTTAAAATTCGTCAGGAAAGAATTTTGTACTGAGATAAGAAAAAAAGGATATGAGAAAAAAATCAAAAAAAAATTAATTCTTGATAAATTGAAATAAATGTAATAATTGTTGTAAAGTTTTATTTTTTTATATCCTTTGCTTTATCAATATCTGCACTAATCAGGTCTCGTGCATAAGAAGTAGCCTTTTGATATTTTGTGAAAAAAGCCTCTTTAAATGCATCATCAATTTTTTCAGTCTTCATGAATTCATAAACAATTTCGGCTCTAATAGCTCTAAGTTCAAAGAGAACAAGCTTATAAGTGTTTTTCTTATTGTCAACCTGAAATAAGGTGTCAAATGCTGTGACCGCAGTAGTTACAGCGCCTAAAATCAAAATGATTTGAGTTTTTCTAGAACCATCAATTTCAGATATTCCAGCTAAAACAGTAATTATTCCGGCAAAAACAATTTGAGTGATCCTGATAAAATAAAACAGCCGAATATAATTATCAGCTTTTCTTTCAATTCTGTTAACCTCTTTTTGAATTTGTAGATAAAAAGGGTCATTTATTGAGTCGTCTTTCATGATAAATAGTTTTAATTAAAATTATATAATTAATTCAAGTAAAGTATATTAAATATTTTAAATTTAAATTATTTTTAAACCAAACACCATTTGAATTCAAGTTTAAATCGATTACATTTGTTATATGATACACGACCAACGCGCAGAAAAATTCAGGCAGATCGTTGAAAATAAGTTTCAGATCTACAATTCATTATTTATGAGCCTGCCTTATGATAAAATGACGAATATTGGGATGTTGCTTCCGTTTCTTTGTGAAGAAAGCAAGATCGGTTACGAAGCAGGAAAAACACCTGAAGAAATCGTTGAAGAATTCTTTAAAAATCATACTGATTTACAGACTGAAGAGCAAAAGACCGAACTGCTTTTTAAAATCATACAATATATTGAAAGACAGGTTGTTTTGTTTGATAGTATTGAAGACGCTGCCTTTCCTAACATTCACTCCGAAAGTGATAATGGAACAGTAACTAATATGTACGAACGTTCACTGCAAGATCACAAACTCGAAAAAATTCGTGAAAAATTGAAGGACTTTGCCGTGAAAATTGTGTTTACGGCTCACCCTACGCAGTTTTATCCGAATTCTGTGCAGAGAATTCTTCATGATCTTCGAAATGCAATCACGACAGATTCAATCACAAACATTGATATGTTGCTGCAACAGTTGGGAAAAACCCCGTTTGTTAATAAAGAAAAACCGACTCCGATTGATGAAGCTTTGAGCATTATTTATTATCTGAGATATGTGTATTATGATACCATTGGCGAACTTTTCACAAAGATTAAATCAACATTCGGAAATGAACATTTTCATCTGCATGAAGACCTTATTCAATTAGGTTTTTGGCCAGGAGGTGACCGTGACGGAAATCCTTTTGTGACGGCAGATGTTACGAAAAGAGTAGCGGAAGAACTGCATTCAGCCATTTTAAAAGCTTACTATAATAATCTGAAGTCTGTAAGAAGAAGATTAAGTTTCCGAGGAGTTTCTGATGTGTTGACAAAGCTGAGCAATGAATTGTATTCTGCCATTTTTAGAAATGAGAAAATCACTGCGGAAGATATTATTAAAAGATTAGAAGAAGCTGAAAAGATCTTGGTTGAACAGCATAATTCGCTATTCCTTGATCTTTTAGTGAACTTCAAAGATCGTGTGAAGATTTTCGGAACTCATTTTGCAACGTTGGATGTTCGACAGGACAGCAGAATTCATCAACAGGTAATTGATACCGTTTTTGCCAAAGTTTTCGGAAATATTGAAGCGAGCAATGAAGATAAGTTTAATCAGTTAATTCAAATTTCAGATAAGGTTAATACTGATGATTTTGAAGATATTGTAAAAGATACATTATTGACCGTTTCTCAAGTCTCAGAAATTCAGGAATTGAACGGATTGAGAGGAATGAATCGATATATTATTTCGAATTCTGATGCCGTAAAAGATGTGATGAATGTATATGCATTTTTCAAAGTTTGCGGTTATAAAGATGAAGATATCAATATGGATATTGTTCCACTGTTTGAGACAATGGAAGGTCTTGCGAATGCCGAAAATGTAATGAATGAATTGTATCAAAATCCGGTTTACAAAAAGCATCTTTTAAAGAGAGGAAATCAACAAACCATTATGCTTGGTTTTTCAGACGGAACCAAAGACGGAGGTTATCTAAAGGCGAACTGGGAAATTTATAAAGCCAAAGAAGTTCTAACGAAACTTTCCGAAGAAAACGGAATTAAAGTAGTATTCTTCGACGGTAGAGGTGGCCCACCTGCAAGAGGAGGCGGAAAAACCCACGATTTCTACGCTTCACAAGGAAAAACAATTGCCAATAATAAAATTGAATTAACTATTCAAGGACAGACAATTACCAGTATTTTCGGGAATAAAGAACAGGCAAAATATAATTTTGAACAGCTTTTAACAGCCGGAGTTGAAAATGATGTTTTCAAAAACTCTAAAAAAGATTTAACTGAAAAAGAAAGAGCTTTAATTATTGAATTGGCAGATATCAGTTATCAAAAATATTCAGATTTGAAGGCGCATCCAATGTTCGTTCCTTATTTGCAGGAAATGAGTACGCTTGAATATTACGGAAAAACCAATATCGGAAGCCGTCCATCAAAACGTGGTGGAGATAGCGAACTTAAATTTGAAGATTTGAGAGCGATTCCTTTTGTAGGATCTTGGTCGCAATTGAAACAAAATGTTCCTGGATTTTTCGGATTTGGTTTTGCCATGCAGCAGATGAAAGAGCAGGGTAGGTTTGAAGAAGTAATCGAATTGTACAGAGGTTCAGATTTCTTTAAAACTTTAGTTTTAAACTCGATGATGAGCATGAACAAGTCTTACTTCCCATTGACTTATTATATTAAAAAGAATCCGAAATTTGGAGAATTCTGGAATGTTTTATTTGATGAATTTAATCTTTCTAAAAACATTATGCTTGAATTGACAGGATTTAAACAACTTCAGGAAGAAGATCCATTATCAAGAAAATCTGTGAAAATCAGAGAGAGAATTGTACTTCCGTTGTTGAGTATCCAGCAATATGCTTTAATGAAAATTCAGAAAGGGGAAGGTAATAAAGAAGCTTACGAAAAATTGGTAACGCGTTCTCTATTTGGAAATATTAATGCTAGTAGAAATTCGGCGTAAAGAATTTTTTAAATAAATTGAAAGAGACTGCCATAAAGACAGTCTCTTTTTTTTATAAACCTAATTTGTCATTAGGATTTGTCTGTTCACTTACCTGATTGACCAAATTGATACTTGTCGGCGTAACCAAAGGAATGTTGTCTGCATCAAGACGTTTTTTTATTTTTTCTAAAGCCTCACTTTTGATATGAACCATATTGGATCCTGCTACGATCCAGAATTTAGCCTGAAGATTAAAAATTCCTTGTTTTAGACTGGTAAAATTTACCTCGGCAGTTTCAAGCTTATCGATATTTTGTAAATTTTTGATAACATCCAAAATACCTTGCTGTGCTTTGCTTATATCTTCATCGGCAGGAATTTCAAAATCTAAAATAATTCTCCTTTGCGGAGATGCCGTAATATTATAAAACGGAGCATTAAAAATTACCTGATTCGGAATGTATGCTTTTTTTCCGTCATCTGTAATCATTTTTGTGGTTAGAAAACCAATGTCCTGCACGGTTCCAGAGTGATTTCCGATCGTAATATAATCTCCCACTTTGAAAGCTTTATCAATTCCAATCAGCATTCCTGAGAATATACTTGAAACCAGATCTTTTAATGCAACCCCGGCAATTACCCCGGCAACTCCTAAACTACCAATAAATTTCCATAAAAACCCACTGAATCCCATGATTTCAAGAGCAATAAATGACCCCATCATCATGATGATAAATCTAAAAATTCCGATGATGGTAATTACCGAACCTTCGTTCTTACTTTGTGGAAAAACCTTGTGCATGATTTTTACGGCAAGCTTACTTAGATATTTACTGGTAAAAAGGAAGAATAAAAAAACTAAAATACCCACAACGAGCTTCGGAGTGAGTTTTGCAAATGCGATATACCAGTTCTCTAGAACTTTGTAGACTGTATCTACGTAGCTTAAGCCATATTCCATAATAATCTTTTAAATTTTAAAATATTTTTTAAGCAAAAATTTTGCCAGTCACAAAAAGTCTATTAAATTTGTAGACTAATAAAACGAAATATTATGTCAATCAAACTAGGAGATACCGCACCCAACTTTCAGGCAGATTCATCATTAGGAAATATTGATTTTTATGAATACTTAGGAGATTCTTGGGGGATTTTGTTTTCGCATCCTGCAGATTTTACTCCGGTTTGTACGACAGAACTAGGCTTTACTTCAAAACTGCAGTCAGATTTTGAGAAAAAAAATACAAAAGTGATTGCATTAAGTGTAGATGGAGTAGAAGATCACAAAAAGTGGATTGATGATATTAATGAAACTCAAAATACGGAAGTGAAATTTCCAATTATTGCTGATAAAGACAGAAAAGTTTCAGAACAATATGATTTTATTCATCCTAATGCTTCTGCAACTGCTACAGTTCGTTCATTATTAATTATTGATCCCGAAAAGAAAGTGAGACTGATTATTACGTATCCTGCTTCTACAGGAAGAAATTTTAATGAAATCAATAGAGTTTTAGACTCTCTTCAGCTCGTAGATTCTCACAAAATTGCAACTCCGGTCAACTGGAATGACGGTGATGATGTGATTATTCCATCCTCAATTTCTACGCAAGATGCCAAAAATATTTTTCCGAAAGGGGTAACCGAAATAAAACCATATTTACGATACACCCCTCAACCTAATAAATAGGCTTAGATTTTTTATTTATTATATATAGTTTAGTTTTAATTTGAAGAAAGCGGCTTGGAAATTTCCAAGCCGCTTTCGTTTATTATGATAAAACTGTGTTTTACTATCTTACATCGTTAGCAATATCTTTAGCTTTTGAACTCGGCAAGAAAATACTGAAACCAACATTGAATGTAATGTTTGAATTTAATCCTTCATTACCAAAACCAGATTGACCTCTATATTTTACCAATCCTTCAAGACCGATATTTGGCGTGATAAAGTAAGAATAACCAGGTCCAACACCGAAGTCTAAACCAGTGGTAGAGTTTCCGTTTTCAACGTTACGTCCACCAATACCTACATTACCTTCAAAAAACCAACGACCGTGATTTAATAAGTTGTCAACACCTTTTTCTCCCGGAGATAGATAATAACGACCTAAACCTCCAACACCATAAGTAAATTCTGTAGGACTTCCATTAGTCACTTTAGAAATTCCTAAATCTACATAACCACCTACAGCTAAATTATCTTCAATAAAATAAGCTCCTTTTGGCTGAATTCCGATGCTGTATCCTCCTCCTGTATTTAGTCCGAAGTTACTTGAAAGCAAGCTGCTTCCTACCATCCAGTTCCCTTTTTGAATTTGTGCATTTGCAGTAGTAGCTAAACCTGCGATAGCTAATATTCCTGTAAAAATTAACTTTTTCATATTTTATAATTTTAATATTAATGTTTATTATTTTTATAAAACATAAAATTCAATTAATGTGCCAAAATGCTAGTTAAGAAAAGGATTTAAATATTTTCAATATTTTTTTTTAACTAAAAATTAACTTTTCTGTTGTTATAAATTAAGAATAATGTAATTGAATTTGCGAAATATTTTAACATAAATAAGATATGAAAAGTAATTTATAATGTTTTTAGTAAAGAAGTAATAAAATTACCAATCAGGTTTAATTTTAAACTTAAATCTAAAATATTATTACTTCAATCGGGATTTAGAATCTTACTGAAAAATATTTTTAGATGAAAGATTATTAAAATGCAAAGTGGAAGTTACAATATTGCAACTTCCACTTTATATAGTAAATGATTGATTAATTATTTAAAGCTTGTAAGTAAGCGTAAAATAATAATTTCTTGGTGTAATAGGGTTTACAGAATAATTTTCGTGCACATTGTAATTTTCTACATCAAACAGGTTTCCAACTTTTGCCTGAATCATGAATTTTTTCCATTCATATCCTGCAGACAAAGCAACTGTAGTATAATCTTTTACTTCAAAAACTCTGCTCACTCCATTTCTGGCTACTAAACTGTTTGCGCCAGTTTTTGTGTCGTTCCAGCCAGCCAATCTATTACCGATATAGTATACACTTGCTCCAACTCTAAGTCCGGGAACTAATTTTGTAAACTTATAGAAAACAGAAGCGTTAGCTGTAGTTGCAGGTGTTCTTACCAATCTTTGATCTTCCACATATCCAAACATTTCAGGAGTATCCAAATAAACAGAATTATTGTAAGAAATACCTCCGATAATTGATAAGTTTTCAGTAGGATTTCCTGTAATGTCAAGCTCAACACCACGGCTTCTCATTTGTCCTGCAAAATCTTTTGTTAAACCTGTAGGATCAACAGCATTTCCATTATTATCTAAAGCATTTTGATAGTAATTTTTGTATAAGATTTGATATACAGTTAAATTTACAGCCAAAGCATTATTCCAAAGATTCTTTTTTACTCCAACTTCATACTGATCAATGTTTGTAGGTGTTAATGCTTCTCCATTTCTTTCTTTTCCTACGTTTGCAACAAATGAATTGGTATAAGTTGCAAAAGCTGAAAGATTATCATTTGGCATGTAAACAAAACCTACTTTTGGAGATATTGCTTGGTCTGAAGATGCTGAATTATCTACTAATCCTTTACCATATACAGAATTTGGATCAACAATATTATTTTTTGCTATTTTATAATCTGTTTTTATAGTAGGCATATTTTCAATATATGACCAACGTAAACCTGCGATTACTTTAAATTCTTTTGTTAAACTAACAAAGTCTTGGGCATAGAAACCAATTCTTCTCGTATTGATTCTTGTTTTATTCAATACTGTAGAGTTTGGCATTGCTCCGGAAGCCCAAGTAGATTGGTCATCAAGATAAATAGTTCCAGGTTGCCCATTAATGCCTGTTGCACCATTTGTTCCAAAATAATAACTTGTCCCAAAAACTTTATTATTATCAGGATTATAGTAAGCATAAGAATCCGCTACACCATAATCTGCATCTGTACCGATTAAAACTTTATGATTGATTTTTCCGGTATTAAATTCTCCATTCAAGTTTACCTGTGCAGAAGTATAGTTTTGTTCGTTATACGTTCTGTTCAATGGTCTGTTCCAAGAAAGTCGGTTAGGACTTGCTGTTGCATAACCCCACTGAACTCTTTCTGTAGAAAAATAATCTTTTGTATAATTCTGATAAGAAGCAGTAGAATTTAAAGACCAATTTTCACTAAACTTATGGTTAAAAGTAACATTGGTAGAAACCTGTTCTACATTTTGATACTGCCAATCGGTTCCTAAAAACGCACTTCTATCTAATCCTGTGTTCAAAGAATAGCTTTTATCTTTATTTTCAATAGCACCAATTCCAAAATCCGGAGTGAAATCATTTTTAAGATAATCAGCTTCAACGATTAATTGAGATTTCGGGCTCAGGTTAAATAGAAATGAAGGATTGAAATAATATTTTTCAGACTGTACCACATCTCTGAAACTTTCAGCATATTCGTAAGCACCGTTTACTCTGAAAGCTATATTTTTTGTTAAAGGTCCATACATATCAACCGTTGGTTTGTAAGAATTCCAGCTTCCTGCATTTAAACCAATACTTCCACCAAAATCAAACCTAGGTTTTTTAGTAATCATATTGATAACACCTCCTGCAGCAGTATTTCCGTAAAGCATTGCGTTGGCTCCTTTCAAAACTTCCACTCTTTCTAATCCGCTTACTTCCGGGAAAACACCACTGTTAACTCTTGATCCGTTTTTAAAAATATTATCATTACCTAGTGCGAAACCACGTCCTCCAAAACTATCCTGAGAATTTCCTCTTGATGATGTTATATACATTCCGTTTACATTTTGCAAAACATCACTAAGCTGTTTTGACTGTTGTTGCTCAATGATATCATGAGTAATGATTGCAATGGGTTGAGGAGTTTCCATTACCGTAAGATTCGATTTTATTGACATCGGAGTTGCCTTATTAGGGTTTCCTGTCTTACGGATATTCACATCTTCAATGGTTCCGATTCTAATCGTATCAGCTTCTGCATTTTTTAATTGAGCACTAACTGTTATAGAAATAACCAGAAAGCCTAAGGAGATAATTTGTTTTTTCATTAGATTATTTAGAGTTGTTTTGAATAATGCGCAAATGTAGTCTTGTTGTTTAGAATAATTAAAAATAATTTTCTGATTTATATCATGTCGTTTTTAGTGAATTATTCTCCATTTCTTATGTTTTAAATTTAAATATCTTTGTTAAAAAATAAATCTATGCAATTGGTAAAAGTAGGTCTTTGTGCATTCGGAATGAGTGGTAAGGTTTTTCACGCTCCTTTTTTGAAAGAGCACCCAGGTTTTTTTATGTCTGCGGTTGTAGAACGTTCAAAAGAAGATTCTAAAGAAAAATATCCTGATGCAGAAATTTACCGTTCGGTAGAAGAAATGCTGAAAAATGCAGATATCGAGGTCGTTGTTGTAAATACTCCGGTTCAGACTCATTTTGAATATGTAAAAATGGCTTTGGAAGCCGGAAAAAATGTGATTGTAGAAAAACCGTTTACCGTTACGGTTTCAGAAGCTGAAGAGTTGGTAAATTTAGCTGAAAACAAAAATCTTTTTTTAAGTGTTTATCAAAATAGAAGATTCGATCGTGATTACCTTCAGGTACAAAAAGTTTTGGCAGAAGGAAAATTAGGAAACGTACGAGAAACTGAAATTCGTTTCGACAGATTCAGAACTGATCCAAGCGGAAAAGATCATAAAGAAAACCCAGAACAAAATGGCTCCGGATCTGTACACGATTTGGGTTCGCATTTAGTAGATCAGGCAACACAGTTCTTTGGTTTTCCTGAGAACGTTTTTGCGGATATTTTTTCAATGAAAGGAGAAGCGTATGCTAATGATTATTTTGAAATTCTTTTGTATTATAAAAATGATTTGCGTGTGAGATTAAAATCTTCTGTTTTTACCAAAGAAGACCATTATGCCTATAAAATTCATGGCGATAAAGGAAGTTTTTTACAGGAACGTACCGATAATCAGGAAAATGAATTAGTTGCAGGAGCGATTCCTGCTTACGGAAAAGAATGGATGGAACCTTTAAAGGAACCTGATGGAATTCTTAATTATTTAAATGAAAATTCAGAAACAAAAAGAGTTTTAACTTCAAGTGAGTTCGGAAATTATATGAATTATTATCAGCAAATCTACGAACATATTGTTTTTGGATATGCTTTGCCTTCTTTAGGAAATGAGATTGTTCAAAACATGAAAATTATTGAAGCTGCTCTTGAAAGTTCTAAAAAAGGAAAAATTATTGAGTTAGCATAGTTTTTTTGTAACAAAATTAGTTGCTAATACACTTATCTGTAAAGTAAATTATGCAAAAAAGAAGTTCAAGTTTTACCGTTATCGGTTTGTTGTTTGTGGGGATTGCAATGACTTTAGTTCAAGATAATATATATTTGAAATATGGGTTTCTTATTGTGGGAACAGCATTTCTTTTTTACAGTATTTTTACAATGATCAGAAAGAAGTAATTTTAAATATCATAAAAAAATAGCTGTTCAGTGATTGAACAGCTATTTTTTTTAGTTTTATTTAGTCTTGAAGCTCAAGCCATCTCATTTCGTGATTTTCAAGTTTTTCAGCAAGACTTTCCAGTTCTGCAGAAAGTTTAGATATTTTCTCGTAATCAGCTTCATTGTTCAGTTGCTTCAGGATTGTAGCTCTTTTACCTTCAAATTCCGGAATTTCTTTTTCTATCGTTTCAAGCTCGCGCTGTTCTTTGAAAGATAATTTCTTTTTTGGAGCTTGAGTCTTTAGAACCTCGGCAACAACAGGTTTTTCAATTACTTTCTCAACGACAGTTTTTGCTTTTTTATCTTCATTCTTTTGGTTACCATCTTCCAGTTTTTTATTTTCTCGGTATTCTGAAAAGTTTCCGATGAAATCTTTGATTTTTCCTTCACCTTCAAACGCTAAAATATGATCAACAATACGATCCATAAAATATCTGTCGTGAGAAACGATGATCAAACTGCCTTGAAAGTTTAAAAGGAAATTTTCCAAAACCGTCAAAGTAGGAAGATCAAGATCATTCGTAGGCTCATCAAAAATCAAAAAGTTAGGATTTTGATATAGAATATACATCAAATGCAATCTTCTTTTTTCACCTCCCGAAAGTTTAGAAATCGGTGAGTATTGCGTTTGATCATCAAATAAGAATAACCTCAAAAACTGAGATGCAGTAATTGTTTTTCCATTAGCTAAAGGGAAGTTTTCAGAAATTTCTTTAATGAAATCAATCACTCTTTCTTCTTCTTTATATTGAAGTCCTTTTTGAGAAAAATATCCGAATTTAATAGTTTCTCCGGTTTCTATTTCCCCCGAATCTTTTGGTTCAAAACCTTGAATAATGTTGAGTAAAGTAGATTTTCCGGCTCCATTTTTTCCTACAATTCCTACCTTTTCACCTCTTTGAAACTGGTAACTGAAATCTTTTAGCAATAATTTATCACCATAACTTTTAGAAATATCTCTAAGTTCCAGAATTTTATTACCCAATCTTTTCATTTCAAAATCAAGCTCCAAAGACTCTTTTCTGGTATCGGTTTTTGCTACTTTTTCAGTTTCGTAAAAGTCATCTTGTCTCGATTTAGATTTTGTAGTTCGTGCTTTTGGCTGTCGACGCATCCACTCCAATTCTTTTCTGTAAAGGTTTTGTGCTTTATCGATCGTAGAATTCATATTATCCTCACGAATCATTTTGTTTTCAAGATAAGTCGCATAAGAACCATTATGAAAATATAAATTTTGATCTTCCATTTCCCAGATAATTCCGCAAACAGCATCAAGGAAATAACGGTCGTGAGTAACAAGAATTAAAGTGATTTTTGCCTTGTTCAAATAATTTTCAAGCCATTCTACCATTTCCACATCAAGGTGGTTGGTGGGCTCATCCATAATCAAAAGGGTATGACGGTGCTCTGCTCTGGTTTCCGTTAAAAGTTTTGCCAAAGCAACACGTTTAATCTGTCCACCCGAAAGCATCCCCATTTTAGCGGTTAAATCTGTAATTTTCAACTGTGAAAGAATCTGGCTCATTTCATTTTCCAAATCCCATGCTTTGTGAATCTCCATTTCAGCAAGTGCTGTTTCCATTTCATCGGGATTTCCAGATAGCAAAGCATGATGGTATTTTTTTAAAGCTAAAATAGGTGCAGAATCTAAAGTCATCATAAACTCGTCAATCGTAAGGTCAGAGTCAAAATCTATTTCCTGATCAAACAAAACCACCTGAATGTCTTTATTAATAACTACACTTCCGCTGTCTGCGATTTCTTTTCCCATCAAAATTTTCAAAAGGGTAGATTTTCCACTACCATTTTTGGCAACAATGGCAATTTTGTCGCCTTCGTTGACATGAAAAGAGATATCTTTAAATAAAGTTTTAATACCATATGATTTGGTAAGATTTTCGACAGAAACGTAATTCATTATATTATGAAGATTTTATTTGAAATTTCAATTGAGCCGCAAAAATACAAAATTAAAACCTTAAAAATATGATTGCAAAATTACGTTCGATTCCTAAAAAAAGATATTGGGACTATTTTATTTTAGTAGCAAGATTTTTACTTGCTTTTACTTTTATAAATTATGGGTATAGCAAACTTGTTGATGGTCAGTTTGGAGTTTCATCCAATGATTTACTGGTTCCGTTAAAAGACCTGCCTTTGTTTAAAGTAATGTGGTTTTTATTTGATCATGAACCATTAAAAACTGCGGTAGGCATACTCCAAATTATTACCGGAATTTTACTTTTGTTTGAATCTACCGCGATTTTGGGTGTTGTATTTTTCATTCCCATTGCCGCAAATATTATTTTAATGGATATTAGTTTTATGGATGAAGGCATGGGACGGGCTTTTGCGAGACGCTTTGCGTACTATTTTGTTTTATGTTTTTTAATTTTATGGAATGATAAAGAGAGGATAAAAATCATTTGGAATACAATGATCAAAAAGTTTTCGATGAAAAGAAAATTTCCCATCCTTCTTTATTTGTTGTTGCCGTTATTTGCGATACTTTTAGAGATTTTACCGGGTATTCCTTACGCTCTTTATTATTATATAACCAATCCCGAAAGAATTTCTGAAAGTTTTAAACTTATTCAAAGTCTTTTTCAATAGACCGGATATTTTTGTGCTATGTTTTTTGTAATCATTTTTAATGTAGATTTGAGAAAATAAACAAATAATTTTTAAGGTTAGATTTGTGACCTTTTTTATGTCTTATACTTTTAAAATTTTTAATTCTACTACAGAACTTCCGAGTGACTGGAACTACGTAATCGGGCAACAAAACATCATGTTGTCTGAAGAATATTTTCGTGTTTTGGAAGAATCAAAACCGATTAACATGAAATATTGTTTTGTAGGTTTCTTTTCTGATAAGGATTTGATTGGCGGCGCATTATTTCAATACTTAAGTTTTATTGAACATAAAAGTTTTCAGAAAGGCGAAGTTTTGTGCAGCATAAGAAATTTTCTGACCAGACAGTTGAGTAAAGATGTGATGATTTTAGGGAATAATATGCTGACCGGGCAAAACGGTTTTTATTTCGATACTTCAAAAATTCCAACCGAAAAAGCGATTCTTCTTTTAAATGAAGCTTCCAAAGAGGCGTTGAATGTATTAGGGAAAACATCTTTGGTCATTTATAAAGATTATCAGAAATCGTTTTTAAAAAACTTTGAGGAAGAAGAATTTAAATCATTTTATAGATTTTCAGTCCAGCCTAATATGATTTTAAATATAAAACCGGAATGGAACAGCTTTGAGGATTATTCTAATGATTTGTCTAAAAAATACCGGGCAAGATTAAAATCGGCAAAGAAAAAAATCGAAGGAATTCAAAAAAGAGAATTGGATATTGAGTCAATTAAAAAGTATCAGAATGAAATGAATATTTTGTATCAAAACGTTGCAGAAAACGCTCCCTTCAATACATTTTTTCTTACAAAAAATCATTTTGAAAGTATGAAACACAATTTGAAAGATAATTTCAAGGTTTTCGGATATTTTTTTAATGATAAACTGATTGGCTTTTATACTTTAATTCTTAATAATAAATATATTGATACCTATTTTTTAGGCTACGATAAAGAGATTCAGAAAGAAAAACAGATTTACCTGAATATGCTTTTTGATATGACCGAATTTGGAATTTCTAACCAATTTAAACGTATTGTTTTCGGTAGAACTGCGCTCGAAATAAAATCTACAATTGGTGCCGAACCTGTAGAGATTTTTGGACTGATAAAACATAACAACAAAGCCATCAATCCTTTTATGGAAAAGATTTTCACATCATTAAATCCTAAAGTTGATTGGATTCAAAGGAAACCTTTTAAATAAATTAAGAATTATGTTCACTTTAACGTGATTATTTGTGTTATTTTTAACTAAACAAAGCTCAAATTTAATAGGATTTTATGAGTGATTAATAGGTGGATTTGAGATTTTTGCTTCAAAATTATTATCATGAAAAAGCTCAACTTTATACTACTTCTATTTACCGCAGGTTTTTATTATTCACAAACCATTTCGGGAACTGTAATTTCTAAAAATGAAAATCAACCGGTTTCTTATGCCAAAATTGGTGTAGATAAAGAAAATATTGGCGTCATTACCGATGAAAACGGAAATTTTACAATCGATCTTTCTAAAGCAAATATTTCCAATAAGATTAAAGTTGAAGTTGCGGGATATGAACCATTTACTGAAACTGTTGCCAATTTTGTGAAGCAAGATCAACAGAAGATTTATCTGAAAGAAAAAGTAAAAAATATTCAGGAAGTTGTTTTAAAAACTAAAAAATTAGTCGATAAAAATTGGGGAGTAAATACGAAGACTAAAAGCGTGATGTATTCGGTAAATCCCGCATTCAAAAAAGAAGATTTTTTAGGAGAAACAGCATTGGAATTTAAAGCAAGTAAAAAATCTAAAATTAAAAATATTCACCTAAATATTGCAAGTATTACAGCAGATCGACCTGTAATTATGCGGTATACGATTTATAATGAAAAAAATGGTTTGCCGAACGAAAGTATTTTGGATGAAGAAATTACGGTTGAATTAACAAAAGATAAAATTGTTGACGGAACTTTTACTCTGGATGTCAATGACCAAAATATTTGGGTTCAGGGGAAATTTTTTGTAGGAATTCAGTTTTTGAGAGAGTTTGAAGGAAAGCTAAATATCAGTGCTGCGCTTTTCAGAACAGGATATATCAGAAAGTTTTATGATGAATGGAACAAAATGACCATTGCTGCTCCGGCCATAAATATTGATGTGAAAGTGGATAAAAATGCAAAAGATGAAAATAAATTTGAAGAAATGAATGACCAAAGTATTGCTTCTCTTTTTCCTGATGTAAGTAAATATATAGAGGAATCTGATAAAGAAATTTATGGTAAAAACCAAGAAATGGGTAAGCTTTTAATATTAAAAGATGCAAATCTTTATTATGAAGTTTATGGTGAAGGGGAGCCACTTTTCTTACTTCATGGAAATTCTGGAAGCATCAAAGATTTTTATCAGCAGATTCCGGTGCTTTCAAAGCAATATAAAGTGATTGTGATGGATACAAGAGCGCAGGGGAAAAGCATCGATAAAACTAAAAATGATTTTAATTATAAAATTTTTGCAGATGATGTAAAATCTTTGGCTGATCATTTGGGATTGCAAAAAATCAATATTGCAGGATGGAGTGACGGCGGAAATACAGGGTTGGAATTTGCTTTAAAATATCCACAGAATTTAAATCGATTGATTACAACTGGCGCAAATGCTTTTCCGGATGGTGTTGATAAGGAATTACTCAAAAATTTTAATATTAAATATAAAGTTTTACAGCTTCAAAATAGTCCTGAAAAACTGAATGAAAGAAGACTGTTGAAACTGATGTTGAAAGAACCAAATATCAGTGAAAAACAACTCAATAAAATTCAGAATAAAGTATTAGTCATTGCCGGTGAAAAAGATGTCATTAAACAAAGCCACACCGAGTTTTTGGCGAAACAAATCCCCAACTCTGAACTGAAAATATACAAAGACGCCACTCACATGATCCCTTTTGAAAATGCAGATCAGCTTAATCAGGATATTTTAGAATTTTTGAAACAATAATCAAATTATTGTTTCAAAAATTTTTCATAATATATTTTATCCTTAGTCTGGATTTTTAAATAATAAGTTCCCTTTGCGAAATCTTCTACTTTGATAGATTTTTGAGCAGATTTTAAAATCATTCTTCCCAGATTATCGTAAACCTCTGTTGAAATAATTTGTGCTTCGGTCGCAATATTCAGAATGTTTTTTACGGGATTTGGGAAGATCGCTATCGTATTCTTTTTAACGAGCTCTGAAGTATTTAGTGTGGAATTATAAAAACTTCCAAAATTCAGAATTCCATAGCCTATTTGATCGTTGTGCGCAGGAAATAATGATGCAGTTTGTCTTAAATTTGTTCTCATCAGATCTCTGTTCATTCCCGGAAAAGCTTGAATTAAACAAGCAACTCCACCAGCGGCAATCGGAGTTGCAATGGATGTTCCTGAAACCGAAATAGTCGTATTATTATCAACCGTAGTAGAAGAACTTCCTCTCGTACTCGCATCCGGTTTTATCATTCCTAAAGAGTTGGGGCCGTAAGATGAAAATGCAGAAGCGTTTCCTGCTGCATCTACCGAACCAATACTGAAAACTTTAACATTGTCTGCCGGAGTTGTGATATAATGCCAAGGAACTTCACCAGAATTTCCGGCTGCAATTAAAACAAAAATCCCTTTGTTTACAGCAATTTCACTGGCTCTTCCGATAAAAGATTTTGTACCGTTCATATCATTGTAAGTGTAGCTGTATTTTGGGTCATCAAAATTATTGTATCCTAAAGATGTTGTGATAATATCTACACCTTTTCTATCTGCTTCTTCTGCGGCTTCAATCCAGTATAATTCTTCTTCAGGAACTTCAACTGTCGAATTTTCGCTGCGATAAAGATAAAAATCAGCATCAGGTGCAGAACCTACAAATGTATTGGCAATATAACCGCCAATTGCTCCTAAAACTACCGTTCCGTGGTTGTTTAGCGAAGGATTATAGATGTCCGTACCTTTTGAAACAAAATCGTAACCGCCTTTTATTTTACTATTCGTCCATAATCTCGAAAAAGCAGAACCTGTATTTACGGTTGGAAATCCGGTATCAATAACAGCGATTGTCACTCCTGTTCCGGTAAATCCAGCGAGATGGAGCGGTCTTAAATTGATTTGATCGATTTGTTCAGACCCTGAACCATAATCGAATACAGTTTGGTTTTTCTGAGTTGATTCAAATTCTGACCATTTATTGGTGTTTTGAGTTTTTAAAACTAAAGAAGAATTTTTAGCAAAACTTTCTACAGATTGTACAAATGGTTGTGCTTTGATGATATTTGCTTGTGCCTGATTAACGTTTACGGCAACACCATTCAGCCATTTTGAATAATCGGTGATGGTAAATCCTAAATTTTGTAAGTTTTGAATATAAGATTGCTCGATCGGAGCGTCTTGGTCATTTAATGCAATTCCTAATGCGGTACGTCTGTTAATCGACTTCTGACTAAGTTCAGAAAGAGGATTGGCGTAAAATGCAGCTTTGTTTGGTTTACCGGTAAAATAAACAAAAACAAGTTCAGTTTGAGCAAATGTTGTAGAATAACCCGCTAAAAAACAAAAGAGTAAAAGTTTTTTCATCTAATAATTTTGTATAAAGATAAAACAAAATCAATAAAATTTTTGATAGCACTTTAAAATCCTTATTTTTACGAAAATATTCGTTTAAGAATCGCTTTATAAAAATGAATTCAAAGAGTGAAGCGATTTAAAACTTAAAAATAAAATTTACATATGAAAAAGATACAGATGGTTGACTTGCAAAGTCAGTATTACAAAATTAAAAATGATGTAGACAATGCGGTTTTAAATGTAATGGATTCTGCTGCTTTTATTAACGGACCAGAAGTAAAATCTTTCCAAAATGAAATGGAAACTTACCTGGATGTAAAACACGTAATTCCTTGTGCTAACGGAACTGATGCTTTGCAGATTGCTTTGATGGGTTTAGATTTACAGGAAGGAGACGAGGTAATCACCGCTGATTTTACTTTTGCAGCCACCGTTGAAGTTATTCATTTATTAAAACTAAAATCTGTCTTGGTAGATGTAGATTACGATACTTTTACCATCTCTACAGAAGCTATAAAAAAAGCAATTACTCCTAAAACAAAGGCGATTATTCCGGTTCATATTTTCGGACAATGTGCCAATATGGAAGAGATTTTAAAAATTGCTGAAGAACATAATTTATTTGTAATTGAAGACAATGCACAGGCAATCGGTGCTCAATATACTTTTTCAGACGGAAGCGTAAGACACGCAGGAACGATGTCTACGGTTGGAACTACTTCTTTTTTTCCATCTAAAAACTTAGGTTGTTACGGTGATGGTGGAGCAATTTTCACCAATAATGATGAGCTTGCTCACCGTTTAAGAGGAATTGTAAACCATGGAATGTATGAAAGATATTACCATGACGAAGTAGGGGTGAACTCAAGATTAGACAGTATTCAGGCTGCGATCTTAAGAAAAAAACTTCCGAATCTTGATTCTTACAACGATGCAAGAAGAAAAGCTGCTGATTATTATGACGAAGCTTTTGCAGGAAATGAAAATATCCTGACTCCGAAAAGAGAAGAAAACTCAACTCACGTATTTCATCAATATACTTTAAGAATTTTAAACGGAAAACGTAACGAATTACAAAAATTCCTTACTGAAAAGGAAATTCCGGCGATGATTTATTATCCTGTTGCTTTAAGAAAACAAAAAGCTTATTACCAAGAAAGTAATGACGCTGATTTTGTGAATACAGACAAGCTTTTGGATCAGGTAATTTCTCTTCCGATGCACACCGAATTAGATGAAGAACAGTTGAAGTATATTACGGATGCTGTTTTGGAGTTTATGGGATAAATTATGCTTCACGACGAAAGAATATTAAAAAATAAGTTTGCATACTTTTTTTCAATCATATTTGTTCTTGGTTGGATAATTTTTTATGCCTACAATATTTTTAAAATTTTTTTAATGGATTATGGATTTAAAGAAGAATATAATATTATTAAAATTCCAATTTATATATTATATTTTATAATATTTCCATTATTAATTTTTACATTTATAAGTATATTTAAGGAATCAAAAATGATGTTTAAGTATTTAAATACTTCTGTATTGTTGATGATTATTTTTCATCTCTTATTTTTTTATGTTAGATATCAAAAAATTAACGATTCTACATATTACATATATTCTTTCATAATTATGAATGTTTTATTTATTTTAATACCTGTTGTATTTATAAATTATTCAAAACATTTACCTCCAAATAACGAAATAGAACAAATTGGGAAACTCCAAGATTAAAAACATAAATAAAAAATGGCAATACTAGTCACAGGCGGACTTGGATATATTGGTTCTCACACTGTTGTAGAACTCATTAATAATAACTTTGAAGTAATCATTGTTGATGATTTATCCAATTCAGAAAAATTTATTTTACATAATATTGAAGAAATTACAGGGAAACGACCTATATTTTATCCTTTTGATTTAAAAAGAAAAGAGCTTCTTCATCAGGTTTTTGAGGCACACGATATTGAAGGATGCATTAATTTTGCAGCTTTTAAAGCGGTTGGCGAAAGTCAGGAAAAACCAATTGACTATTATGAAAATAATTTGTTTTCGTTAATTAATATTCTTCAGGAATTTAAAACCAGAAAAATATCAAATTTCATTTTCAGTTCATCTTGTACCGTTTACGGACAGGCTGATAAAATGCCAATCGACGAAAATACTCCGCTAAAAATGCCGGAAAGTGTTTACGGAAAGACAAAGCAAATAGGTGAGGAGATTTTAAAAGATTTTGCTCAGTCTTACAAAAGTAAAATTTGTTTATTAAGATATTTTAATCCAATTGGAGCGCATCCTTCATCTTTGCTTGGGGAATTACCCATTGGTGTTCCCAATAATTTGGTGCCTTATGTGATGCAGACCGCTGCTGGAATTCGTGAGAAATTAAGCGTTTGGGGCAATGATTATCCTACAGAAGACGGAACAGCAATTCGTGACTATATTTATGTAGTAGATTTGGCGAAAGCTCATGTTGCTGCGTTGAAAAGTTTAATGAATAAAGAGACAGAAGAAACGGTCATTGATGTTTATAATCTGGGGACAGGAAAAGGTTCATCGGTTTTGGAAGTAGTACAAGCTTTTGAATCTGCAAATGAAGTTGCCGTACCTTATCAAATTTGCAATAGGAGGGAAGGTGATATCACTATTGCTTACGCCAATGCTGATAAAGCTGAAAGAGAACTCAACTGGAAATCTGCAACTTCATTGGAAGAATCTTTGAAAACGGTATGGGAATGGCAGAAGTATTTAGAATCAAGAAAAAATTAAATTAGAAATAACACCTATAAATAGATATGAAAACGGAAAGAATAGGCATTACATTTTCGTCATTTGACCTTTTGCACGCAGGTCACATCAAAATGTTGGAAGAAGCTAAAACAGTTTGTGATTACCTGATTGTTGGTTTGCAAATTGATCCTTCACATGAACGTCCAACAAAGAATAAACCTACTCAAACAATTGTTGAGCGATATATTCAGCTGAAAGCCGTGAATGCGGTTGATGAGATTATTCCTTATTATACAGAAGAAGATTTAGAAGATATTTTAAAATCTTTTGTAATTGATGTAAGGATTATTGGAGATGATTATTTGGATCGTGATTTCACCGGAAAACAATATTGTGAGGAAAAAGGCATTGAGATTTTTTATAATAAAAGAGATCACCGCTTTTCTTCAAGCGATTTAAGGAAAAGAATCTACGAAGCCGAAATGGCAAAATCTAAATAAATAAAAATCCCGAAAAAATTACTTTTCGGGATTTTTTTATGATTGATTGTGAATAATATTACATTGGTCCGCCTTGTTGGTCGTCTCCTGTAGCATTAGAATTTACATCTTTCTTTCTTTTCGGCTGCTCAATCTTTTCACCTTGCTTAAATCTGTACGTTAAAGATACTGCAAACTGTCTTGGTTGCCATTGCATATAAGAATCTCTTACGAAATTATCGCCATATGCTGTTGATTCCATTGCTCTTGTATTGAAGATATCTTGAATATTAAAACTAAGTGTTCCATCACCATTCCAAATTGTTTTTGACGCACCAAAATTAAGAGCATACATACTTTTTCTTTCAATGCTCGAAGTTTTTTGACCACCTCTATAAAAACCTTGTAACTGGAAACTAAACGTCTTATCTACTTTAAAAGTTGATGTTAAACGTGCCCTCGCTGAAAAACCACTACCATCAAAAGGTACAGGTTTAGAAACTACAGATAAATCATTGAATATTCCGGTATTTTTATATCCGAATAAATCAACATTTCCTAAGAATTTCAACCATTTTGTAGCATCCCAGTTAAAGTTTAAATCTAAACCATAGCTATCATTAGTTCCTAAGTTTATTGGTTTAGTTTTAAAAACTCCTCCATCAGAATATACCAACATTTTTACGTCATCTGTAGAATGTTTGTAATAAAGAGTAGGATTAATTGTAAATTTTCCTTTTGAAATACTATAACCCAATTCATAAGAATCTACATAAGAAGGATTTAAATCAATATTTCCTTCAAAGATATTCTGATTATCTGTATAGCTCGGATTAGGAATCAAGAACCATGATCTCGGTCTGTCAATTCTTCTTGAGTAATTCACTAAAAACTGATTGTCTTTTGTGATTTCGTAGCTTAAGAAGATAGTAGGGAAAAGATTATTGTATCCCTTTTTATTATCAATGTTTTTCGTATCTGAATTTAAGTTTGAATACTGAATATCAACATTTGAATATTCGTTTCTTACACCAATCTGATAACCCAATTTCCCGATTTTACTTTTAAACTGTACATATCCTGCATTAAACATTTCTCTGTAGTTTGCATTGTATGTGAAGTTGTTTAAATAATGAAAATCAGCAAAAGGAGAGTAACGCTCTAAAACATCATTGTCGTAATTGTTATTGTTGATATCTAATCTGTAACCAGCTTCAATTTTTGAGTTTTCTCCTATCGGAAGCTCATAATCAGCTTTACCTACCAAAGTCTTATTTCTTGTATTTTGGCTAATGCTGTTCTGAAGTTCAAAAATATTATTTGTAATTTGATTAACGTCGGTATCGTTATAAGATCTGTTGCTTTGTAAGCTTAATGATAATGAAATATTTTGTCCCTTATCATCAAATTTGTGATCTAAACCGAAATCTCCCTGAAAAGCCAAGTTGTTATTAGATCCTGTATTGATTCTTTCTGTAAACAAGCTTGGAGCATTCAAAAAACGATAATCATAAGTAATATTTCCCATGTTATCACTTTCAAAAGTTCTTATCGTCCCGGATGCGTTAACTGATGTTTTATCTGAAAGATCGTAAACTAAACCTGAAGAAACATTATAATTGCTGTTTTTGTTTTTAGAAATAGATTCCTGATCAGTTTGAGTTCTTCCGCCATTAGCTGCGTTGAAGAAAGTCGCGTTGTTTCTATTCGTATTTTTAGATTCACGGTAACCACCGCCACCATTCAAGAACCAGGTAAGATTACCTTTTCTCCAGCTTAAATTCGTATTCAAATTGGTTTGAGGTAGATATCCCAAAGTTCCGGTAACACTACCGTTGAAACCTGTTTTTTTTGATTTCTTTAAAATAATATTTAAAATACCTGCAGTTCCGCTGGCTTCAAATTTTGAAGAAGGGTTGGTAATTACTTCAATTCTTTCAATCTGATCGGCAGGAATACTTTGCAATGCATTGGCTCCGTCATCAATTCCAAGAAGGGCAGAAGGTTTTCCGTTAATTAAGAAACGAACGTTTGAGCTACCTCTCATCGAAACTGTACCGTCGGTATCCACAGAAACCGATGGAACGTTTGATAAAACATCCTGTAGGTTACCACCTTTACTTACAATATCCTGAGACGGGTCATAAGTTCTTTTATCCAGCTCAACTTTATATGGTTTTGCAGTTGCTGTAATCACAACTCCCTGAATATCCTGAGTTTTTAAGTTGGTACTTGTTGCTTCAGGTTCTATAGAAAGTGCACCAATACTTCCAGCGGTTGTAATTTGTTTATTAATAACGCTTTTCTTGTAATCGATTGCTTCTATTGTAATATCATAGTTGCCCGGAGTAAGGTCTAGTTTATAGTTTCCTTTTTCATCTGTAAGTGTAGCATCACTCAACAGTTTACTTGCTTTATTGCTGAAAGTTACAGAAGCGTAAGCGACAGGCTGGTTGCTTTTATCAACCACAGTTCCTGAAACTCCCACTTTATCCTGAGCAAAAGCAAAAGCTGCTGCAGATAACACAAAAGTAAGTCCTAAGGTTTTCTTTGTGAAAATACTGATTATTTCCGTCTGATTCATAAGGTATTCTTTAGATAAAACTGTAATGAAAAGGTTTTAATTTTATTAATTTATTAACCCTTTTAAAATCACAATTTCACGATTCGTTTATTATTTTTAATAGATATGTCGCTTTTATACGACAAATGTTAATTATTAATTTGTTAAAATAAAGTTAAATATGTTTATTATTTGATATTTTTTGAATTCAACCAGTCTTGATATGCTTTTGCATTGATAACATGTTGCTCTGCACTTGCCGTAAATTTGTGGAATCCAAATCTTTCAGGGTCTGCACACATAAAGATATAATCGTGTTTTTCAGGATTTAAAACCGCATCCACAGAATTTTTATCTACCACACAAATCGGTCCCGGAGGTATTCCTTTGTTGGCGTAAGTGTTATAAGGGGATGGAGTAGAAAGGTGTTTATAAAAAACTCTTTTAATAGATTCTTTAAAGTTGGTCTGTTTGTTTATTGCGTAAATAACGGTTGGGTCAGATTGCAATTTCATTCCTTTTTTATATCTGTTTAAATATAAACCGGCAATCGTTTTCATTTCGTCAGGTTTTCCACCCGATTCTTTGTAAACAATCGATGCCAAAGCATAGATTTGATCTCTTGTTAAACCAGATTGTTGTTCTTTGGCTTTTCTTTCAGAAGTCCAGAATTCGTTGTACTGATCTTCGAATTTTTTGAAAAATTCTTTTGGAGTAACCGTCCAAAAAAAGTTATAAGTATCGATGAAGAAATATTTTTTTAGATCTTCAGCATTTTTATATCCTTTTTCAGAAGCTATTTTGTCAAGGTCACTAACGAATTTTAATGAATCTAGCTCAGTCTTTTTGCTTACTTTTCCTACCATCTGATAAATATCCCCGAAATCACCGATTCTGAATGAGTTTTCAGACTGATTTCCGGCTTTTATCATATTTACCAAACTTGTATTACTAGCTCCTTTAGCAAAATGATAACGCCCCGGTTTGAAATATTCCTCCATGCTTTTATCTTTTGCTACTTCTACAAATGATTCTTTATTATCAATATAAGGAGCGATGGAGTCTAAAATCTGATTAAATTTTGCACCATGTGGAATCAAAACATATCCGTCTTTTGATACATTGTTTCTGTAATACTTACTGTAGAATTTTAAACCAAAAAATCCTGCTACCGCAAGAATAAGGAGTACAATAATGAGAATAGCTTTTTTCATTATAATTAAATAGATTAAAAGTTTTTATGTTTTTTTAAAGAAGATTTACTTTTCCTCTGAAAACTTGTTTCGCAGGACCTTCAAGCCAAATTTGACGGAATGTTTCTCCATCTTTTTCAGCATAAACTTTAAGGTCGCCGCCCAACGTTTTAACTTTTATGGAGGTTAGATTGCTTTTTTTCAAAAAAGTTAAAGCAGAAGCTGTAACTCCTGTTCCACAACTGTAAGTTTCGTCCTCAACGCCTCGTTCATAGGTTCTTACGAATATTTCTCCGTCAGAAATATTTTCCACAAAATTGACATTGATGCCTTTTTCTTTATAATTTTCAGAATTTCTGATGCTGTTTCCTTCTGCAAAAACGTTGAAACTGGCAATGTCCTCTACATATTTAATATAATGAGGCGAACCCGTATCTAAAACAGAATCTTCTCCATCATTGGTGATTTCTGTAACATCACCCATTTTTAGTTTTACAATATTTCCGTTGATTTCGGCTTCGTGAAGTCCGTCAATGGCAGTAAATACGGTTTTATTATCTTTAAAAATAGAAAGGAAGTGAGCAAAAGCTACCGAACAACGGGCTCCGTTTCCACAGAAGCTTTTTGAGCCATCAGAATTGTAGTAATCAACTTCAAAGTCTACATTTGCTGCGGTGTTTATTTTAATCAATCCGTCTGCACCAATTCCAAAGCGGCGGTCGCAAAGTTTTTGAATATTTGCAATTGAAAGATAATCCCACTCTCCAGAGCGGTTGTCTATCATTACAAAGTCGTTTCCAGTTCCCTGATATTTATAAAATTCCATACTTCTTTTTCTCTAAAATTAGCCTGCAAAATTAATGTAATTAAAACGAAAAAACGAACAGCGATTGCTGTCCGTTTTATTATTTAGAATGATTATCTTCTTGATCCGCTTCTTTGAGGATTGTTGTCAGAATTACTGTTGTTTTGAGGCGTTGTCTGCGTATTGTTTCTGTAATTTCCGCTATTGTTCTGTGTAGGTTGCGGTTGGTTTCTCATCCCGCTGCTTCTCTGACTCTGATTACGTGTGTTTGAATTATTTTGATTTCTCACACCGTTGTTAGAATTATTTCGAGGCTTATTATTATTATTATTATTATTATTATTATTATTATTATTATATGTTCTCTGATTGTTGTTGTATCGGTAAGAATTACTTCCGTTTCCTACACCGTTATTAGGTCTTTGACTTGTTGTAACCTTTCCTACCGCTCCAGAATTACGTTGTACATAGACTTTATTTCTGTTGCTTCCATAATAGTACGGTACTCCGTTGTCATAATAGTATCGCATATCGTCTCTGTAATAATATCCGTCGTTACCATAATATCCACCAGAACCGTAATATCCCGAAGGAGCATAATAATATCCGTTATCATAATATGGATCTCCGTAAGCATTGTTGTCGCTGTAGACCGCGCAGGATGTTAAACTAAAACCTAATAAAAGACCTGCTGTTATTTTTAATATATTTTTCATAATTGTACTCTTTATTTTTCTTTAAAACTTTTTTTCCAGCTGACATATCCTAAGATTGCCATCATAGTAAATACCAAATATTGAACCGAAGTTATTCCGTATCCTTTATAAATATACATCGGGATAGAAATGAGGTCACCCAAAATCCAGAAAAACCAACTTTCGATGCGTCTTTTCGCCATCAACCACATTCCGACCAAAAATACAGAAGTTGTAAAAACATCCAGCCAATTTGCCCAATCGAGATGATAAAAACCAAATTCTATATTTTCTACAGAAAAACGATTATCGATGTAAGGTTTGTAGTAATAAATGACCATTACAAGAAAGATGCTTAAGATGAAAAGTATTGCTGCCATCATCCATTCTTTCTTTTTTGCCCAGGAAACTTCTACGTGAATTTGATCTTCAGAACTTTTATTCCACAAAATCCATCCGTACACACTCATCACCGAATAGTAGACATTAATCATACAATCTCCAAGCAAGCCTGCGATAAAAAGAAGATAAACATAGATGATGGTAGAAACAATTCCTGTAGGATAAACCCAAATATTCTTTTTAATCGAAAAAAATACGCTCATAATTCCTAGAACAGTGGCAAAAGTTTCAAGGAAAATTTGCAGATCAGTGTATGTTTCGTAAGGTTTTATGAAGAGGTCATACATATTCATGGCTTCAAAAATAAGCAAAAAACACGGCATTTTAAAATGCATTAAAATAGGTGTAAATCAGTTTTATATAGTCTGGAATTAAAATAAATTGACGAAAGTTTGTCAATAAATGTTAAGGTCTCCAAATTTTTTATATTTTCGTAAATCTTTAAAACAAAGAAAACAATATGTCAAATATTTGGAAAACAAAACCGCTTGGAGCCTATGAGGCTGATATGAAAAAGAGTGAGCTTAAGCGAGTTCTGGGGAAATGGAGCCTTACTGCCATTGGTATCGGAGCGATTATCGGAGGTGGAATTTTTGTACTTACAGGTACCGGAGCTTATTATCATGCAGGTCCTGCTTTAGCTTTATCATTCGTCGTTGCAGGTATTGCCTGTATATTTGCAGCACTCTGCTATGCAGAATTTGCAGCTTTATTACCCGTTGAAGGTTCTGCGTATGCGTATGCATACGGAACGGTAGGTGAAGTATTCGCTTGGCTTATTGGTTGGGGATTGGTATTGGAATATGCGATGGGCTCGATGACGGTAGCAGTTTCCTGGTCCGGATATTTTAATAAATTTTTAAAAATCATTAACGTAGAGCTTCCTTATTATCTCACCAATGATTTTGCTACAGCAAAGCAATATGCAGTAGCTCATGGTTTAACAGAACCTAGCTTTGCATTTAATTTACCTGCATTTATCATTGTTTTGATTGTTACTTCAATTTTGGTAAAAGGTACTAAAGAAGCTGCAGGCGCAAACAATATGATTGTAATTTTAAAAACTTCTGTTGTTGTTTTTGTAATCGTTGTTGGAGCTCTATTTATCAATATGGATAATCTTACACCATTTATTCCGGACGAAAAAATGATTCTTCAGTCAGATGGAAAAATGGGAGCGGCGTATGGCTTTAACGGTATTATTGCCGGAGCAGCTGCTGTTTTCTTTGCATACATTGGTTTTGACGCAGTTTCTACACAGGCTGCAGAAGCAAAAAATCCTAGAAAAGATATCCCTTTTGCAATTATTACTTCATTGTTGGTTTGTACAGCTTTATATATTTTAATGTCATTGGTTCTTACGGGAATGATGAGTTATAAAGACTTTGGATCGGTTCCTGATGCATTAACGGCACCTGTTGCTGTCGCTTTTGAGAAGGCTACCGGAATGAATTGGGCAGTAATCTTAATCACCGTTGCAGCAACTATCGGACTTATTTCTGTATTATTGGTAATGATGTTGGGACAGTCTAGAATATTTTTGGGAATGGCAAAAGACGGTCTTCTTCCGAAAATGTTTAAAGAAATTCACCCGGTAAGAAAAACTCCTTATAAAAACACGATTCTTTTAGGTTTAATTGTAGCTACAGTTGCAGCACTTACACCAATCAGTACTTTGGTACATATGTGTAGTTTCGGGACTTTATTTGCATTTACAATGGTTTGTTTTGCAGTGTGGTTGCTAAGAATAAAAAAACCGGAACTAAAAAGAGGTTTCAAAACACCAATGCTTCCTGTTGTGGCATCATTAGGTATTTTAATCAATATTTATTTGATCATCAACTTAGAGCCTAGTGCAATCTATATGGCAATTGGTTGGTTAGCTCTAGGGCTTTTGATTTACTTCTTGTATGGGAAACGAAACAGTGTTCTGAATAAAGGGGGTTACGATGAATTTATGGAAAAATAAATTTTAAATATATACTTTACAATCCGCAGACTAATCTTCTGCGGATTTTTTTATTTTTGTTATTATGAAAAAGATCTTCACTTTGTTATTTTCTACGGTTGGTATATTGATGTTTTCTCAAAAGATCGAAATTTTTGAAACTATTTTAAATGATAAAATAAGCATCAGAGCAATCGAATTGTACGATAACAAAGTCTGGTACAGTGGAACGGATTCTAAATTCGGTTTTGTTGATTTAAAAAATAATAAAACTCAAAAACAGATCAAACTGTCTGAAAAGAAATTGCAGTTTAGAACATTAGCACAAAATAAAGACGCTTTTTATGCTATTAATATCGAAAGCCCGGCTATATTTTTCAGAGTTGATAAAAAAACTTTAGAAAGTGAGATTGTAGAAATAGATTCTGCAAAAAATGCGTTTTATGATGCGTTACATTTTAATAAGGATAAATTTTACACATTCAGCGACCCTGAAGATGATTTAGAATTTAAAATGCCTACATTTTCTGAAAAAAATGGAAGTTTTAATTTTCATTTAGAAACATCATCAGCTTTTTTACTTTATAAAGGTGAAGCTGCTTTTGCAGCCAGCAATACAAATATTTCTTCTACTAAAAATTTTATTTGGATGGCAACTGGCGGTGCATTTTCAAGAATTTTTAGATTGAATTTGAATACACAAGATTTTGACATTTTTAAAACGCCTTTTATTCAAGGTGAATCTTCTCAGGGGATTTATTCAATAGATTTTTATAACGAAAAATTCGGAGTTGCAGTTGGTGGTGATTACACAAAGCAGGAAGCTAACGTTAATAATATTGCAACAACAAATGACGGCGGAAAAACCTGGCAGATTCAGGCATCAGGAAAAAATGCAGGATATACAACGTGTGTAAAGATAAAACCCAATTCAAAAGGAAAAGAAATGATTTCGGTTGGAGATCAACACATCAGTTATTCTTCAGATTTCGGAAAAACGTGGAAGAAAATTTCTGATGAAAAAGGGTTTTATGTTTGCAAATGGGTAGATGGAAATACGGTTGTTTTTGCCGGAAAAGATAAAATTTCGCTTATGAAATTAAAATTTTAAATCTTTTAGATAGAACATATCTTTTCAATTGAAACAGAATTGAAATTTCTTAAAATTACCTTTGATAAAATTTTCGCATGAAAAATTTAAAAATATTTCTATTATTACTTCCGACATTTTTTTATACTCAGAAAATAAGGGTTTTCGTTTTGGCAGGCCAGTCGAATATGAATGGTTTTGGTTATAATAAAGATCTTCCCAATGATTTGAAAATGGTTAAAGATGTTTATATTTTCCAGGGGAATTCTGTTCCTGACGGAGAAAAAAATGGCGGAACAGGAAAATGGGATGTTTTGAAAGCCGGAAATGGAACTGGATTTAAAACTGACGGAAAAACAAATACACTTTCAGACCGATTTGGTTTGGAAGTAACGTTTGCTAAAAGAATGAAAGAACTCTTCCCAAACGATAAAATTGCGTTGATAAAATATGCAAGAGAGGGAACTTCAATAGACAGTCTTGCGACAGGAAGTTTTGGGTGTTGGGATTCAGATTATCACGGTAAGAATGGATTGAATCAATATGATTATTTTCTGAATACGGTAAAAAATGCTTTAAGCGAAAAAGATATTGACGGAAACGGAAAAACAGACGAGTTACAAATGTCCGGAATTTTGTGGATGCAAGGGGAGGGAGACGCAAGCTACAACGAAGAAATTGCCAATAATTATTATATTCATCTGAAAACTTTGATGTATCAAATGCGGGCTGCCTTACGCACTGGTGATTTACCGGTTGTTATTGGAAAAATTTCAGATTCGGGAAAAAATGAAAAAGGAAAAGTCTGGCCAATGGGAGAGTTGGTACAGTATGCTCAGGAGAAATTTGTAAGAGATGATAAAAATGCTGCGATTGTTCGATCAACCCAAAAATACAATTACGGAAACGACCCATGGCATTATGACAGTGCGGGTTACATCGATTTGGGAAAGAGTTTTGCAGACGAGGTATTTAGACTCATTATAAATTTCGAAAAGAAAGACTAATATAATTCATAAGCTCTAATTCAGAAGTAATGGTTAATTTTGCAGAATGAAATGTATCAATTTCATCAGTTTAGAAAAAATATAAAGTTTCAAATGAATTCGTTAATCGATAAATATAATATTCCAGGTCCGCGTTATACGTCTTATCCAACTGTTCCTTATTGGGACGAATCGACTTTTTCTCCGGAAAAATGGAAATCAAGTGTGATAAAATCTTTTAATGAAAGCAATTCGGGAGAAGGAATTTCAATATACATTCACCTTCCTTTCTGTGAAGCATTATGTACTTTTTGTGCTTGTCATAAGCGCATTACAAAGCAACACAGTGTAGAAGTTCCTTATCTTGAAAGTGTTTTAAAAGAATGGATGCTTTATCTTCAATTATTTAATGAAAAGCCGAAGTTAAAAGAACTGCATTTAGGAGGAGGAACACCCACGTTTTTTTCTCCGCAAAATCTAAAAACCTTATTGCAGGGAATTTTTGATACGGTTGAAATTGCAGAACATCCTGAATTTTCTTTTGAAGGTCACCCAAATAATACTACAAGAGAGCATCTTCAGACTTTATTCGATTTAGGATTTAGAAGAGCGAGTTTTGGGGTGCAGGATTATGATTTGAAGGTTCAGAAAGCGATCAACAGAGTTCAGCCTTTTGAAAACGTGAAAAATGTTACAGAATGGGCCAGAGAAATTGGGTATACAAGTATTTCTCACGATTTAGTTTATGGTTTGCCACATTCTAATTGGGAAAGTATGGCTCTTACCATTCATAAAACTTTAGAGCTAAAACCGGATCGTCTTGCTTATTATTCTTATGCTCATGTGCCATGGATAAAAGGAGTAGGACAAAGAGGTTTTGATGAAAACGACCTGCCAAGCGGTGAAGAGAAAAGAAGATTGTATGAAGACGGAAAAAAATTATTAGAAGAATTAGGCTATAAAGAAGTCGGGATGGATCATTTTTCTCTTGAAGAAGATGAGTTGTACAAATCTATGATCTCAGGAGATATTCATCGTAATTTTATGGGATATTCTTCGAGCAAAACTCAATTGATGATAGGTTTAGGGATGAGTTCTATCTCAGATTCTTGGTATGCTTTTGCTCAAAACGTAAAAACAGTTGAGGAGTACCAAAAAATTGTGGAAGAAGGCGAAATCCCTGTAGTGAAAGGACATGTTTTAAATGAAGAAGATTTATCAATCAGAAGACATATTCTAAACTTAATGTGCCAATTGGAAACTACTTTTGAAAATAAAGATGCCATTCCAGAGCTTGAAAATGCTTTTGATATGCTTCAGGAAATGGAACGCGATGAATTGGTTGAAATTAATCATAATCAAATAAAAATAACAGAAAAGGGTAGAGCTTTCACAAGAAATGTAGCGATGGTTTTTGATCTCAGAATGTTGAGGAACAAGCCCGAAACCAGAATTTTTTCAATGACAATATAAAAAAAAGCGATTCAGAAATGAATCGCTTTTTTATTGATCTAAAGTATATTTTTTAAAATTAGCTTGTTTATTTAATCTGAGTTTTGGAAAAGTAATTGAGCAAAATCTTTTTTCACGCAAAGATTTTAATTTTTAAGCTATTATTTTAAGGAGCAAAGAATAGCGACAAGTCGCTGATGAAGCTTGAATAAACGAGAGCTTTATAAAAATCAATTTATTGATTCATCTTTGCTCCTTAAAAATAAGATTTGTGAAAATCAATCTTTGCGTTAAATATAAATATTCATAATGAATAACTTATGTGTTTTTCTTAAGCCGAATTAAGGCTATTTAATAATTATTTTCTGGCTGTAAGATCTAAGATCTCCCGATTTAATATTGATGTAGTAAACTCCTGCAGGAATTCCCGAGATGTTGATGCTGTTTTCAAAATCAAATTTTGTTTCGTCTAGAACTTTTCTTCCTTCCGTACTGAAAATTTCAGCAATATTGTTGTTGCCTTTTAATCCATCCACAAAAATTCTTTCTGATGCAGGATTTGGGTAAACTCTGACTTGGCTGAATGTTGCATCCTGAACTCCCAAAGTTGTTGTTGTAATCTTATAAATCTTACCATTGTTTACAGCAGCCACATAAAGTTCTTTAAGATTGTCTTGTCCGAAGGTAGAAAAATTATTTCCGGTAAATGGTGTCGTCCATGAAATTGAATTGTTTGCGTCCATCATACCGATCTGTGAAGAACAATAATCTGCGAAAAAGTATTTTCCCTGTAAGCTTGGGTTTTGTGTTCCACGATAAACGTAACCTCCCGTAATAGAACATTTGCTTCCGGAATGATCATAAATCGCAACCGGGAATGTCATCGTTGAAGAAGCAGCACAGCCAGTTGCGTTATAAGTGTTATTTCCTTCATAACATCTCCATCCATAATTGATTCCCGCCTGTGTGATCGGCATTCGATTGATTTCCTCAAAAAGACCTTGCCCTACGTCGGCGATCATTGCATTCCCGGCAGTAAGATCGAAAGAAAATTTCCAGGCATTTCTTAGTCCGTAAGACCAAATTTCATCCAAACCTTCGATTCCTACAAAAGGATTTCCTGTAGGGATATTGTATGGTCCTGTAGAATTAATATCAAGTCTTAAGAGTTTTCCTAATAATGAATTTTTACTTTGAGCATTATTATTAGGGTCACCGCTACTTCCGCCATCTCCTGTTACAATCCATAAATTTCCGTCAGGAGCAAAATGAATGCTTCCACCATTATGATTAGCAAAAGGTTTTGGAATATTTAAAATAATTTTTTCTGAATTAGGATCAGCGGTATTCGGATTGGTAGAATTCACAGAATATCTTGCTACGATAATATTTCCAGCTGTATTGTTGTAGTACACGAAAAAATATCCGTTGGTTACATATTGTGGATGAAAGGCAAGACCTAAAAGTCCTCTTTCTCCATTGAATGTGATTTTACTGCTTATATTAAGAAAGTCTGCAGCATTCACGGTTCCGTTGGGTTGTATAATCTTAATGATTCCATTCTGTTGTACTACGAAAAGACGGCTGTCATTTGCGTTGGTAATTTCTACAGGACTTGTAAGCCCAGTTGCGAATTCTTCCAGAATAAAACTTTGGGATTGTAGTATTAGGGAAGAGAATAATGTTATTGAAAGTAATAGTCTTTTCATAATATTTTGAAATTTAAGGTGTTGTAAAGTTTAAATGAAAATTTCGTACCATTACCTGTTTTTAATATTTAATAAAATAAGTCATAAAATATCGTTAAAATAAGATTACCGATATATCTGAAAATAAACCATTTCTGTTGTCAAAAGTTCATAAAATATCAATAAAATCATTATATTTGCCGACTTAATTTAACGTAGTTATAACAAAATGCAAGGAAAAGGACTTATTACAATTGTTGCTATTGTACTAGGGTTAATTTGCTTAAATGAGCTATTACCAACCTGGTACGCCGGCAAAATTGAATCGCAAATCGAAGCTGCGAACGGAAACGAGAAAGAAATTCAGAGATTAAAGGATGAAACTTTAAATCTTGGGTTTACAGAACTTTCTTATGCTAAGGCAAAAGACAAAGAAATGAAGCTAGGTCTTGACCTGAAAGGGGGGATCAATGTTCTTTTGGAAATCAATCAGAGAGATTTGGTGAATGATTTAACTAATTATTCTACCAATCCTATTCTTATTGAAGCTCTAAACAGAACAGATGAAGCTCAAAAAAACTCTACAAAATCTTATATCGACAATTTCTTTGTTGAGTTTGATGCCGTAAACAAAGCAAAAGGCGCAAACCTTAAACTTGCAGATCCTGAAATCTTCGGAAATACTAATCTTTCTGAGATTAAATTTAACACCACCGATGATCAGGTAAGAAGCATTGTTAAAAAAAGAATTGATCTTTCTGTAGGTACTGCTTTTGAAGTAATCAGAACCAGAATTGATAAACTAGGAGCTATCCAGCCAAACGTACAGAGAGTTCCGGGAACGGCAAGAATCTCTGTAGAAATGCCGGGTATGAAAGATATCGATAAGGTAAAAAAGATGCTTCAGACTTCTGCGAAACTCCAGTTTTGGGAAATACAGCAGTTTGCTGAGGTTGCACCTTATTTCCAGACTTTAACGGCTGTAGTTGCTGCAAAAGGTGACTCTATGGGAGTTGCTAAAAACACTAATTTCCTTAATCTTATGCAAGGTGGTAAATCTGGAAGCATGAGCTCTGTAGGAAGTGTGAAATTGACAGATACTGCAAAAGTAAACAAGATATTAAATAGTAAAATTGCACAGTCTTTACGTCCTGCAAATATTAAATACACTCAGTTCATGTGGGGTTACAAGCCAGAATCTACGGATGAAAAAAGCTTGGTCCTATATGCTATAAGAGGTAATATCAATCAAAAAGCTCCGGTAGACGGTGCTGTAGAAACTGCAAGCATCGGTTACGATGAATTAAGCAGAGTAGTGGTAGATATGCAAATGGATTCTAAAGGTGCTAAAGATTGGAAAACGCTTACTGAGAAAAACGTAGGAAAACCAGTTGCTGTAACTTTAGATAACAGAGTATATACTGCGCCAAATGTACAGGGTGCAATTCCTAACGGTAGAACTCAAATCTCTGGTAACTTCTCTCAGGAAGAAGCTAAAGAATTGGTTGACGTTTTAGGAGCAGGTAAATTACCTGCGGGTGCAAAAGTAGTACAAGCTACACAAGTAGGTCCGTCTTTAGGACAGGAGTCTATTGATGCGGGAGTTTTATCATTCTCTATTGCGTTCTTAATTATTATTGCATACATCATTTTCTACTACGGTTTAGCAGGAGTTTATGCGGTAATTGCAATGATTATCAACTTATTCTATATTTTCGGAATTATGGATTCCGGAGACTTTACTTTAACGCTTCCTGGTATTGCGGGTATTGTACTTTCAATGGCGATGGCGGTAGATACCAACGTAATTATTTACGAAAGGACTAAAGAAGAATTGTTTGCTGGGAAAAATATTCTTGAAGCTTACAAAGATGGTTTCAAACATGCATTGAATGCAATTATTGATGGTCACTTAACGATGATTTTGACGGCGGTAGTATTGTTCTTCTTCGGAACAGGGCCTATCAAAGGATTTGCATTGACGCTATTGATTGGTGCTGTAATGACATTGTTTACATCAATCTTACTTTCAAGAGTAATGATCTTCCATAGATTAAATAAAGGTAAAGGTCTTTCAGTTTGGACTCCTCCAACGAAAAACTTATTCAGAAATACCTGGATCGATTTTATTGGAAAAAGAAAATATTCATATATCATTTCTGCAATTTTAACGGTAATTTCTTTAGGATCAATTTTCGTTAATGGATTTAAATTTGGTATCGATTTTACGGGTGGTAGAAACTACGTTGTAAGATTTGATAAAGAAGTAAATGCAGAAGATGTTGAAAATGGTTTAGTTAAAGTTTTCACGACTCAGGATGGTAAAAACTCTTCTGTAGAAGCTAAAACTTTTGGGAACAGCAATCAGCTGAAAATCTCTACAGATTACCTTATCAATGACGAATCATTGAAAGCTGACCAGACGATTGAGCAAAAATTATTTGAAGGTTTAAAACCGAATCTTCCTGCAAAAATGACTCTAGAAGAATTTAAATCTGCAGATACAGATCACGCAGGAATTATCTCTTCTGAAAAAGTAGGACCTTCTGTTGCTGATGATATTCAGACACATGGTACTCTTGCGGTTGTTGCTGCTTTGGCAGGTATTTTCCTTTATATTTTGGTGAGATTTAGAAAATGGCAGTTTTCATTGGGTGCTGTTGCAGCATTATTACATGATGCGATTATCATCTTAGGTGCATTCTCGTTATTCCATTCGGTAATGCCTTTCAACATGGAGGTTAACCAGGATTTCATCGCGGCAATTCTTACAGTATTGGGTTATTCAATCAATGATACCGTAATTATCTTCGATAGAATTAGAGAATACTTGAGAGAGAAGAAAGCACTTACTTTATCAGGATTGTTTGATGATGCTATTTCAAGTACTTTAGGTAGAACGTTTAACACGACATTTACCACTTTACTTGTAATTCTTGCCATCTTCATCTTTGGTGGAGACAACTTGAGAGGATTCATGTTTGCATTGCTAATCGGTATTGGTTTTGGTGCATACTCATCCATCTTTATCGCATCGGCAATCGCTTACGATTTCCTTAAATCAGGAAAAGAAGAAGACGTACACGGTAAATCTTCTTCAGATAAAGAATTACTTGCTACAAAGTAATATCAACTACATTAAATATATTAAAGAGCCTTTCATTTGAAAGGCTCTTTTTTTATGACTTTTAAATTTGATTAATGATTGTCCGCTTTTTGTCATATTAAAAAAATCTTTGTGTACTTATCTAAGTGAAACGCCTTTGCGAGCTTAAAAACAGCGAATTGTTTAAAGAAATCTTTGCGCTCTTTGCGTTAAAATTTTTATTATGATGTAAAACGGATATGCATAATTTGATTTTAATTAAAACTAAAACAGTTATTCCATCAACCAAAAACCATCAACTATCAACTATCAACCAACAACAATTCATCAATTTAACACGAATATTTTTCCTGATTTCCTTATTTTTGCACAACAATGGAAAACTCAAAAAAGAAAGCAGCAATGAGCTTTATATTTATCACCTTGCTGATAGATATAACGGGATGGGGAATCATCATTCCTGTAGTGCCGCAATTAATTAAAGAACTGATTCATGCAGACATCAGCGAAGCTGCAAAATACGGTGGCTGGCTCGGTTTTGCCTATGCTTTCGTTCAGTTTGTTTTTTCTCCGGTTGTGGGGAATCTTAGTGATAAATTTGGGCGAAGACCTATTATTTTGATTTCACTTTTTGGTTTTGCCATTGATTATATTTTGCTTGCTTTGGCTCCAACAATTCTATGGTTGTTTATAGGAAGGATTATTGCAGGAATTACCGGCGCGAGTGTTACCACCGCGAGTGCATATATTGCAGATATTTCTACAGATAAAGATAGAGCCAAAAACTTCGGATTAATTGGGGCTGCCTTTGGTCTGGGTTTTATTATAGGTCCGGTTTTAGGTGGTGTTTTAGGGCATTACGGAGCAAGAGTTCCGTTTTATGCAGCCGCAGGTTTATGTCTTTTAAATTTCCTTTATGGTTATTTTATACTTCCAGAAAGTTTAGATAAAGACAAAAGACGTGAGTTTAGTTGGAAACGTGCAAATCCTGTTGGTTCATTCAAGTTTTTAGGAAAACATCCTGAAATTTCAGGGTTAATCTTTGCTTTAATTTTAATTTATATTGCAGGTCATGCAGTGCAAAGTAACTGGAGCTTCTTTACAATGTATGAATTTGACTGGACAGAAAGAATGGTCGGAATATCTTTAGGAGTCGTCGGCCTTTTGGTAGGGTTGGTTCAGGGAGTTTTAATCCGATGGACAACTCCAAAGCTAGGTGAACAAAAAAGTATTTATTACGGATTAATATTATATGCGATAGGATTGCTACTGTTCTCATTCGCATCCGAAGGTTGGATGATGTTTGTATTTTTAATTCCTTATTGTCTGGGCGGAATTTGTGGTCCGGCATTGCAATCTGTGATTACAAAATCGGTTCCTTCAAATGAGCAGGGAGAATTGCAGGGCGCTTTAACGAGTTTAATGAGCGCCACATCCATCATCGGACCGCCTGTAATGACCAATTTATTCTACTTTTTTACGCATGACGAAGCACCGTTTAAATTTTCAGGAGCACCTTTCTTTTTAGCATTTATCTTAATGTCTGTAAGTGTAGTGGTTACCTATTATGCTTTTCAGAAAAATAAATCTTAAAATTTATTTAAAATTAAATATATCATAATTTATATATATAATCTTTTGTAATTTAGCACCATGGAATTAAGCATTGGAGAAATGGCACTTATTGCCATTGCAATTGTAGTTTTGTTTGGTCCGGATAAACTACCTCAAATTGCTCGCGACCTTGGAGCGGGAGTGAGAAAAATGCGTGGCGCAGTAGAAGACATCAAAACTGAAATCATGAAAGAGACAGATAATCCTGTTTCTGAAATAAAACGTGAGATCGAGAAAGTAAAAGATGCTGCAAAAGATTTTAACCCGATGAAGAACATCGAAGAAAATATTTTAAAGGAACAGCCTTCTGAAACAGAATTACCAAAAGTAAAACCTGCAGATGATGAAACTTACGAAGGACCGGTAAGCCGTTAAAATATGGAAGAAATTATTCAGGAAGATAAAAATCTCTTCCTTTATCTCAACAATTTAGGCGATACTCCGTTTGACCAGTTTTGGATGATGATTTCTGCAACCTGGATCTGGGTTCCGCTGTATGTAATTCTCTGTTATCTTTTATACAAAAATTTCAAATTAAAATCTCTGCTCTATATTCTCCTTTTCATAGCAATTGGAGTCACTGTTTCAGACCAGGTTTCAGGGATTTTTAAATATGGCGTTGCAAGATTAAGACCTTGTCATGACCCTTCAATTCAAAACGTAATGCGTATTGTAAAATGTGGAGGGCAATATGGTTTTTATTCGGCACATGCTTCAAATACTTTCTTTTTAGCAAGCTATTTAAGTTTTTTATTGAAAGATAAAATTAAATGGTTTCCTTATGCTATATTTGTTTGGGCTGCAGTTGTGGCTTACAGCCGTATATATTTAGGAGTACATTTCCCGATAGATATTTTGGTAGGGGCGTTTGTTGGAACTTTATTGGGAGGGCTTTTTGCTGTGCTCGCAAAAAAAGTGATAAACAAACAAACTATAAAACCATGAAAAAACATTTACTCACTCTTAGTGTAGTGATAACGTCTTTCGGTTTTTTATCTGCTCAGGATAAAAAAATAGCTGAAGAATGTTTTAAAAAAGCCGATTACCAATGTGCTGAAGAGCAATATTCAAAATTGGTGCTTTCAGAACATATTCAGAAATATCAATCAGAATATTACGTTAATTTAGGAACTGCACAAAGAAGATTAGGTAAAACAACTTTGGCTTTTAAATCCTATGAATCTGCTTTAAAATCAAACCCTAAATCTATTGCTGTTTACGAAAGTCTGGCTTCTTTACATAATCAAAAAGGAAATCGTACAAAAGCTTTAGAATATGCCAATACAGGGGTGAAACTTGAACCTGAAAATGCTGAAATTTATTTAATACGATCCAAGATCTACAATAATTTAGGCAAAAAAGATTTTGCAATGGCAGATCTGAAACAAATTCTCACTTTTGCTCCCGATAATATTTTTGGCAAGAACAGGATTAGCCAATCTTAAAAAAAATAACGGAGACCTTGAAGGTGCCTTAAAAGATTACAACCAGTTGCTTACCGAAAAACCTGAGTCTTTGCTTTACAACGGAAGAGCTGATGTTTATCTGAAAATGAAAAAATCAAAAGAAGCTTTAGCAGACATCAATAAAGCGATTTCTATCGATCCTAAATTTTCGCAGTCTTATGTTACAAAAGCTATCATTTTATTTGAATCTGCAAAAGATAAAGAAGCATGCTCCAATTTAGATAAAGCGGCTGCATTGGGTCACGAAAAAGCTTTATTGACAGAGTTTGAAGGTAAGTGTGCGAAAAAATAATTTGGCATATTTTACTTATGGAAAACCCTTACAAAGAACAAATTCAAAAAGAAAATACCGATACATTAGTTTACCAGATACATGTCGCGAGTTTCAGTTATCAAAAAGAATATATTTCCGGTTCAATTGATGAATTGAAAAAAAGGAATTATGATTTTTCAAGAATGACTCAAAACCTATATATTGAATACGTAGTTAAAGATTTTCCGACCGGATGGAGAAAAACTTTGAGAAAAATGTTTGATGATCTATCGGCTAACGGATGGACCAATGATGTACCGCTCGATTATAAATATTCTTGGGGCGAATTTGTTATCAAAGGTTTTCGTGCCGAGGCAAACAGTAAATGTTTGGATATTTACAGAAAATATAAAGAGATATTCCATTTGACCTGTAATAATTGTAGCAGCATAAAGAAAGTAGAACATTTTAATGATGAGTACTTATGTCAAAAATGCATTATTTCAAATTTACAAAAAAATAGAATCACAAAGATCAATGCGGCAGGATTTAGATACTACGAGACCTCTTTGAAAAAGTTCATGAACGTAAACTGGCAGGAAATTAAAAAAATAGAGATTGAAGGGGGAGAAGGAGAGTATTGGTTAAAATTATCTAAAATAAAGGATGAAGACATTTTTATTGACGGATATGTTTTTGATCCTACACAGTATTTACCTTTTAATTCATTCAATACCTTCAATTTTTTTAAGGTATTGAAAAAAATTCCTTCACAATATTTATCTATTGAACAGAATGAATTGCGAAACAGAATTTTGAACTTACAAAAATGTTTAGTTTGTACACGAAGATCAGTTTTGGATGACAAATGTATAATTTGCAGGAGTAATAATTCATCGATCCTTTTCCCCAATAATTCGCAATTAAGAAGATTCAAAACAACCGAGGGTATAATTAAAAATAAAAAAGAACACTTCAGATATTATTTATCATCTTTCACTGAAGTTAGATACAGATACAAAACAGATTCATCATTTAAATAAAAATAAAAAAAATCATGTTAAATATTGTTCTCGTAGAACCAGAGATCCCTAATAATACCGGAAATATCGGAAGATTATGCGTAGGAACCGAAAGCAGGTTGCATTTAATACATCCTTTCGGATTTTTGATCGATGATAAAAACCTGAAACGTTCCGGCTTAGATTATTGGGTGCATCTTGATGTAACAGAATATGAAAATGTCGACGAATGGATGAAAAGTATCCCTGATTTGTCTCGTGTTTTTCTAATGAGTTCACATGCTGAAAGATCTTACCTGGAAATTGATTTTCAGGATGGAGATTGGTTGGTTTTCGGAAAAGAAAGTGTAGGCTTGAGCAAAGACGTTTTAGACCGTTTTGAAAATCATTTGACGATTCCGATGTCTAAATTGATTCGAAGCTTTAATATCGCCAATTCGGTTGCATTTGTAGTAGGAGAGGCGAAAAGACAGATTACCTTAAAAAAATAGTTTTCAAAGGAATACTCCGTGTTTATTTTTCAAAATTTGTTCTTTTGGAATTTGCTGTCTTTACAATTTCACTAAAAGCAATTTAATGCAGATTGTGATTTGTAGATCACTCCTAATTATAGTTAAAAAATAATGAAATTTAAATTTTATTAAAAGTCTTTTGTATATTTGAAGAATATCACTTATTGAAGATTTATTTAAATTATGAAAACATTTTCTAGACTTATTTTATCGACAGCTTTTGTAATGACTTTAGCAATTTCAAATACAGCTTTTGCTCAGGAAACTAAAAATGAACTTGCTATCAATACCAATTCACTATTAGGAAATACGGTTAAAAGACATGAAGCGTCTCCTGAATTAAAAGCAACTACTTTGATTTTTATTGATAAAAATGAAAGCTCACTTGAGGATCTTAAAGAACTTAAAGGAGATCATGTAAAAGGCGTAAAAGTACTTTTAGACGATTCTGTAAAGAAAAAATTCAGACAAAAAGGGATTAAAGAGATTATTTCGGTTACTACAAAATAGTTAATCGTTGTGATAAGGTTTTCCCTGTAAAATCTGATCTGCTCTGTAAAGCTGTTCTACAATAAAAAGTCGGATCATCTGATGCGTAAAAGTCATTTTAGATAATGACATTTTTTCGTTGGCTCTGTTGTAGATCTCATCTGAAAAACCATACGCTCCACCAATCAGGATATGAACTTTTTTTACGGAAGAATTCATCCATGAATCTATTTTCTGTGAAAATTCACGGCTGGTAAACTGTTTCCCTTTTTCATCTAGAAGAATGACCAGATCATTTTTATCGATTTGATTTAAAAATAATTTGGATTCTTCTTTTTTGAGAAGGTCCGACGAAAGATTTTTGGCATTTTTCACATCCGGAATTTCTGTAATCTCAAAATTCCAATGTTTTGGAAGGCGGATAAGGTAATAACTGATCAAAGATGTAATTTCTTTGTCATCTGTTTTACCAATACAAACTAAACTGATTCGCATTTCTTATATTTGCTAAGCGCAAATATACTTTATGGCTTTAAAAATTCCTAAATTTATCGTGAAATTTCAAGAATTTCTAGACGACATCCATCTTCCGGTACTCGGAATATCGCTTTTGCAGATGTTTCAAATCTATATTTCAGGAATTTTTAAAGGTAATATAGGGAGGAAAGCAGCTGCCATTTCATGGAGTTTTACCTTAAGTTTATTTCCTTTTTTACTCTTCTTACTTTCGGTAATTCCGTATATGCCGCATTATGATAAGCTTCAGTTCTATATTTTTGAAGTTTTAATGCATAATATTTTCCCATCAAATATTGAAGGCGATGTAAGAAGCTATATTGAAGATAGTATCATCCCCAACATGAAGGGAATCAGTAATTTAACGATTCTTGTGGCACTTGTTTTTGCCACGAACGGTACTTTTTCTTTAATTAACGGATTCAATGAAAATTCAGAAGAAAAGCTGACGGATGTAAAAGAATTTATACTTTCTTTTTTTATCACCATTGGTTTTGTAAGTATTATTTTCTTGGCGCTTTTCGGCGTGTATTATGTGGAAGTTGTGCTCAAACTGTTTACACCGTCTTATGATGTTTCATGGCTCGTGAAAAACCTTTCCAAAATTATTGGTTTTGTATCATTTCCTGTATTTTATTTTATCCTATTGGCGATGTTTTACTGGTTGGGAACGGTCAAAATTATCAGATTCAGACAGGCGATTCCTGGAGCAATTCTTACAACCGTTCTGTTTGTTGTGACCACGTATTTCTTTGCTTTATATGTGAAAAATATTGCCCGTTACAATGTACTTTACGGTTCCATTGGAAGTATGATTTTATTAATGGTTTGGGTGAATGTAAATGTTTATCTTTTGCTTTTTGGAAACGAACTGAATATGGCATTGAGAAAATTAAGAATTGAAAAATTGCTTTCAGACGAAATCAAAAGAGAAGCAAAAAATTATCATTCTCAAAATTCTGAGCCCAATCTTGAAAGTGATGATGAACACAGAAGACCCTATCATGAGAAAAAAGAAAATTAGGATGAAAAAATCTATTTCAGTCGTATTAATGATTATATCTCTTGTATCTTTTCAGTCGTGTGAAGATGTTATCGATCAGATTTATGAGAATAAACAAGAACAGAACGCTGTTTCACCATATCAAGGAAATTATACCGGAACTTACACTGGAGACGTGAGTGGAAACCTGATTATTAATGTAAGCGAAAAAGGAACGATAGAAATAACCAGGAATACTCTTAACGCAAGTGAAACTTATCTTACTGGTTTTATAAACGCATCTTTTAACACCACAAATAAAGCAGCATCGGGTTTTATGCTGATCGGTAATCTTAATTCGAAAATGGGAACCTGGGAAATGGGCGGCCTTAAAGGAAACTGGACCGTTAAGAAGAACTGATTTTCCTATGTTTTTTTATTCTCTTTTTATTTGCACTAAAATTTAAAATCAAATATCCGGAAACTGCTGCGATAAATGAAGCAATTAAAATCGCAAATTTAGCTTCATCCTGAAAAGATATTTCATGTTTAAAAGAAAGCAAGGCAATGAATATTGACATTGTAAATCCTATTCCCGCTAAAAGACCGACACCGATCATTTGATTCCACGAAGAGCGCTGGGGAAGCGAACTGATTTTTAGTTTTATAGCAATTAATGAGAAAAGATTAATTCCTATCAGTTTACCTAAAACAAGTCCGCCAATTATTCCCAATCCTAAACTGTTGAATAATCCGTCAACCATACTGCTATTAAAGGCAATATTGGTGTTTGTCAATGCAAAAATAGGCATGATAATAAAGCTCACTGGGAAATGGAGCGAATGTTCAAGTTTTTCTAAAGGTGAAATTTTTGTTTTAGAAACATTAGTTGGAATCGTAAAAGCCAGTAAAACTCCCGCAATTGTTGCATGAATTCCTGAATGATGCAGGAAATACCATAAAAATATTCCCGGAACAATATAGAAAACCAGTTTTGTAACCTTCAGATAATTTAAGAGAAATAAAACCGCAACAATACCAAAAGAAAGCAAAAGATAGATCCAGTGAATTTGTTCGGTATAAAAAATAGCAATCACCAAAATGGCACCCAAATCATCTACAATCGCTAAAGCCGCCAGAAAAATCTTTAGCGAAGCCGGAACTTTTTTTCCCAACATTGAAATAATAGCCAAAGAAAAAGCAATATCGGTTGCCATCGGAATTCCCCATCCGTTGCTGTATTCTGTTCCGAAATTAAATGCGGTGTAAATGACTGCAGGAACCAACATTCCGCCGATTGCTGCAAAAATTGGCAACGAAGCATTTTTAAAAGATGAAAGCTCACCTTCTACAAGTTCTCTTTTAATTTCCAACCCTACCAAAAGAAAGAAAACTGCCATCAAACCATCGTTAATCCAAATACTGATTGGATATTTTAAATGTAAATCTTCAAAGCCTAATTGAAAATCTAAAAATTGTTGAAAACCAGTTCCTAAAGAAGAGTTGGCGATAATTAATGCAAAAACCACACACAAGATGAGTAAAACTCCGGATGATTGATTGCTTTGGAAAAATTTTTTAAAATACTGGGTCAACATCATTTTTTTATTTTAAATACGTCTGATTCTTGAAATTCCGTCAATTGCCTTTAATTTTTTGAATGTTTCTTCAAGTTGACCTTTATGTTTTACTTCTAAGTTTATATTTCCTGTGAAAATTCCGTTATTAGATTCAATAGACATACTTTTCATATCCATTCCCATGGCACCACTGATTACGGTGGTGATATCGTTAATCATTCCCATCCTGTCGAGACCTTCAATCTCAATTTTAATACGGTTTTTGAAGCTTTCTTCATTCACCCATTTTGCAGGAATTACACGGTAGTCATATTGAGCACGAAGATTAATAGCGTTCGGACAATTATCGCTGTGTACTTTAATTCCGTCTGAAATGGTAATGAAGCCGAAGATTTTATCTCCCGGAATTACCGTACAACATTTTGCGTAGCTATAATTAAGCTTTTCTTCATCTTTACCGAAAACAATCATATCGAGATTGATTTCTTTAGGCTCTTCGTAATGCTGGTTTTTAGTGTTATTTCTCTTAAATCTTGAAAGTAAATTATTAAATACGTTTTTACTTTCAATATATTTCCTTAAGCTGCTTGCATCCAGTTCATTAGTTTGGAATTTTAAGAATAGTTCCTGAGAAGATTTAAGGTTGAAAAATTTCTGAAGCTTATTAATTTCCTCATCATTAAAATTAATTTTTGCATGACGAAGTTTCCTCTGTAAAATCTCTTTTCCTTCTTCTACGAAAGTGTTTTTTTCAGAATTTAGATAACTTTTAATTTTTGACTTCGCTTTTGAAGTTACCACAAAATCAAGCCAGTCAAACTTAGGTTTTTGATTTTGAGACGAAAGAATATCTACCTGGTCACCATTTTGAAGAACATACGATATAGGAACCAACTTTCCGTTGATTTTCGCCCCTAAACATTTCATTCCTAAATCAGAGTGTACAGAAAAAGCAAAATCTAATGCCGTTGCATTGGTGGGTAGAATTTTAATTTCACCTTTTGGAGTAAAAACAAAAACTTCTTTAGAATATAAATTGAGTTTAATATTATCTAAAAGCTCAGAAGTGGTAAGGTTTTGCTGCTGCTCGAGTACATCACGTATTTCGGTAACCCATTTTTCAAAATTTCTGTCATCATTACTTTGCTTGTAACCTTCTTTGTATTTGTAATGTGCGGCAACCCCTTTTTCGGCAATATCGTCCATTCTTTCAGAACGGATCTGTACTTCAATCCATTTTTTATCAGGTCCCAGAACAGTTAAATGTAAACTTTCATAGCCTGTAGAACGCGGTTGGGTAATCCAGTCACGCATTCTTGATGGATTACTGTGATAAACATCAGTTACGATGGAGTATATTTTCCAGGCAAGGAATTTTTCGTTTTTAGCATCAGATTTATAGATAATTCTAATCGCATAATTATCGAAAACCTCTTCAAAAGAAACTCCCTGTTTAAGCATTTTTCTGTAAATAGAAGAAATGGCTTTTGCACGACCTTTTATACTTACATTTAACCCCTCGTCTTTTAATCTTTCAGAAACTTCTTTGGTAAACTCATCGATATAGCGGATTCGACTTTCTTTTGCCAACTCCAGTTTTTCAGTAATCTCATTATAAATCTCAGGATTATTATATTTTAGAGATAAATCTTCGAGTTCAGATTTGATGTTGTATAAACCTAATCTATGAGCCATTGGCGCATAAATGTAAACCGTTTCGGAAGCAATTTTTTTCTGTTTGTCGGGAGCCATGCTCTCCAGCGTTCGCATGTTGTGAAGTCGGTCTGCAATTTTAATCAAAATCACACGGAAATCTTCAGAAAGCGTCAGTAATAATTTTCTATAGTTTTCAGACTGTACAGAAATATTCTGATGATTCATGATAGAAATCTTGGTCAGCCCGTTTACAATTCCTGCAATTCTTTCACCAAATATTTTTTTTAAATCTTCATAAGTGTAATCGGAATCTTCAATGACATCATGCAAAAGAGCACACGCGATTGACGATGCTCCTAAACCTATTTCTGTAGCAACAATTTTAGCCACAGCAATAGGGTGGTAAATATAAGGTTCGCCAGTTTTTCTTCGCTGGTCTTTGTGTGCGTCAAGAGCAATATCAAAAGCCTTTCGGATGAGTTTATTGTTTTCTTCATCCAAAGTTCTGTATGTGTTAGAAATCAGGTCTTTGTACCTCGCAGAGATTTCTTTATTTTCTTGTTCCAAATCGTAACTCATCTGTGTAAAAGGCTTTATTTAAACGAAAATACGAAAAATATTATGATTAGTCGATTTATAAAAATAAAAATCCGTAGAAATAAATTCCACGGATCTGGTTATAAGTTTTTAGTTTTAGGTTTAAGCTTTTACCTCAGAATTCATTCCGTCATGCTGTACTTTAATTTTTACATCCGGGCAGTTGTGAATTTCCGCTTTACTCCGCGCATCAATTAATCTTTTTAAATTAATATAAGATGCTTGATCAATACTCATATTTTCAAATAAGTAGGTTTTATGTACATGGTTTTCATTAAAGATATGCCTCACTTTATCGGCTAAATCTTTATTCTTTATTTCCACACTCGCCAAGTACTGGGAGTGATGATGATCGTCACTAAGATATACAATATACTCTGAATCTAAGAATCCTAAATCTTCAACTTCTTTCTCGAGTTTTTTGTAATCACTCTGCGGTCCAAATAATCCTGCTAAGATGCTTGACATAGTAAATTTGTTTTGATTATCTAAAGATATAAATATTTTCAATATAATTGATAAAAATTTAATATAATTTATAATATTTTATTTTATCTATAATAATTTAATAAAAATTAAGATTTTGTCTATTTTGCAGAAAAATTATTTTTTTCATGTTGAAAATAAAAAAACTCTGTACTTAAATACAGAGTTTCATATTTGTTATAAGAAGTTTTTAGTTTAAATTCTTTCATTTTTAATCTCCTCCACAATTTCAGGATTCAAAAGAGTAGACGTATCTCCAAAATTACTGAAATCTCCTTCTGCAATTTTTCTTAAAATTCTACGCATAATTTTTCCGGAACGTGTTTTTGGAAGCCCGGAAACAAACTGGATTTTATCGAGCTTGGCAATCGGACCGATTTGATCAGAAATTAATTGATTGATCTCTTTAACCAAATTTTCCTGCTTTCTATCAGAACCAGAATCTTTTAAAATCACAAAACCATACAAAGCGCTTCCTTTGATGTCATGTGGGAAACCAACAATTGCAGACTCTGCAACAGCAGGATGTTCATTAATGCTATCTTCAATCGGTGCAGTTCCTAAATTATGCCCTGAAACAATCACCACATCATCTACACGACCGGTAATTCTATAATAACCTACTTCGTCTCTTAAAGCACCGTCACCTGTGAAATATTTCCCAGGAAATGCTGAGAAATAAGTCTCTTTATATCTTTGGTGATCGCCCCAAATTGTTCTTGCAATTCCCGGCCACGGAAAACGGATACAAAGGTTTCCTGTTACTTGGTTTCCTGTAATTTCGTTGCGTTTGTCATCCATCAAAACGGGTTGAATTCCCGGTAGCGGTAATGTTGCATAAGTTGGTTTTGTAGGCGTTACAAATGGAATAGGAGAGATCATGATTCCGCCGGTTTCTGTTTGCCGCCAAGTGTCTACAATCGGACATTTTTTTCTTCCGACATGATCGTTAAACCAATGCCAAGCTTCATCATTAATAGGTTCTCCAACAGATCCGATTACTCGTAATGAACTTAAATCATGTTTGTCAACCCATTCTGTGCTTTCTTTTGCTAAAGAACGGATGGCAGTTGGAGCGGTGTAAAACTGAGTTACTTTATGTTTTTCAATCACGTCCCAAAATCTGTCCGGTTCAGGATATGTTGGAACTCCTTCAAAAATTACGGTTGTTGCACCATTTAATAATGGCCCGTAAAGAATATAAGAATGACCAGTGATCCAACCAATATCTGCAGTACACCAATAAATATCATTTTCCTGATAATTGAAAACATTTTTGAAAGTATACGCGGAATATACCATGTAACCGGCAGAAGTGTGAAGCATTCCTTTTGGTTTTCCTGTAGAACCGGAAGTGTACAAAATAAATAAAGGATCTTCTGCATCCATAATGACGGTAACAAAATCTGCAGAAGCTTTTTCGTACAGATCATCCATCCAGAAATCTCTGCCTTCCTTCATTTTTATTTCGTTGTGGGTTCTTTTTACGACTAAAGTTTTCTCTACGGTCGGGCATTTTTCTAAAGCTTCGTCAATAATCGATTTTAAATCTAAAACTTTACTTCCTCTGTAGCTTCCGTCTGAAGTAATCAGCATTTTCGCGCCACAGTCATTCACTCTTGAAACCACTGCAGATGCTGAAAATCCTGCAAAAATAACAGAATGAACTGCTCCTAATTTTGCACACGCCAACATGGTAACTGCCAATTCAGGAATCATAGGAAGATAAATACAGACTCTGTCGCCCTTTTCAATACCCATTTCGCGCAAGATATTGGCTGTTTTGTTGACTCTTGTATATAAATCATTGTAAGAAATGTGTTGTGCTTCTTCTTTCGGATCATTCGGTTCCCAAATGATAGCAGTTTTTTCTCCTCTTACCGATAAATGTCTGTCGAGGCAGTTTTTGGTGATATTTAATTTGGCATCTTTAAACCAAGTGATCTTTGCTTCATTCATATTATATTTTACCACCTTGCTCCATCTTTGGTACCATACAAAATTCTGATCAGCAACTTTATCCCAGAATTTTTTAGGGTTTTTGATTGATTTTTTGTACTCTTCAAAATAGTGCGGTAAATCTTCTATCACGTAATTTCTCATACTTTCTTTTTTTTAGAAATTATTTATTTTAAATTATTTTTTGTCTTTGTAAGTCTTGAATTTTTCTTGAATTTCATCAATGATGTTTTCATCATCGATTGTCGACGGGATTTGAAATTCTTTTCCATCAATAATTGTTCTGATCAATTTTCTTAAAGTCTTTCCGGATCTTGTTTTTGGAAGTCTTTTTACAACCATCACGCTTTTCAGGAAAGCAACAGCGCCTATTTTTTCTCTTACTTTCAGAATAATTTCTTTTTCTACATTTTCTTCCGAGATTTCAGAACCGTTTTTTAAAACAACCGTTGCAAAAGGAACTTGTCCACGCAGATCATCATCAATTCCTACAACGGCACATTCTGCAACATCGGGATGTGAAGAAACAATTTCTTCCATTTCGGAAGTTGAAAGTCGATGGCCTGCAACATTGATCACATCATCAACTCTTCCTGTGATGAAAATATAACCGTCTTCATCTTTTATCGCGCCGTCTCCTGAGAAATAATAACCTTTATATTGTGATAAATAACTTTTTTCAAAACGTTCATAATCATTCCAAACCCCTAAAAGAGCACCCGGAGGAAGCGGAAGTTTGATGACTAAATATCCTTCTTTGTGCTCGTCTAATTCGTATCCGTTTTCATTAAAAATTTTAATATCATATCCTGGAATTGCCTTTCCTGCAGCTGCTCTTTTAATTTTATAATTATCATTAAAAGTCATTAAGCCTAACATTGGTGAACCAGATTCTGTTTGCCACCAATGGTCGATGGCTGGAACTCCAATATGTTTTTCAAACCAATCTAAAGTTGCAACGTCACATCTTTCACCCGCCAAAAACTGTTTTTTGAAATGTCTTAAATCGTATTTTTTTATAAGTTCTCCATTCGGGTCTTCTTTTTTTATTGCTCTGATTGCGGTTGGAGCTGTAAACATTGCTGAAACTTTATATTCCGAAATAATTCTCCAAAAAGTTCCTGCGTCGGGAGTCATTATCGGTTTTCCTTCAAAAATAATTGTGGTGTTTCGATTGATTAAAGGTCCGTAAACACTGTAACTGTGACCCACTGCCCAACCAAAATCGGAAGCTGCCCAAAAAACTTCTCCTTGTTCAATTGCATAAATATATTTCATGGAAAATTTCAAAGCGGTTGCGTAACCTCCGGTGTCTCTTGTAATTCCTTTGGGCTTTCCGGTTGTTCCTGAAGTGTATAATAAATACAAAGGATGATTGGATTCTACAGAAACACAATTTGCAGGTTCTGATGTTGAAACTAATTCTTCATAATCAATAATTCCTTCGAACATTTCATCTTGATTATCGGCTAATTTTCTGTTGAAAACGATGATGTTTTCGACTTTATCCTGCGCTAATTCAATCGCTTTTTCAACTAAAGGCAGATAAGGGATTCTTTTGGCAATTTCAATTCCTGCAGTTGCTGTAATCAAAGCTTTTGGTTTACAGTCATCAATTCTTACGACCAATTCCTGCGGCGCAAAACCTCCGAAAACAACATTGTGAATCACTCCAATTCTCGCACAAGCCAACATTGCAAAAAGTGTCTGCGGAATCATCGGCATGTAAATTACTGCCGTATCACTTTTTTTTAACCCTAAAGAAATTAATCCGCCTGCTAATTTTGAAATTTCTTCTTTAGCCTGATTGAAAGTATATTTTTTCTTTTGATTCGTAACCGGAGAATCATAAATAATCGCAATTTCTTCTCCGAAACCATCGTCAATATGCTTGTCAATACAGAGATAAGACATGTTGAGTTTTCCATCTGCAAACCATTGAGTGTAATTGTTTTCGTCTTTTGAAATAATTTGATTCGGAAACTCAAACCATGAAATTTCCTGAGCCTGTTCTTTCCAAAACTGCTCTTTATTTTCTATGCTTTGTTTAAAAAGTCTATCTGTATCCATATTAATTTTGTGTTTTAGATCATTGCTTCATATGTCATTGCGAGGAGCAATCTCTTAATCATCTTAAATTCTTAAATCAATCTTAACGGTTAAAATTTTTAAATATTTAATTTAGATTCTTCACTCCATTTCTGAACTTCGTTCGTAAACCTTCAGTTTATGTTCAGAATGACAGTTGTGCGTAATTTTTTTTATTCTTTTATCTTTGCTCTTTCATCTAAAATCTATTCAAACATTTCCTCAATCTGCTGAATGAGTTTTTTAATCGAATAAGGTTTTGTTACATACGCATCAGCTCCCATTCCCAGGCCTTTTTCTATATCTTTCGGATTGTTTTTAGCGCTTAAGAAAAGAACTTTTGTATTGTTTAAAGCTTCATTTTTTTTAATTTCTTCCAAGGTGCTGTATCCGTCAAGATTGGGCATCATAATATCCAGCAAAATAACGTCCGGAATAAGTGTTTTCAGGAATTCTAAAACTTCAGCTCCGTCTCGTGCAATGTATACTTCGTAACCAATTTTCCGGAAACTGTATTCCAAAGACATTAATATTTTGTGTTCGTCATCTGCAATCAATATTTTCTTCATTTTTGTACTTCGTTAAGGTTCAACTTCATTACTTTTTATATTTTCTTTGAGAACCTGAAGGGTTCAGTCTTAATAGCCATAGGTGAAACCTATGGAATACAGATTATAATTCGTATTAAATCAACCCGTAAGGGTTGAATGAATTTATGTTCATTCGAATGATTCGATTCCATGGTCTGTTAAAAGCTTTTTAAATTCATCTTCAAACGTTTCTGTTTTATGATGTTCCTTTTGATTTTTTATATAATTTATAATTCTTTCCTTATCTCTTATTGAGCTGGTAAATGCTCCGTATCCTTCCTGCCATCCCACAAATGTGGGAAACAAGCCTGATTCTTTCATCCATAAGTTTGTCGCAACTTTGATATCTTTTACCAAATTACTAAGATTTATGTTTGGATGGAGGTCACAAAAAATATGAATGTGGTCTGGCATTCCATTAATTCTATATAATTTACATTTTTTTTTTGTTTAAAACACCCCAAATATATTTGTAAAGTTGTGTTTCGTTCTTTTCATTAATTGTTGGTTTTCTATATTTTGTTCCGAAAACAATATGATAGAATATTTGTCTGTATGTTCCCATTTGTGTTTGTTTTAAAATTGAACCCTTTCGGGTTCTGATTGTGTTGAATTTTCCATAGGTTTCACCTACGGTTATTTTTGTTAAACCCTATCGGGTTCATCATTTTGGATGTTATTCTCCTTTGTTAAAATAATAGCAAAAGTCACCCCCAATCCGCTGTTTTCTGCTTTTATAGTTCCATTGTGAGCTTCAACAATTCTTTTTGATATTGCTAATCCGAGCCCGCTTCCGGTTGGTTTTATAATGTTCTGATTTTTAGATTGGTAAAATTTATCGAAAATGACCTCCAAATCTTCTTCCGGAATATTTTTTCCGGTATTGAATATTTTTATGATTAAATTATTGTCTTTCTCTGAAAATTTAGTTTGAATAGTGCCCTGTTCATCAGTAAATTTTAAAGCATTTCCTAAGATATTCTGAAACAGTTGGATGAATCTTGGTTCATCATATTTAAAAAGATAGTTCTTTAATAAATCAACTTCACTTACATGGATTAATTTCTGCTGAATTAAATGTAAAATTGGATTTAAAGCTTTTTTGTAGGTTTCAATAATATTGTTTTCCTGAATATTTAAAGCTATTTCTCCGTGCTGAAGTTTATCTAAATACAGAATGTCATTGATAATTTCGCTTAAACGGTCAGATTCCGTGATGATATTGTTTAAAAATTCTCTCTTAATATCTAAAGGAATATCGTCGTCATCTGCTAAAATTTCTCCTGCAGAACGAATCGCTGTAATTGGCGTTCTGAGTTCGTGTGCAACTGAATCGAGAAAATCATCTTTCTGACGGTCTTTTACAATTAGATTCTCATTGGCTGCACTCAGGTCATTTGAAAGTTGTTTTAGTTCTTCAGATTTTTCAGTCAGTTTTTTATTTAATGAAATATTCTCTTTTGATTCTTCTAAAATATTTAGAACTTCTTTCAGAGATATTTTATCTTCTTTCGTTACTCCTTCAATTAAAATTTTCGCAGAAGCTGTACCGATTCTTCCGGCCAAAAGGTTTTCAGAGAATTTAATGAATCTTGAATCGGCGGTTTCCGTCTGAGAATCGATATTGTATTTAATATTGAAAATCCGCATTGCCTGTTCGGTTTTCTTTTTGCCTAAAAAACGTTCCAGAATATTTTTGATATCAGAAACATAAGCGGTTCCTCTCCAGATAAAAGCGTTTTCGTGATTTTGAATGTACTTGTCGATGTCAACATATAATTCAGCAAAATTTCTCTCTCGATAATTTCCTTTCATGCTTACAGAAAGTATTGTAAATAAACCTGTATTGACTAAAATAGACCAAAAGAAAATTTCAGGAATTCTGTCTAAAAAAATAATGTCAAAAAACTGAAACGCATCGTACATTTCGCGTAAAACTCCTTTTAATTCAGAATTATAAGAAAAATAATATTGCGGAATGATTAAGCCAAAATAGCAGATAATCAATCCCGTAAAAAGCCCAACTATTGCCCCTTTGTAGCTTCCTCTTCTCCAAAATATTGCCCCAAAAAACGATGGTGCTAGTTGAGCAATCACAACGAATGAAATAAGACCAACCGAATCTAATGAAGTCTTTAAAATGAAATATTTATAAAAAGCAAACGCTACGATAATCAATCCGAAAATCGAAAATTTACGGACGTTTGTAATATTTCTGGTATTTTGAGTTTCATTTTCAGCTTTAAATTTTCCCAATAAACCGTAAGGAATGATCAGGTTGTTGGAAAGCATGATCGACAAGGTGATTGCTGAAATAATAATCATTGAAATGCACGAACTCAAACCTCCTAAAAATACCAAAACCGTAATCAAAGTATTATCAAAATGTTGGGGAATGAGGATAGAGTAGAACTCCGGATTTACGTTTTGACCTTGAAAGATCAATCTTCCACCCCATGCGATCGGGAAGATGAAAATGGTAAATATTAAAAGATATAACGGAAAAAACCAAATTGCGGTTTTAATATGTTTTTCCTGTCTGTTTTCGACAATTGCGGTGTGAAACTGTCTTGGTAAAATACAGATTGCTGTTCCGGAAATTAAGCAAAGAACCATCCAGTTCATGGCGCCTTCAATTCCGTTAAAAGTGTTTTTTGCTTTAAAATCTGAAAATTTACTCGCCTTTTGATATAGATCTGAAAATCCGTCAAAAGCATAGTAAATGACAAATAATCCTAAAATAATAATGAAAAATAATTTAAGAAAACTTTCTAATGCGATTGCGGAGATAATTCCTAAACGTTTTTCGGAAGCATCCACATATTTTGTTCCATAATAAGATGAAAATACGGCGATCAAAATAACTACAAAAGTTCCGCTGTCGGTAAAAATGTTTTTAGAAACACTGGTTTCTGTCACTAAGTGAAATGTTTCAGATATTGCTTTTATTTGTAATCCGATATAAGGAATGATCGCAAAAAGACAAACCAAGGTAATAATTGCACTGAAGCTTCTGCTGTTTCCGTATCGCAAAGAAATAAAATCTGCAAGACTGCTTATCTTATTAACTCTTGAGATTCTTACAATTCTTGTATTAATATAAATCCACGCCGGAATAACCATGATTGGACCGATGTAAATTGGTAAATAATTAAGACCGCTTGTCGCTGCAACACCAATACTTCCATAATATGTCCATGCAGTGCAATACACCGCAAGAGACAATGCATAAATGTAAGGGTTATTAATCCAAACTTTGCTCTTCTTCTTTTCTGCCAAATGAGCAACTAAGAACAAAAGTGCGAGGTAAATAAGAACAACGATAAATAATGCGAAACTACTCATCATATTTTTTTACGATTACAAAAGAAATAATGATGGAAATCATCCAGACTGCGAATAAGTAAACGAGAATCATCGGGTAACCGAAAATTTCCCTTTCACTGTTAAAAAGCAGTGAAACAGGAATGCTGAAAGCGATAAGTAAACCTACGCTCAGAATAATCAGTTTTTGTTCGTGTCGCTTTTTCATGAATATTGAATAATCAATAATAAAAGATAATTGATGAATAGATCGAAATCATTCATCAATTATCATCTATCGTTTATAGTTTAAACTTTATCGTCAGAATATTCTCCTATCAAGGAATAATATCCGAAGATTGCCATTCCGCCTGTTACAATTGGTACCAATACAAAAAGTATAATGATTCCGAATACAAGGTCCTCCTGTTTTTCTGATGTGATTTTTGGGATGCCCATCACCGTTATTCCAAAGTAGGCAACGATTAAGGCAATCAAAATCCAAACAATGCCTAATATTTTTTTTAATCCGTTCATTTTAGTAGATTTAAAATTAATAAATTTTTAAGTGATTATCCCTATTAATCGTGGATATTGTTGTTCTTATTTTTTAGATAAATCAATCCGATGACTAAACAGACTGCAGCAACTCCTATTGGATACCAAAGTCCTTCAAGATACCACGTTGCGTGTCCTGCATCTTTTCCAGAAGTTACGAGATACGTGGCAACTGCAGGAAGCAATCCTCCAAAAACGCCATTACCAATGTGATACGGTAAAGACATCGATGTATAACGAATTCTAACAGGGAACATTTCAACTAAAAATGCTGCAATCGGACCGTAAACCATCGTTACAAAAATCACCTGAATAAAAACAAAAAATACCAAATACCATCTTGTATCGTCGTTCAGTGATATTGATGTTGAAACTTTTGCTTCTTCGGTTTTTCCGTCATTCATCACCGAACCTGCTGCAGACCAATGAACGATACTGTCTTTTTTGATTAAAGTTCCGTCAGTGAAAGTGGTTTCTTTGTGGAAGGTAATTACGCTGTCTGATGCAATAGTTTTATGAATTGCTGCGACTCTTGTTTCTTTAATACCATCACTTGCAACAGTTTTTGCTTCAATGTTTACACTTTTATACATTGCATCGTAGATTGGTCTATAGGCTAAAATGGCAACCAGCATTCCGGTCATCATAATTGCTTTTCGACCAATTTTATCTGAAAGCCAACCAAAAAATACAAAGAAAGGTGTTCCCATCAATAATGCTGTTGCCATCAGATAATCAACCTGCATTGAATTGATATTCATTACTTTTTGTAGGAAACTCATGGCGTAAAACTGACCTGTGTACCAGATTACTCCTTGTCCCATTGCAGCACCGAATAATGCCAATAAGACAAATTTGAAGTTGAATTTATTTCCGAAACTTTCTTTTAAAGGATTTTTAGAAGTTTTTCCTTCGCTTTTAGCCTTTGCAAAAAGCGGAGACTCCTTCATGTTTTTTCTGATGAAATAAGAAACGCCTACCATTAAAATTGAAATCCAAAACGGAACTCTCCATCCCCAAGAATCAAAGTCTTCAGCAGAAAGTGTATTTTTTGTAATTAAAATAACGATTAAAGAAATGAAAAGTCCTGCAGTTGCGGTGGTTTGAATCCAAGAAGTCCAATAGCCTCTTCTGTGTGGCTGTGAATATTCCGCAACATAAGTTGCTGCACCTCCATATTCCCCTCCTAAAGCTAAACCTTGTAAAAGTCTTAAAATTAAAACTAAAACCGGTGCCAAATATCCTATGGTCTCATATCCTGGAATACATCCAATTAGAAATGTGGAGAATCCCATGATTAATAAAGTAACGAGAAAAGTATATTTTCTTCCGATAATATCTCCCAATCTTCCGAAAAATAAAGCTCCGAAAGGTCTTACTACAAATCCTGCTGCAAAAGTTGCCAGTGTAGATAAAAATGCTGCGGTAGGATTATCTGACGGGAAGAATTTGGTTGCCAAAACGACAGCTAAGCTTCCAAAAATATAGAAATCATACCATTCTATCAAAGTACCGAGAGATGATGCAGTGATAACGCTCCAGATGGTGCGGTTTTTCTGCTTATCTGTCATATTCTCGTAAGCATCGTGGTGTTGTTCGCTCATATCACTAGATTTTTTTGTTTAAATTATTATAATGGAAATTAATTTTTATAGATAGATCTGAAGTTGTAAAATAAATTCTCCTTTAGATTTTGGGCTTTCTGTAGGACTTGTGTAAACAGGTCTTGTGGAATACTGTGTGGTAATTTTCGCATGATGACCGTCCAAAAACCAGTTGGCTCCCACATCAAACTGCGAAGAAGGTTTATCAAACGCTTCGAAATCTTTGTAAGTGTAAGCCGCAAAAGGCTGGATTCTGATTTTTGGTTTTTCTGATTGATTGGGAAGTAATAAACCTGCCTGAGCGTAAATTACGTTTCCGGTTCCAATCATCGGTTGAAGATTTCCGGGACCCGCCAAAGCTCTTTGTCCTACAAAATTTGGGTCGTTCGATGCAATATTCATTGTTCCTAAATTTCTAACGTAATTGGGTCCGAAATTATAGTTGAAATATCCTGCATAAGCCGAAACTGCCATTTTATTTTTTGCTTCACCTAAAGGAATATCGGCAAAAGCATCTACGGAAAGTAGGGTGATGTCGTGTTTTTCGATGTTTGAGTTGACTGAAGTTCTCGTTCCTTCGGCTTGATGATAAAAACCTGCACCGACGTTGAAAACTTTTTTTGTCCCTAAATAAGAACCTACTTTGAACGGAAGAAGATTAGATTCTGTATCTAAAAATTGATATTCAAAATAACCGGCTTTAGACCAGTTCGGGTTTCCATTATTGTCAACTGCGACTTCATTTCCTGGAATTAAAGTATTTGGAGGTGTTAAATCTGTTGCGAATGGCTTGTTTAAACTCATTCGGTATTCAAATTTTCCATATTTACCTTTTGCGAAAACTCCCATTTGTCTTGCAAACTGGTCTGAATTATCAATTAAAGGCCAGCTGAAAATCGGAGAATCTACCGTAAGAAAGTTTAATGTTGAAGCCATTGTCATACGGGAAAGTCCCATGTAATAATGAAGTCCGCCTCCTAATGTTAAGCTGAATTTTCCTGCTTCACCAGGCATAATTACAGCGTATTCATTCCAGGCATCATGAAAGAAAAGTTGTGTTTTTTTTCCGTTTCCGTAGCCTCCTGTTCCGGTTGTTCCGGTTGCACCGCCATTAATGAATGTCTGATTATTCATTCCGAAATGCAATAAAATCATATAACGCTTGGTTACTTGTGCGTAAGCCAAAATACGGGCTCTTCGGTTTCCTAAATTCCAGGTATTATCAGTAGGTTCATTTCCAACCATACTTCCGGGATTCATGTCTGTGTTCCTGATCCAGAACTGATCCCATAAAATAAATCGCACATACTTATCTCCTTCAGGATTTAAATTTATTTTTAAACCATTTCCATAATCAGGAGAACCTTGAGCGTATACAGAACTGCTAATTAAAGCTAATCCAATAAAACTTAATATTTTCTTCATAAATTATTAATTTTTTGGCTGTTATTTTGTGAAAGCCAAATTGTAATTAATAATTTAGTTATAAAAATTTAATATATATTTATGGTCATAGTATAGTTATTAATTATTATTTATGAATTATGAGCTAAAAACGATTCTGTCTTTTAATTAAATTTTGAAATAAAATAAAGCTTAATTATATGATTATTAAGTGTTTAATTTTATTTTTAAAACTTTAAAAACTCATGATTTATAATTAATAACTTATAACTCTAAAAAATTATTTCTTAAATCGTTCCCATTTAATCAGCATATACTTATCTGCAAACTGCGTAATAATTAAACCGGAATCTTTGATATTTTCTTCTTTCGAAATATATTCAATCAATTCATTTTGTTTCAAAATCTTATAAACCGGATGGAAATCTGAGTGAGGTGGTCGTGTAATATTATATTTCTTGATCCATGAACTTACTGTTACATGAGAAACTCCAATAATTCGCTCTATTTCACGGAAACTCAATCCTTCAAGGTAAAGCTGAAGAGCTTTTGTGACGTAATAATCATCAATTTTTTTACCTAATTTTTTAACAGTGAAATAGTAATTGCAATGCTTGCAGTGAAATCTTTGCTTTTCATTAATGATTCCACTTTTTACGACTTTATCACTTTTGCATTTCGGACACTGAGTTTCCATATATAGTATTTTAGCAAATATATAACAAGTTAGCAAATGTTTAAAATTGATTAAAGATAATTTTACCTGTGAATATTAATTAAACAATAAAATTATCTTTTTTATTTGGTTTTTAAAGTTATTATGTTTTAAATTTGCCAAAAAATTCAGATAAATAAATGGAAATAGAAATTTCCTCATGCGAACATTTAGTGTATGTGAGTGAAATACAGCAGGAAATGTATGATTCTGCACAGCGACGAGGAACGGGAATCGCAAAACGTTCCATAGAATATTTAAGTAAAAAGATTTCAGAAGGTAACGCAGTTGTGGCTACTGAGAATGGGGAATGGGTAGGTTTCTGCTACATCGAAACATGGTCGCATGGTCAGTTTGTGGCTAACTCAGGATTAATTGTTTCTCCAAAATTCAGGCATGGAGGGATTGCAACCTTAATCAAAGATAGGGTGTTTGCATTGTCAAGGGAGAAATTTCCCAATGCAAAAATATTCGGTTTAACAACTGGTCTTGCTGTGATGAAAATCAACAGTGATTTAGGCTACAAGCCAGTAATTTATTCTGAATTAACACAGGATGAAGAATTTTGGAACGGTTGTAAGAATTGTGTGAATTATGAAATTTTAATGAAAAAGGAACGCAAAAACTGCCTGTGTACAGCAATGCTTTTCGTTCCGGATAATAATAAAGTAAATGAGGTTGTAAATAATCAACCCGAAAATCAATATCAAAATGAGCAAGAAAGTAATCTTAGCGTTTAGCGGAGGTTTAGACACCTCTTACTGTGCCAAATATTTGAGTGAAACACTTGGGTATGAAGTGTATGCAGTGACTGTAAATACCGGAGGTTTTTCTAAAGAAGAGGAAAAAGAACTGGAGAAAAAAGCCCTTAATCTTGGGGTGAAAGAATACAGGTGCGTAGATGCTCAGGAAGATTATTACAATTCTTGCGTAAAGTATTTGATTTTTGGGAATGTCTTGAAAAACAATACATATCCATTATCTGTAAGTGCTGAAAGAACTATTCAGGCACAGGAAATTGCAAAATTTGCTATTGAAGTTGGAGCTGATGCAATTGCTCACGGAAGCACAGGTGCAGGGAATGACCAGGTTCGTTTCGATTTGATTTTCCAAGTGATGTGTCCGAATGTAGAAATTATTACGCCAATTCGTGATATGTCTTTATCTCGTGAAGAAGAAATTGAGTTTTTGAAAAGCCACGGCTACGAAAAAGAGTTCCAAAAAGCACAATATTCTGTTAATAAAGGACTTTGGGGAACTTCAGTCGGTGGAAAAGAAACCTTGACTTCAAGAAACTATTTGCCCGAAGAAGCTTTTCCATCTCAAATTAAAGAAACTCAGCCTTCAGAATTGGAAATTGAGTTTAAAAATGGTGAAGTTGTAGCAGTAAATGGAGAAAATTTTGAACATTCGGTTTATGCGATTCAAAAGATTGAAGAACTGGCTTCTGCTTATGGAATCGGTCGTGATATTCACGTTGGAGATACGATTGTCGGAATCAAAGGAAGGGTGGGTTTTGAGGCCGCAGCGGCGTCTGTGATTATTAAAGCGCACCATTTATTGGAAAAACATACGCTTTCAAAGTATCAGCAGATGATGAAGTCTCAATTATCAGATTGGTATGGAAACTGGCTTCACGAAGCACTTTTCTTAGACCCGGTGATGAGAAATATCGAGTCTTTCTTAGATAATTCTCAAAAAACAGTTAGTGGAAAAGTATTTGTAATGCTTCATCCCTATAGATTTATCTTAAATGGAATTGAATCTAAACATGATTTAATGTCCGATAAATTTGGAAGCTACGGTGAAGCAAACAGAGCTTGGACAGGTGAAGATGTAAAAGGCTACACGAAAATCGTAAGTAATTCCTTAAATATATATCATCAGATAAATAAATAAGATTTGGGCAGCTTAATCCGCCTTCCGCTCCCAATCTTTTGTTCGTTGTTCCTCCTCATAAAAGGATTTCCGATCAAGTCGGGCTGTGAGAGATTCGATGATCAATGAACCCGTAGGGTTCAATAATAGTAGCCGTAGGTGAAAGCTATGGTTAATAAAATCAATGAATAATCAGAACCTGAAGGGTTCAACAATAATAGCCTCAGGTGCAACCCGTGAAAAAAATAAAAATGAAAAAAAATATCGGAATTATCGGTGCCAACGGCTACACAGGAAGCGAATTAGTTCGTCTGTTAGCTTTTCATCCCAATGTGACTTTGAGTTTTTTATATAGTCGTTCAAATTCGGGGACAAAGATTTCAGATTTGTACCCGGATTTAACGACGGTTTGTGAAATGGTTTTAACAGATCAACCTGAAGATGTGGACATTCTTTTTCTATGTCTTCCTCACAAAGAAAGCCAAAATTGGATGACTCAGAATGCTGTGAAAGATGAAACGTTAGTGATCGATTTAGGAAATGATTTTCGTTTAGAAGGAAATTTTGGAAACAGAAATTTTATCTATGGATTACCCGAAATCAACAAAAACCAACTTTTAGGAGCGAAAAGCATAGCGAATCCGGGATGTTTTGCAACGGCAATTCAATTGGCTTTGCTTCCATTAGCTCAAAAAGGTTTGTTGAATGAAGTTTACACAACGGGAATTACAGGTTCCACAGGAGCAGGTCAGTCTTTACAGCCGACGACCCATTTTACCTGGAGAAACGATAATATTTCGGCTTATAAAACTTTGACACATCAGCATGTGGATGAGATTTTACAGCAGTTAATTTCTTTTAATACGAATGAAATCAGTCTGAATTTTGTTCCATGGAGAGGGGATTTTGCGAGAGGGATTTTTACGAGTTCCACGGTGAAAACAGATTTAGAACTTTCAGATATTCATCAATTGTTTAAGGATTTTTATGCAGATGAACCTTTTGTAAAGGTAAGCGAGAAAGCAATTGATTTAAAACAGGTTGTCAACACGAATCGCTGTGTGATTCATATTGAAAAGAGTGGGAATGTTGCAGTTATTCACTCAGCGATTGACAATTTGTTAAAAGGAGCTTCCGGACAAGCAGTTCAAAACATGAATATTGCAATGGGTTGGGAAGAAAATTCAGGATTGAAATTGAAACCTGTCGCGTTTTAAATATGAATTAAAAATGTGAATTGTCAATAAGTCAATTGTGAATTTTAAAACTCGAATCAAAACCGACCTAGGAAGCGGAGGCGTTAAGAAATTTTAAAGAAATTCCGTTAAAAAATTTCTCTTGTTTGAGTGGCGGGTCAAAAAACTCTTTAGGATACGAAATTTTGCTTTCCGCCCGAGTTTAGAAATTTTAGGAAATTGTTTAAAATTTTAGCCGGAGTTTCCAGTCTTGAACTTTTGTTTCTTTTGTTTCAAGACAAAAGAAAAATATAAGAAAGATGAAATCATTCATCAAACATCAATTATCATTTATAAATAGACATGAATTTATTCAACGTATATCCATTATTCAACATCAATCCAGTAAAAGCTCAGGGATCATTTCTTTGGGACGATAAAGGACAAAAATATCTTGATTTTTACGGAGGTCATGCCGTGATTTCTATCGGACACAACCATCCACACTATCAAACTCAATTAAAAAACCAATTAGATAAAATATCTTTCTATTCAAACTCGGTTCAGAACGAATTACAGACTGAATTAGCAGATAAATTAGGAAAAATGTCAGGTTTAGAAGATTATAATCTGTTCCTGTGCAATTCAGGAGCTGAAGCGAACGAAAATGCTTTAAAACTAGCTTCTTTCCACAACGGAAAAAGTAAAGTATTGTATTTCTCAGGTTCGTTTCACGGAAGAACTTCTGCAGCAGTTTCTGTGACAGACAATCCAAAAATTGTAGCGCCGGTAAATTATGATGAAAGATTTATTAAATCTGAATGGAATAATATTGAACAGCTTGAAGCAGTTTTTGAAAAACAAGAAAGTGAAATTTCATCTGTAATTATTGAAGGAATTCAGGGAGTTGGAGGAATTATGATTCCAACGGTTGAATTTTTAACTAAAATCAAAGAACTGTGCGAAAAATATAACGCAGTTTTGATTTTAGATGAAGTTCAGTCAGGTTACGGAAGAAGCGGATATTTCTTTGCTCATCAGGAATTTGGAATTGAAGCAGATATCATCACAACAGCAAAAGGAATGGGAAATGGTTTCCCCATTGGTGGCGTATTGATTCACCCGAAATTTCAGGCAAGAAATGGTTTGTTGGGAACAACTTTCGGAGGAAATCATTTAGCTTGTGTCGCTGCAATTGCGGTATTAGATGTAATGAAAGATGAAAATCTCATCGAAAACGCTCAGGAAATGGGCGAGTATATTGAAAATGAAATTAAAGATTTTCCACATATTAAAACCATTCGAAGGAAAGGCTTGATGATTGGAATTGAACTCGACAGGGACTGCTCGGAAGTGAGGAACAGCCTGTTGTACAATCATCATATTTTCACAGGAAACTCTAATGATAAGACTGTGTTGAGGATTCTTCCGGCACTTAACATTAAAAAAGAAGAAACCGATATTTTTATTAATGCTTTAAAGGAAGTATTGGAAAATATTTAGTCTGTGAAAGTTACACGGTCTGTCATTCTGAATAAAACGAAGTGGAGTGAATAATCTCTTTTTATAATATTAATAGATTCTTCCTTTGTCAGAATGACAAGCGTAACTTCAAATTGCTGAGTGAAATGCCTTTTCGAACGTAAAAAATCTTGGTAGTTAAAAAAAACTTTGCGACCATGGCGTTAAAAACTCAACACGAATATGTAAGATAAAAAATCTTTAAAATCAATTCAAAATGAAAAAATTCACCTCTGTAAGCGATGTTAAAAACTTACAGGAAATTATAAAAAAAGCGTTACAAATTAAAGAAAATCCTCTTTCGGAAACCGAGAAAGGAAAAGGAAAAACGATTGGACTTGTATTTTTAAATTCAAGTTTGAGAACGCGTTTAAGCAGTCAGATTGCTGCGCAAAATTTAGGTTTAAATGTTTTGACGTTAAATGCTGCACAGGAAGCATGGAATCTGGAGTTCGCAGACGGAGCTGTAATGAATGGCGATACTGTTGAACATATCAAAGATGCCATCGAGGTATTAAACCAATATTGCGACATCATCGCGGTTCGTTGTTTCGCTGGAATGAAAAGCAAGGAAGATGATGTTAACGAAAGTATTTTAAGCCAGTTCGAGCAATATGCAAAAGTTCCGGTTATCTCTTTGGAATCTGCAACGCGTCATCCTTTGCAAAGTTTGGCAGATTGTATCACAATTACAGAAAACTGGAAAGAAAGTCATAAGCCTAAAGTGGTATTGACTTGGGCTCCTCACATCAAACCGATTGCTCATGCGGTAGGAAATTCTTTCGCAGAATGGATGCAGGAGATGGATGTTGAGTTGGTAATCGCAAATCCTGAAGGTTATGATTTAGATAAAATCTTCACGAAAGATGTAAAAGTGATTCACAATCAGGATGAAGCGTTAAAAGATGCTGATTTTATTTATGTGAAAAACTGGTCGTCTTTCGATGATTATGCCGCAATGCCTGAGGTAAAAGAAAACTGGATGCTGACGAATGAAAAATTAGCCAATACCAATCAGGGAAAAGTAATGCACTGTCTTCCGGTTCGTCGAAATGTAGAATTGAGTGATGAGGTAATGGACGGTAAAAATTCTATCATTTATCAACAGGCGAAAAACCGAATTTTCTCTGCTCAGGCGGTTTTTTCTGAAATTTTAGATGAAATAAATTCAAAATAACTAAACCTCATAGGTTTTTGAAACCTATGAGGTTTTAACTCGCAAACCTTGACAAGGTTCTCAAAAAGTTTTGCAATGAAAGAAAAATTATACATCATAAAAATAGGCGGAGCATTAATCGATGATGAGGAATTATTGAACGAATTTCTGGAGCAGTTTTCTGAAATTAAGGAAAAGAAAATTTTAGTTCATGGTGGTGGAAAATTAGCGACTATTTTAGCTGACAAATTAGGCATTGAACAAAAAATGATTAATGGGCGAAGAATCACGGATAAAGAAACGTTGGATATTGTGGCGATGGTATATGCAGGAGGAATCAACAAAAATATTGTGGCAAAACTTCAGCATAAAAAATGTAAAGCAATAGGATTTTCGGGAGCTGATGCAAATTTAATTAAAGCTACGAAAAGAGAACACGCAGAAATAGATTTTGGATTTGTAGGTGATATTGAAAAGAAAAGTATCAACAGGAAATTGATTTCCAAATTGATTAAGCTTAAATTGGTTCCGGTATTTTCTGCGATTACGCATGATAAAAAAGGAAATCTTTTCAACACCAATGCAGATACAATCGCTTCGGTGATTGCGCAGGCCTTGTCTTCAAAATATGATGTTGAGTTGTTGTATTGTTTTGATAAAGAAGGAGTTTTGGAAGATGTTGAAAATCCTAAATCAGTCATAAAAAATATTTCAGGAGAAGAATTTTCAACATTAAAAAATGAAGGAAAACTTCACAAAGGAATTCTACCGAAACTTGAAAACGCTCTTGAAGCTGTAAAAAATAATGTAAATAAGGTATTCTTAATTAAAGAAACCGAATTGAAAAACCATATAGAAAATCATCATGCAGGAACTGAAATCTGTTTATAGTAAAGAAGAATTACTGAATAACGCAGTGGATTTGTTGAAAAAACTGATTGAAATTCCATCATTCAGCAAAGATGAATATAATACGTCTGTGGAAATTGAAAACTTTTTTAAAAAGAACAATATTCCGACAAAACGTTTTAAAAATAACATCTGGGCAGTGAATAAAAATTTTGATGTTTTCAAACCATCAATTTTGTTGAATACGCATCACGATACCGTAAAACCGAATAAAGCTTACACTTTAGACCCTTTTTTACCGATTGAAAAAGATGGAAAGTTATTCGGATTGGGAAGCAACGATGCTGGAGCTTCATTGGTTTCGATGGCGCAGGTTTTTTTACATTTTTTTGATAAAGAAGATTTACAATATAATTTAATTATTGCTTTGACGGCTGAGGAGGAGATTTCTGGGTTTGACGGTATCGAAGCTTTATTTTCCCAACTACCCAATATCGAGCTTGCCATTGTAGGAGAACCAACGCAAATGAATCTGGCAATCGCGGAAAAAGGACTTTTGGTCATAGACGGGGAAATGAAAGGTACTCCTTCTCACGCCGCCCATCCTAATGACGATAACTCAATTGTGAAATGTATGGAAGATTTGCAGCAAATTTTAAACTTCAAATTTCCAAAAGTTTCAGACTATTTAGGTGAAGTTAAAGTTACGTTGTCAGGAATTCATGCCGGAGTTCAGCATAATGTAGTTCCTGAATCTTGTGTTTTTACATTAGATGTAAGAGTTACGGACGAATATTCGAATCAAGAAGCATTTGAAATCATTCAAGCACAGATGAAATCAACCTTAACAGCAAGATCTTTCAGATTAAATTCTTCAAAAATAGAAATGGATCATCCTTTTGTACAGGCAGGTCTGGAAATCGGGAGGACAACTTACTGTTCACCAACTTCATCTGATCAGGCGATTATTCCTTGCACATCGGTGAAAATCGGTCCTGGCGACAGCACACGTTCTCATACCGCGGATGAATACATTTATATTAAGGAAATAGAAGAGGGGATTGCTATTTATATCGAAATCCTTGAAAAGGTTTTATAAAGCGACCTAGGAAACGGAGGCGTTAAGAAAATAAAGTCTGTGAACGTTAAGAAAATTCTACTGTTTGAAGCGCGAGACAAATATTAAATCAAAAGGTTAATGTTGAATTCGCGCAAGTTTTAGAATTTTTAGAGAATAGAATTTATTTTTAGCCGGAGTTTCCAGTCTTGAATTTTTGTTTCTTTTGTTTCAAGACAAAAGAAAAAGGTCACAATAAAAATAGGTTGATGGAATTTTTTAATTATTCCATCTTCCAACAAAAATTAGATTTTATGAAAAAAATATGGCAAAAAGACAACAATGCCACTAATATATTAGTCAACAAATTTACAGTCGGGAAAGATCTTGATTTTGATGAACGTTTGGCAAAATATGACGTCAAAGGTTCGATGGCGCACTGTAAAATGTTGGCAGAAGTTGGAATTATTTCCAATGAAGAATCGAAGCAGATGTTGTCTGTTTTGGAAGAAATTTTGAATGATATCGAAAACGGAACTTTTGAAATCGATAAAAGTGCGGAAGATATTCATTCGCAAATTGAATCTATTTTAATTGAGAAATTAGGCGATACAGGAAAGAAAATTCATACGGCAAGATCAAGAAATGATCAGGTTTTATTGGATATAAAATTGTATTTGGTGGATGAAATCCGTGAAATTACGTCTTTAACGGATGAGTTTTTTCAAATATTAATTAAACTGGCGGAACAACATAAAAACGTTCTGCTTCCGGGATATACACATTTACAAATTGCAATGCCTTCATCGTTCGGATTGTGGTTTGGAGCGTATGCAGAAGCCTTGTTAGATGATGTTGAAATGCTTTTCTCTGTTAAAAATATCATTAATAAGAATCCATTGGGATCTGCGGCAGGTTATGGCTCATCTTTCCCGATTGATCGTGAAAGTACAACGTATAATTTAGGTTTTCAATCAATGAATTATAATTCGGTTTACGCTCAAATGACGCGTGGAAAATCAGAGAAAATGTTGTCGATGGCAATGGCAACTTTGGCGGGAACGTTGGGGAAATTTGCATATGATGTTTGTTTGTATTTAAATCAGAATTTTAATTTTATAAGCTTTCCAAAGGAGTTTACGACAGGAAGCAGCATTATGCCCCATAAAAAAAATCCTGATATTTTTGAATTGGTTCGTGCACGTTGCAATAGAATTCAGTCGTTGCCGAATGAATTTATTTTATTGACGAATAATCTTCCTTCAGGTTATCACCGAGATATGCAGTTGACAAAGGAAATTCTTTTCCCGGCAATTGATTCATTGAAAGAATGTCTGGAGATTTTAAGCTATACATTACCGAATATTCAGGTGAAAGATGGTATTTTGGAAGACAAAAAGTATAAATATCTTTTCAGTGTAGAGAAAATCAACGAAGAGGTGAAAAACGGAAGTTCATTCCGTGATGCTTATGTAAAAGTAGGGCAGGAGATTGAAAATAATGAGTTTGATTTTGATATAAAAAATCTTAATCATACTCACGAGGGAAGCATAGGAAATCTTTGTTTAGATAAAATAGAATATCAGTTTAATAAACTGAAAAATAAATTATTGGGTTGAAAATTTTAAACTAAAACTATTCTTAGATGCTTCGACTCCGCTCAGCATGACATCTGTAATACTAGCTGTTTTTATTAGCGATTCATTTCTAGCGGTGTCAGCAAAGTCGAAGCATTTTTATTTAATTTATGAGTTAAAATATTTTTTTTAAATAAAAAACTCAATCCAAATCAATTTTAAATTTAGTAGATTTTTTAACCTCATGAAGTACGATAGAGCTATGATATTGTCCGATATTAGGAATGTTTGAAATAATGTTTACCGCAAACTCATTATAAGAATTAATGTCTTTTGCAATAATTTTCAACATATAGTCATATTCACCTGAAAGACTAATGATTTCCTGAACTTCATCGTGTTTTCCAATGTTTTTTTCGAAAGTTTCAAGAACTTTTTGTGATTGTTCTTTTAAACGTACGTTACAGTAAACAACAATATTTAAACCTAATTTTTCACGGTTCAAAAGGCCAACGTATTTTTCGATGATTCCCTGTTTTTCCAGTTGTTTGATACGTTCATACGTTGGCGTAAAGGTAAGCCCGATTTTTTCTGAAATTTCCTTTACAGAATGTGTAGAATCTTCCTGAATAATACTGAGAATCATTTTGTCTTTTAAATCCATAAAATAGGGTTGAGTTGGAAACAAAAATAGTATTTATAAATGAAAATAAGGAGAGAATAATATTTTTTAATCAAATCATAATTTAGTTTTGTCAGTTCGCTCAAATGTTATATCTTTGCACCTAATGAATAACACAGTATTTATATCATTAGAATTACCGGGCGTAGACGCCCTTTACGATATTTATTTATTTTAAGCGAAGATGTTTCTTCGCTTTTTTTTTGTGAAAAATTAAGATATTATGTTTACGATTACAGAACTAAGTACCGAGAGAATCAACAGTATAGTAACAGAAGCGCTGGCTTTTGCTAATGGAAAAACTGCCAAAATTGAAGGAGAAGTTTTTTGCTCAAATCTCTTCTTTGAAGACAGCACAAGAACGAAAACAAGCTTTGATATTGCTGAAAGAAAATTAGGTTTGCAGGTGGTTCCTTTCGATGCTTCAAACAGTTCTGTGAATAAAGGTGAAAGTTTATACGACACAGTAAAAACTATTGAAAGTTTAGGAGTAAATCTTGTCGTAATCCGAGACAAGAAAGACAGGTATTTTGACGAATTAAAAAATATTACAATTCCCGTTATCAACGGAGGAGACGGAACCGGAAATCATCCTTCTCAATGTATGTTAGATTTAATGACAATCTATCAGGAATTTGGAAAATTTGAAGGGTTGAAAATAGGAATTGTTGGAGATGTAAAACACAGTAGAGTTGCCAATTCAAATGCAGAAGCATTAAGAAGATTAGGTGCAAAAGTATACTTCTCAGGACCTGAACAATGGTTTGATGAAGGAGCTTTAATTAACGGGACTTATCTTTCTGTTGATGAATTAATTAAAGAAGTTGATGTTTTAATGTTATTGAGGATTCAACATGAAAGACACGATGCAAAAATGAGTTTCTCAGCTTCAGACTACCACAGAAAATATGGTTTGACGAAAGAAAGAGAAAAAGCAATGAAGAAAGAAGCGATCATCATGCATCCAGCTCCAATCAACAGAGGAGTAGAAATTGATACAGACTTGGTAGAATGCGAACGCTCAAGAATTTTCAAACAAATGGAGAACGGTGTTTTCGCAAGAATGGCAATTTTAAAAGAAGCTTTGGAAGGACAAGGATACACTTTTAAATAAGCCAATAGAATTAAAGAAAAAATAAGAAGTAAAATAACAGAATGAAGAAGTCTAACTTCTAATTTCTAAAATCTAATATCTAATTTAAAAAATGAAGAAAAAGTTAATACTGGAGTCTGGTGAAGTGTTTCATGGAGAAGGTTTCGGAACAGAATTGGAAACTGCAGGAGAAGTAGTTTTCAATACCGGAATGACAGGGTATCAGGAGCTGATTTCTGACCCGTCTTATTGCGGTCAGATTGTTTGTATGACCTATCCGCTTATCGGAAATTATGGGATTAATAGAGATGATTATGAGAGTATAGAGCCGGCTATCAAAGGTCTTATCGTGAAAGAACTTTGTGATTTGCCATCAAATTTCCGTACTCAGATTACTTTAGATGAATTATTTAAAAAGAAAAACCTTTCAGGAATTTCAGGTATCGACACCAGAAGACTGACGAGAATTCTTCGTAATTCCGGAGTGGTGAAAGGAAAAATCGTAAACGTTGAAGCTGATGAAAACGAGGTTGTTACTGAATTAAAAGGCACAACTTTTCCAACCAATCAAGTGGAGCAGGTTTCAACAAAAACGGCATATGCAAATCCAGGAAGAGGACTTAAAGTAGTACTTGTGGATTTTGGTTCTAAATTAGGAATTATCAGAGAATTATCTCAAAGAAATTGCGACATCACAGTAGTTTCTCACGATACAACTGCCGAAGATATTTTATTGATGGATCCGGACGGCATCATGTTATCAAATGGTCCTGGAGACCCAGAAGATAATCAAGGAGCTTTAGAAATGATCCGTGGATTATTAGGAAAAGTTCCAATCTTTGGAATCTGTTTGGGGCACCAATTAATAGGTTTAGCTTGTGGAGCGAAAACTTTCAAGTTAAAATTCGGTCACAGAGGAGGAAATCACCCGGTTTTAGATTTAGAGAAAAACAAAGTGGCAATTACTTCTCAAAACCATGGCTACGCAGTTGATCAGGAAAGTCTTAAAGATACAGATTTAGTTGAAACGCATATCGCATTGAACGACAGAACAAATGAAGGCTTGAAACACAAAATTCACCCTTGTTTCTCAGTTCAGTATCACCCGGAAGCAAGTCCCGGTCCTGAAGATGCGAATTATTTATTTGATGATTTCATCACGTTGATGGAGGATTTTAAGAATAAGTAAAACATTAAGTTTGTCATTCAGAACAAAGCGAAAGCGCAGTAAAGAATCCCTACAAAGAAAGTTTAGATTCCTACGGAAATCGCAGATTCGACAAAGTCAATGACAATGTGTAAATTAAATCTAAATAAAAAAACAGTGCTAAAAGTCTAACATCTAGCTTCTAGCATCTAACATCTAACTTAGAAATGGCAAAACGTACAGATATAAAAACAATTTTAGTAATCGGTTCAGGACCTATCATCATTGGTCAGGCGGCAGAATTTGATTACGCGGGAACGCAGGCTTGTTTGTCTTTGAGAGAAGAAGGCTACAAGGTTATTTTGATCAATTCAAATCCTGCAACGATCATGACAGATGTTGAAATCGCTGACAAGGTTTACATCGAGCCGATTTCACTTCAGTTTGTAAGTCACATCATCAGAAAAGAGCGTCCCGATGCGCTTTTACCAACTCTTGGTGGACAAACAGGTTTGAACATGGCGGTAGAATTGGAAAAATCAGGAATTCTTGAAGAATGTAAAGTTGAAGTTCTTGGAACTACGCTTTCAGCAATCAACAGAGCGGAAGACAGAGATCTTTTCCGTGAATTGATGAGAGAATTGAACGAACCAGTTCCTGAATCTGATATCGTAAATACGGTAGAAGGAGCAATCAATTTTGCTAATGAAATTGGGTATCCGGTAATTGTTCGTCCTGCCTTCACAATGGGGGGAACAGGTGGAGGAATCGCTGCTACTGAAGCTGAATTAAAAGAAATTGCTGAATTAGGATTAAAATATAGTCCTGTTACACAATGTTTGATTGAAAGATCAATCGCGGGTTTCAAAGAAATTGAATACGAAGTAATGCGTGATGCAAACGACAACGCGATTGTGGTTTGTAACATGGAAAATATAGATCCGGTTGGAGTTCACACTGGTGATTCAATCGTTGTGGCACCTTCTCAAACACTTTCTGATAGAGAATATCAACTGTTGAGAAACGCTTCGTTAAAAATCATCAGAGCTTTAGGAATTGAGGGTGGTTGTAACGTACAGTTGGCTTTAGATCCACATTCATTCGAATATTATATCATCGAAGTTAACCCGAGAGTTTCTCGTTCATCGGCTTTGGCATCAAAAGCTACAGGTTATCCGATTGCTAAAATTGCTGCAAAAATTGCGGTAGGATTAACTTTAGATGAAATCATGAATCCAGTTACCGGAACATCTTACGCTTGTTTTGAACCAGCTTTAGATTATGTGGTAACGAAGTTCCCAAGATTCCCATTTGATAAATTCGAAACAGCAGACAGAAGATTATCAACTCAGATGAAAGCGACGGGTGAAGTAATGGCTATCGGAAGAAATTTCGAAGAATCTTTACAAAAAGCGATTCGTTCTCTTGAAACTGGAATTAAACATATTGGTTTAAAAACGAAACAGGCGGAAGCACTTACGGCAGAAGAAATCGAAAGAAGAATCAGAGTTTGTGATGACGAAAGATTATTCATCATCGGTGATGCTTTAAGAAGAGGATACGACTGGGAACAAATCGTAGAATGGAGCAAAATAGATAAATTCTTTATCTGGAAAATCAAGAAATTAATTGATTTCGAAAAAGTAATTGCTGATAATAAGTTTGATATAGAAACTTTAATTCAGGCTAAAAAATTAGGTTTCGCAGATGTAAATATCGCTGTTCTTTGGGATGTAAAAGAGCGTGAAATCTTCAATTTCAGAAAAGAAAACGGAGTAATGCCGGTTTACAAAATGGTAGACACTTGCGCTGCGGAATTTGAATCTGAAACTCCATATTTCTACGGAACTTACGAAGAAGAAAACGAAAGTGTAGCTTCAGACAAAGAAAAAATCATCGTTTTGGGTTCTGGACCAATCAGAATCGGACAAGGGGTTGAGTTTGATTACGCAACAGTTCACTCGGTTTGGGCAATCAAAGAAATGGGTTATGAAGCGATTATCATCAACAACAACCCTGAAACAGTTTCTACAGACTTCTCAATTTCAGATAAATTATACTTCGAACCTTTAACGGAAGAAGATGTAATGAATATTATCGAGCTTGAAAAACCAAAAGGGGTTGTGGTACAGTTCGGTGGACAAACAGCGATTAACTTAGCTGATAAATTGGCAGCTCACGGAGTTCAGATCTTAGGAACTTCTTTGGAAGATCTAGACAGAGCTGAAAACAGAGATAAATTTGAAAAAGCCCTTCAGGAAATGGGAATTCCTCAACCTTTAGGAAAAACTTCAACATCAAAAGAAGAAGCGATAAAAATTGCCAACGAAATCGGTTATCCGGTATTAGTTCGTCCAAGTTACGTTTTGGGAGGTAGAGCAATGGAAATTGTTTATACCGAAGCAGAACTTTCTCATTATATGGAATTTGCGGTAGATGCAAGTCCGGAACACCCTGTCTTAGTTGACAGATACATGGTCGGAAAAGAAATTGAAGTAGATGCAATCTGCGACGGTGAAACGGTAATCATTCCAGGAATTATGGAGCACATCGAAAGAGCGGGAGTTCACTCCGGAGACTCGATTGCGGTGTATCCTCCACAGAATATTTCTCAAAGCGAAGTTGATACTTTGGTAGATTATACACAAAGATTAGCTAAGGGTTTGAAAGTAATTGGTTTAATGAATATTCAATACGTTCTTTTTGAAGGAAATGTATATGTAATTGAAGTGAATCCACGTTCATCAAGAACAGTTCCTTTCTTATCTAAAATTACGGAAGTTCCGATGGCAAACCTTGCTACAAAAGCAATTTTAGGTCAAAAACTGACTGACTTAGGTTACAAAAACGGATTGGTTCCGAATAAAGAAGGTGTTTTCGTAAAAGTTCCGGTATTCTCTTTCTCAAAATTAACGAAAGTTGACATCTCTTTAGGCCCAGAAATGAAGTCTACAGGAGAAGTGATGGGGAAAGACACAACTTTAGAAAAAGCGCTTTATAAAGGATTGGTTGCAGCAGGAAGAAAAGTTCCGATGCACGGTTCAATCTTATTCACTGTAGCTGATAAACATAAACAGGAAGCGGCAGATTTAGCTGCAAGATTCCATGAAGTTGGTTTCAGAATCTGGGCAACAGAAGGAACGGCGAAATTCTTCGGAGAACAAGGAATTCCTTGCAAAATTGGTTATAAAATAGGAGAGGAAAGTGTAAACTTAATCGATTTGATTCAAAAAGGAAAGGTACAATACGTTGTCAACACTATGACGAAAGGAAAACAGTCTGAAAGAGACGGGTTCCAAATCAGAAGAATGAGTGTAGAAAACGGTGTTCCTTGTTTAACTTCGATGGATACAGTTGAAGCAATATTGAAAGTTATCGAAAGCATGAGTTTCAAAATGGAGACGATGTAATTTTTAAATAAAATTTGAACGAAACTTTTCGTCAAACCTAACAGGTTTTTAAAACCTGTTAGGTTTTTTTTGTTTATGAAAAATTAAATAATTTGTTGATTGATTGAAAATTGGTTACTTTAGAAAAATAATAAACGAGCTTAAAGTATTGCTTTAATCTAGGTGTTGGCGGAAATTTTATCTAAACAGTAAAAAAATGAAAAACAATTCAAATTTTATTTTCAAATTATCAATTGCTCTTTTATTGGTTTTCTCAAGTTCATTTTTGTACGGACAGCAAATTATTAATAACAATCAAACAGAAACAATAAAATTGCCTGTAAAAAAAATTCTACAATATTTTAATGATTTTAACTATCATTATCTGAGTGAATATAAGTTGAATGAAACGAAAATAGATTCTATAACTCAAAATAATAATATTACCACACTTTATCTTACGGAAAACAAAAATTACGAATCCGCTATAATCCTAACGGATTTGAATAAATATCAGAAAACAATCAAACAGAAATCTTTTGAAACTAATATATTAATGCTATTCAAAGGAGAATACAATGCAGAAACGCTTAAATATCCAATAAAACCAAGTATTAACGAATCTTTTTCTAAGAACGGAATACTTAAATGGAAGATTAAAATTGAAACAGCAGACGAAAATTCAACAAAATTGACATTTATTTTTGACTCTTTTGACAAGAAAAATAAACAAAAATTTATCACAACTTTTTCTAAAGGGATTGATAAACATTTTAAGTATACAATTCAACAGATATTTATAACAGAGAATTTTAAACGTCAAGTATTAAATTATTTAGCAAATAGTTCCAAATCTGATGCTTCAGATGCTGTTCCTACCAAAGGCAATTGAAAAAACTTCTGCCAACATCGGCTTAGTAATATGGTGGTTTTCGGCTAAATTTAACGGCAATTCTTCGATTGAAATATTGTGTAAAACAGAACATTTATACTTAGATTTCCGCCACATAGCAAAGCTTTGAAACGTTGTGCGATACGCTAAAACAATAAAGATAAAAATGAAACACAAAAAATGAATAAATTATCCATAAAATACATACTTTTTCTATTGTTTTTAATGAGTCTTCTATCTTCTTCGTACGCACAGACCGAAAAAAAAACATTTTATACAACTGGCCAAATTAAAGAAGTCGCTCAATATGACAAGAGTGGAAAAACAACAGGAGAGGCAAAAGCTTATCATCCAAATGGAAAATTGGAACGGATTGGTCAATATCAAAACGGAAAACAAATTGGAGAATGGAAACAGTATTTTAAAAACGGAAAATTATCAATTATTGGATTATTTGAGAATGGAAAGCAAAAAGATTATTGGACTTATTATTGGCCTAATGGAGAATTAAGAGGAAAAGTAAAATTTAAAGAAGGTAGACAGACAGGAGAATGGAAAGAATATCACGAAAATGGAATATTAGCAGGAATTGGAAACTATGAAAACGGAGAAAAAATAGGTGAATGGAAGGCTTATTATGAAAATGAGCAGTTAACAAGCATAGGAAACTATGTGAATGGGGAAAAGGTGGGAGAATGGAAGTATTATGATAAACAAGGTAAGTTATTAGAAACAGAAAAATACTAAAAAAGTGCAATCGTAAAACAAAGGCTTAAAAATAGTGGGACGAAACTTCAAAATCCAAAGTTTGCCATTCGATTGAACTTCTGTGCTAAAAATCCACATTGCAATGACCCGCAACGTTGTACGATATGCCAAATCAGCATTCTGCATAAATTGTTGACAAAAAAGATGAGAAAACTTATAATAATCATTTCTATTTTGAATTTGCAATCCTGTGAAAACAAATACAATTTAGAAAATACTTTTTGGAAACATTGTGGAGATTACCCAATATCAGACGTTATTGTTATTGGGAAAGAACGCGCTGTATATGTAAGAAATGACAGTATCTATTTTAACAAAAACGATTCATTATTTGGGGTTATCGACACCATAGAATATTACTATGGAGAAAGAAGATTATTTGTTCGAGATTTGAAGGGTAATGTGGGAAGATATTGTGAAAAATGAATGCATCGGAAATAAAAAACTATTCCTACTTTTAATTTTTTACAATTGGCAAAAACAAAAACTACGATCAAAATGGAAATAAATAAAATTGTATTTAGGTTTTGGGGAAGCAATTTGTTGATTAGCATCATATTATTTGTTATTTATAGAATTGTGATTTCTCAAACAAAGTTGATTGATGGAAGTTCATTTGAAAAATGGATGCAGATTTTAGAACTTATATTAAATTTAGGATTTTCATTGGTATACCTTGTTGCTATGCTTATCTCTTCTTTTGCACTTCTTCTAAATCTGATAAAAAAAATCAGGACCAGTTTCTATCTGTCGCTTTTTACATTTTTGGGATTACCAGCATTTTGTGTTATTTTTATTGTAATCACACTATTGATAGATATTTGCACCAATGATTTAACCGTTCTTACAACACTTGCAATTTTTTCAATAATTTATCTATTCCTGACGATAATGCAATTTTTATGGTTCAGAAAAAGAATCAACAAAGTAGAGTTGAACAATTAAAGACCTTAAAAAAATAATTTTTCCTGCCTAACGCAGTAAATATATTGGTCATATCACAAATTCAGAAAAAAAATATTACAAACCAACAACAACCTAACACAACAGAATATGGATAAAACAGCAATTACCAGAGAAGATATTATTGAAGCGGAAAACAAACTTTTTTCAGCTCAACTTGTAAGCAATGTAGACATGCTTGACCAATTATTGCATGATGATTTGGTTGCAGTTGCACCGACAGGACAAATTATAACGAAAGAAATGGATTTGAACTCGCATAAAGGGAAAACAATGATTATTGAAAACGCTTCAATAGAAATTAATGACATTAAAATAACTGGCGACACCGCACTTTCTATCGTAACAATGACAGCGAAAGGAAGCATAATGGAAACACCATTAGAAGGGAAATTTAGATATTTTAGAGTTTGGAAACGCTTTGACGACACATTGAAAGTTATCGGAGCAAGTTTTATGCAATTACCTGATTAAAAACACTGTTGTCTGTAACAAAGAAATGTAAATCCTCGTAAGTTTTCTTCCGCTTTTTTAGGGGTATTTTTCAGGATTTTGAGAAGTGTGAAAAACTCTAAAGATTTTGATAGTTTCCTTTTCAATTTTATAAATAATGATAAAAGGAAAAACTCTCAATGGTAAACGATGAAAATCATTATGGATTTTTTGAAAAAATGGTGTTTGCTTTAACGTTTTTTCAGCAATTAAAAGTTTTTTATAAAAGAATTTTGCAACTTTCAATGACGCATTCTCGGAGTAGTAATCTATAGCTTTGGCTACATCAATCTCAGCGTGATGAGTATATTCAATCTCAAAAGCCATATTTTTCTTTTATCCTTTTATGGAATTCTTCAGCGGGCATAAAATCTTCATCCTTTAAATTTTCCATTGCATCCAATTCACGTTTTTGCGCATCTGTTAATTGGTAATTTAGATTGTGTTCATACCAATCTTTTTGAGATTTTTTTTCAAGAATTCCGTCTAAATATCCCAAAACCTGCTTCAGTATTTCCTCCGGTTCATCTTTTAATTTTTGGTTAATGATATGTAAGGTGTTAGAATTCATTTCATTTATTTTTATCAAAGTTAATGAAATTTAGATTTGTGATAAAAATTATTTATCAGATAAGGTTTAAGGCTAATAAAAATTGGAATAAATAAAATGACGTATTTTAAAAAAGATTAAATTTAGAACTTGTTACAATTTAAAAAAACACACACAATGGAATATCAAGCTATTGCAGAAAAATATACCAGTTTTAAAGTATCAAAAGACGGAAACCCAGTCGGGCAGTTGAACTATAAAAGCTGGTTTAAATTCAATGCTGAAATCGAAATTTTAAACTCAAAATATCAGGTCGAACCAAAAGGTTTTTGGGGAACAACTGTTGAAGTTATTGATGGGAAAATAGTTTCACTCAAATTCACCATGAACTGGGACGGGAATATCGTTATGAATACCTTTTTCAATAATATTGAGAAAAAATACACCTTTAGCCACAAAGGTTTTTTCAGGGAATCTTTTGTGTTAAGCGATGTAAAAGGAACAGAACTTCTGATAATGAAACCCAATATTCAGTGGCGAAGTCTGAATTATGAATATCAAATAAATACTTCGGAGGTTTTAGAAACGTTTGAGGAAAAAAATATTCTTTTGCTTATCTCCTTACATTGTGCCAATTATTATATGTCGATGATGGCGGGAATGGGTTAATTTATCTTATAATAAGGCTCATTAAAATATTTACTCGGTTTTATATAAACCATCTTTCTGTCCTTATCAAAAATCCAGTTAAATCTACGCATCACATCGGCTGCGAAATAATTGGCGTGTTGAGTTTTTAGGTCTCCTGTGAAAAATCCTGCACTAATATTTTTTAATACAATATTTCCAAGCTTTAAAAAAGGTAAAACACCTTGCTTTGTTGTGATAATTTGTCCGGCAGAATTTTTCATTGACTTTTCACCTGTAATTTTTAGCTTTTCATTCAAATTATTGGCTTCTGCGAATTCATTACTGTATAGTAAACCTCCTGAGTAACCAGACTGAAGAAGAAAATAAGCTTCCTGTTGTTTATCTTCAACCACGTTATCTGCAACGATAAAAAATTGCCCATTTTTTACATAAAGATTCATCGGTTGATAATCCTTTAAATCTGGCTCTTTATCATAAGAAACAAACTGACTGTTGTCATAATCGATTTTAAAATATTGGTCTTTAAAAATCCCGGTTCCTATTTTTCCATCGGCTTCGTGACCGGTAAATTCATTATCGAAAAATCTTATATTTTCATACTTTTTGTTGCCGATTTTCACCGTGTTTCCGTCACTTATTTCATCTTTAAACTTAATGTGATCTGCTTTTCTGATTCTTTCAGGAGAAATTGAAGCATCTTCCATCGCAATCTGAAACATCAGATGAAGCGAATCTTTATCATTAACCAATGTTTTTACAATGATATTATTGTGTTTCGTCAATCTGAATGGAATCTTCTCCTGAGCTTTGAAAGGATTTAAACTCAATAAAACAATGGCTAAACAGCTAAAATTCTTAAACATTTTTCGATTCTTAAAATATCCCCAAATATAGAATAATTTTTTCTCACCATTTAGATATAACTTGTCTTAAAAATAATTATCTTCGGTTAAATTAAATAAACCAAATGACGAAACATCAGCAAAGAGTCGCCGAAGTCTACCATTTTTTTGATAATAAAGACACTGTTTTAGGGTTCAGAAAGCTGTTAGATTGCGCTATTGACACTCAAGATATGTCGATTTATAAAGAAGCGATTGATTTGACAGACTGGAAAGAAACTCACAATCACGCCATCGACGAATTAATCGAAAAATCAAAAAATCTTCTCGCCAAAATTGAAAAAGTTCAGGTAAAAGAACATATTTCTGAACAGTCTGTTTTGAAAGCAAAAGATATTGTAAAATCTTACGGAAGCAACCGTTTTTCGCTCGGTCCGGTTTCTGTGGAAATCAATAAAGGACAGGTTTACGGTTTGGTAGGAGAGAACGGAAATGGTAAAACGACGTTGCTGAGAATTTTGGCGAATGAAATTTCATTTAATGATGGAAGTTTAAACTATTCTTTCAACGAAAAATCAAAAAATGAATATGACCTGAGAACGAAGTTGGTTTACATTCCGCAACGAACTGAAAAATGGTACGGAAGTCTGAAAGATAATCTGAAATTCGTTCTTTCAAATCATGGCGTTTCTCCTGAGGAAAACGAAACCAGAACGTTAATGATGATTGCCCGTCTTGGATTGTGGAATTATAAACATCTGAAATGGAGCGAACTTTCATCAGGTTACAAAATGCGTTTTGAATTGGCGAGAATTCTTTTAAGAAAACCCGAAATTCTTTTATTGGATGAGCCTTTAGCGAACCTTGATGTTTTGGCACAACAGGTAATTCTGGAAGATTTAAAATCGATTGCCAATTCGGTAAATCATCCGATTGCTTTGATTTTAAGCTCACAACAATTATACGAAGTTGAAAAGATTTCAGACAAAGTAATTTTTCTGAAAAACGGAAAATACAAAGATAATTCTGAGGTAAATGATGATGACGAAAACCAATTGATTATAGAAATTGATACGAATGAAAGTCGTGATAAATTGCTCGAAGTTTTTAAAGATTTCAAACTGGAAAAACTGAACTTCAATGGTGGTGTTTATGTCGCTTATTTCTCCACTGAAACTCAGTTTTATGAAGTGATTTCAGCTTTAGGAAATGCAAAAGCAGAAATTATTTACATCAGAAATATCTCGTCTTCTACGAGAAGGTTTTTCGTTAATTAATCTTTTTTAATTCAAATTAAAATGCAAAAACTCAATAAATTCAACCAATATTTGCTCGAAAGATATCCTACAGTTTGGAACACTAAAATTGTATGGATGCTTTTGGCGGCTCTCGTTTTTCATATTGTCTTTTTTATCATCGGTTATGTGTCGCATATCGATCCTGTTTCGCTTCAGAAATATTCAGTAAAAGATGATTATTTCAGAAATGGTGTCATTTTCATTCATCTTATTATTTCCATTTTACTGATTGTAGGATGGCTTTTGATGATGCTTAAAAACAATGCATTCAAGAATTTTTATCCTACTTCTAAAGGGAAACTGTTTGGTCAGTTTGTGCAGTATTTTATTATTATTTTTTCGTGTACCACGTTTTATTTCTCGTACATGACGGGTTTCAGAATGTTTATCGATAATAAATATCCTGACCAGGAAATGGCAAAAAACGTTGATATCATCAACCGAACTGCACCTTTTCTTTCTCAAAATATAGAGTCTTATACTTTAGAGAACAGATTGTTTCCAAAACCTTTCTTCGATTTGTATTGTGAAAATAATATTGAAAAAATAGACCGAAACAAAAAGTTTTTTGTCTATTACAATAGAGTGTATCAGTATTATATTCTTTATTCAAAGAAATCTTATCAAAAAGATAAGAAAGGAAATTTCATACCTCCAAATCCTGAATATTCGAACAAGATACAGCCCGCTTATTCAGACGAGGAAGAAAAATTTGAAACCTTTTATTATAAAAAAGATGTTGTAGATCTTTCATCACAGATTCAAACGACTCAGCCAAGTTTTTATAATTTTTCTGAGATTTTCTATGATTATGATTTTAAAAGTTTTGATGACGGAGTGGGAGCTGTAGATGCTAATTACTATGATAAAAACTCTCCTGATTATATTCTTAAAAATAAAAAAGCGATTATTAATCAAAAAACGGCTGCACTTTTAAATTCAAAAAATTCTGCAGAATTAGAAAAACTTTTTGAAGATTTTCTTTCGATTTCTAAAACGTACAGCGTTAGGAATAATCTGAATGCTAAAAAATGGGTTTCTATGATTTACTCAAAAGACAACCCAAATTTTGAAGTCCGTTATTTCATCAAAGATTATGGTGGAAAAACAAGAATAGATGAAGATGCGTATTATGAAGAAACAGTGGCAGTAGATTCTGTAGTTGTAGCAGCTGATTATCCTAATGAAAATGATATCAGAGACAGTATAAAGATCAGTGAGTTTAATCCTGAAATCAATCAACAGCTAGCTCCGGATAAATATGTGAAAAATAATATGACAGAGTATTATTATCTGTCTGAAAACATGAAAGACCTGCTTAAAAATGTAGATTCTGTGAAGAAAGATGATTTCTTTTCAGATAACGTACATATTTATATCTGGATTGCATTTTTCCTTTCTACTTTTATTTTTGGTTTCAGAATTACCGGGCTTCGTTCATTACTTTTCAGTGTGATTAGCGCAGGAGTTTTAACCTTATCTATTACGTTGATTACTATGTTTTACGGACTCACTTTCAGAGGACAGGAAGAGTTTTTTGTTGCCTATTTTGTTTTGTTTATCGGTCTCATTATTCTATTAATTCCGTTACTGAAAATGAATATGACCAATAAAATGGTATCATCTGTTTTGATTAATATTTCTTTGAACGGTTTTGTGCTGTTGATGCTTTTAATTTTTGCAATTATCAGTCTTCATCAGAAAGCAGCATGTCAAATACCTGTTACCCATATAGACTACGATTATACCTACCAAAACTGTCCGAATATTTTTGAAGATTTGGGCTTTATATTAAGTTATATCATCCTGATACTAGGTTTTGTTTTCATGTATTTTTATACTGCTATTTTGCAGAAATGGAAAGCAATGCCGGAATAAATTTTTCTAATATATTTTAAAACCTCATATTTTTATGAGGTTTTTGTTTCATTAAAATTTAAGAATGTGAATATTATTCAGATGTTACTCAACGCAGATTTGTTTCAAAAAAAGAAAGTGATCGACAGACATTCTTTTCTGACTTTGGAAGGCGATATCGACAGCAATATTTATTATGTTGAAAAAGGAAGTTTGCGCATTTTCATTAGAGATGAAGATCAGGAAAGAACTATTCGTTTTGGATATAAAGAAAATATTATTGTCTGTCTCGATTCTTTTTTATCTGAAAAACCGACGGTTGAGATGTCGATCTTCTGACGACGGGTGAATATCCACTGGTCTCCATTAATTCTGATATTGATGTGAGCCTTTTTCAATTTCTTCACATCCACATGGGCTAAGCCTGTTTAACAGTAGAAAAGAAAAACATCCCTTACTTGTGTCAATCTATCGGACACAAATTCCTTTTCATAGATCATCTGAATTTCTTCTTTAGTAAGATATGGTCGTTCAACAGCTTTAAGCTTTGCTTTGTAGCTAAGAAAAGGATCTTTGGAAAGCCAGCCATTCGCCATGCTTAACCGAATGATCTTTTTGAAATTCTTGATATACTTTACCGCGGTATTATTAGCGCATTTGCGTACGCTGCGAAGCCAAAAATCATAATCCATTATGAAAGCATGATCAATTGCCTTGATATCAATATCAGAAGTTTTATATTTCCAGATTAGGAATTCCTGTGTATGCTTTAACGATGTTTTATAGCGCTCCAATGTTCCGGGGCAAAATCCTGACCTATCAGTGCTTCCACTTTATCATTATGTTCCTGAAAAATAGGAATGAGCATTCGTGTGGAAACATCAGTTCCAAGCAGTTTAGATTTTAAACCAACTGCCGTTACATTGTTATCCTCTTTTAACGTTACGTAGTGTGAATCTTAAACCTGTTGCTCTAAAGTCTTAAGATAGACATTAAGCGTTCTAGCCTCCTGAGAGTTACCCAGTGCCTTATGCGCTTTACCATCCCATTTCTGCGGTCCAATATATCTTTTAGCAGCAATGTCCGCTGCCTTGCCATCTATCGTAATTCGTAAGTAGATGGGAGCGGTGCCGTTTGTACGGATCTTATTCTTTTTTATAAAGAATAACAGATTGAATGTTTTGTTCATGATGTGGTAACTTTAATTGTCTAATAATTTAGTTTTTGTTACCACTTTTTGCAAGATGTACAATCGTTAGACTGCCTATTAGTCGGGTTTCCCTGAATTTTTCGTGACCTATTTTCAAATTTTCAGGATGGGTCACGGAATAGGTCATATAAATCGTGACCTATTTTGATTTTTTTTGACTCTAGCGTAAAAACAAAAAACGCTGTAAACATTGATGTTTACAGCGTTTTAGCTTATTTTGGTTTCCCAACTGGCGGAGAGAGAGGGATTCGAACCCCCGGACCTGTTACAGTCAATAGTTTTCAAGACTATCGCAATCGACCACTCTGCCATCTCTCCTTAAACTTCGATTATATCGTTGTTTTCAGTGGTGCAAATATAGAAAGTTTTTCAATTACGTCAAAATATTTTTACTGTAAATTTTAACAAAAATTAATAATCAACTAAAAATCAGAGCAATTATTTTCTCAAATATTGATTAACATAAAGAAAAATACAGATTGAAAACAGAAAAACGTACCTCATAGAAGTACGTTTTTTTGTTTTATAAATTAATTTTAATAATTAATGTAATTCTGCCAAATACTTTTCAGCATCCATCGCTGCCATACAACCGCTTCCTGCTGCTGTAATCGCTTGTCTGTAGATATGATCCTGAACATCTCCTGCTGCAAAAACGCCTGGAAGATTTGTTCTTGTAGAGCCTTTTTCAGTAGCAATATATCCATTCTCATCCAAATCGATTTGACCAGCAAAAATATCTGTATTTGGCTTGTGTCCGATTGCGATGAAAATTCCGTGAACATCTACTGTAGATTTTTCCTGAGTCTGGTTATTAATCACAACCGCTCTTTCCACAAGATTGTTTTCACCTTCAATACCAATCAATTCATGGTGAAATTTCACTTCGATATTCGGTGTATTTTCTACTCTGTGAATCATCGCTTTTGACGCTCTGAACTCACCTTTTCTTACCAACATGGTTACTTTATTCACCAACTTAGAAAGATAAGTAGCTTCTTCAGCCGCAGTATCTCCTGCTCCTACAACCACAACGTCTTTTCCTCTGTAGAAAAATCCGTCACACGTTGCACATGCAGAAACTCCTCCTCCATTATATTTTTTCTCGTCATCAAGACCCAAATATTTTGCAGTAGCTCCTGTAGAAATAATTACAGATTTAGCCAGAATTTCTTTATTTCCTGCATACAATTTGTGAATACCGCCTTCTTCTTTTGAAAATTCAGCTTTGGTAATCATTTCGTAATGTACTTTGGTATCGAATCTTTCAGCCTGCTTTTGTAAATCCATCATCATTTCAGGACCGGTAATTCCTGCAGGATATCCCGGAAAATTATCAACTTCTGTTGTTGTAGTTAATTGTCCACCAGGCTCTAATCCTGTGTACAATTCAGGTTTTAAGTCTGCTCTTGCTGCATAAATTGCCGCTGTAAAACCAGAAGGTCCCGATCCAACGATCACACAATCTAAAATATTTTCTTCCATAATTTATTTATCAATTTCAAGGATGCTAATTTCGTAATTTTTAATGTTTAATTAAAGGAAATTTAATGATACTTGTCAATTTTTAATATGTCAAATTTCAATGACAAAATTTTAATTTTCATACCGCTTTGCGACCCGACCTGAGTGGAGCTCTTTTTGTGCAACAAAAAAGCGGGAACGGAGGGCGGAAATTGTCGCCAAAATAAAAATTCACACGCAAAGCAAATTAGTTATTTACTTTTACACCTTCATTTTAATCTTATCGACATTAATGATTTTGTAAACCAATTCTTTAATCAGTTCTGCATCATCCATATTCACGGCTCCCAAACCTTTTCCTTTCATATCAAATTCTCTTAAAATAGAAATGACACGGGTAGAATGTTTTAGTGGATATAATCTCGCTGCTTCTGCATAATCTTTAATAAAGTAAGGATTAATACCCATTTGTGAAGCGATTACTTGCTGGGGTTGCCCAATCATTGTATTGTAAATAATTACATTCGAAAAGTAATTGTACAAACTGGAAAGAAGCATTACAAAAGGATTATTCTTAGGGTTTTTCCCCATAAAATAGGCAATTCTGAATGCAGCATTAGCGTTTTTCGCTCCTAAAGCTTTCTGAAGCTCAAAAACATTGAACTCTTTGCTTATTCCGATATGGTTTTCAACGATAGTACCGTCTAAAAGTTGTCCTTCTTTTAAAATAATTTTAAGTTTTCCTAACTCATTTGAGATTCTGGAAAGGTCGTTTCCAAGATATTCTGCTAAAAGGTTAGAAATATTCGGGGCTGTTTTTATTTTTAATCTGAGACACTCATCAGCGATCCATTTGGGAAGCGTATGATCTTTTAAAGATTCGCTCGGAAAAAGAGCATTTAGCTTTGTTAAAGTTTTGGTAACCTTTTTTCGGCTGTCCAGCTTCTTATGTTTATGAGCAAAAACCAAAACCGTTGAAGGCACCGGATTTTCGGCATACGCATCTAAAGCTTTGCTTTCTTCATCATTAAATTTCAAATCCTGCGCTTCTTTTACGATAATCACCTGTTTGTCGCCCATCATCGGAAACTGTCGCGCCAAAGAAAGAATTTCCTGGTACGTGGTATCTTTCCCGTACGTGACGGTTTGGTTAAAAGCTTTTTCGTCTTCCTCCAGGAAGTCGTGTTCAAGGGCTTTTACCGCAACATCAATAAAGTAAGGTTCTTCTCCGTGGAAAAAATAAATCGGTAAAACTTCTTTATTTTTAATATTTTTGAGGATTAAATCTAATTCTTTCATCATATAAATGGAACTTCCAAAACTGAACTTTCAGGAAACTTTTGATTTTAAATTCAAGAAAGACAAAGATAAGTTTTTTATTTATGACTTGGTTCGTAAAACTTACCTTTTGCTCACTCCCGAAGAGTGGGTAAGACAGCATTGGGTTCATTATTATCTTACCGTAAAATCTTATTCTGTATCGGCTTTAATTACCGAAAAAAAGATTGTTCTGAATGGCTTAACGAAGCGTATTGACCTTTTAATCACAGAAAAAGCTCAGCCAAAAATTCTTATCGAATGTAAAGCGCCACAAATCAAATTGACCGAAAAAACATTCGAACAGACCGCAAGATATAATTCTGTTATCGGTGCTTCTGAAATTATTTTAACGAACGGTTTGCAACACATTAATGCCTATTACGAAAACGAACAATACCAATTTTATAAGCCTGAATAATATCGATTTAATAAGTATTTATTTCTGAATGTTAAACTTTTCTAAACATATCTGTTTTAGGGTGTTTAAGTAAAAAACTTTTGTGATTTTTGTATGGTAAATTTAAATATCAGTATGGAAATTAAAAATATAATATTCGATTTTGGAGGTGTTTTGATGGATTGGAATCCAAGGTATTTTTTCAAAACCTATTTTAATGATGATGAGAAAATGGAATATTTTCTTGAAAACATTGCCCAAGATGACTGGAATATTGAGCAAGACAGAGGGAGAACTTTAGCAGAAGGTACTGAAATTCAGATTAAAAAATTTCCGGAATGGGAAAAAGAACTCAGAGCTTATTATGATAACTGGACAGTAATGTTGAAAAGCGACATTCCTCAAAATGTAGAAATTCTTAGAAAATTGGGAAATACTTCTTATCAATTATACGGATTAACCAATTGGTCTGAAGAAACTTTTCCTTATGCTTTAGAAAATTATGATTTCTTTCAATTATTTGATGGAAAAATTGTGGTTTCAGGAACTGAAAAGTTAATAAAACCCGACCCTAAAATCTGGAATGTTTTATTGGAAAGATACAAGTTAGAAGCCAACGAATCAGTTTTTATTGATGATAATTTCAACAACATTGAGATGGCAAAAACATTAGGTTTCAAAACTATTCATATTCTACCGGAAACAGATTTGAAAACTGAGCTGAATAATTTAGGCGTAAAATTCGATTAATTAAAACTTTATAACATTCTGTTAATCTTCATTGAAAGTTATTTTCATTAATTTAGATGAGGATTTTTTGTTTTTCACGAAGAAACCACTCGTTTTGTCATTCTGAAAGAATCTAAACGATTAAAGAGTTTTTATAATTATCATTTTTTAATTGTATTTTAGAGATTCTGTCAGGACGGCAAACTGCGTATTAATTATCTGAAAAAATTGTAAATCTGACAAATACCTAGCCCTGATTGTAGTGAAAATCCTTTTTGAAAAAAAAGATTGCAACGAAAAGCAGGAAAAAGCTTCAAAAAAATTAAATTACAAAATATGATACGTTCAATATTATTATCAGCATTTCTTATGACTTCAGGAACTATTTTCAGTCAGAATTTAAAACCTGTGTCTTATCAGGATGGTTCGCAAAAACTGAATGGTTTGGTAACCTCTAATGCTGGAAAAAAACTTCCGGGAGTATTGATTCTTCCTGCATGGAAAGGAATTGATGACGAAGCAAAAACGGCCGCAGCAGATTTAGAAAAGCAAGGTTACATCGCATTTATTGCCGACATTTACGGAGAAGGAAATATTCCGACTGATAATGCTTCAGCGGCAAAAACTGCGGGATCTTATAAAAAGGATCATGCCGCTTATCAGAAGAGAATTTCTTTGGCTTTAGAGCAATTGAAGAAAAACGGAGCGGTTCCAGATAAAATTGCGGTAATTGGTTATTGTTTTGGCGGAACCGGAGCTTTGGAATCTGCGAGAGGGAAATTACCAGTTGTAGGCGTTGTTTCCATTCATGGAAGCATCGGAAAAGACCAATCGAGACCCAATGAAGCTATTTCAACTAAAATTTTAGTTGAAAATCCTGCAGAAGATAAAAGTGTGACGCCGGAAGATTACAATAATCTGGTTAAAGAAATGAATGATGGCAAAGCAGATTGGCAAATCATTACATATGCTAATTCAAAACATACTTTCACTGACCCAAAATCAGCCGATTATAATCCTGTGATGGCAAAAAGAGCCTGGAATCATACGCTTTTATTTTTGAAAGAAATTTTGAAGTAATTAAGCAACAGTAAATTAAAAACAACCTCAGTAATTGAGGTTGTTTCTATTTATAAATCACTGATTGTATTACAATTAGAACACCACCAGTATTCTTTTTCTTTATCTTTCAGCTTCGTTTTTGTTTTCTCTTCACAATTCTCACAGACACATTCATCATTCTCGTTTTCTTTCGCTTCGTAGTCGCAATTAAAACAACTCCAACTCGTTAAATGAGTCTTTCCATTGATGAACCAAGTGAAAGAGTTTTCTTTACACTTTGGGCAAATTTGTAACGCCATATTTAAATTATTTCTTCTTCTCTATTCACCAAATCCATCGAAAAAGCCGGAAGACAAATCGCAATATATTCGCAAGGTTCTGAAAACGGATTGCTGTAACGGATTCTTGCTCCTTTTTCAATTAAAATACTTTGTCCTTTTTCTAAAATAACGTTTTCTCCATCAATTTCAAACTGTTTTTTACCGGAAATGATGATGGTAAATTCGTCAAATTCGGGAGTTTGGTGGGGCTCACTCCAATCTGGCGGAGCAACCATATGCGCAATAGAGATGTTTGGATTTTGAGTTGAATTCCCCCAATGTTCTTCAATTAATTTTCCGTCGGTTGTAGGAACTACAAATGGTGACTTCTGAATTTTATATTTTTTCATGATTATATTTTTATTTAATTAATTTCTCGCAGATTTAGCTAATTGAGCAGATTTTAATGCCTAAAATTAATCAGCGTAATCTGCTAAACCTGCAAGAAAATTTATTTAAGTTTAATCAACTTTAAAATGGTTTTCTTTTGCGATTTCGTAGACAAAATTGGTTCTGGTCGGTTCTGCGAAATAAGCTACTTCTTCTTCCGCAATCTTCTTTCCGCCTAATCTTTCTAATGCAATTTGAGAACGGAAATTTTCTTTTCCAATGTGGAAATGAACTTTGTCTACAAATTTGAAAATATAATCCAGCATCAGCTTCTTAACTTGTGGATTGATCCCTTTTCCCCAAGAATTTGTTCCATAAAAAGTATAACCAATGAAAATACTATTTTCAGATTCGTCAAAATCATAAAAACGGGTACTTCCCAAAAAGTCTCCGGTAGATTTCTCAACAATTTTAAAAGCGCCCTGACTTTCCATAGCTCCTTTAAAAAAGTTTTCAAAAACTTCTCTTTTGTAGCGGTCTTTATTAGGATGCTGCTCCCAAACTTTAGGATCTGAAGCTACTTCGTACAATAAGTCAAAATCCCCTTGCTGTAAGGGGATTAATTGATATTCTTCGTTTTCTAAAACAGGTTGAATAGAAAAATTCATCTTTTATAAATTTGAGTCTTAGCTTTTTGCTTTTGCAGCGTCAGATTCTATTTTTTTAATTTCTCTTAATTTTTCAGCAATTTTGGTTACTGCCTCAGGTTTTGCTGGCTTTAAAGCTACTTCAGCTTGAGCCATATCCCATTTAATAACAAGATTTCCTGAATTTTCATCCGTTGGGTTTAAAGTAATTTCAAACCACTCTTGCTTATCAGCTAATTTATTAACCGGAACTGTTACGTCTACAACGTCCTGTTTTGGGTCGTATGTATACGCTCCCCACTGTTGAAAATCTTTATTTAAAATAACTTTCCAATCTTTTTCTGTTGGTACGATAAACAAACCGTAAGTTCCTGCTGGAACAGTTTTTCCACCGAAATTAACAGACTGTCCGAATGTAATTTTTGTAGAAGAGTTTGCGCCTGCTCTCCAAACTTGTCCGTAAGGAACCAATTCTCCAAAGATTTTTCTTCCTTTCACCCCCGGTCTACCGTAATCTACAGAGATTTTTGACATTGAAAACTGCTGTTCTACTTTCTGACGCGGACTTGCTGCAGGTACCGAATAATCTTGTGCGAAGCTTAAAGCCGAAGCCGAAATGCAAACTGCAAATAATAATTTTTTCACTTTTAAAATTTTGTCTAAAATTACAAAATCGAGTTCATAAATCACTTTTTGAGATTGATAAATTTTGTTAAATTAAATTGATGAAGAAAAATGATTCTGTTTTTATTTTAACGCAAAGGTCGCAAAGATTTTTTAACTACTAACTGTGTTTAAGTTCGCAAAGGCGTTTCATTCAGCAAAGGTCACAGATTAGTTAAAGATTTTTTTTTGCTTGTTCGATGTGTCTTAAAGTATGATAGATTACAAAGCGGAAAGTATCACCTAGTTTAAATTGAATAAGATTTGTAATACTGATGCTGGTTTTCACTTTGTTTAAATCTATACTTTCGGCTTCATTCAAAAGATGCATCATTTGTTTTTGCTGAGTAATAAATTCATTCAAAACACTTTTATCAAGCGTGCTGTGAATTGGATTCATAGATTTAAAAGTCTTCATTGTATTCAGTTTTTCTTTTGGAAGCATCGATTTCGCAAAATAATTTCCTAGAATCCCAGAATTAAAAATCACTGTTGATTTTGTATCTGAATTTTTAATTCTTTTGCTGATTTCAGGAATGTAAAATTTGCCGTAACAATTCAGATGCTCGAGACATTCTAAAATGCTCCAGCTTTTTTCTGAAAGTCTGAAATTGAGTTTTTTATCCGTTTCGTTTAGAATGTTTTCAACAAACTGTATATTTTGTTCTGTAATTACTTTTAAATCATGAAGCAGTTGTTGTGAAGGAATTTTCATAACCATTTTTATTGTAAATTTCCAGTTTTCGTAAATGATAAATCTTGATTACAGTCAAGATTTTTTAAGTCGTGATAATGTTTCCGGTCTCATCCGAAGATAATTGGCAATATGTTTATTGGGAACTTCCTGAAAAAGTTTCGGACTTCTCTTTAAAATCCTTTCATAACGTTCTTTAGGAGAATTTATTAACAGATCTTTTTCTCTTTCAATTTGTTGTAAAACTAAATCTTCCAAAATCACAGTCCACAATTTCAGGTTGTCATCTGACGATTTTATAAATTCATAAAAATCTTTTTTGGAAGCGACTTTAATTTCGGTTTTCTTAATCGCTTGAATATAAAAATCGGTCGGTTTTTCAGATAAAAAAGAATCGAGACAGACAATAATATTTTCTTTATATCCAAAACGAATAGTTCTTTCCTGATCTTCATCTCTAATGAAAATGCGCAAACTTCCTTTTTCAACATAATAAATATTGCTGTCGATATCGCCTTCCAAAGTCAGAAAAGAATGTCTGTCGATCATTTTCTTTTTTTGAAACAAATCTGCGTCGAGTAACGTCTGAATAATATATCGTCTTTTGTAATCGGTCATATAGAATTTCTTTCGGATAAGGTCATAGCATCAATCTAGGTTTCAAGTCGATTTACACCATTCAACGTAAAGGCATTTTGGATATCCTAACTTAGCGTCCAGTAAAGGTTAAGCATAAAACAAAAAACGTCAATGTACCCAACAGATTTAACCCAGACTCAGTGGCAATTTATAAAAAAGCATTAGATTTTGATGACAGAAAACGAAAATATGATTTAATTGTCATTTGGAATGCGATTAGTTATTTGGTGAAAACGGGTTGTCAATGGCGGCTTTTACCTTATGATTTTCCAAAATGGCAATTGGTTTATTACTATTATTCAAAATAGTCAAATCTGGAGATTTTCGATTTATTATTGTCAAAATTAAGGGAAAAAGTACGACGAGACAGAGGTCAGAAAGCCGAGGCAAGTTTGGGAATTATGGACAGCCAAAGTGTTCGTTGGGGAATAGCCGTTCACTCAATGGTTATGACGGAGGTAAAAAAATAAAAGGCATCAAACGACACGTTGTGGTAGACAAAAATGGGGTTTTGTTAGCGGTAATGGTAAGTGTAGCCAATGTTCATGACAGTAAAGCTGCATTGTTGCTGATGATGACACTGCGATATTTATTGATTCCGCTTGAGGTAATATTGGCGGACGGAGGTTACAGAGGTGAGATTATTGACGAAATAAAAATTAAGTTTAATTATATTATTCAAATCGTTATGCGGAGTGACAAAAAAGTAAAAGAATTTGAGCCAATTCGTAAACGATGGGTTATAGAACGTACTTTTCCCTGGTTTGATAATGATAGAAAATTATGTAGAAACCTAATGAAGTGGTTCGACGAAGCAAAATCATGAACTTCTAAGGGAATCTTCTGAAAACAAGGTTAAATTATCTGCTATAAAATTATTACTCAATAAAATTTAAAAAGGCTCTTAGTTTTTTATCAAATAATACCAAGAAAACATTGACAATAGCAGAAGTTGATTGCCCAGAAAGTAGTCAGGCATATGGGAAAAATGCCAAGCAATTTACAAGTTTACAAGTTTTTGGAAAAACTATAATTTATTATTCAACTAGTTCTGACCGTTATGGAAGGATAATTGCTAAGATAAGCGGAAATCAATATAAACTAAAAACTGTGAATTCGATAGGAAGAGTTCTTCTAATGGTATAGCATAGGCAATTATGATGTTCTATAGCAAAGAGAAACTAAAGATGCCGGATTTTGATAATGCTTTAGTTTCAAATTATAATGATTACCAAGTAACAAGAAAAACGATTTACTTATATTTGCCCCGCAAAGCAAATTCATATGTTCAAAAAAGTAATCACTGTATGTATCCTTAGCTTCTATACGGTTTTTTCGGCTCAACAGGTTCGACCTTCAAAATCATCTGAAATTTACCGCGACCTCAAAACGCTCAAAAATTTACCTAAAGTTTTATACTTAGCTGCTCATCCTGATGATGAAAATACGGGTTTACTTTCTTGGTTAATCAACGACCAAAATGTGGAAACGGGATATCTTTCTTTAACCAGAGGTGATGGCGGTCAGAATTTATTAGGTACTGAGCAAGGTGCTGCTTTAGGTTTAATCAGAACGCATGAGCTATTGGAGGCACGAAAGCTAGACGGTGCTCAACAGTTTTTTACCCGGGCGATTGATTTCGGTTTTTCTAAAAATACCACCGATACCTTTAAACAATGGGATGAAGATAGCATTATCGCTGATGTAGTCTGGGTAATCCGTAAATTCCGTCCTGATGTGATTATTTGTCGTTTTCCTCCTACTGCGGCGGCGGGTCACGGACAGCACGCGGCTTCGGCAGTGGTTGCGGAAAAAGCTTTTAAGCTGGCTGGTGATAAAACGGCTTTTCCAGATCAACTAAAATATGTGAATGTTTGGCAACCCAAACGTACCCTGTGGAATACTTTCCGCTTTGGTGCAGTTAATACAACCGCTGAAAATCAACTGAAAGTTACTGTGGGGCAATATGATGCGCAACTGGGAATGGGCTATGGTGAATTGGCAGGATTAAGCAGAAGTTTACATAAGAGCCAAGGTGCAGGAACACAGTCTGTAGCCGGCATTAAAACTGAATATTTTTCTCATGTTAACGGCGAACCTGCAAAATCAACACTTTTTGACGGAATAGTTAAAACCTGGACTTCACAAGGAAACGCTGATATTGACCAATCATTGGATACAATTATTTCCGCTTTCAACTTCAATAATCCTGACCTTAGTTTACCTGCTTTGATTGCTTTGCGAAAAAAGGTAATGACGCTAAAAGATTCAGACCTGAAGAAGGATAAAATTAAATCTCTTGATCATATCATTTTAAGTTGTGCTGGGTTTATGGGCGAAGTAGTTACTAATCAGGCTGAAGCTGTTGCCGGAGAAAATCACAATTTCAGGTTAAATCTGATTTCAAGAGCTGATAATCCTGTCGTTTTAGAAAATGTACAATGGTTAAGCCAATCAGAAAGCTTCAACAGAAAATTATCAAAAGATTCTTTAATTACCATTCAGCACGAAATTCAGATTCCTGCAGATGCGGCACTCACAGAGCCTTACTGGTTGGCAAAACCAGCCAAGGACGTGGCAACTTTCTCAGTTCCTAATGATACTTTAATCGGTTTGCCGGAAGCAGAATCACCACTGAATGTTTTGCTTGGTTTAAAAATCGGTTCGGAAAAGTTTCAGGTTCAACTTCCTTTATCTTTCAAGAAATTAGATCCGGTGCGTGGTGATGTTGTTGAAGCCTTGCGCATTGTTCCTGCATTGGAACTGAAATTTACACAACCGCTTTATCTAGTCAAAGAAAATGAAGATTTACATTTAAGTTTAAATTTTAAGGTAAATTCCAACAAAAAGTTCAATAATGGAAAAGTAAATCTGATGTATAACGGAGAACGATTAGGCGGCGGTGATTTAAAATCCATCAATGGGAAAGATTTTACCGTTGAGTATGTCATTCCAAAAGCTAAAATTGCCTCAATAAAATCAAATCAGTTACAATTGGATGCTAATTTTATTTCAGACGACGTTACTTATAATAAAAAACAGGTATTAATTCAATACCCGCATTTACCATCCTTACAATATTTTACGCCTGCCACTGTAACTGTAATGAAAGGCGATATTCAGGCGAAGGTTAAAAAAGTGGGTTATATACAAGGTGCGGGCGATTTCATTCCCGAGTTCCTACGTATCGCAAGTATTCAGGTAGATGTCTTGAAAGACGAAGATTTTTATGGCAACTTAGATAATTCTGTCGGAAACGGTAGTCAAAATAAGCTGTCGCAATATGACGCCATTGTATTGGGTGTTCGTGTAAATAACACAGAGAAAAAGCTCGGTCGATGGATGCCTTTTTTATGGTCTTATGTAAAAGCAGGAGGTAATTTAGTGATGCAATATAACACAAACCAGGATACAACGGTTGACCAATTGGGAATGTATAATTTCAGCATTGCCAATAAGCGGGTTACCGAAGAAAATGCTGAGGTTAAATTTTTAAATCCAAATCATAACTTACTGAATTTTCCAAACAAAATTACGGCGGATGATTTTAAAGGTTGGGTACAGGAGCGTGGCGCTTATTTCCCTACTCAATGGGATGCAGCGTACGAACCGCTTTTTGAAATGCACGATACAGGTGAAGAGCCTTTGCAGGGCTCAACTTTATATGCAAAATACGGAAAAGGTAATTTCATTTACACACCGTTGGCATTTTTCAGACAGTTGCCTGCGGGAAATGTTGGGGCGGCACGTTTATTTTTAAACTTTTTATCTGCACAGAAAAACTGATGAACAAGCAACTTAAAAATTGGAATATCTGGTACATACTATTAGCAATTGCATTAGTATTGCAAATCGTATTTTATTATTTGTTTACTAAATTTTGGGCATGAGTACAATAGATTGGACGGTTCTTATTTTTACACTGGTTGCAGTGGTTGTTTATGGCGTATTTATCGGTCGTGGTCAAAAAAGCAACGAATCTTACCTGAAAGCAGATAATAAAATGCCCTGGTACATTGTGCTGATAGGCATTATGGCGACGCAGGCAAGTGCCATTACGTTTCTTTCGGCGCCGGGTCAGGCTTACACAGACGGCATGCGTTTCGTTCAGTATTACTTTGGTTTGCCGTTGGCGATGATTGTTATCTGTATTACTTTCATCCCGATTTTTCAGCGTTTAAATGTTTACACGGCCTATGAATATTTGGAAAACCGTTTTGATAAAAAAACAAGGGTGCTTACTTCACTGCTTTTTCTTTTTTCCAGAGGTTTATCAACAGGAATCAGCATTTATGCTCCGAGTATCATCTTATCAAGCGTTTTAAACTGGGATATTTATTTAACCAATGTTTTAACGGGTGGCATTTTGTTGATTTATACCTATATTGGCGGTGCAAAAGCAATTGCTCACACCCAAAAAATACAGTTTCTTATTATTCTGGGCACCATGGCTTTTGCAGGTTATCTGCTTATTCAAAATATGCCGAATGGAATTGGTTTTAAGGATGCGCTTTATCTGGCGGGGAAATCCGGAAAGCTCAATGTCATCACCACAGAATTCGATTGGAAAGATAAATACAATATCTGGAGTGGCTTAATTGGTGGTTTTTTTCTGGCACTTTCTTACTTCGGTACCGACCAGAGTCAAGTTGGGAGGTATATTACTGCAAAGGACAATACCAATGCAAAAATGGGCTTGCTGTTGAACGGATTGGTTAAAATTCCGATGCAGTTTGCTATTCTGCTTATTGGTGCTTTGCTTTTTGCATTTTTTTCTCTAAAACCTGCTCCGATTTATTTTAACGAACGTTCTTATCAAAATCTGAAGGAAACACAACCTGAACAGGCTGCAGTATTCGAAAAAGAGCATCAGGATTTACAAACAAAATTTAATTCAGAATCGAAAGAAATTTTAAGGCTGAAAGAAACTCAATCTCCTCAACTTAACAAAACAATTCAGGATTTTAAAAACACACAAACCGAAGTAAAAGCACTTCACGGAAGGGTAGAGGAAGCTATTAATAACTCAAACTATAATGCGGAAAAAACGGATACCAATTATATTTTCCTTTTTTTCGTAAAAAATACCTTGCCTGTCGGGATGATCGGTTTACTGTTTGCCGTCATTTTTCTAGCCAGTTGGGGTTCAATTTCCGCAGCGCTGAATTCCCTTGCCGCCTGCTCACTGAAAGATGTTCATTTGATATTTAAAAAAGAAATTCCAGATGATGCAACCGAATTGAAGTATAGTCGTCTACATACTTTAGCGTGGGGTATCTTCTCAATCGGTGTAGCAATGTTTGCCACTCAAATGGGTTCCCTTATTGAAGCAGTCAATGTATTGGGTTCTCTTTTCTACGGCCCGATATTGGGGATTTTTCTTGTTGCATTTTATTATAAAAAAATTGATGGGGCGAATGTATTTATTTCTGCAATTTTATCAGAAATTACGGTGATTGCCATTTACAATTTCGATATTGTTTCTTTCCTTTGGCTCAACGTCATTGGGGCAGCGGCAGTCATTATATTTTCGACAATCGGTTTATTGTTTTATAAGCAGAAAGCAGTAAATTCGTAACGCATATATTTAAAAATACATAAAACAAAAATATTATGAAAACAATCATTAAAACCGTTGCTGTAGTTTTTGCTACAATGACAATTTCAGTAAATGCATTTGCACAGGAAGCTAAAAAACCTGCCAGTCCTCCGGCTACTGCTACGGGTAAAATTAAAGATGCAACCATTATAATTGCCTATAGCAGTCCTTCTGTTAAAGGACGTACAATCTGGGGTGGTTTAGAAGCTTATAATAAAGTTTGGCGTGCGGGTGCCAATGATGCAACGACTTTTGAAACCAGTAAGGACATTACCGTTCAGGGTAAAAAGCTTCCTGCAGGTAAATATAGCTTTTTCTTAATTCCAAAAGAATCTGGAACATGGACTGCGATTTTTAACAAAGAGCCAAAACAATGGGGAGCTTATAAGTACGAAGAAGCAAAAGATGCTTTACGTGTTGATGTAAAAACAAAAGCTTTACCAGCAACACAGGAAACTTTAGTGTATAAAATAAACAATAATGGATTCACAATGGATTGGGATAAAATCTCAGTTCCTGTAGAGATAAAATAAATTTAAATATAAGACAGTAAAATCCCGTTAATGCGGGATTTTTTTTGTTTAAAATTTTGATACTGTTTCAAAGATTACTATTGGGGTAATTCCAGCCTGTTTGTTTCAAACAGAATATTAAAATGTCGCACATTAATTTCAGGTTGTAAAGTTAGATAAAGAGATGTTTATTGGTAATAAAAGAGACTGCTTTAAATACAATTTAATTTCAAAAAATTAAATGTACAAACTTGATTTAAGGCATAATTAATTTATATCTTTATTATTAAAATATCTCCCGTCCTAAAAATGGTTTTCCTATTCTATCCTCCAATTATTACGTTTAAACATCCAATGACAATACTCCCACCATGAGCACAGTTGTCACCCATTCTAGCAGCAGGTTTTCCTCCAATTATAACCGTGGCAGAACCTTTTATAATAGAGTCTGGAGGCCCGACACATGTACACATATCACCCAAAACGGCTGCTGGTAGATTACCTATTAATACTGTTGGAACTCCTGGCCCAATAATTGGTCCTCCTACATGTGAGAGAGGTGGTGATCCGGGAGTTACTGTTGGACAAACATGCATATCTGTAATTCTTGCTGCTGCTGGCATATATTCTTGTTTTTAGTTAATCATTACCATTGCTCCTTTAACAACTGTTTGTCCTGCCGCAGAAAGTTCTGCTTTTGCACTTCCTTTGGCAGTAAAAGTTGTATCGGCACTAGCTTCTATTGTAGTTGCTTTTAAGTTTAATGCCTCTTTTCCTCGAATGTCAATATTGGTTCCGGCTTCTATTTTAATATTGGTTTTAGCTTTTAATGAAAGACTTTGAGAAGATTCGATAGCAATGCCACTGTTGGTCATTTCTATTTTATTTTTGTTGAGGTCTGTAATTTTGATACTTTTACCTTCATCACTGATTTCTATAATATTATTTCCGGGTGTTGTGATGGTGATATTCTTTTTTTCTTCTTCAAACTCGATTTTAAGTTTCGATTTTGTTACGATGCTTCGGATATTGTTTTCTTTCTGAATGCCTGAAGCTGGACTCTGTTTACTGCTGTATAAACTTCCCAATATAACGGGGGAGCATGGGTTGTTATTAAAAAATCCAAGTACAACCTCATCTCCGATATCAGGAATGAAAAATGCTCCATATTGATTACTTGCCCAAAAAGTCGCCAGCCGAGCCCAAATTTTATTGTTTTCTCCGGTGAGTGATGAAATTTCTACCTGCAATTTATTTTCGTTGTCGGGATCTTCATCTATTTTGATGATTTTTCCAATGTGCATTCCCTGGATCCCCGGTAACAAAGCAGATGTTGATGAAGCCATAACATTCGAGTTATTATCCATTATATTTGGAGATAATCCAATCCCTGCAGTTGTAGTCCACATTCCTTTTTTGATTTCATGTTCTACCATGTTTATAAAGGCATCACCGTTAAAGTGTTTGCTCAATCCAGCTAACGTGATAGTCCCACCTAACTTAGCATCAGCATTGCCTTGAAATTTGACTTCTCCAATTATCCTTGACAAGCCAGCTTTTAAAAGCTGAGAATCTGCCCAGCTTTTTAGGATACTTTCATCAGTTACCATATTTGTCTGTAAAATTGATTGATTTATTTCTAAATCTTCTGTAAGTTGTGCAGAAGAAAGTGTACCTTGTTCATTAAGAGTAGGGTTGCTTCCTCTCTCATTGACTAATTTTTGCTTTGCACTATCCACTGTATAAGCCTCAACATCTGAAGCCTGTCGATCCGTCTGTAGATTACCTTTAAAAGTGATCATGTCTTTTCCATAAGTGACGACAAGTAAAGGAGAAGAAAATAAGATGGGAGGTGCAACATTCACATTTTTTCCATCTGTGATGACAATCATACCATTCAGAATTGAACGAGACAACATAAAATCCCAGTCTGAACAATAGTATTGCACCAAGTCATTGTATTTTAAGGGTGTGCTTTTTACGTTAGCCTCTAAATTGTACCCACCAATTAATTCCCTAATCACCTCGCTGTCTTTTTTATTTTCAAAAACTTTATTGGTTTTGGAAAGCATCATAGGATAAGCAAATTCCCGACATTCAATAATCAGTTTGTTTTCATTTTCTTCTATTTCAAGACTATGAGAGCTAATAACGCCCTCAAATATTTTTTTTCCACCCCGTTTATAACCCGCTTCAATAGTAATTGTTCTTCCAAGTGCAAATGTTTCGTCATCGCTTTCTGTGGTTTCTTGTTTAGGTGTATTTCCTGCTTCGAGTACGATTTTAGCAAAACCTATTTTGTTAACCTCTCTTCGTACCCAGACAGAAATAATTCCAAACGAGTCACTGATTTTTGATCCATTACTACTTATATTACAGATGATTAATCCGTCGCTATTATTTTCTGGTGATTGAGCCATAGTTTTTTATATTAATGAAGAAAAGATAATTTTTAATTCAGATTTTATGTTTCTAAATTACTGAATTACATTGTGATATGCTATATTACAGTGATGGGATTGCATGCGGTATTGTTGCACCAGTAAAAACTTTGGCCGCTTTAAGAAGCGGTGCTAGTTGGTCTTGCAATTTAGCAATGATTAGATTTTTGTAAGGTCTATATCTGCCGCGCAGGCATTACGATTTCCTTCTCGCTGTCAGAAGTTGGTTGGTAGGGATTGGTTTTAAAGGGAAGTACTGCCTGACCGCCACGCAATTGTTTCACAAAATCGGAGAAAGTTGTACCTGAAGAGGTGTTAAAGCTGCTTATCAGATCTGTTTCGTAATCTGGTGGAGCCGCCATTGTGATTCCTTTCATAATGAAAGTAACCCTTTCGATGAGTGTTTGCATGATTATTGAATTTTAAATGGTTATGTATTTTTATAAAATCCAAATTAGGATTTTTTTTTCACTAAACTTTAGAACCTGTGATTAAAAAATTGAAAAAAGAACTTTACAAGACATAAAACGTAATGGAGGGCTCCTATCTAAAAAATATTTCAATTAAATTTACTTTTTAAGTACTTTCTCTGTAACCACTGACTTCTCTGTTTTCACTTTCACACAGTAAACACCCGAAGTGAGAATGCTCATATTGGACAAGCTATTGGTTAATCTTAGTAAGTTTTAAATGTTAAAAAAGCAATAATCGAGTTTACATATCAGAAAAAAACAATGAATTATTTTAATCCATTGTAATGAAATATAATAATTTCTATAAAAATAAATTTAAAATTTTTGAATAAACGTTTAACCAAAACTTAATATTAGCTCATCTATTTGTTAATATTCAATTCATTTTATTTTTGATTTTATTTTTAAATTATTGATTTTAAGTGGTTTGTTGGATTTGTTTTTGGTTTGAAAAATTTGCCAAATTACATTATTTTTCTAATTACGCAAAATAAATACGCTATTGTTTTTTTAATATTTTATAGAATACTTTGCATTATAAATAAGAAGAATGAAACGAGCATCCATTAAAGATATTGCTAGAATTGCCGGGGTATCCGTGGCAACGGTTTCATATGTTCTAAACAAAAAAGAAGGGCACAGGATAGGTGAAGATACTAAGAAGAAAATCTTCGAAGTTGCTGAAACGCTTAACTATACTCCCAACAGAATAGCGAGAAGTCTTCAGAATAATAAAAGTAAACTATTAGGGCTTATTGTTGCGGATATTTCTAATGATTTTTATTCTAGTATCGCCCGTAATCTTGAGAATAAAGCTCTGAAGCTAGGATATACTTTAATAATAGGAAGTTCGGATGAAAATGCTGAAAAGTTTGAAAAGCTTATCGATTTATTTTCCCAGCAACAGGTAGACGGAATGATTGTTGCACCAGTGGCAGGTTGTGAAGATATTCTTCAAAAACTTTTAGACAGAAATTATCCTTTAGTTACCATTGATAGATATCTGAAAGGAGTAAACGCACCGGGAGTCATTTTAAATAACAGAGAGATCGCAGAGACCACGACTCAATTTTTGATCGATAAAAAGTTTGATAAAATTGTGTATGTTGGTTATGAAACCAAATTACAACATCTTTTAGACAGGCAAAAAGGTTTTGAGGCAAGTGTTAAAGATTCAACAAGCGATATTGACGCTAAGTATATCATGGTTGGACTTGAGAATATTAGTGGGGAAGTTCATGCTGAAATGGAAAAAGTTATAGGCAAAAATCCTAAAAATACAGCACTTTATTTTTCGAGTAATAAACTAGCTGTTGCAGGTCTTGAGTATCTTATTAAAAATAGTATAAAAGTTCCACAACAGGTTTCTGTGCTGGCTTTTGATGAAACAGAGGCTTATAAATTATTTCCTGCTGAAATTACTTATATCAAGCAACCATTAGAAGAAATGGCTGATGAGGCCATCAAGTTATTAGATTTTCAAATCTCAGATTATACAGCAACCTCAAAAAAGATTACACTGTCTGGAGATTTGATTATCAAAAAATCTATAAAATAATTTTTTTACCATTTAGGTTAAACGTTTAACTAAAATTATGAATACAAATAAACCTTATATCGTTTGTTTCGGAGAAATTCTCTGGGACATTTTCCCCAACGGATTCCGAGCGGGTGGTGCACCTTTTAATGTGGCTTATAATCTAGATAAGATGGGAGTAGAAGTACAAATGATCAGTAAAATAGGAAACGATGAACTAGGAAAAAATCTTTTGACGCAGATAAAAAACTGGGGCGTTTCCACTGATTATATCCAGGTGGATGATGACAAAGCAACCGGAACTGTGATGGCAACTTTTGATAATCACGGTGAGGCTCATTATGATATTTTAAATAATGTAGCCTGGGATTATATTTCTACAATACCACAACATCGTGATTTGATTCAGAATTCTGAGGCACTTGTTTTTGGAAGCTTAATTGGCAGGAATGAGGAATCCAGAAAAACCTTACTTGAGTTGGTCGAGCTATCAAAGTTTAGAGTATTTGACGTTAATTTTCGTCCGCCATTTATTGATTTTGATTTTATCAAAATATTACTGCATAAAGCGCATCTGGTGAAGATGAATAAAGCAGAACTGAGAACAATCATTCAGTATCTTGATGAAGAATATCTTAATGAGGAAACCAGTATTCGATTTATTCAACAGTATTTTAATCTTAACGAAATTGTTCTTACGAAAGGAAGTAAGGGGGCAAGGTATTTTGTAGGAAAAGACAGTTTTACTTTCTCGGCGGTTTCTATTGACGTTAATGACACGGTAGGAAGTGGAGATTCTTTCCTTGCCGGTTTTTTATCGAAAAGAATTCAGGCTAAATCTCCTAAAGAAATTATGAAGCAAGCGGTTTCCTTAGGTGCATTTATTACTTCAAAATCTGGTGCCTGTCCTGATTATACTTATGAAGAATTCAGAAGCTTCAGAGAAGAACATTACACAAAAACCATTTAATATAACGACTATGAATACTGCGAAATTTACGGAGAAAAAATATTATCTTGTATTAATATTTGTGATTTCATTGTTCTTCTTTTGGGCTGTTGCTTTGACAATGGGCGATGTATTAAACAAGCATTTCCAGAATGTTTTAAATATTTCCAAATCAAAATCTGGGCTAGTGCAGCTGTCAATATTCGGTGCTTACGCACTGATGGGAATTCCTGCGGGCTTATTTATGAAAAAATTTGGTTACAAAATGGGGGTCATCTTAGGATTGTCACTTTTTGCATTGGGTTCATTTCTTTTTATTCCGGCAGCCAATATGGTTTCGTTTAATTTTTTCAGGTTGGCACTTTTTGTTCTGGCAATGGGAATGGCAACTTTAGAAACCGTAGCACATCCTTTTGTAGCAGCATTAGGAAATGAAAAAACAAGCGACCAGCGTGTTAATTTTGCACAGTCTTTTAATGGATTAGGCGCAATTATCGGTCCGCTGCTGGGAGGTTTTTTCATCTTCGGAAACGGAGAGGTAGAGAATGACTCATTAGATTCTGTGAAAAATCTTTACACTTGGATCGGTGTTGTGATTTTGACAATAACCATTATTTTTTCTTTTATTAAAGTTCCCAGTTTGAAAGACCCTCATGCAGAAGATATTCAGGTTTCCGAGAGCGAAAATGAGGGAGAAGGTGATGTTTCAGACCCGCACGCGCCACTTTATAAACAAAGACATTTTATTTTTGCAGTTATTGCTCAGTTTTTCAATATCGCTGCGCAAGGCGGAACGTGGGCGTATTTCATCAATTATGGTGTAGAAAAAATGCATCTTCCGGAGATTCAGGCTTCTTATTATTTTTCATTAAGCATGGCGATGATGATGATTGGTCGTTTTGTAGGAACATTCTTAATGAAATTCATTGCTCCCAATAAACTGCTTGCCATCTTTACGGCTTGTAATATTGTGTTGTGTTTAATTATTTCACAAAGTTGGGGTTGGACATCTTTTATCAGTCTGATATTATTAAATTTATTCTTAAGTGTGATGTATCCTACTATTTTCAGTCTTGGTTTGAAGAGGTTGGGTAGTAAAGTACCCCAAGCTTCTTCATTTCTGGTAATGGCAATGTTTGGCGGCGCTGTTTTTCCTCCTTTAATGGGGAAAATTGCGGAAACTGATATTGCTCACGCTTATCTACTTCCAATCATTTGTTACGTTTTTATTTTGCTTTTTGCTTTGAAATTCTACAAGCCTAAAACTTTAAAATAAATCGATGAAAACAAAGATTTTATCTTACTGGTGCATCTTTTTATTATGCATCAGTAGTAATTCTTATGCCCAAATTGTAATTACCAATAAAGACTTTTCTTTTGGTACAACGGGTAGAATCGGAGCTGGTTATTCACCAAATGCCGATGGGAAAACGGGTAGACAGTTGAATCTTAATAATCAAGGCTCGCTCGGAGGAAGAATGGACCAAGGTGATTATGTAGATTTTTTACCGGCTTTTCATTTTACTCCTGTTGTGAATGGAGACAGTGCAAAAAGTACAAAAATAGACATGCAGGCGAGATTAAGTTTCTACTCCGGAGGGACTTTTTTGGGAAATGTAGATTCAAAATCAAATCAGGGGATGATTATCGCTTTACCAGAAGCTTTTGTAGAAGCTCGAAATATTATGGGGAGCGATTGGGATGTTTGGGTTGGCTCTCGTTGGTTGAGATATGATGATGTACATATTGCCGATTATTTTTACTTTGATGACCATTCGGCGACAGGCTGGGGAGTGAGACATAAAAATACTCGATTTTCTATGTTCTTTCCTGCGGCAATAGATACAGCAGCGAGTAATTCGACGCCTTATTCTTATACTAACGTTATTAGCGGAACTAAAAGTTTGATCTACAGACAACGTGAGGTTTTGGTATTAGAACAGATTATTCCTTTTAAAAATAACGATCAAAAACTAAAACTTCTAGCTGAGTTTCATAAGATTGAGAAATCAGGGGGGAATTCTGTAGAACATTATCCATCAGATAACGGGTGGGTTTTTGGGGCAAAATTAAATTCGAATATTAAGACCAAAATCACAGGCTCATTCAATCAAATATCTTTACGATATGGAAGCGGGATCGCCAATGGGGGTGACGGAGGAAATACACAGACCTGGAGAACATATGGTGCTCCCGATGAATTGACAAAAACTTACAAAGATGCTTATTCATTGACATTGGTTGAGCATATTTTGTTAAACCTTTCCAATAAATGGTCTATTAATGCGTATGCAGTTTATACCAAAAGTAAAGGTGGAGCAAAAAGTGATAACAAAGCTGTCGATTATTATCAAAGAGAAATTTTCAATGAAAAATCAGAGTTTAATACAGGTTTAAGAGCTACTTATTATTTCAATAATTGGTTTCATCTACTTTCAGAACTGCATTTTGCGTCACGGAAAGATGGAACACAGGATTCTGCATCAATGACAAAATTAGTTCTGGCTCCAACCATCGCTCCGACTGCAGAAAGAAGTGTTTGGGCAAGACCTCACATCCGTTTGATTGCTGAGCTTTCTCGATACAATAACCAGGCAATGATGAGTCTTTATTCACCGTTTTTACAGCAATCTGGAGCGAAAAGATTCGGAACTTACTTTGGAGTAAGAACAGAATGGTGGATCTTTTAAAATAAAATCTGTTTAATTTTTTTTGAGTTGAAACAAACTCATCATCTAAATCTTTAAAAAATGAAAGTAAAATTAGGCGCTTCACTCTTGTCTTGGATCACTCCAAACTGGAATCCTGAAGCAGGAAAATATGCAATAGAAAAAACAGCAAAAGCAGGGTTTGATTTGATAGAAATTCTTCTTCCCAACTCAATGGAATTTAATTCAAAAGATGTAAAACAGCAATTGAAAAATAATGATCTCGATGTTGTTTGTTCATTGAATTTACCAAAAGAAGCACACATTGCATTCTATCCAAAAAATGCAGAAAAATTGATTAAAGAAGCTATTGATAAGTCCTCAGAATTGGAAACTGATTTTCTTGGCGGTGTTCTTCATGGTGGAATTGGTGTTTTCTCAGGAAATCCTCTCTCTGAAAATGAAGTAGAAATCATTGTCGAAGTTTGGAGCAATATTGCTGATTATGCTAAAAAAAAAGGCGTCAATGTCGGCATTGAACCGATTAATCGTTATGAATCTTATGTTTGTAATACAGCAGAAAATGTCTTGAATTTAATTACAAAAACAGAAAAAGACAATCTGTTTCTTCATCTTGATACATTCCATATGAATATTGAAGAAAATAATTTTTATGACCCCATTATTTTGGCCGGGAAAAAATTAAAACACGTACACATCACAGAATCTCACCGCGGAATGCTTGGCGAAGGAACAGTTAATTGGAACGAACTTTTCAGGGCTTTAAAAGAAACTGATTTTGAAGGAAATTTGGTTTTGGAAAATTTTTCATCTTCCATTCCCGGAATGCAGCAAGCTGTTTCATTATGGCAGCAATCCCCCTACGAAGCTGAGGATTTAGCAAAGAAAAGCTTGGAGTTTTTGAGGAAACAATTTTGATTTAAATAGATTACTTTTTTACAATATTTTTTAGAAAATTCGGACATGCTATATTGGTAATTTTATTGCTATGTACTTGTTTTAATATGAAGATATGCATCTAATAAGAGATTTTCTACGGTATTGTGAGCCAGCATTTTAAAGATTGATTTTTCTTTCTGGTAGAATTTTAATAGTCGCTCAATTAAGACAACTTTATTTCGTTTATTATAATCGAAATTTGGCACGATGAAAATAGGTGATAATTGATTGAAAAAGATGCCTGAATCTAAAAGAATACTGTTTTTGGTAGGACTATTATAAAAATGTTCCGAAAAGGCAATGATATAGAAGTCTTTTGCCTCTGTGTTATTTGGTAATTCAATTGTTTTTTCGGGGCCTACAAATATTGTTTTTCCGCTATCGATGTGATGAAGCTCGTCTTCAATTTTTAAAGATATATTTTCTGCCGTAAGAAGAATGCAAAAAAAATCGAGGGTATTAAATCGTTGACAATTATTTTCTTTATCAACTATTTTTGAAAGAGGTGAGAAGCAAAATCCATTATTTGTGATTTGATTCGTTATTTTATACATTTTAGAATTTATTTTTATAAACTTTTCTGGTTAACAGAAACTGCGATTGAGTAAGTTATTCAATATTATGAGGCTTGTATTAACGAGTTTTCTATCTTTTCATATGTTATGATTGCTAGACGCGATACTTTTAAATTAAAATGTATTGATGTTTCTTTAATCACGATATCGATTTTAAGCAAATTTGGTTCCAATAATCTTTTTTCAATTGATATTTATTAATATTTTTAATAGGAAATTTTATATATGGAAATATAATACCTGTTTTCGGGGGATGATAATACTTGATAGTGAAAATAGACCCTATATTTTCAAACTGAAATACCTTTAAATTTTTAATCCACGTAAAAATTGATATCTTATTAAATAATCATCAATATCAATAAAGGCCATCTTAAATTGATTTGATTAATACTGTAAATTCTTCAAGTATTTACATGGAAATTATAATGTGAAATCATCAATAATGAAAAACTATTTTTTCATTATTTCTAAAAATAATTTGTTATTGATTTTATGAGTTAAATATTGTTTTTTTATATTTAATATAATATCATTGCGCAATCGTTTTCCAATATGTTATGTTTGTAATAATATTTATTTTGTTATTTATTGTTTAATAAATTTGCGATTATTATAAATAATTATAAATTTGCCTGAATCAAAAAAATATTAACTATGAAATTCAAATTCAAGTCCGCATTTTCTGCGGGAGCTTTAACTGTTGTTTTAGCATTTACTTCATGTACAAACACTAATCTTGAGACGGATGTACTAGAAAACTCTAATGAGAGCAATTCTCAAAACTCTCTTTTTGCAAAAACTATTGTGCCTTTGGCAAATTGTGTAGCTCCGGGATGGGCATCCAGCAATGGGGGGACAACCGGCGGTGGAACTGCGGCTGAGACTACCGTTACAAATTTTGCTCAGTTAAAAAGCGCTATCGAGAATTCTAGTGTTAAAGTGGTAAAAGTTGTAGGAACAATTACCGTAACTTCACGTTTATCTTTTCAGGACCAAACCGGGAAAACTATTTATGGAACCAGTGGTGCAAAGTTGGTTTCTACCAATCAGACAAAAGATGGTTCAGGTATTATTAACATCAAAAGATGTAATAATATTATTGTAAGAAATTTGATTTTCGAAGGCCCGGGAGCGTACGATACAGATGGTTGGGATAATGCAATTTTAGATGATTGTAGAAATGTTTGGATAGACCATTGTGAGTTCAGAGATGGAGTAGATGGAAACTTTGATATTAAGAACAAATCAGATTTTATTACCGTTTCCTATACCAAATTTCACTATTTAAAAACACCTAAGGCAGGTGGATCTGGAGGTACTGATGATCATAGATTTTCTAATCTTATCGGTTCTAGTGACGGTGCTACGGCAGATACAGATAAGCTTAATGTAACATTTGTACGTTGCTGGTGGGCACAAGGTTGTAGAGAGCGTATGCCAAGAGTACGTTTTGGTAAGATTCATATTTTAAACAGTTATTTCAATAGTACAGTAAGTAATAAATGTATAGCTGCAGGTGTTAAAGCAAATATTCTTGTTGAAAGAAATGTGTTTGAAAATGTAAAACAGCCTATAGACTTAATGAGCGGCTTTACTGCGGTTACCGAAACAGGAAGTACTTTCACTAATGTTACCGGAAATAAGGTTGGAAGCGGTACTGCATTCACTCCTCCATACACTATTGTTAAACTTGCAACTAACGCTGTAAAGGCAGATGTAACAGCCAATGCAGGTGCTACTTTAAGTGGTAATATTTGCGAAAGTTTTTAATACAATCGATTACATTGATATTATCATTAAAAGGTTTAGCTTAATTGCTAAGCCTTTTTTTATTAAGATAGTTGATTTAAATACATACTATGAAGAATAATCTTTCAATAACTGTCTGTAGCTTGTAAGCATAGCAGATTTTGAAATAAAACCGATAAATCTATTGTCATCGTCAACAACCGGAAGATGCCATGTATCGGTATCATCAAACATCTGAATAATCGTTACAGGTTTATCATTTAAATGGACAAGACCTTCAGGAATTTTTACCAATTTAGAAATATTCAGCTGTTGGTCTTCATTAAATAAATAAGGACGAATATCGTCTAATGTAACAATGCCTTTAAGTTTATACTCATCATTTACCACCGCAAAATTATTCTTCCTTCCATTGCTGATGAGGTGATATAGCTCTTTTAACGATGAATTTTCATTGATTATTTGAGAATTGAAATCAATAAAATCTTTGGTTTGAAGCGAAGACAAAAGATTATTATCATGTTTGTGTGTAAATATCTTTCCTTGGTCTGCCAGATTTTTTAATTCAGGAGAAATAGGAGCAAACCATTTAGCAATAAGATAAGACATCACAGCAACAATCATCAACGGGATAAATAGATCATATCCAAAACTCGATTCCGCAATCAGAAAAATAGCGGTAAGAGGAGCATATAATACACCGCTCATTGCACCGGCCATTCCTACTAAAATAAGATTGGTTACAGGAACATCAGTAAATCCTAAGTTTTGACAGATAACTGCAAATAAAAACCCAACAGATCCTCCTGCAAATAGAGAAGGGGCAAAGTTTCCGCCATTTCCCCCACTAAAAATAGTGAATGAAGTAGCAAAAGCTTTTAAAAGGCAAACTAAAACCAGAAATACAATAACAGTCCATTCCTTTATTTCAAAATACCTGAAAAAACTGTTATGAATTACCGAATTGATATTACCATTTGTAAAATCTTTTACCGTATCATATCCTTCACCAAATAATGGCGGGAAAAGCACACACAGTAAAGAAAGTACAGCACCACCAAACATCGCTTTTCTAAGTCGCGAAAGCTGTAAACCATTGATGAAATGCTCTACCTTTTGAGATACAACAACAAAATATCTTGCATAAAGACCTGTAATAAGACCAAGAATTAAATAGTAAGGAACATTATAATAATTGAACGCTTCACGGGTATAGAATCTGAATAAAACATCTTCCTGAAGTAATATTCTGGACAGTAAACTTCCGCAAACCGCAGCTACAACCAATGGAATAAAATCAGTAAATACAACTCCGGTAAGTAAAATCTCGAAGGCAAACATAATCCCTGCAATCGGCGCATTAAAAGCTGAAGCAATTCCGGCAGTGGCACCTGCAGCCAAAAGAAGTGTTCGTTCTTTGTAGCTTAGCCTGTAAGTACGTGCATAATTGGATCCGATGGCTGCCCCCGTAACTGCAATAGGACTTTCGATTCCGGCAGAACCTCCAAGCCCAACGGTAACGGCACTTTGTATTATTTGTGAATACATTTTCACATTAGATACAATACTTGAGTTTTGGGCAATTTCATATAATATAGCTCCAATTCCTTTTTTGTCCTGCCCTTTAAATAGGGTAATTACAATAGCCGCGGTTAAGACAATTCCAAGAAACGGAAAAACAATATAAAATATAATCTGATACTCAAAATGTACCTTATGGGTAATGAAATGGTGAATATTGTGTACAACAGTTTTTAAAATAACGCCCGCCAATCCTGCGGTACATCCTACCAAAATACCTGACAGGATGAGAAACTGATTTCTGCTTAAATGATTCTTAAGCCAATGAAGAATGATCTCATAGCTGCGTGCTTTTTTGAGACCATATTGCTGAAAATCTCTTTTAAACTTAAGAAAACTTACGAATTTTTTTTTGTTGTGGAAATTCACCTTGAAATAATAATGAAGTAAATTATTGATATACTTTCATGCAAAGGTATTAAAATGTATCGACAACGTTAAACTGATATAAAAACTTGTTTATTAAATTCAAACAAAAAGTCGCTTTAATCAATACTTATTGACCCAAAGCGACAGATATAAATGACATCACAGCAAAAAATAAAGCTCTTATTTTCATATCAATAATGTCTAAAATTATTTTACAAAAATAATGCGTTGAGGTATATATTAAAGATTTAACTTAAATAGTATCTCTCAATTTTAAGTTTGAATACTGTTTAAACGATTATTTTTTTGGAGTTAAAGAAAAATTATCAACATAAACTGCTTGATGCACTCCATTTAAGACAACTTTAAGTCCTAAGTTAGAATCTTTTTTTAAAGTAATATCAAACGATTTTTTAGTTCCCGTTATTTTTGAAGATTTAGCGATTGAAACATAAGATTTAGCATCAGATGCATTGTTTATAGAGAACAATTCCATTGTAGTTTCTCCGCCGTTGTCTGAAGCATCAAGCGTCAATGTATATTTTCCGGCTTTGATTTTTGGAGTTACCAAATACATATTTTCTCTTGGGCTGTTCATTGAGTAAAACACAATTTTTTTTTCACTGGCATAAAGCATTGCTTTCCCTGGTTGAGCCGTCCAACATTTGTTCATTTCTTTCCAGGCATCAAAATTTTCTGTAAGTGAAGTTACCGTTTTGCACTGTGCATTTACGGTTACAAATCCTCCTAAAGCTACCAATCCTGCAAATACTATTTTTCTCATAAGTTATTTATATATTTTTGAAGTAAAAATAGTTAAAAAAGGTTGTATCAGGAAGTCATTGTTTAATGATTTACATTAGCTTTTGCTTTTTTATTATTACTGTTGAAACATTATTTTAATGCTTTATTCAAATAATATTAATGTCAATTCAGAAATAAATTAGATATAGTTTAAAGCGCGTTCTTAACGATGGTTCCTAATCTTTTCAAGTCATTATCAAGACTTTCGTCCCATTTTAGAGCAAAATTAAGTCTCATACAATTATTAAACTGGTCATGCTGCGTAAACATTCTACCGGGTGCAAAACTTATATTTTGTTTTATAGCAACGTCGTAGAGTTGTGCGGTATCAATTCTATTGTCTAATTCGAGCCAAAGTACAAATCCGCCTTGAGGTTGAGATATTTTGGTATTTTCAGGGAAATATTCTTCAACGGCTCTTTGGTATTTCAAACAATTCGTATGAAGTTTTTGTCTAAATCCTCTTAAATGATGATCATACCTTCCGTTTTCCAAAAAATCAGCGATTACTTCCTGATAAAGAGGCGGTGTAGAAATCGTTTGAATGAGCTTCTGACGTAGAATTTTTTCTTTATATTTTCCCGGAGCAACCCAGCCTACTCTGTAACCGGGTGCTAAAGTCTTAGATACGGAACCGCACCACATAACGATTCCCGCTTCGTCAAATGCTTTGCAGGGTTTTGGTCTGCTTGTACCAAAGTACAGATTGCCATATAAATCATCTTCTATTAACGGAATATTGTGATACGTAAGCAATTTTACCAATTCTTTTTTTCTTTCTTCGGGCATTAAAGAGCCTAAAGGATTACTGAAATTACTGATAAAACAGCATGCATCGACTTTATGGATGATTTTTCTTAATGCATCTATATCAACTCCTGTAACTGGATGGGTCGGCAATTCAATCACATTAAGACCCATTGCTTTTGCAATTTGTATAATTCCAAAATAGACAGGGCTTTCAATCGCGAGTGTATCGCCTCGTTTTGTAACTGCCATCAGGCAATTAAAGATAGCATTCATTGCGCCTGAAGTCGTTATTAAATCGTCTTCAGTAATTTTTCCTTCTAAAACGAGAGACCATTTTGCAATATTTCTTCTTAGGTTCAGGCTGCCTTCTACAGGTTCGTAAGCAGTTCCGCTACCTTCCAAATTTCTTATTGTTTTAAGGACTCCCTTATTTAATTTTGCAATAGGCAGGAAGCTGGGATCAGGAACTCCTAAAGAAAATTGACGGATGTTTTTGTAATGTAACGTATCGAATACTTTACTGATGAGGTCTTCAGGATCTGACTCATTCTGGGAAATTTCAGGTTTACTGACTGATGGAAGAGCGCATTTTCTCTGTGATGTTTTGCTGACGTAGTAACCGGATTTGGGTCTCGACTCAATAAGAGATTTGCTTTCTAATTCCAAAAAAGCCAATTTTACGGTATTGAGACTTACATCATATATTTTCTGAACAGAACGTATCGAAGGTAATTTGTCTCCGATTCTTAAAGTTTCCGATAGAATTTGATCTTCTAAGATCTTTGCAATTTTTATATATAGGATTTCCTTCGTCATTATATTCTGCTCTGTTTTCAGTAAATTTATTAAAATTATGTTTTTAAATCTCAAATAATAATTGATTGAAATTTAGACCGAATATTTTCTTAATTAAATTTGATTTTACCCACACCAATTCAGCCAATCTACCATCCTAGTGATTGAATTCTTCATTCCTTCACGGTCTAATACTTTTTTGGATAAATACTTTTGCTTTGATTGATTAATAAATCTGTTTTCAAGATCTCCAAAAGAATATTCAGGGTTGATGATTGCCTTGAAGACAACATCTTTAGAACTGTTAATTATAAAATAGGAATATCCGATAATTAAATCTTTCTCAACCAACTTAAAGATTGGAAACCCAAATTCTTCAGTCAGCTTAGGTTGTTCAAAATTTTTACTTTCTTTTTTTGATTGAGCAAAGTAAAGATTTGTTATTTCGGCTAAATCGGAAAGATGAACAGATTCAAATTTTAGATCTGTTTTCTCCTTTATTATTGTTGGCATATTGTTTTATTCTGTAAACAAATTTATTTACAACAGCTCAATAATTACAGATACAGAAATGGATTATTTAATGGATACAGTTTTTGTTAAAGACCTTTGTGTCCAGCAAAAAAATCAAGCATCGTTGCTAAAGCATTTTCACTGTGCATTCGTTCTCCGTTTTCGAGTGACTCTTGTGCTATTTTTGATGCCCTTTTAAACATATTCATTTCATATTCAGCAATAGCACTTTCTATCGAATTAAATTGAGAAGAAGTTAAAACTTCGCTCAACTCTAAAGCATCAAGCATTGCCATATTTACACCTTCACCTGCAAACGGAGGCATTAGATGTGCGGCATCACCAATGATGGTAAGATTTTTTACTGTGTTCCAGGTTTGGTCGAGAGGCATGCAATAAATAGGTCTTGGTATAAATGGAGTAGAACTATTTTCAAATAATTCATCCCAAACAGAGCTCCATTCGGGATATTCTTTTTGAAACCATTTCAACACCTCAGATTGATCAGAAAAATCTAAACCGGACGCAACTTCCCAATTTTCATCAGCTTTAAAACTGGCATAAAAACCAATCTCACCATTTGCTTTTTGTCCCATTAAAATATCCTGCTCGTTTCCGAAAGCCATTATTTTTCCACCACGAAGTATTTTAGAAATATTTGGAACTTTTTTTTCAGCTTCATAAACATTGCCTTCAAGCATGGTAATACCCGAATAAAACGCTTTTATATCGGTAATAAAAGGGCGTATCTTTGAATTGGCTCCATCAGCACCGATCACGATATCTGCATAAACACTTTCCTTATTTTTGAAATGTAGCAGCCAACCTTCATCTTGCTTTGCCATGGATAGAAAATGACTGTCCCAAATGATGGTTTCAGGATCTAAAGATTCCAGTAAAATTTTTCGTAAAACGCCTCTGTCAATTTCCGGACGAAAATGTTCGTCTCCAAAATTTTCATCTTGTTTTTGACCGTGATCGCTAAAAAATATTTCTGCCTTATGGTTTGTAATCGTCGATTGATCTGCACCTACCATAAAATTATTTTTAAAATCATCCAGCAAACCTGCTTTTCGCAATGCTGCTAAACCCGATTCATCATGTAGGTCGAGAGGAGAACCTTGTACGCGTACATTTTTATTCAAATCTCTTTCATATACTTTTATGTCAACATCTTTTAGTTGTAAAAGTTTTGCCAATGTCAATCCGCCCGGACCTCCTCCTATGATGGCTATTTGTTTATTTTGTAATAACATTATTTTAAAATTTTATAATGCAAAATTACTTTTGGCTGTAGACTAAAAATTGTAAAAATCGGTCGTTTTCGTTTTTGTGTAGTTCTTTTGGTGAAACACCGGAGAGTTGTTTTATTTCTTTGATGAAATGCGATTGGTCTGTGAAATTAAGTTGCGGATAAAGTTCACCATTTTTAATATGGTCAAGTGACGCCTGAAATCGGAGGATCTTACAGTAAGCCTTTAAGGAAAGCCCAAATTGTTGATTAAAATAACGGTTGATTTGTCTTGGACTCCACAGGAGTTTTTCAGAAAGTTCTTTGATTGGAATTTCGCCATTTGATTCAAAAATGAATTGAAATAATCTGCGTTTTCTTTCATCTATTTTTTCAGGCAATATCTCAGATATCTTTTGTGTAATTTTTTTGCAAAAGTTATCAAAATCGTTCAGATCATCAGAATGGATGCCCCCAAAATTATTCTGCAGTATTTTTCCGGAATTTAAAATGTCTGCAATAGACTCATTAAAAATATATTCAATAGCAAAAGGATTAAAACTAACGGCAAAAAAGTTTGAAATTTCGTGATTTATTTTCTTTGGTCCGGTTTCTAAACCCAATAATGCAACAGTAAGAGTTGTATCATTTTTTTTTGAAAATATCAGATCAACTTTTCCATTAGGAATGATAACAGCATTATGCTGGTGTGAAATGTTTTGTAATGAAGAAAAGCAATAGACAAAGTCGGCTAAAGATTGATCAGGTTCAACAAGTTTAAAATTTAGTTTTTTTTCCATTCCCTTCTTTGATATTGCGATTTTCCACTCCTAACTATTAGGATATTCTTTTTTTAAATTTTTGTCTAAAATAAAAGGGACAAAAGGCAGCACAGATCCTACAACGTATATGATAATTCTTTTAATGCTCCATCGGTATTTCAGAGAAGTAATAATGAGAATCGCCATATAAACAAGAAATAAAACCCCGTGAATCCAGCCAAAATATTTTACAGGCTCAGCAATATCAAGTATATATTTAATGGGCATTGCAATAAAAAGTAAAATTAAATAAGATATACCTTCGATAATTGCTGTTTTACGGTAAATATTGATCATAAATTAGAATAGTTTAGACTGTTGATTTTTCGCTGATATTGTTTTATCTGTGATTTGACTGTAAATAATAAATCAAAAAACAAATAAAATTTATCTTCTTTTCTTATCGGGCATAAAATTGCAACAAATTATTATATATTAAATCGAATTTTAGTGATTTTTTAATTAAATTTATACCACTATAAATCATGTTAACTGTCGTACGGGAAAATTCTAAACGGTAAAATAGTTTAAATAGAAAATTTTAAAAGTATGAGATTCAAGAAAATTCTACTTGCTTCTTTTCTGGTGATTTCCTCGCAAACATTTTGTCAGCAATTGACACTGAAACAATGTATAGAAAAAGGGAAACAAAATAATGTCATTATAAAACTGGCAGAACAATCCTTGGAAACCCGGGAAAAGCTTCTGCAGTCCAACAAAAATAACAGTCTTCCAAAAGTAGATTTACTTGGTGGTTATAACTATATCGGCGAGCCTATCAAAGTTAATTTACAACAAGTTAAGGACGGAATTGTAGAAGGTTCGGCAAATCAAAGCGTATATTCTGCCAATGCAGCATATCAGCAGATTACAGGAAACCAGCTTTCACAACAAGTTCAGGATGTGATCTATCAAACTTCTAAAGATATTATCAGTGCAGTTTATCCCAATTATAATCCTGCAATTACGAAGCAAAGTTATTTTTTAGCCGGAGTTGCGGTGCGCCAACCAATTTATTTAGGTGGAAAATTAAATGCTGCAAAAGAACTTTCAAAACAACAGGTAGAAAGCGGAAAAGCAAATTTACAGTCTTCTCAGGATCTTACAGCTTATAATATTTCTTTAAATTATATTCAGATCATGTATCTGAATTCGATGATTAAAAAGCAGGAAAAGATTGTAGAATCTCTTGAAAATAATGAGAAATACGCACAAAGTCTTTTAAAAGCTGAGATCATTCCGCCTTATTTAAAAAACTGGTCAAACATTACAAAACTTCAGGGCGAAACCAATCTTAAAAATCTAAAGCTCGAAAAAGAAAATGCACTGTTGACTTTAAAAGATCTCATGGGAATTTCTCTGGATGAATCATTGGAAATTAATGAAGACTTAAATGAGAGTATTGATGTTCCTAATTTTTCTTCATCAGAAAAAAATGCAGATCTAAAACTATTGTTAAGCAAAAAGAAGGAAGCTGAAACTACCCATAATATTACAAAATCACTTTCTAAACCTAATATTTTTGCCATTGGAAATTTGCAGTTCTTAAGAAATGATCTTCCGCTGATTACTCCGCCTTGGTTGGTTGGAGTAGAGATGCAATGGACGCTTTTTGATCCTGAAAGAAAATCCAGAAATCTGGCTTCGCAATCTTTAATAAAAGAAGCCGATCTTTTGATCAATCAAAAGCAGAAATCAGTGAATTTGGCGACCAAAATTTCTGAGAATAAATTGATCAGCTTTAAAGAACAGAACGAAACATTTGATGCTGCAAGAAAACAGACGTATACCACAACAGAAATGGTAAGAAAAAGAATGGAAAATAGTCTTTCTTCCGTAAAAGATGTAAATGATGCTTTACAGCTTCAGTACGAAGCCGAAAAATTATATTACACCTCTTTAGTTGCTTACCAAACCGTCATTGCAACCTATTTTTATATTACCGGAAACGTCGAAAATATCACCAATTACATTCCATAAACTGATAACAAGATGAAAAACTTTATAAAAAATTACTGGGCCGTTTTCATTCCAATTATTGTATTGGTTATAGCTCTGATTTACCTTTTTCAAAATAAATCTCCAGAAAAAAATAAAGAAACTGTAATAGGGATGGTAGATGCTGAATTCGTTGACGTTTCTGCTTCTCTGCCCGGAAGAGTAATTGAATTATTGGTAAAAGAAGGAGACGAAGTAAAAGAAGGCGAAGTGGTAGCTCAAATGAAAACTTCTGAAATTGAGACGATTCAGGCACAGGTTTCAGAAGCTGTTACGGTTGCCCAAAATCAATTAGATAAAATTAATCGTGGAGTAGAACCTGAAGTTTTAAAATCTGCGGAAAATCTACAACAGATCGCAAAACAGCAGATGGATTTGATGAATAAAACCTATACCCGTTTTCAGAATCTTTATTCGGAAGGGGTGGTTTCAGGTCAGGAAAGAGATGTTATTTATTTTAAATATAAAGCGGCACAAAAAGAACTTGAAACAGCTAATCTGAATGTTCAACTTCTACAACGCGGAAATAATCAGGAGCTTAAAAATTCTGCACAGGCCATTTTAAATCAAGCGAAAAGTGCAGACCAACTTGCTCAGGAAATAAAAGATAATGCATCAATAAAAGCACCTGCTTCGGGAAAGATTTCTACAATGGTTTCCAATAAAGGCGAAATGGTAAACGCAGGGTATCCGATGATGACGATTCAGAAAGACAATTCTTTTTTTGTGAAATTTAATATCCGTCAAAACCAAATGACCAAAATTGAAAAAGGAAGTACCGTAAAAATGAAAATTCCCGGTTGCTTGCCGGAAGAAATAAAAGGAACTGTTGTAGAACTAGCTCCGGCTTTAGGATATGCAGATTGGGTTCCTGAAAAACAAAATGGAGAATTTGAACTGAGAACTTTTCAGATAAAAGTAAAACCAGAAAATATGAATTCAATAAAAGGACTTCGTTCAGGAATGACTGCGCAGCTTGTTTTTGATTAAAAAGTGTGATTTTAATTCAGAAAAATTAAACCTATTGAAAACCATCAGCCAAATCATGATACGGGAATGGAAACGAATTTTTTCGATTCCTAATTTCTACGTGATTTTGTTAGTCATTCCGCCGATTATTTTTCTTTTTTACGGATTTATTTATCAAAAACAATTTGCGAAAGAACTTCCGATGGCGGTTTGGGATGAAGACCAATCTTCTGTTTCGCGAACGTTGATTGATATGATGGAACATAATGAGTATATTCACTTTACTCAAACGGTTTACAGCAATGCCGAAATTGAGAAATTAATGCGAGAAGGAAAGATTTTCGGAGCAGTGCATTTTCCAAAAAATCTGGAATCTGATGCTAAGAAAAATCATCAGTCGAATATCACGCTTTATACCAACGGTGCTTATCTGGTTCCTGCAAAAATGATTTACAAAGGTGCTGCTGGAGTAATCATTAAAGGAGGTCTTGCGGTTGTTCTTCAAAAAGCCGAAAAACAAGGAATGCCTGCTGAAAAAGCAAATACTTTGGTGCAACCTATTAGACTCAATACAACAACATTATACAATCCAGATTTCAATTATCAGATGTATCTTACACCGGGATTGATAACGGTTGGACTTCAAATGGCGCTGATTGTTGCAGCAGTTTTAATTTTAAATCTGGAATTTAAACGAAACACCATTGATGAACTTTTACAGATTTCGACATCATCTTCGCAGATTGTAATCGGAAAAATGCTGGCTCATCTTTGTATTTCGTGGATTCTTTTTGTATTGGTCGCTTACGTTGTTTTTCCTGTTTATGAATTGGGAAAACCGCAAACTGATTTTAATTTTTTCCTGATTTACACCTTAATGTCTTTGGCGTGTATCGGAATCGGAATGATGCTTTCTGCAATCTCTAATAATCTGCTTTTTGTAACGGATGTTGCCTTATTTTTTACTTCACCTGCATTTGTTTTCAGCGGTTTTACATTTCCGAGATGGGCAATGCCTTGGTACGATCAGTTTTATGCTGATATCATGCCTTATACTCACTTTTTGGACGGGTTTATTAAGCTTTATTTTATGGAACTTCCTTTGTCTTATGCTACTCCCGAAATTGTGAAATTATTGGTTTTTATTGGAGTAACGTTTCCGTTGAGCATTGTGTTTTTTCAGAAAAAAATAAATAAATACCTTAAAGAAAGTCAGGCATGAAAGAGGTTTTAGAAATACTGAAAAGAGAACTTAGAAACGTTTCAAAAGATTCGAGTCTGTTTCTGATTTTGCTTTTAGCACCGATTCTTTATGCTTTTATGTATGGAAGTATTTATCTGAATAAGGGTGAAGAAAAAGTGAAATTGGCGTTGATTGATAACGACGGAACTGCGATTTCCAGAACTTTGACCCAACAATTAAACTCGACTCCGATGATTGAAATTGTACCAAGTTCAAATATTTCTGAAGCTCAGGAAATGATGTTTCAGGGAGAAGTTCAGGGTTATTTTTATATTCAGTCAGGTTTTGAAAAAAATATTTTTTCGCTGAAACAGGCGAATGTGAATTTAGTTTTGAATGCCTCACGATTTTTACCTTCAAGCGATTTGCTGAGTACCGCAACAAAAGTTTGTCTTACTGTCGGAGCCGGCGTTAGAAAAACGTATTTTAATAAGCAGGGAATGGGAGAGGACGAAGCAATGAAAATGACCAATCCTATTAATATGGATTACCGTCCTTTGTACAATTCGAGTATGACTTATGGCTCGTTTCTTTTGCCGGGTTTATTAGCGATTATTTTACAGCAAACTCTTTTGATTGGCGTTGCTGCAGCTTTTACATCCGAAAGAGAAGAGAAGAAATTATTAAATCTTTATCAAATTTCAAAGCAGAGCATTTCTAAAATGATCTTTGGGAAAAGTCTGCTTTATTTTGTTGTATTTATGATTTTCGGGTTCTTTTTTTCTATGGTGAATTTTTCAGTTTTTGATGTTGAGGTTAGGGGGAACTATTTAGATTTGGCTGTTATTTCCGCATTATTTATTGCAACAATCATCGTTTTCGGAATGTTGATTGGAAGTTTCTTTAAAACTAAACTTTTTGCATTTCAGGTTTTGGTATTTTCATCTTATCCTATTTTTTTGATTACAGGATATTCTATGCCGTATCAAGCATTGCCAAAATTTGTTCAGATTTTGTCAGATATGCTGCCGACATCTCCGTTTCTCAAAACTTATATTTCGATTGTACAAGCAGGAGGTTCGCTTTCTGATAATTTAGGTTCCGTAATTCATTTGGTTGTTTTATGGATTGTTTTTGAACTTCTTTTAATTCTCAGAATAAAATATTTAGTTAAAATATAACTGTTCTAAACGGTTCTATTTCTTCCTAAAAAACAAAGCTCTGCTGTATTCATAATTCATTCTGGCAATATTTAAAACAGAAATTCCTTGAGGGCATTCCACTTCACAAGCTTCTGTGTTGGAGCAGTGACCAAAATGTTCAGCATCCATTTGTTTGACCATTTTTAAAACTCTTTCGCTACGTTCTTCTTTTCCCTGAGGAAGCAAAACCATATGAGTGATTTTCGCAGAAGTAAATAAAGCTGCGCTTCCGTTTTTACAGGTCGCAACACACGCGCCGCAACCGATACACGCCGCCGAATCAAAAGCTTCTTCTGCAGTCTGATGAGTTACCGCAATTGCTGTCGCATCAGGAGCCTGACCTGTATTAATGGAAACAAATCCACCTGAAGAAATAATTCTGTCGAAAGCAGAACGGTCTACTTTTAAATCTCTTTTAAGCGGAAATCCTAAAGCGCGAAATGGCTCAATCACAATAGTTTCTCCATCTTTGAAAGAACGTAAATGAAGCTGACAAGTGGTTGTATGCTCCAAAGGTCCGTGAGCCAGACCGTTTATCATCATCCCGCATTGTCCACAGATTCCTTCACGGCAATCGTGGTCGAACTCTACGGGTTCGTCGCCTTCAACGATTAGTTTTTCATTTAAAATGTCCAACATTTCGAGGAAAGACATGTGAGGATTCAGTTCTTTTAAATCATAATTTACCAGTTTTCCTTCGCTCTGATTATTTTTCTGTCTCCATATTTTAAGATGTAAATCCATAATTTCTGTGTTTTTGTAATCTTTAATTGTGATTAAGTTTTATATCAATGGCTTCTTTTCAATATCTTCACTTCAACCACTTGGCTCTTTTAACTTTTACCTTTTTACTTCAATATTATTTATAACTCCTTATAGTCGGCTGTATTTCTTCAAAAACCAAAGGTTCTTTAATGAGTTCGGGCTCATTATTTTCACCAGTCCAGTTCCATGCGGAAATAAATTGAAATTCAGCATCATTTCTCAACGCTTCTCCATCCGGAGTTTGATATTCTTCACGGAAATGAGCACCACAAGATTCATTTCTGGTTAATGCATCGTAACACATCAGTTCACCGATTTCAAAATAATTGGCAACACGACCTGCTTTTTCGAGTTCGCTATTCATGGTGTCGCCTTGTCCTGAAACTTTTACGTCTTTGTAAAATTCCTGTTTCAGTTTTCGGATTTCTTCAATAGCAAATTTTAAACCCTCCTCATTTCTCGCTAAACCACAATAATCGTAGAGCAGTTTTCCTAAGGTTTTATGAAAATAATCAACGGTTTTAGTTCCATTAATGCTGATAAAGCTTTCAATTTGTTGTTTAACTTGATTTTCAGCTTTATCAAATTCAATATTATCAGTTGAAATTTTTCCGGTATGAATTTCATTGGATAAATAATTGGCAATCGTGTAAGGCGCAATAAAATAGCCATCCACAGAAGCCTGAAGCAAAGAATTAGCTCCTAGCCGATTGGCTCCATGGTCAGCAAAATTAGCTTCACCCAGCGCAAATAATCCCGGAATAGTGGTCATTAATTCATAATCAACCCAAAGTCCGCCCATTGAAAAATGTGCAGAAGGGGAAATCATCATTGGTTCTTCATAAGCATTATACCCCGTGATTTTAAGATACATATCAAATAAATTCCCATATTTCTCCTGAATTTTTTCTTTCCCCTGTTCTTTAATCGCTTTAGAAAAATCAAGATACACCGCATTTTTTAAAGGTCCGATTCCGAAACCTGCATCAATTCTTTCTTTGGCTGCTCTTGAAGAAATATCTCTTGGAGCTAAATTTCCAAAAGCGGGATAACGTCGTTCCAAATAATAATCTCTTTCGTTTTCAGGAATGTTGTTGCCTGTTCTAGTTTCATTTTCTTTTAGAGGAACCCAGATTCTGCCGTCATTTCTTAAAGATTCAGACATCAAAGTTAATTTTGACTGATAATCTCCCGACTGTGGCAATGAAGTAGGGTGCACCTGAATCCAGCTTGGAGAAGCCATTAATGCACCTTTTTTATGCGCTCTCCAAATTGCTGAACCGTTGCAGCCCATCGCCAAAGTAGACAAGTAATAAATTTTACCATAACCACCTGTAGCTAAGACAACTGCGTGTGCAGCATGTCTTTCAATTTCTCCGGTATCTAAATTTCTGACGATAATTCCTCTTGCTTTTCCGTCAATCATAACCAAATCCAGCATTTCGTGTCTTGAAAATAACTGAACGCTTTTCTTTCCGACCTGTCGCATCAAAGCTTGGTAAGCTCCCAAAAGCAATTGTTGTCCGGTTTGTCCTCTTGCGTAAAAAGTCCGGCTTACCTGAACGCCTCCGAATGAACGGTTGTTCAAATAACCACCATATTCTCTTCCAAACGGAACGCCCTGCGCAACGGCTTGGTCGATAAGATTTAAAGAACATTCGGCCATTCGGTAAACATTGGCTTCACGGGCTCTGAAATCTCCGCCTTTTAAGGTATCAACGAACATTCTGTAAACGCTGTCACCATCGTTTTTATAATTTTTGGCAGCATTTACGCCACCTTGTGCAGCAACCGAATGTGCTCTTCTCGGACTGTCCTGAAAACAGAATGATTTGACATTATAGCCCATTTCGCCTAACGAAGCAGCGATTGAACTTCCTGCTAATCCTGTTCCTACAACAATAATGTCTAGTTTTTTTCGGTTGGCAGGATTAACGAGCTTGGCTGTTTTTTTATAGTTTTCCCATTTTTGTTCTAATGGCCCTTCCGGTATTTTTGAATTTAAAATCATAATATTTCAATTTAACGGTAAGTAAAAAATACATAAATTGGCATTAAGGCAAATCCAACACTGATGATGATTGAATAAGCAATTCCAATATTTTTAAACCATTTTACATATTTCGGATGAAATAATCCTAAGGTTCTGACGGCGCTGTAAATTCCATGAATTAAATGATAGCACAACACAATCATCGATAAAACATAAATGATGACGTACCACCATTCTTTGAAAACAGTTACCACCAAAATATACAAATCTTTGTTTCCATTTTCATCCAGTGGAGGATTTCCGAATTTGTAGACATACCAGAAATTCTGAAAGTGAATTACTAAGAAAATCAACAGTAATGTTCCCAAGACGCCCATATTTCGGGATGCCCATTTGCTGGCTCTTCCTCGTTTGTCAGCTTGATAATTTGCTCCTGATTTTTTATTTTTTAAAGTAATGATTAATCCATCCAAAGCATGAAGTATAATACTTGCATACAAAATATAGGAAACCATTTTAATGACAATATTTCCCGACAGGAAATGTGAATAGGCATTAAACTGTAGATGCGCCTGCTCCTGTGGTAAAAACAGCTGAAGATTTCCCAAAAAATGAATCAACAGAAAGAAGCTCAGGAAAAGGCCAGTAAGACACATCAGCATTTTTCTTGACAATGTAGACAGCATATTTTTTTAATTTTTGGTTAATAAGAATGGACGTTTTTAAATTCACTTTTCATAAACTTCCTGCCTCGTGCTTCAATCTTTTTAATAATATCCTAATATTTTCATCCAAAGTCCACCAACTCCCATGTAGATAATCAATAAGACAATTCCTATTTCTAAACCGCGAAGCCACCATGCTTTCAAATCAACATATCCGCTTCCGAAGAAAACAGGAGCCGGACCGTGACCGTAATGTGTCAACACACCATAAATGGAGCCCATAAAACCAAGCATCATAGCCAATAGCATTGGAGGAATTCCTACTGCAACGCCAACACTTAGCAAAGCAGCGTACATTGCAGCAACATGAGCGGTTGCACTCGCAAAAATATAATGACTAAAGAAATAGACGAGAATAATTACCGGAAAGGCAAGCGTCCAAGTCATATCACCGATTTTCATTTTAATTAAATCACTAAACCAGCCGATAAATCCTAATTCATTAAGCGAACTCGCCATCATTACCAAGACCGCAAACCAAACAATTGTATCCCAAGCTCCTTTTTCAGATTTTACATCTTCCCAAGTTAAAACAGAGGTTAATAAAAGCATTGTCAAACCAATGAAAGCTGTTGTTGTAGCATCAATTGAAAGAGCTCCACCAAAAATCCAAAGGCCTAATAAAATGAAAAATGCCAAAAGCATTAACCATTCGTTTTTAGAAATTGGTCCCATTTCTTTTAATTTTTGAGCTGCCATTTTCGGAGCATCGCCCGTTTTCTTTAATTCAGGTGGATATAATTTGTACAAAACCAAAGGAACAACAAAGAAAGCCACCAATCCCGGAACAAAACCCGCAGCAGCCCAAGACATCCAAGTAATATTGATTCCTAAATTAGCTGCAAATTTCTGACACATCGGGTTACTCGCTGTTCCGGTTAAGAACATAGAAGAAGCTATGAGATTCATGTAATAACTGTTTAAAGTTAAAAAAGAGCCTAATTTTCTGTGAGTTTCAGGTTTATCTGGAACCGAATCAAAACTTATCGCCATCGATTTCATAATCGGATAAATAATTCCGCCACCTCTTGCCGTATTACTCGGAATTGCAGGAGCCAAGCAAACGTCTGCCAAACCCAATCCGTAAGCTAATCCCAATGAACTTCTTCCAAAAACTCTGATGAAAAGAAAAGCAATTCTGTTTCCCAGACCTGTTTTAATAAACCCTCGCGCTATAAAGAACGAAATACCAATCAGCCAAATCACCTTATCTCCAAAACCGGAAAGTGCTTTTGTAATTGATTTTCCTGCATCTCCCGGAGCAACAACTTGGGTAAGAGCGGTAAAACCAATGGCCATCATACACATTGTTCCCATTGGAGCAGCTTTAAGGATAATTCCTAAAATGGTGGCTGCAAAAATGGCAAACAGATGCCACGCATTTTCGGCAACGCCTTCCGGAGCTGGAATAAACCAGATAATGAGCGCAACCGCAAATGTAATGGCAACCGCTTTAATGTTAATCTCTTTCATAATAGTGAGTTTTTACGGATTAAAATCTACTTTGTACCTGAACGATGAATAAATTATTATTGTATTGAGACGTGTTTTCTACCTGATGTTTGTAGCGGTCGAACTGCATACCGAGTTGAATTCTTGCACCGTAGTTTTTCAAAAATTCCAGACCAAACATCGGTGTAATCGTCTGTCTTGGATTTGAATTTAACCTAAAATTAGTATCTAAATATTCGTAACGGCAAGATAATTCGAAAGCACTTAAATTTTTATGATTGATTTCGTATCGTAAATTCGGAAGGAAATAAGCGCCACGAATTAAGTATTCATCAGGATTTGAAGGTCTTAATTCCGGTGTAACCGCAAAATATAAAGGATGGTTGGTTGCCTGTTTTCCTTCCAGTTGCATATCAAGACTCCATTTTGAATCGAAATTAATTAATGAGCTTAAATCTACACCTACAGCATAAATTTTCTTTCCGAAAACATCACCAATACCACCATTTAAACCAACATTAAAATTATATTTTTTAGCCAAGCCAAAGACCAATCTTGTAGAATATTGCTTACCATCATTATTATCATTCACCTGATTTTTGCCATTTCCATTCACCACAGAAACAGCATATTGAAACGGTATATTTCCTAACTCAACCTGACCTGTTGCAGACATTCCGATTTGAAAACTCGTCCAGCCCAATTTCCCGAATTCGGTATATTGATTTGACCAGTCCAGTGATTTAATAATATCAATTGGATAGGTTTCTTCAATACCAAACCAAGGCCTGAATTGCCCAACTGTTATGGCTAATTTTGGATTGAACGTGTATTTTAAATAAGCATTTTCTAGAACTCTGGATTTTGGGTCGTTTTTAAAATCAGCAAGATTCGCCAACGCGACAACTTCGGTACGTTTGCTAATCTGCGCCCGAACCTGAACTCTCATATATTTCAACATGAAATTATTATTGGTTCCCGAACCGTCGGAATGATGCAATCCATTAACATCAACATCTTTGCTCGTACCCACCAAATAGCGCGCCTGAAAAAGTCCTTTGATTTGAATTTGAGGGTATTTTACAGCGTCTTCCGATTGTGTTTTTATGGAGTCGGGGACTTGTGCGGTTAAAACCAAACTGAATAATGTGAAAGATAAAAGCAGATGCTTTTTTACGGTTAAAAAAGTACTCATTTTTTATTATGTTTCTTGGTGTATAGTTTTTAGCAACCTTAAATATATGATTGTTAAAGTATGTTAAAAGTAAGAAAATAATAATTAATAATCACGTTGACATGATTAATTTTTTTTAAAACACCTGTAAACATTTATTTCAAGAAATTCTAATTAAGTATTTCATAGATTCTCTCTGTGAATTAAATCTAAGCAGAGTTATTTTATAGTTTTTACAGAACCTTAGTCTCAAGATATTGATAACTAATAAGAGAATCAATGCAATGATGAGTAAAATAATATTTCTGTTTTTTAGATGAAATTCTTTTATTTTTGAGAATCTTTTAATGCCAATTCAGCAATATCTTTAACAATTTGAGTAGGAGAGTTGCAATCGCAATTACTAAATCCTAAGACATAAATATCTTCACTTGGAATATAAACTGCCATAGATTTGAAGCCGAAAATACTTCCACCGTGTTCACGGGTCGGAATTCCGTTTATGTTTTTCAAATGCCATCCGTATCCGTATTCAAATTCTTCGCCGTTATTCAGTTTGTATTTTGTGAAAGCTTTTGCTGTTTCTTTTTGGTTGAGCAATAAATTTTTATTTAGCGAATTTTGCCACTTCAACATATCCTCCAAAGTAGACATTAAAGAACCTGAAGCATAAGGAACGCTAAAGCTGATGACCGATTTATTTACATAGCCATAGCTTTTTTGATGATATCCGGAAGCTCTATTTTTTATTACTCTTCGGTCGGTTGCATAATAAGAATTACTCATTCCAATTTTATCAAAAATGTTTAATTGGATAAAGTCTTCATAGGTTTTCCCCGAAACCAGCTCAATAATGTAACCTAAAACAACATAGCCTGAATTATTATATTCCAATTTTTCTCCCGGCTGAAAATCTACTGGTTCATTTTTAAAAAAATCGACCATCATTTTAGGCGTCATTTCTTTTTGGGCAATTTCAGAAAGACCTTTTGCCTTTGTAAAATCTTTAATGCCGGAAGTATGCGTTAAAAGATTGTGAATACTAATTTTATTACCATTGGGATAATCCGGAATATACTTGGAAATGTAATCGGAAGTATTTAGTTTTCCATCTTGTTCAAGCAATAATATCGCTACAGCAGTAAACTGTTTTGTCATTGACCCGATTTGGAAAACATTGTTGGGCTGTAATTTTACATTTAATTCTAAATTAGACAATCCAAAAGCTTTTTCATAGATATGTTTTCCTTTTTTTGAAATTAAAAATACACCACCTGGTCCATCTTTTTCGTTAAATTCAGTTTGGATAATACGATCCACTTTTTCTGCGAAATTTTGACCAAAAAGAAGATGAGTGAATAGAATAAAGCAAAAACTTAAAAGTAATTTTTTCATGGTTTATTGTTTTTTTTTACATTGCAAAGATATATCTTTTGCTTAATACCATGTTATACAATATACTAAAAATTATTTTCTTCAATAAACTTTTGATTGATAAGTAAAATTTTTACTTTAATTTTAATACAGATAATTAAAACGAAATGTTTAGTTAAATACAGACTACTTATAGATTCAGCTTTTTATTTAAGCTTTATTATCTTTTCTAAAAGAGGAGGGAGTTTTGTTTCAGGATTTATTTGGTCATTGTTCCAAAAGCTCATTACACAGCTTACATTTCTATTTCTTACATTTTCAGCGACATAATAAACAGTTAGATTTTTCCCACTCGACATTCCGGCCAAAGCAGAAGCCACACCTGTAAAATCATAAATTACTTTTTTTGCTTTAGTCTGAACTCCTTCAAACTCTATATCGACGTTTTCTTCTGAACTTACTTTTCCGCCATTTTTAGATTTCGTGATATTTAACTGATTCTCAATAGCTTCTTTAGCACTGTCTAAATTTCTATGAACAGACCAGTTCATTTCTCCCAAATAAGGACATTGAACGGTGTTCAGAAATGTCCAATAACAGCTGTTTCTAAGCTCTATTTTTCTTCCTGCAAAATTAATTGAAGTGATTTTCATCGGAACAAAATTTTCTTCTGGAATTTTATTTTCGATGATTAAGTTGACCATTTTCTCTTCTGTTTCTTTATCTGTTTTCCCATTTTTAATAAACCAAACAACAGAAACTGTTTTGTCTGGATTTTCAACAAAATAGTAATTATTGGTTTGGAAATTATTGTCAGATATTTTTTGCTGTTTTGAGACCAATAAATTGTTGAAATTGATTTGATTGTCTTTTATTTTCACATCCGAATCTGTAATTTGATGTTTCCTGAAAACTTTTTTCAAGCCTTTCTCATCAAAAGAATTATTAAATTTTTCACTCGTGATACTGTATCCATCAATGTTGTACCAGATTTTCCCATTGTTATTCAGAGCAGAAAGTCTTTCAAGAACATTATTTTCCTGTGAAAAACAAAATGAAAAAATGAGGATGAAGAAAAGGTTTAATGTTTTCATTTGTTAATAGTGGTTTATGTTAATCTTTTTTTTATTTCGAATACGATTTCTTCTAATTCCTTTTTATTTTGATAGAGCAAGGGAATTACAACTTTAGAATCGCCATTTTGAATTATCTCAATATATTTTTCAAAATTTGTGTCAACAACATTTACGAATTTTATATTTGAATATTTAATTGTTTTAAATGATGGATTTATAAAATAATTCAAAGCAGATCCTTTACCTGTTCCTATAATTAAGTATTTAAGCTCATCATTTTGTAATTCAAGCTGAATAAATTTATTAAATTTAAGTAGAGTTTTACTGCCAAAGTAAATCGTTGTAATCGAAATTATGCCGACAATTGGTATTATAAAAATATATGAAATATCGAAATTAGGACTGGCTAAAACTAATATCAACAATGTAAAAAGGCCTATAAAAAGACAACATAAACCGAAGAGTATGGTTCGCAAGGAATTGATATGATATTGTTTATTACTTAAATTCATTTTTTAATAAATAAATTCTCAAACTAATCTACAAAATTCCAATCAAAGAGAGATATTTATATTTTATTAGTTAGTTCCATTATTTTTCAATTGTACGTAATGCTTTTTTTATAATGTAAGCAGTTTCTTTTGTGGGGCTTTCTTTCTTCCATTTTTCGCAAAGCAGTTTCACAAAATCCGGTTGTGTTTTGCTTGCATCATTTAGCCAATTACCGACGCTGTCCTGTACATATTTTGCTTTGTCAGATTTCAAAGGTTCTAAAATTGCCAACCCCAATTCAGGATTATGTTTCAATTCTTCAATATGTTCGCACCAAACACCTCTCGGTCTTGTGGCTTCGCTGGCAAACCGTCTCACGTTTTCATCTTTGGGATTTGTCCAGCTTGATAATATTTCGATACTTTTTGTTAAGTCTTTTGCAATGCTTGACCTTACAGCTAACCAACAAATTTCTCTTACCCCAAAATGCTTATCAGCTGCAAATACTTGGATTTGTTCAAGCTTTTGAGTGATATCTAATGTTTGATTTTTACCAATTGTATAAGTCGCCCAACAACGGATTAAATCTGATGTATGGTTCGCCATAATTGTCAATATTTCGGTGTCATCATTTTTTAATGACTGCTCAAAAAGTCCCATTCCGATTGCTTCGTTAATGGTGTTTACAGTTTGTTTTTTCAGGTTTTCAATATCGGTTAATATGGGTTTGAAATATAGAGTTTTGCCCAATTGTTTCAATAAATTTTCAAGCAAAAGGAGTTGGTCAACAGCTAACCATTCCACTAAATTTGCTGTTTCAATTTCTCCACGATTCAACTGTTCCAAAATGTCTTTAGGAATATCTTTTGTGGAACGAGAACCTTTGCGTTTTATTTCTGTCATAGCATTCTAGCATTTTTTTAATATTAAATTTTTACATTCACAAATGTATAGAATGTATTTATATCCTTATATTATGATTAATTTTGCAAATCTCGAAAAGCTTTTTAATATTGGCAATACCGCATATTTTTAGCACATAGGGATAAAAAAGTCAATCATATGAAAACAAAGGAAAAAGTCGCCGAAAATAAAATTTGTCCGTTGGAAATCGCTGTAAATTCAATCAGCGGAAAATGGAAAATTCCTATTGTCTGGCAAATTAATGAAGGCAAAAAACGACCAAGCGAATTTTTGAGAGGAATTGCCAATGTTGACAGGCGTGTTTTAAACAAACAGCTCAGTGAAATGATTGAGGATGGTATTTTAACCAAAGAAAGTTTCAACGAACTGCCGCCAAGAGTGGAATATTCTTTAACCGAAATTGGCGAAAAACTAGTTGAAATTCTTTGGCAACTAAACGATTGGGGTAAGTTATTAATCCCGGAAAAAGAATAATTTAAACTTATATCAAATACTTCTTGAGACCTTCCATAATTCCCTGCCAAAGCATACTGAAAAAGCTTCTTTCGGGTTCTCGTTTTTTATCAATAACCACATGCCCAGGTTCTCCTTTAGATTCGTTTTTCACAAACCAATTGGCAATCGTATTTAAGAATTTTCTTTCGTTTCCTTTTTTATTCAGGAAGTTTACGTACATGTCGTTGTATTTGAAATAAAACTTTCCTGCAATACCTTCTTGAGATCCGTAATAATCGAATTTTAAATAGTCAATATTTCCATCCAAAGTAATATTTAAATACGGGCGCACAAAAAGATTGACATTATCAGCAGAAAGTTTTTGTACATCTCCTTTGATGGTGAACTTGTCGGCGAGATCCTTAACATCAAATTTCCAGTTGACTTTAGTTTCTGCTTTTCCGTAAAAATCAAAAGATGCATCGGTATTGATTATAGTAGGTCGTCCTTTTATTTTAGCATTATTTACATTCGTAATCAGTGCCTGGAAATTATTAAAAGTCAGTTTTCCCGGAATATTGCTTTTTTCAGCATCTTCTTCATATTCCAAATCTGAGTTTTTAATAGATATTTCTTTGATGAATAATGGAATTTTCACGTCACGTAATTTCTTACTGAAAAGATATCTTACCGCAATATCATCAGGTGGGGCAAGATCGTGGTAAATATTGCAGTGTAGACCATCAATGCTTATTTTGCTGAGATCGATACTGCTGTTTTTACCCAGTTGTGTATTGTGATCTTTGATGTTGATCTTTTTTACTTTAATGGTATACAAATCGCTCTCTTTAGCAATTACTTTACTGAAACCTGCTCTCGAATATTTAGGCAGATAATTGAATTCGCTGATGTCCGTATTTTTTCCGGTAGTTTTTATTTCTGCAACTTTCAAATAATAATATTTGCCTGCATCCAGACGAATATTCTTTGCATTAACATAATTTTTTTCTGTTTTGAACGGAATGTCTTTTTTAAAAAGCTCAGTATTGCTAAATACTTTATCCACTTTAATATCTAGTTTTCCAATGGCAAGCTTTTCTACATTTTGTTTTTTTTGTGAAACTTTCCCGTTATTAACACGGATAAAACCAATATGAGCGGTAAAAGATTGCGGAGTAGTGGCTTTTTGAGTTTTTTTCTTATTTTTTGTTGCCGTTATAATCTGTACTGAAGGATTATTTACTTCTATTCCATCAAGTTTTATGTCAAGATTCTGACCTATATATCTGCTTTTGTTATTTAAAATTTTAATTTGATCTGTGCTTACGGAAAATACATCTTTTGTACTGCTTTTCCCTAATGCTAAAACCTGAAAACCATCAATGGTAATATTGGCATTGCGCGAAGCAATACTTTTAATTTTCACGGCTTGTAGCTGATCTGCCTTAAAGTAAATATTCTCAGCTTCGATATCGTGTTTGGTAAAACGGAAAGGGATCTTTTCCTTAACGGTATTTTTGTCGAAGACGATATCACTCATCTTAAAATTAAAATTTTCAACGGAGGCCATTTTTTCTTTAAAACGCTCAGTATTTCTAAATACTTTATCCACTTTAATATCTGGTTTTCCAACGGCAAGCTTTTCTACATTCTGCTGATTTTGCAAAACTTTACCGTTATTGACACGGATAAAACCAATATGAGCGGTAAACGGTGGGTGAGTAGTGGCTTTTTGAGTTTTTTTCTTATTTTTTGTTGCCGTTATAATCTGTACTGAAGGATTATGTATTTCTATTCCATCAAGTTTTATGTCAAGATTCTGACCTATATATCTGCTTTTGTTATTTAAAATTTTTATTTGATCTGTGCTTACCGAAAATACATCTTTTGTACTGCTTGTCCCCAATGCTAAAACCTGAAAACCATCAATAGTAATATTGGCATTGCGTGAAGTAATACTTTTAATTTTCACAGCCTGTAGCTGATCTGCCTTAAAGTAAATATTCTCAGCTTCGATATCGTGTTTGGTAAAGCGGAAAGGGATTTTTTCCTTAACGGTATTTTTGTCAAAGACGATATCACTCATCTTAAAATTAAAATTTTCAACGGAGGCTGTTTTTTCTTTATTAACCTGAAAAACATTGATTTTCCCTTTTTGAAAAGTAATGTTTTTTAAACCAATCTTCAAGTCGATCTCTTTTGAATTATTACTTTTATCAACTGTGTTTTTTCCGGTAGAATATACTTTAAGATCAGGTTGGGTAAAGGTAATATCAGAAACGATCAACGAATCCTGACTGATATTAAAGTCTTTTGCAGCCAGATTTTGTGTTGAAAAATCAAAAACATTTTTAGAATTATATTGAGCTACTGCCTGTATTGGTTTTAAATGAAATTGAACGAGCTGCAGTGTTTTATTGGCTGCATTAATTTTCTTTGCATTAATTTCATAAAAATCATTAACGCCAATCTGTACATTTTCTGCATCGATTTTAAATTCTGAAAATGCAATCGGAATCTTATTTCCGCTGGCGTTTTGTTTAATATCTTTTAGCTGTACATTGATATGCTGTCCCCTAAAAACCGTTTTGCCGCGGCCATTTTCAATAGCTGCGTTTACGTTATATATTGCGATATTATTGATGTGAAGATTAATTTTTTTATTGCTAGGCTTTTGGTCTTTCTTCAAAGCGGCAAGCTTTACTTTAATATCAGAATCAGTAAGTGTAAATTGATCTGCATGATATTTATTACTGAAAACTGCTTTCCAAATATTTAAATCTGTTATGTTAAGATTTTTTATTTTTCCATTGATCTGAGTAATGTATTGGTTTTTTGGGTTTTTTGTGCTGATTTCAAGATCGTTAACAGTAAGATTACCTTTCAATAAACTTAAATTAAAGTCTTTAAGCAACACTTTATATGGTGTTTTTTCATTGATGAGGTCAGGAAGTTTTTTTTGCAGATAAAAATCTAATGCAAATGGAAATATGGCTATTAATGTCACAAATCCCAGGAAAGTCGAAAGAATTATTTTTTTTCTTGGTATTCTCTTTTTTAAAAGTTTTTTTTCCATCATTTGTAAATGTGTTATACTCAACAATAAACAAAACATGTTCCAAATAATAGAATTTCTTATCTCTACAGATTACGGGTAATTTTTTTTTTAATTGTATAATTAAAAAAAGGTTTGTTTTATCTGTAAATACTCTTTTTCTGTTTTCAGAATATTTTAAGGCACATATCTTGATTTGTAGACATTAAAATAAAATTATCATGAACATTAAAAGAATTTTTGGAACTATTCTTACGGTATTAGGAATTGTGGGTTTAATTTATACAGGGTATGAATTAATCAATAAAAGTACAGCTTACACAACACTTGCTGTCGCAGGTGTTATAGGACTCATCTTTTTTTTCTCGGGCATAAGTCTTGTGAAAAATACGAAAGACGAGAGTTAATGTTTTCCTATAAATGAATTGATGCTATTAGTTTTAGAAGTTCCGTTTTTGGTTAACGCGAAATGAAAAAAATTGTAAAGAATTAATAATTTTAAGCTCCACGCAGGATTATGGCATGTTATCTGTAATACAAACCACAGCAAAATTAATGTATGGAACAGATTTTTATCAAGGTGGCTTTTTGCCAAAAATGTAGCGGATATCATGCTTCAACCTACGCCGACTCGTCTCAAAAAAATAATCCGGAAATTATTGATCACTACTTTTATCATGGTGAGCCTTATTTTACTTTAAACCAATCCAGTTTTAGTAAAGCCGAACAGCTTGAATACACTACTATAAAAACTATTCAGCTCAACGAGCACAGGAAAAATGATCTTAAATATTGCGGATGCAAGAAAAAGCCGAAATCATCAGTCGTAACTCAAAAATTAAGTTATTCAGAGTCATCGACACAAATGCCTAAATACGAAGAAGTTTCGGAAACTGAAATTTACTTTAGAGATGTTTATCGTTTGTCTTATAACTTTCATTAAAATATACGAATGACAAAAAAGTTTTCTCACTATAAAATAAAAGGAATTGAATAATTATTCGGTTCCTTTTATTTTTATATTCTAGGAAAGTCTGTTAATTGTCAAGATTTGAATCAGAAATTCATTTTTTTTGCTCAGAAAATTATGTATCTTCGTTTCTGATTTCTGCAAAATTCCAACTAAATTTTTTTTTTTACTTCTTAAACAAAACAAAATAGTTTATCTACTGTAATTATATTTAATAACTACTTTATTCTAACTTAAATAATAATAAATCAGAAGGTTTTGAAGATTAATTTTAAACATGCACTCACCCAAAGATCTGTTTTTATAGCGGCTTTGTCTGCTTGTTTAATTGCGGTTGTAGCATTTGCGGTTCTTAGTCTTCTTATTACTCACGACAGCCGTAGAAATAATGAAGAGTTTGCCCGCAAAACTTTTTTGAGGAAATATGAAACGGTAGAAAAAGAATTTAGAAATATTGAAGATTATCAGTATCTGCTTCGTGCTTTAGTTCAGAAAGACGGACTGAAAAATTACAAAGATTATTCCTCCGTTTTAAATAATTTAAACAAACGGCGAAAGCTCGTTCCGTACAGTTGGTATTATTACTACAATGGTGTTTCCGGAGAATCTGGGAATAAAGATCTTTTATCGGATGTTCTCAAAAAAGATGAAAAAATAGCAAAATATACCAAGATAAAAAATAAAGGTCCCGGTAACTTTAATAATTATTTAATCACGCATAACGACAGTATTTATTGGCTCAGTTATGATTCTCTTCTGCAGACGAATAAAAATATGCTGTATTACGGTTCTGCTGTAAGTCTTGATAATCTCCATCAGTATTTTGCCACGATCGATCAGTCTCCGAATACTTATACGTATGTTTTTTCAAAAGAAGGGATTTGCATCACACATCCTGATAAAAAGTATTTGGGAAAGAATATTTTTGATTTTACCGATATTCAGCCACAAGATACCTTAACCAGCAAAGCTGAATTAGGATATACCGAAAGGAATACGATTTCAGAATACCTTGATGTAGAAGTAATCCGATTTATAAAACCTTTAAAAACCGATAATTTTGAAGGTTATGCAGTCGTTAATTACGTGAGTTTTCTGATTGATGAAAGTGTGAATCAAACAAAAAGATATACCGTTTATATTTTTCTGGCAGCTTTGTTACTTATTGTGACCGTATTTATTCTGTTTTACAGAGCAACCAATATGGCATTTCAGGAGAAAGAAAAAATACAGTCTGAAAAAAATATGCTTCTTGTTGAGAATGAAAAAATGCATCGGGAAGAAGCACTAAATCAGCTTCAGCAGCTTAAAAATAATATCAATCCGCATTTCCTTTTCAATTCATTGAATTCTCTTTATATGTTGATTGGTCTCAACAGAGAAAATGCACAGAAGTTTACAATGAATCTTTCAAAGATTTATCGATATCTTATTGTTCCACCAAAAGAAAATTTGGTTCCTTTGGCACAGGAAATTAGCTTTATTAAACAGTATATGGATCTTCTGAAAAGCAGGTTTGACGAGGAAATTAGTTTTGACCTGATAATCAATCACGAAGAAAGTTTAGAAAAAAGAATTCCTTATTTATCGCTACAGCTTGTTGCAGAGAATGCTATAAAGCATAATATTGCAACTATAGATAATCCTTTAGCCATTATTATTACGGTTGAAAAAGATGGAGTTATTGTGAAAAACACATGGCAACCGAAAACGGAAAAGGTACAAGGCGAAAAGTTTGGTTTAGATTATTTAAGCCAGATTTACGGATATTTTAAGAATAATAATCTTGACATATCTATCAATGATGGATATTTTATCTGCTTCTTACCAGTAATGAATTAAAAGTCTAAAAATCCATTCACTCCAATAATTCACCCTTTCACTCCCTATTAATATAGATGTGGTTTTGTAGGTTATATTTTTGCCCACTGAAAACCTAGAGGGCATGAAATGTACTATTTTAATGAAGAATTACAGGCTAGCAATGTATCTGGGGCTTAGTTTAGCCTCTCCGGCAGTATTTGCGCAGAAGAAAGATACCGTAAAAACCGACAAAGAAAAATCTGCTAAAACAGATACTTCCTCAAAAAAAACAAAAAAAATTGATGAATTGATCAAAAAAGGGACTTATAAAAAAGGTCTTTTTAATACAATTCAGGTAAAAACAGATATCTACTTTGAAATTCCGGACAGCTTAATCGGACGTCAGTTTTTGGTAGTTAATAAGCTATCACAAGTTCCGATGCAGGTAAATGAAGCCGGATTAAATAAAGGAATGAATTATGAAAATAAAGTAATTTCTTTTCACCGTGATTATGTAGCTAAAAAGATATGGGTTAAAACAGTAATTCCACAAGTATCATCTCCCAAAAATGATGTGATTACAAGATCTGTTAAAGATAATTTTTCAGAATCTGTGATTGAAGTTTTTGATATTGAGGCACAAAACAGCGATTCTACTTCGGTAGCAATCAAAGTAAACAAAGTTTTTGACGGAAACCAAAAAAGCTTTAATGATGTTTTGGCAAATGTAGGTCTTGGAGGTTCGGTAAAATCAAATCTTTCTTATATTGAAAACGTAAAAACATTCCCTAAGAATCTTGTCGTTAAATCTCAATTGACTACATCGGTGAATGAAGGAGGAGTAGATTTGCCTGTAACATTGGGTGTTACGAGTAATATTGTATTGCTTTCTAAAGTGCCGATGAATTCCAGAACCGATGATCCTAGAGTTGGTTTTTTCAGTGAAAAACATTGGGCATTCAATGACCGTCAACAAAGAATGGATGAAAAACGTTTCATTACAAGATGGCGTTTGGAACCTAAAGATGAAGATAAAGAAAAGTATCTGAGAGGAGAATTGGTAGAGCCTAAAAAACCTATCGTTTATTATATTGACCCTGCAACTCCGATCCAATGGCGTAAAAAAATCATCGCTGGAGTTTACGATTGGCAAACTGCTTTTGAAAAGGCAGGTTTCAAAAATGCCGTTATCGCAAAAATGCCGGACGAAAATGATAAAGATTTTGATATTGATGATGTAAGATATTCGGTGATTACCTATGCTGCGTCACCAAAATCTAATGCAATGGGACCTTCTGTGGTAGATCCAAGAAGTGGTGAGATCATTGAATCTGATATTATTTGGTGGCATAACGTAATGACCTCTCTTCAGGAATGGATGAGAATTCAGACCGGACCGATTGATCCAAAAGCGAGAGGAAATGTGTTTAGTGATGAACATATGGGTGAAGCGATTCGTTTTGTTTCTTCTCATGAAGTAGGGCATACATTTGGATTGAAGCATAATATGGGTTCTTCATTTGCTTTTCCGGTAGAATCATTGCGTTCAAAAGAATTTACAGATGAAATGGGAGGTACAGCACCTTCGATTATGGATTATGCTCGTTATAATTATGTAGCACAACCTGAAGATGGTGTTACTGCAATCACTCCGAAAATTGGAACTTATGATAAATATGCTATTGAATGGGGTTACCGTTGGTATCCTGATGCAGTATCTGAGAAAAATGCACTGAGAAATTTAATAGAAAAACATCAGGATGATCCTATGTATTTTTATGGTGAACAGCAAAGTTATTTAGAAACTATTGATCCTCGTTCACAATCCGAAGATTTAGGTGATGATGCGATGAAGGCCAGCGAATATGGAATGAAAAACCTAAAGATCGTTATCGATAATCTTTTAAAATGGACTTATGAAGATGGAAAAAGCTATACCGATGCAGGTAAACTGTATTTAGGAGCGATCGGGCAATGGGATCTCTATTCGGGTCATGTAATGGCAAATGTGGGAGGTGTTTATTTGGATAACACTGTTTTTGGAAGTAAGAAAAAAGCTTACGAAGCAGTTCCTGCTGAAACGCAGAAAAGAGCGGTTGATTATTTAATTAAAAACTCGATAAACCTTCCGGAATGGTTGTTTTTTAATCCAATCACTGAGAAAACCTATCCTATTAAAAATTCTCCGATGGGACCATTCGAGCAGACTCCTTACAATTTAGCAAGAGGAATGCAGTATGGTAATCTCTATTCATTATTTATGGATGACCGTTTGTTGAGAATGCTTGAGAACGAGTTGAAACATCAGGTTTCAGGTTCTAAAGAAGAAATTTATACTGTTGAGAATTTATTCGATCAGGTGAGAGGTTCAATTTTCAATAAAAAAGGAAGTTTGACAATTCTTGAAAAGATGACGCAGAAAAACTATGTAGATGCTTTGATCGTTTCGGTAAATAAATTATTTGAAAAAACTGCTGTAAAAGCAATTAAAACAGATAAAACGTTGAATATTCCGATGATCTGTAACTTCCAGGAAGAAGCTCAAAATCTTAGGAATATTAATTATTCATCTATGAAAAGAGTATCTGAAGTTACTACTTACAAAAGAGCAGAGCTACAGAATGTGTTGAATTTATTGAATAAAAGTAAAAACAAAGGAGATGATGCCTCTAAGGCTCATTATGCTGACTTAATCATCCGTATTAAAGAGGCTTTAAACAAGTAATCAGTTATGAAAAAAGCATTTATACTTTTACCTCTTTTGGCGGCTCAGATTGCATTAGCCCAGGAAAAGAAAACCATTACCGGAAAAATTGATGACGGAGATACTTCAAGAGTAATTGCAGGAGCATCTATAAAAATTGAAACACAGTCTGTTTCTACAAAAACCAATCAAACCGGAATTATTGAAAGCGTTTCTATCGGAACGATCACAGATAAGAACGGAAATTATACTTTAGAGATCCCTGCAGATACAAGGTCTGTAACGGTAAGTTATCTTGGATATGAACCTAAAATAATTCAGATCTACGAAGGGCAAACGAGTTACAATATTACTTTGATTCCTGTTGTAAGTGACAATATTCCAGAAAAAAATAATATTCAGGAAGTAATTATCACCGGATATCAGAAAATTGAAAAACGTAAGCAAACTTCCGCTGTAACTACAGTGAAGATGAACGATATTCAGCAAGCCGGTGTTGCCAGTGTAGATCAATTATTGGCAGGACAAATTGCCGGAGTTGCCGTTACGCCGGAAACAGGAGCTCCCGGAAGTCCGGCAAAAATCAGAATTCGTGGTACAGCTTCTCTTTCTGGACCTCAAGATCCGCTTTGGGTAATTGATGGTCTTCCGTTGGAAGGAAATGATGTGCCTAATTTTAGTGATAAAGATAATATCGATCAGCTTCAAAACTTCTCTATTGCCGGATTAAATCCAAATGATATTGAAGATATTACCATTCTAAAAGATGCTGCTGCTACAGCTATTTATGGAGCAAGAGCGGCGAATGGAGTAATTTCTATTACCACCAAAAAAGGAAAAAAAGGAAGTTTAAGAGTTAATTTCTCAGTAGATACTTTTATTACTGCGCGTCCGGATTTTGGTAAACTTAATCTTTTAAATGCTTCTGAAAAAGTAGATTTAGAATTAATGCTTGCCAACCGTACCGACTTAACGTATCGTACCGACAAAGGGGAAGTGATGAGAATCTTAACTCAAAACGGACAGCTTGATGCGTATAGAAACGGAGGTTTAGGAGCTTTAAATATGTTGACACGTCAGCAAATCGATGGTTTAAGAAACAGCAATACAGATTGGGGAAAATTATTGTATCAAAATGCAATTAATAAGCAATATGGAGTAAGTGTTTCCGGAGGTAGTGATCGTTCAGATTATTATTTCTCTTTAGGATATTATGATGAAGAAGGGACAACGATTGGTACCGGTTTTGAGCGTTATAATTTGACGTTGAAAAACAATTATAAAATCAATGATAAGCTTAATTTTGGAGTCTCGGTTTTTGGTACACAAAGTGAGAGAACATCATTTGTTACAGATGCTGATGCTTCTATCAGCCCGATCAACTATTCAAGAAATGCCAATCCTTATTTGAGTCCTTACAATGCAGATGGAAGCTACAGATATGATCAGGATATTGATGGTTTTGAAGACAGATATATTCCTTTCAACTTTTTAGAAGAAAGAGAAAATACAAGCTATACACTGAAAAATCAGTCATTAAAAGCTATTTTCGATTTAGATTATAAATTAGCAAAAGGCCTGAAACTGACTTCACAGTTGGGTCTTCAGTATGACGGTAATAAGACAGAGAAATTTGCAGCCGAGAATACCTATTTCACAAGAAAGATGAGAGAAGGCACACGTTATTATAAAGATGGCGCATACCGTTATTTTTTACCTGATGGTGGAGTAAAACAAAATTGGGATAATAATTTCTACCAATACAACTGGAAATTGCAGGGAAGCTACAGCACAAAAATTAATTTGGTACACGAGATTGATTTGATGGCGGGAACTGAACTTCGTAAAACAGAAGATAATACAACGGTTACAAGAGCTTTCGGGTATGATTCTGTAACAAGAAGATCAACTGCAATTGTTTTCCCAAGTTCGAATTTTGCCGCTGAAAGAAAGTACGAAACTTATAGAGAAATGCCTCCGATTGAGAATGCATATGCTTCAATGTTTGCAACGGCTTCATATACTTACGATCAGAAATATACATTCTTCGGAAGTGTAAGATATGACGGAACCAATTTATTTGGAGTGAATAAAAAGTACAAATATCTTCCAATTTGGGCGGTCTCTGGTTCTTGGTTGGTGTCGAAAGAAGATTTTATGAAGAATCTTTCTGCTATTTCTAACTTTAGATTAAGAGCTTCTTATGGTTTGCAGGGAAATATAGACCGTAATACGTCACCGTTTTTTATTGGTGAATACAGCGATTCAACGATTCTTCCGGGTGGAAAAGAAAATATTATTAATGTGATAAGTCCTCCAAACGATAAACTTCGTTGGGAAAAAACGACTAACGTTAATTTTGGACTTGATTTAGGCGTTTTCAATAACCGTATCAATCTTACTGCTGATGTTTACAACAGAAAAGGAACAGATATGATCAGTATGAAAGAAACTCCATTGGAAACCGGATTTGAATATACGATGATGAACTGGGGAAGCTTAACCAACAAGGGATTTGAATTGGCGGTATCTACCAAAAACATCAACAAAGATAATTTCAAATGGTCAACTACGATCAATTTTGCACATAATAAGAGTAATGTCCTTAGCGAGCAGCCTCGTGACAATGCATTGCTTCCGTCAAGAGAAGGTCTTCCGGTAAACGCTGTTTTTGCTTTGAAAACGGCAGGAATAGACGAAAACGGAAACCCAATGTTTTGGAAAGGAAATGAAAAAGTGAAAATAGAAGATTTCTTCGCATTATATGATGTATATGCAGATTTCCTTCCGGGTCAATTGGTAGATTCTAAACTATCAAATGCAGAACTGAGAAGTCTTTTTACTTATGTTGGCGACAGAGATCCGAAGTTTACAGGAGGTATTATCAACACCTTTAAAATCAGTAATTTTGACTTTACGGTTTCGGCTACTTTTAATATAAAGCAAACGGTAATGCAAACACCTTCTTACCGTGGAATGGAGCTGGATAGAGGAAGAAATTACACCAAAGACATCTATAACGCAGGTGGTTCACTTCCTGGAATTACAAGTCCGGATATGGAAACCAATCCTGGTTGGATGGGGAATAAATGGCTTTCTGATAACCGTTCTAATGCTTACAGTCTTCTTGATATTTGGGCAAAAGAGATCAGTTATTTAAGAATCAGCAGCATTCGTTTGGGATATACTTTGCCTAAAGAATTTACAAGCCCGATGGGAATTAGTGCTTTGAGACTAAGTGTAGAAGGACGTAACCTGTTTGTATTCAGTAATGGATATAAAGGGTATTTCGATCCGGAAACCTATGGTAACATCTATGCACAGCCTATCACAAAATCGGTTACAGTAGGATTTAATGTTTCTTTTTAAAATTTAAAAAACATGAGAAAATTTACAACATTCATTGCGGTTGCAGTACTAAGTTTTTCCAGTATAGGATGCGATCGTTTTTTAGATATACAGCCGGAAGGGAAGATTATTCCTGTTACTGCTGAAGATTACCGTAAAGTATTGACTTCTGCGTATTCAAAATATCCTATTCACAGATCTTTGGTTGCTCTTCGTACCGATGAGCTCAATGTAGATGAAAATACAAGTGATTTCATCGCTTACCGTGAAATCGCAATGTGGAAAGATAGCAATAACGACCAATCAACGATTGAGTTTCCTTGGGTAAGTTTTTATTCAGTAGTTTTTTATCTGAATCAGATCATCAACGAAGGAAGCAAAACAATGACCGATTCTCCGGAAAAACAGCAGATTTTGGCAGAAGCTTATGCACTTCGTGCGTATGTTTATTTTGATATGGTCAATTTATATGGTAAGCCATACAACGCAGCTACAGCATCTCAGGATAGAGGAGTTCCTATCAATTTGGAAATCGATCTTGAGCAGGTTTTAAAACCTTCAAGCGTGCAGGAAGTTTATGATCAGGTGCATGCAGATATTAAAAAAGCTGACGACATGATGGTAGAGCAGAAGCAGACTTCTCCTATCAATTATAGATTTTCTAAAGTTTCTTTATTGGCTTTTCAGGCAAGAACGGCTCTTTATCAAGGAGATTGGAATAAAGCTTTGGATTATTCAGATCAGGCATTAGCGATCAAAGGAGAGTTGAGCAATTTAAATACATCTAGTCAGGCTCCTAACCATTTTACTTCGGTAGAATCGATTATGGCTTTAGATAATGCTTTCAACAGTGCCGTGCAGAATTTATCGTTTGCTTCTTCAGATCTTATTTCAAAATATAATACAGCTACAGACAAAAGATTTGGAATTTATTTTGAAAAAAATGGCAGCAAATATAAAGTGATTAAAGGAGGAAGTTCAGATTTCAGAGTGTCTTTCAGAACCTCAGAATTATACTTTATAAAATCTGAAGTTTTGGTGAAATTAAACAGATTGGATGAAGCTAAAGAAGCCTTGCTAAAAGTTTTGAAAAACAGATACACTCCAACCGGATTTACATCTATTCAGGCTGAGGTAAATGTAATGAACGCTACAGAATTCATGAGTTTCATGATGGATGAGAGATTCAGAGAATTTGCGTTGGAAGGGCAGCGTTGGTTTGATTTAAGAAGATTAAATCAGAAAAAAATCATTCATAACATCAACGGACAGGAATATATTCTTCAGCAAAACGACGTAAGGTATACGATAGAGTTTCCGAAAAGTGCTAAAAAGAACAATCCGTACTTATAAAAATTTAACATTCATATTAACAACCCCGAAACCGCTTGAGCTTAATTGTTTTAGCGGTTTTTTTGTATTTTTGCAATATTATGAAAATTGCAATCATAGAAGATGAATTATTGGCAGTTAACTATCTGAAAGATCTTTTAGATAAACAAAGCATCATTCCTGTTACAGAAATGGTGATTCTTCGTTCAAAAAAGCAGGCCATAGATTTTTTTGAAAATGATTCCGCAGACCTTATCTTTATGGATATTCATCTTGGTGACGGCATGAGTCTCGAAATTTTCGAACAGGTTGAGCTTTTCACACCAATTATTTTCATTACTGCTTTTGATGAATATGCGATGCGCGTTTTCAAACATTTTACGATTGATTATCTATTGAAACCCTTTGAAGAAGAAGATTTGCATAAAGCATTACAAAAATTTAATTCTATAAGAGATAATTTCGATCCTGAACCTGTCCTGAAGTCTATTTCTTCATTATATAAAGCTAATGATTCCGAAAAAATGAAGCATTTTATGGTGACAGACGGTAATAAAATCAGGTCAGTAGATGAAAAAGAAACGGCTTATTTTTTTGCCTCCGGTAAATATCTTTTTTTAACAACGACTGATAACCGAACTTACATTTATGATGATACGATTAAAGATATCATCTCCAGACTAAACTCACAGCTTTTTTTTAAGATTAATCGTAAATTCATTATTAATAAAAAAGCAATCGTTGAAATCATAAAGCATTCTAGCCAAAAAATTGAATTAAAACTTTCTCCTGCTCCTGAAATTAATTCAGATGTATTTGTAAGTAAAAGACAAATTGCAGATTTCTTATACTGGATGACAAATTAATCTTAAAAGAGGTATTTTTTTTACGACAACAATATTTTAAATCATCATCTGGTTTAAAGTTTCAAAACATTACTTGTATCTACTATTATATCCATTATTTTGGGGTTTATTCAGACCAGAAAAATATGATCTTAAATTATAATAATCCTTCTAAATTTTTGGTTAAAAAAGCAATCTTCTTAATTTGTTTTTAAAATAAATTAGAGCTTTAAGTTTGCTGGCCATCAGTTGTTTACGAATTAAATGACAAATTATAGTACATCAATTTTCTTTTTTGGTACAGTAATTGAAAGTAAGATAGTACAGCTGAAACCCGCACTGGCAAGTGCATTGGGAAAATGGATAAGTTTTTAAGGGTGAATTAACCCTACACTTATCACACTTTTTTTTAAAATAAATTAAAATTTTATATGAAATCAAAATTAGCAATTTTGTCGCTTGCGATAGCGGTACCTTCGTGTGTGTTTGCACAAGATTCAATTAAGGTAAATAACAATGGAAAATATCCGAATACGTTTTCTTCAGGTTCTGCTAACGTACAGCCTTTTACCCAATCTGCAAAGAGATTTAATGATTGGTCAATCTCATTCGGAGCAGGAGTTCCATTAATGCAATATGCAGATCTTACATCACTAAAGTTCGGTGAAGGAGCAGGAAAAAGTTTGGTAGGATACTCTGCTTATTTGAGTATTGATAAAGCCATTACTCACACATTCGGCTTGAAGTTACAATATGACCGTGGAGAAACTCGTCAGGGTGCATTTTATACTAGAGATGCAGCTCCAGCAAATGCATCTGCAAAAGGGCAGTATGGAGGAAGAACTCAGTATGATGCAATCTCAGTTCTAGGGGATATCAATTTCTCTAATCTTTTTAGAAGAGTGGATAATAAATCTCCATATAGATGGGCATTGCACGGATATGCTGGTGTAGGAACTATAGGATATAGAGCTTATTTAAAAGATGAGCAGGGACAACGTTTGGTAACAGATGTTACGCCAATTAAAGATGGTCTTTCGTTTTTTGCACAAGGTGGTGCTGGTTTGAAATATAAACTCAACAGAAGATTGGATGTTGAAGGAAGAGTAATGTATATAGTTACTACAGATGATAGTTTTGATGGTGCAGACAGAGTGGTGAATAAGATTAAAGATAATAATTCGGATAATTTTATCAACGCTACCCTTGGTCTTTCATTAAAGTTAGGCAAACATGAATCCCACTTGATGTGGCACGATCCAATGCAGGAAATTTATTACAGAACTGATGTTTTAGAATCAAAAGTAAATGACCTTGAAGTTTGTAAAGCTGGTGATGCAGATAATGATGGAGTTTGTGATGACTGGGACAGACAGCTTGATACTCCTGCAGGAGCAAGAGTTGACGGTTCAGGGGTTGCACTTGATGTTGATTTAGACGGAGTAATTGATCTTCTTGATAAGTGTGTAACAGTTCCAGGTCCTGTAGAAAACAACGGTTGTCCGGTTGCTACTCAAGAAACTGGTGTTGTTGCAGAATCTGAAACTAAATTGGATGGAATTGAATTTGATTTAAACTCAGATAAAATCTTATCAAACAATACTCCGATTTTGAATAATGCAGTAAGCTATATCAATTCTTCAAATGGATCTTACACTGTTGTTGGTGCTGCTGATGCAAGAGGAAGTGAAGCATACAACAAAAATCTATCCGAAAAAAGAGCAAATAATGTAAAGCATTATTTGATTAAAAACGGAGTAGAATCAAACAAGCTTGATGCACAAGGAAATGGAAAAACAGATTTGAAATATCCTGAATGTGACCCAGCTTCAAAATGTCCTGAATGGAAAAACAAAGCAAATAGAAGAGTGTATTTTAAAGCAAAATAAAAATAATAACTTCTTTTTATCCGAGACTGTCATCCAATGGCAGTCTTTTTTTGTGAAAATAATTTAGGTATTTTCTAAATAATAAAAAAGCTCTTTTAATTTGATTAAGAAAGCTTTTTTATTATTAAATAGTAGAGAATAGATCAATATTTTATTTGACCTCTCTTTTATAATAAGCTAAACCAAAAGGATTGGTTCCGGCTGTAATCGTTGTACCTGCAGTTAAATTAGTTCCGCTAATTGTATAAGTTGATACAGCAGTTGCTGCACCGCCTGAATGAGTCACAAACATTTTGTTTCCGTCTTCATTTACCACAATATTATGGGGTGTAGCACTCAAGGCCATTAATGGCATTCCGTCTTGCATTCCTGTTGTAGCATTTATTGAATATAATTGTTGTCCGGTTATATTGGTTACAAAAACGGTATTGTTATCTGGAGAAGGAAATATACCGTGCGCACCAGTAAATGCATTGTTAGAAATTACACTCAGATTACTGCCATTCAAAGCATATACTTGACCAGACTGACAGGCAACAAACAATTTGTTACTAGTAGGTAAATGGTATAAATGTGGATCTTTCCCTACGCTTGCTTCACCTGTTTTTGAATAGTCTGAAGTAGAATACATATAAACCTTATCAGGCATTGCTGCGTCAGCATTAAACACTGAAACATATGCTTTTGTTGCATCTTTGCTTAGAAATACATCATGCGGCTTCATCCCAACATTAATTGTTTTAACGACCGTATTCGTATTCAGATCAATTACAGAAATAGTATTATCAATATCGTTACTTACCCATAATTGTTTTCCTAAACCATCTGCCCACATATGGAAAACCCCATTTCCAACGGTTATAGAACTTTCAACTGCTTTTGTTTGAGGATTGATGATATGGATTTTCTTTCCTGCTCTGTCTCCAACAAATATCTTGTCTTTAGTAGGAACGTACACTACGTACATCGGCTCAGAACCTGAGATTGCAAGCATACTGACTTGGTTAGAAGTGGCATCAATAAAGCTTATACTTCCTGCACCTCTGTTTGCTACCACTACTTTTTCTTCGTAGACTTTGGGAGAATCAATATAGTGATAATCATCACTGCTGCAGCTTGTGAATAAAGTAGCCAATAAAGCCACTTGTAGACCGAAAATTAAATTTTTCATTTGTATGTTTTTTAAAGTTAAAAAAATAGAATTATGCTTTTATGCATTGATTAATTATCACCAATCATGATGCATTATTTTGCTATAGAATCAAAGACCGGTAAAAGTCTTCTGTTTGGTATTTTTTTAAACTAAAAGACGTAAGCCTTTCTACTAATCTACAACAATTAAACGGAATGAGCTAATTTTCAACGATATAAATGATGCTGTAATTCTTTATTTATAGTTTTTAAAGCCGTTATCCGCCGATGTAACAATTCTTATAAACCTATTTTTATTGAAGTTTAAATCTAAATATTCAGCTTTACTTAACCGAAAGTTTTTATAAAGACAAAAATTATTTGAACAACAACTCAATTTTAGTTATAATTTTGAAGTTTAAAATTTCCACGATTGAATACTATTTTAATTATCGATGATGAAGCCAAAATAAGATCGCTTCTGTCACGCATCATCAGTCTTGAAGGCTTTGAAGTTTTTGAAGCAAGCAATCTGAAAAGCGGGTTAAAGAAACTTGAAACTTCAGAGATTGATATTGTGATTTGCGATGTTAAGTTGCCTGACGGAAATGGGGTAGAGTTTTCCCGAATTGTAAAAGAAAAGTTTGCTACGGTAGAAATCATTCTTTTAACAGCATTTGGAAACATTCCGGATGGAGTTCTTGCCATCAAAAATGGCGCTTTCGATTATATTACAAAAGGAGACGACAATACCCGGATTCTTCCGTTGATTTATAAAGCCGCAGAAAAAGTAGCACTTAACAAACGCGTTCTGCATCTGGAAAAACAGCTCAACAGAAAACAGTCTTTCGACAGCATTATAGGGAAGTCATCAAATATTACAACCGTGGTAGATTCTGCAAGAAAAGTTGCCAATACAGATGCTACCGTTCTTTTGACAGGCGAAACAGGTACAGGAAAAGAGGTTTTTGCGCAGGCTATTCATCATGCAAGCAAAAGAAATAAAAATAATTTCATTGCGATCAACTGTTCGGCTTTTGGAAAAGATTTGCTTGAAAACGAATTGTTTGGTCACAAAGCAGGTGCTTTTACAGGTGCAATGAAAGACAGTAAAGGTATTTTCGAAGAAGCCAATCAGGGAACTGTTTTTCTGGACGAAATAGGAGAAATGCCGTTAGATCTGCAGGCAAAACTATTACGTGTTCTGGAATCTGGTGAATTCCTTAAAGTAGGAGACAGTAAACCCACTAAAACCGATGTCAGAATCATTGCAGCAACCAACCGAGATCTGGAAACAGAAATTGAAAAAGGAAACTTCCGTGAAGATTTATATTACAGAATTAATATTTTTCAAATAAAACTTCCTTCACTGCGAGAAAGAGTTACAGATATTGAATTATTGGTTAATTTTTTCCTGAAAAGTTTTTCGCTTAAAACAGGGAAAAACATTATTTCAGTGTCGCCGGATTATTTAAAAGCATTAAAAAATCATCCCTGGAAAGGAAATATTCGTGAGCTTCGAAACGTCATTGAACGAAGCGTTATTCTTACAGATTCCTCTGAATTAGGAATAGAAAGCCTTCCCATAGATATTTCGGTGTACAGCAGTGAAAAAGATTCTGCACAAACAAAAATAATGTCGGCGTTTTCTATCGCAAGTGCCGAGAAAATGCAGATACAGAAAGTTCTCAATCATACCAAAGGCAATAAAGCCGAAGCTGCCCGATTACTCGAAATTGGTATTGCAACCTTGTACAGAAAGGTTGAAGAGTACAAAATTTTGTAGAAAATACTTCCATTCTGATAACGACCCTATCATTTTGATAGGGTTTTTTGTGTTTTAGAATGTTGCTTATTCTGTCTAATTAACTGTTTATTATACAGTTATGTATTTATTTTTTTGAAAGGAACAAATCTTGGCATAAGTACTCAAAACAATCTAAAAATGAATCATACAGATGCCGTAAGAGAAATCGTAAAAGTAATTCCTGAATCTCAGGAAGAATTTGAAGAGTCTTACAAAACAAAAACACCGTTTATGGTGATCAGTGTTTTCACCAAACAAATAAAAAAGCTGATAAAAGATCACGATCAGAAAATTCTGATGAAATCGATTACCAAGATGAATCTGTTTTACAGCAAAGGTGATCGGGCATTAAAAAACGCTATCGAAAATATTTTTGTTTATTCTTTAGACAGTCTTACATTTTGCTGTGAACCATCCTACAAAGATTTGATTTTCGCAAAAATGTCACCAAGTCTGCAAAACAATTACTTGCGCCAAGTATATAAATCAGGAATTTAAAAAATTAAAAGAAATGAAATCGCCATGATTTGGAAATATAAACTTGTATTGAAGATTCACCGATTGCATTACTTGTCCCGACTATTCGGGATGACCTTAAAAAACAATAAAATCTACATATGAAATCAAAAATCAGAAAAATAGGAGACTGGAAACTCTTAAAGTCTACCCGCGAAAAACATAATTTGGAAGTAATCACGATCAATATTGCCGTAATTCTTGGGGTTTTTGTGGCTGCTGCAATTCTTCAGGTTAATTAAAATTAAATAAAATGATAACAATTATTCTATTAATCACGGCAGTTGTGCTATTCGTTTTGTTTTACCGTCTCGTTGAATATTTCGATACAATTTAAATTTAAAAAAAATGACCATACTATTTCTTATTTCAATAGCCATATTTATTTATATCTGCTATGTGCTTGTAAAACCTGAAAAATTTTAAAAATAATTTAATAAGCAAATGAACCGTAAGATTATACATCAGATAAAAGAGTGGGGAATCATGATTTTTTGGATCAGCTTCGTCATTGCTTTTTTATACCTGGTGATTACCGTAAAAGAATTTGCATTAATTCATTAAACAACCTATGAACACTGAAATTTTAGGCGTTGTAGCAATGTTTTTAATAACATTACTATTAGCGATACCTTTTGGAAAATATATTTCAAAAGTCTATACAGGAGAAAAAACATTTCTTGATCCTGTTTTCAAGCCTGTAGAAAGGTTTTTCTACAAAACATCAGGAATTAATCCTGAAAATGAAATGAACTGGAAGCAGCATTTAACAGCACTTTTAACCATCAATTTCCTATGGTTTTTTATGAGTATGTTGATTTTAATGAATATGAGTTGGCTTCCGCTCAATCCCGACGGAAATCCCGACATGTCGCCGGATTTAGCTTTTAATACAACCATTTCTTTCTTAGTCAACTGTAATTTGCAGCATTATTCAGGCGAAACCGGAATGAGTTACCTAGGACAGATCTGGTTAATGTTTCTTCAATTTGTTTCCGCAGCAACAGGAATGGCCGCATCCATTGTTATTTTTAAAGCTTTCAGAGAAAAATCTACTGAAAAGCTCGGAAATTTCTATGAATATTTCCTTAAATCAACAACCAGAATTTTACTACCCCTTTCATTTTTAATGGGTGCAGTAATGGTTTTTCAAGGAATGCCGATGACTTTCAACGGGAAAGATAAAATGATTACGCTCGAAGGTAAAAATGTAGAAGTTTCTACAGGACCGGTTGCAGCATTTGTTCCTATCAAACATGTGGGAACCAATGGCGGAGGTTTTTTTGGAGCTAATGGAGCTCATCCTTTAGAAAACCCCACTTACTTTACCAATATGGTTGAGATGTTTGCCCAATTTATCATTCCAATGGCGATGGTTTTTGCATTCGGACATTTTATCCGCAGAAAGAAATTCGGATATATGATTTTTGGAGTCATGACCGTAGGATTTCTATTGCTCGCTGTACCAACAGTTATCATGGAGATGAATGGTAATCCTGCAATCAGCCAGATGGGGATTGACCAGTCATTAGGCGCAATGGAAGGTAAAGAAATTCGTTTCGGATCGGCTGCTTCAGGTTTTTGGAGTATTGTAACTACGGTTATTTCTACAGGATCTATTAATTCAATGCATGACAGCGCAATGCCGCTTTCAGGAATGACCCAAATGCTTGCAATGATGGTGAATGCTTTCTACGGAGGTGATGGCGCAGGTATTCTGAATATATTTATCTATATCATTCTTGCGGTATTCATCAGCGGATTGATGGTTGGTCGTACTCCTGAATTTATGGGTAAAAAAATTGAAGCCCGTGAAATGAAAATTGCAATGATTGTAGCATTATTTCATCCATTTTTAATTCTTGTTGGAACTGCAATCGCCACTTATTTTCCGGAAGTCGGAACTTCTACACTCAACAATCCAGGATTCCACGGTTTCAGCGAAGTATTGTATGAATATACATCTTCTGCAGCCAATAACGGAAGTGGTTTTGAAGGTTTAGGCGATAACAATCTTTTTTGGAATATTTCGACAGGAATTGTCTTATTGCTCGGTCGTTTTTTACCTATTATTGGCCCTGTAGCAATTGCAGGATTATTAGCTCAGAAAAAATATATTCCGGAAGGTGAAGGAACTTTAAAAACAGATACTTCAACATTTGGACTCATGACTTTTGCCGTGATTGCCATTATTGCAGCCCTGTCTTTCTTCCCAGCATTGGCTTTAGGACCGATTGCAGAATATTTTTCGATGAAATAAAATTCAGATAAAATTTAAAATAACAGAAATTAAAATGACTCAAAATAAATCTTTGTTTCAAAAAGAATTGGTTCAGGAAGCACTGAAACAGTCTTTTGTGAAGCTGAATCCTAAACTGATGTTTAAAAATCCTGTCATGTTTCTCGTATGGCTTGGTACATTGGTGATGTTCTTTGTAAGCATCTGGACTTTGACAGGAGAGAAATCTCAGGGAAGCTTTGCATATAATTTTACGGTTTTCATCATTCTTTTACTCACCGTTTTGTTCGGGAACTTTGCTGAAGCAATTGCCGAAGCAAGAGGAAAAGCTCAGGCAGACAGTCTTCGTAAAACCAGAGAGGAAACGCCTGCAAAACTGCAAAATGGAGAAACAATTTCCTCCTCTAAATTACAGAAAGGTGATGTTTTTGTTTGTGAAGCCGGAGATATTATTCCTTCAGACGGAGAAATCATTGAAGGTCTTGCCACAATAGATGAAAGTGCGATTACCGGCGAATCTGCTCCCGTAATCCGTGAATCGGGTGGTGATAAAAGTTCTGTAACTGGAGGGACAAAAGTTTTGTCTGATAGAATTGTTGTACAGGTAACTACACAGCCGGGAGAAAGCTTTTTAGATAAGATGATTGCTTTGGTAGAAGGTGCTTCAAGACAGAAAACGCCGAACGAAATTGCTTTAACCATTTTACTGGCAGGTTTTACATTAGTTTTTATCATCGTTTGCGTGACTTTAAAACCGTTTGCAGATTATTCTGATGTCACGATTACCATTGCATCATTTATCTCACTTTTTGTGTGTCTGATTCCTACTACAATTGGCGGATTATTATCTGCGATCGGTATTGCCGGAATGGATAGAGCATTACGAGCTAATGTGATCACAAAAAGTGGTAGAGCAGTAGAAACAGCCGGAGATATCGACGTTTTACTTTTAGATAAAACCGGGACAATTACCATCGGAAACCGTAAAGCAACAAGTTTTTATCCTGCTAACCAAGTTGATGAAATACAATTGATAAAAGCAGCGGTTTTAAGTTCAATGGCAGATGAAACTCCGGAAGGAAAATCAATCATTGAGCTGGCTGGAATTAATCCTTTAACATATCAAATTAATAATCCTAAATACATCAAATTTACGGCAGAAACCAGAAGCTCAGGAATTGATTATGATGAAACCCGCATTAGAAAAGGAGCAACAGATGCTATCAGAAAAATATCTGAAGCGGCTGGAAATACTTTTCCGCAGGAAATTGATTTAAAGGTTAAAGAAATTTCTCAAAATGGAGGAACACCTTTGGTAGTTTCAGAAAATGAAAAAGTTTTGGGAGTTATTGAACTTCAGGATATCATCAAACCCGGAATCAGCGAGCGTTTTGATCGTCTAAGAAAAATGGGTATTAAAACCGTTATGGTTACCGGAGATAATCCGCTTACTGCAAAATTTATTGCCGAAAAAGCAGGAGTTGATGATTTTATCGCAGAAGCAAAACCTGAAGATAAAATGAATTACATCAAAAAAGAACAAACTGAAGGTCGCCTGGTTGCCATGATGGGAGACGGTACCAATGATGCTCCCGCTTTAGCTCAAGCAGATGTGGGTGTTGCAATGAACAGTGGAACTCAGGCTGCAAAAGAAGCCGGAAATATGGTCGATCTTGATAACGATCCTACAAAATTAATTGAAGTTGTAGAAATTGGAAAACAATTGCTGATGACAAGAGGAACATTGACGACATTCAGTATTGCTAATGATGTTGCCAAATATTTTGCGATTATTCCTGCGTTGTTTATTACAGCAATTCCAGCGTTGCAAGGTTTAAATATTATGAATCTTCACAGTCCGGAAAGTGCAATTTTGTCTGCGGTCATTTTCAACGCGATTATTATTCCGATATTGATTCCATTGGCATTGAAAGGGGTAGCCTACAAACCAATCGGCGCATCGGCTTTGTTGAGACGTAATCTATTCATCTTCGGATTGGGTGGTGTGGTAATTCCATTTATCGGTATTAAAATCATAGACCTTATCGTTTCTTTATTTTTCTAAATATCTAACTGGCTTGGCAAGGAGAAGCTTTATTATCTTATCATACTTTTCGTCCTTTTAACGATCTCATTTCTTCTTGCCATTTGCCTTTCATTAAATTATTACAAAATGAAAACACATATTTTACCTGCAATAAAACTGACAGCTTTGTGCATTATTCTTCTTGCAATTATGTATCCGATATCAATCTGGGCAATTGCTCAACTTTCACCCAATCATGGGAAAGGTGATTTAATAAAACACAATAACAAAACCTATTATGCGAATATCGCACAGTCTTTTACCAGCGACAAATATTTCTGGTCTAGACCTTCTTCGGTAGATTATAATGCTGCAGGTTCGGGAGGAAGCAACAAAGGTCCATCAAATGAAGAGTATTTAAAACAAGTTCAGGCTCGCATCAATACTTTTATGATGAAAAATCCGGGAATTGCAAAGTCAGAAATTCCAGCAGACTTAGTAACAGCAAGCGGAAGTGGACTTGATCCCAATATCTCAGTACAAGCTGCAAAAATCCAGGCAAAAAGAATTGCTAAAAGCAGAAATCTGTATGAGAGAGAAATCAATAACCTCATCGCTGAACATACAGAAAAGCCATTGATTGGACTATTTGGCCCTGAAAAAATCAATGTTCTAAAATTAAATATAGCACTCGATCAATTGAGTGGAAAATAATTTTAAAAAAATCAATATTAATCATCTTAAATTTCATTTTTTACATTTTGTCCGATAAAAATTAAATGCAATTAGCAGGTCGCTCCACTGGAGCTCTAATTCTATAAACTACTATTTGCTATTAAGAGTTCGCTCCTATTGGATCTGTATTTAATCCCATCGGGATTTACTGTTAATAGACAAAATGAATTTCCTAAAAAACGAAGCTCCGGAGGAGCGTGCTGTTAATTTATCTATGAATATATTATTCATCAATTTGTTTATGTTTTTCACCGGACAACAATGATTTTTCTTAACGAAATTCTCCCACACTTTTTAATTTAAAATAAATGAAAAAAATACTTTTTGTTTTGTTGGCTGTATGCGGAATCACTGCATCTGCTCAAAACGATTCAATCAATAAACCTCTCACAATAAGCGGATACGCTGAAGTTTATTATACAGCAGATTTTAATAATCCTAAAAATAATAACCGACCGGGATTTGTGTATAGCCACAATAGAAATAATGAAATCAATGTCAATTTAACTTATATAAAAACCGCTTACAGCACCGAAAGTGTACGAGCTAATCTGGCTCTCGCTGTGGGAACTTATATGAATGCCAATTATGTTTCCGAACAAGGCGTGATGAAAAATGTTTATGAAGCCAATGCAGGTTTGAAAATCTCTAAAAAACATAATTTGTGGATTGATGCAGGAATTTTCCCATCGCATTTAGGTTTTGAAAGTGCGGTAGGAAAAGACAACTGGACGCTTACCCGAAGTCTTTTTGCCGATAATTCTCCTTATTTCGAAACTGGTGCAAAAATTTCTTACACCTCAGAAAGTGGGAAATGGTTTATAAGTGGTTTGGTACTCAACGGTTGGCAACGTATTCAGAGAGTTGACGGAAATTCTACTCCTGGATTCGGTCATCAATTGATTTTTAAACCTAATGAAAAACTGACCATTAACAGCAGTTCTTTCATAGGAAATGATAAACCCGACAGTATTCGCCAGATGCGATATTTCCACAATCTGTATGCGGTATATCAAATCAATAAAAAATTTGGAGTCACTGCAGGTTTTGACATCGGAGGCGAACAAAAAGCAAAAGGAAGCGACCAGTATAAAGTTTGGTACACACCAGTTTTAATTGCAAAATACAATGCTACAGATAAATTGAGTTTTACAGCAAGAGGAGAATATTATCAGGATGAAAAAGGTGTTATTATTTCAACCGGTACAGAAAATGGTTTCAAAACTTTCGGATATTCTTTCAATGCAGACTATCAGATTTTTCCAAACCTTGTCTGGCGAACAGAAATAAGAAATTTAAGCAGTAAAGATGCTATCTTTATGAACAGAACAGAGGAGTTTAATAAAAACAGTTTGACGGCAACTACAGCTTTGGCAATTTCATTTTAAATGAAAAAAAATGAATGAATCAAGAAAATCAGCGGAAGAATTTCTGCAGTTAATTAACAGTTCAAAACGGGGTAAACTGAAAATTTACATCGGGATGAGTGCAGGTGTGGGAAAAACCTACAGAATGTTGCAGGAAGCTCATGTGCTTCTTCAAAACGGAATTGATGTAAAAATTGGCTATGTAGAAACGCACAACCGTAAAGAAACCCACGATTTGTTGGAAGGCCTTCCGATTATTCCCAGAAGGAAATTGTTTTACAAAGGAAAAGAGCTTGATGAACTCGATGTTCCGGCGATTATCGTGTTGCGTCCTGAGATCGTTATTATTGACGAATTGGCTCATACCAATATTGAAGGAAGCAAAAATAAAAAAAGATGGCAGGATGTTTTTGAGATTTTAGATGCCGGAATTAATGTCATCAGTGCTGTAAATATCCAACATTTAGAAAGTCTAAACGATGAGGTAAAAACGGTGACAGGAATTGAAGTTACCGAAAGAATTCCCGATACCGTTTTGGCTTCTGCCGATGAGGTGGTGAATATCGACCTTACTGCAGATGAATTAATTGTAAGGTTAAAAGAAGGAAAAATTTACGAACAAAGCAAAATACCTTCTGCGCTGAATAATTTTTTTAAAAATGAAAATATTCTTCAGCTTCGTGAATTGGCGTTGAAAGAAGTGGCATCGCAGGTCACCAGGAAAGTAGAAACCGAAATTATAACCGGAAAAACTTTAAGGAAAGAAAAATTCCTTGCATGCATCAGTTCAAACGAAACGACGGCTAAAAATGTAATCAGAAAAACGGCGAGACTGGCAAGTTATTACAACAGTCAGTGGTTTTTACTGTATGTACAGGTTCCTCGTGAGTCGGCGGACAGAATTGCGTTGAATAAACAGAGGCATTTGATTAATAATTTCAGATTGGCAACTGAATTGGGCGCAGAAATTATAAAAATTCAAAGCAAAAATATAGCAATGACGATTATGGAGCAATGCGAAGAACGTAAGATTACAACCGTATGCATCGGAAAACCGCATCTGGATATTTGGAGAATTATTTTAGCTACCGATACTTTTAATTCCTTACTCAAAAGACTTTCAAAACAGAACGTAGATTTAGTAATTTTGTCGTAATGAAAATAAAAACAAAGCTTAATGCAGGCGTTGGTCTCCTGTTTTTTATGATAATTGTACTGTCAACTTTGGGTGGATGGTTTATTTATCAGCTTAAAAAAGATACGCAGAATATTCTTACTGACAATTACAATACGTTGCAGTATTCCCGAAATATGCTGTTGTCGCTCGAAGAAATTGGTAAAGAACCTTTTGCAATAGCAGATTTTCAGAAAAATCTTGATCTTCAGCGTCAGAATATTACAGAAGATGGGGAAAAAGCAGCAACGAAAAATATACTCGCTCATTTTTCAGATTTAAAAAATAATGAAGGAAATTTAAGTTTACATTCAGCCATAAGAAAGGATATTGCCGAATTGATGCAGCTGAATATGAATGCTATTCAGATTAAAAGCGGCATTGCGAATACAACAGCACAGAATGCTATTGCGGTTATTTCGATTGCCGGAACTTTATGTTTTTTAATCGCATTTATTTTGATGGTTAATTTACCAGCCAATATTTCAAATCCGATCCGTGAATTGACTTCGAGTATTCATCAGATTGCCAATCAAAATTACAGAGAGCGGGTACAGTTTGAAAGTAACAGTGAATTTGGCGAACTGGCTAGATCTTTTAATACGATGGCAGAAAAACTTCAGGAATATTCCGAAAGCAGAATTGATAAAATTTTAAAAGGAAAAAAACGCATTGAGACCTTGATTGATAATATGCACGATGCCGTAATAGGAATTGACGAAAACAGAAACGTTCTTTTTGTAAACGATGAAGCCTTAAAAATTTCCGGGCTTAAAAAGGAAAATTTTGTAGGTAAACTTATTCAGGATGTTGCCGTGAGTAATGATCTGGTGCGTGATCTTATTAAAGAGATCATCGATCCTGATGCAGAGAAAAATCCTGCAGAATTATTGAAAATTTTTGTGGAAGGAAAAGAAAACTATTTTGAAAAAGAAATTTTAGACATCAATGTGATTCCAACCGGTGAAAATGATAGCCGCTTTATTGGTCAGGTGATTATGCTTCGAAATATCACTCCCTTTAAAGAGCTCGATTTGGCTAAAACTCGTTTCATAGGAACGGTTTCGCATGAATTTAAAACACCTATTTCTTCGATACAAATGGGATTGCAGTTATTGGAAAATGAAAAAATCGGCAGCCTGAATGAAGAGCAGCAAAAATTGATTAAAGGGATTGACGAAGATACCTTGCGATTGCTAAAAATTACAGGCGAGCTATTAAATATAGCTCAATTGGAAACCGGAGTAAGTCAATTGGATATTCGTCCGTTTAAGATTGATACAATGCTTGAAGAAGTCATTAAAACCAATAAATCGGCAGCCGATAGAAGGCAAATATCTATTATTACAGATATAGGTTCAGGGTTAGATATCATCAATGCAGATCAGGAAAAGACTTTGTGGGTTCTCAATAATATTGTTTCTAATGCAATCCGTTATTCTTATGAACAATCAACTGTCACTATAAAAATTGAGAAGCTTGATTCTGACCATGTGAAGTTTTCTGTAGAAGATCAAGGTTTAGGGATTGATGAGCAATATCTGAAACATATTTTCACAAGGTATTTTAGAGTTCCTGGTACAAAAGCTGAAGGAACAGGTTTAGGGCTCAGTATCAGTAAAGAATTTATTGAAGCACAACGTGGAAGCATTGCTGTAGAAAGCGAAGTAGGAAAGGGGAGTGTATTCAGCTTTATTTTAAAAAATTAATATGACAATAGTAAAACTGTATTTTTAATTCAAAAGAAATGCAATATAATCTAAAATAAAAAAGTAGCTGAAAAATATTTACAGCTACTTTTTATCTTTTTGTTTTACTCTTTAGTTGAGTGGTTTACGTCCCGAAATAACATTAATTAATACAACAATTATTGCAATAACTAAAAGAACGTGAATTAAACTTCCGGTATCCATTCCTGGAATTACCCCGAGCATTCCTAGTAGCCAAACTACGATGCAGATTACTGCAACAAGCCATAATATACTTCTCATAATAATAAATTTTTGGTTGGTTATCTAGTTATATGCATTTTCTGTGCCTTTATTGATTTTAAATGTCGTCTTCAAAAAATATTTTTTCTTTTTGTATTTGATTTACAGAGGTTTAATTTTGACAATGTGGTATTTTTTATTTTTGATAAAGCATAAAAAAAGATCCGGTTAAGGATCTTTTATAGGGAATGGCTAATCGTTTATTGCTTTGGAGTTAAGATTGGTATCTGCAATTTTTGAGAGCAGATCATTACAGTTTTTCTCTTCATCTAAGGTAGAAAGCAGCTGTTTAAGACAATCTTTTTCTTTAAGAATTTTTGCATATGCTGCCAACGTTCCATACGTTGCTATTTCATAATGCTCAACTTTCTGCGAAGCAGCAATAATACCTGCATCACGCACTGCACCTGGTTTCGTTTCTTCCATAATGCTTTTGCCTTCATCTAAAAGTCCCTGCATTGCATCGCATTTTTTCGCCTGTGGTTTTTTCTTTAATGCTTTAAAACATGCTTCAAGCCTTTTTATTTGCTCTTTAGTTTCTTCCAAATGGTCCCCAATCGCTTTTTTAAGCTTAGGATCAGTTGCATTTTTCTGCATTTTGGGTAATGCTTTAGTTAGTGCTTTTTCAGCCCAGTAAATATCCTTCAAAGAATCTTCAAACAAATCACTCAGATTTTTTGCTGCATCTTTTTTTGCAGGAGTTTTAACGTTAGACTTTGTGGGTGTTTTTACCGTTTTTTTAGCCGAAGCTTTTTTCGTTGATGCACTTTTAGTTTCCATAAAAAATTTTGTTAGTTGATTTAGCTTTTAAAATTACAATTTTCAGACCATCAAAGTCAAAATCATTAGATTGTGGTATATATTGTAAATATTAGATTTTTAAATAAATATTATTCTTCTTCTTTTTTAAAACTAATGACTTCAAAAGTATCATCAGAAGAATATTTTTTACAACTTTCATCATCAAACTTTTCAGGATTTTTCAGGAAATCATCTATAAATTTTTTGCTTTCGTCAGTATTAGCTGGTGAAATTACAAGATGATATTGTTTCAATACCGATTCATCGGCATTTTTCAGAGATTCTTTTTTATGCAATAAAGCTTCTTTATGATTCATGAATTCTATTTTTAAAATTACGGTTAATTTTTATAAGTCAAAAGATTCTAAACAACAAGCATGCCCACAAATTTGTCTCGGTAACTATATTACTTTACATTTATAGATACAAAAATTGCCTACGTAAGTAGGCAATTCAAAATCATAATAATATAATTGATTGTGGTGTGCATTACACATAACAATTCATATGCCATGCATAGCTCGTGTGGTATCTAAACTTTAATTTTTGTAGTGAGTAAGATTGAATAATATTTTTTTATTGCTAATCATAATTCAATATGATTTACTCCAATTGATTTTCAGGATTTCTGAAATTCTGAAGAGTAGGTAAAGCTTTCAAGGCGATTTTGGTTGGCTTTTTCTTTTTTGCTTTTTCTGAACCTAATAATTTGTTAACTTCAGTTTTTTCACCTTTTATGAGATCAAATTTTGTTTCAGTCGTCGTGTCTTTACCATCCCAAATGATTTTGGAAATATGAATTAATTCAAACTTTCCATTCTGATAACGGAATGTATAGTACTGTTTTACATCTTGTATTTCCGAATAAAGAATGAGATTACCGTTTTCAATAGAAATACTAGGGATTTGATCGCCGCCATATTTTCCATTAGGATATTGAGGATTGAAAACATCTTTTGAAGAAAATTCTAATCTGAGCTTTCTGTTTGATTGCAGTAGAAAAATCTGCAGTTTTAATGGTCGTTGCGCATCTACGGTATCCATCGTTAAAATTACTTTATCCTGTAGCCCGTCTCTGTTCAGATCACCCACTTCTTCTCTTACACGCACAGTAAAATGCTCGATCGTTTTCTGCTGTTGCGAATAAATATTCATCGAAGTGAAAATTAAAAATAGCAGCAATGTGTTTTTCATGGTTTTAAATTAAAAGTTTTTATTGAATAGTATGTTTAGTTTACTCGAGATTTAATCATCGATAAAATGTTTTAAACAAAATTTAAAATGACAATATAAACAAAATCAGGATAATAATCGAAAGATATTTCTAAGATAAATTACTGAGTTTTGTTGGCACCATTGTTGCGAACTAGAAGAAAAAATTGAATATTCAAACAATACCACAATCATTACTTTTCATACAATTATCTGAATTTTATCTAAAAATCATTAATCAGATTTGTGATTTTCAGAATATATTGAATGAATTTTCCGAATCAGTTATTAATAATATAGATTATGATAAAAATGGTTTAGAAATAACTGTTTATCGGATAATTGTCAGTATTTTTGAGTCAGAAAAAATTAACAAATAATTGATTTTACCCTAGATATGATCTTAATCGTTGATGACAATCAAAACAATCTTTTTTCATTAAAAAAATTATTAGAATCGAAAGATTTTCAGGTAGATACCGCAGATTCTGGTCCGGAAGCATTAGGGAAAGCATTGAAAAATGATTATGCCTTAATTATTTTAGATGTACAAATGCCGGAAATGGACGGGTTTGAAGTTGCCGAAACTCTTGCAGGATATAGTGGAACCAAAGATATTCCCATTATTTTTTTATCGGCTGTCAATACAGAGAAAAGATTTATTACAAAAGGCTATGCTTCGGGAGGAAAAGATTATGTTACCAAACCTGTAGATCCTGAAATTCTGCTCTTAAAAGTAAAAACGTTTTACAATCTTCAGGAACAGAATGTTGCCATGAAAAAAACTCAGCAAAGTCTTGAACTTGAAGTGAAAGGCCGACGAGAATCTCAGGTTACCATGAAATCGCAGATCGATCATTTTCATCTGATGTTGGAGTCTTTACCGCAAATTGCATTTACGATTAATGAGGAAGGAACGATAGATTTCGTTAACGGAAAATGGTACGAATATTCACATTCTTACACGACTTTTCCGGAAACTCACCCCGATGATTTCTGTATTGTAGAAGAATTTGCCCAATGCAAAAAGAAAGAAAAGGCACTCGAATTAGAAATCAGAATTAAAAATATAAAATCAGGAGACTTCAGATACCACTTGCTTCGCGTCACTCCGGTGCGTGAAGAAAATGTAATCAAAAACTGGGTAGGAACCTTTACCGATATCGATGATCAGAAAAAAGTAGAGAAAGAGAAGGACGAATTCTTGAGTATCGCCAGTCATGAACTGAAAACTCCTTTAACGAGTATTAAAGCTTACGTTCAGCTTTTAGACCGAAAATTGAAACTGAGTAAAGAAAGTGCAGAATCCGGATTTTTGGTTAAAGTTCAGGATCAAATTGAAAAACTTAATACGCTGATTTCAGACTTGTTGGATGTTTCTAAAATTGAAAATGGGAAACTTAAAATCAATAAAAAACCTACCAATCTTGATCAATTAATACAAAATGCAATCGAAACCATTCTTCAGACTCATGATGAGAAAAAGGTGAAAATTGATCGTCACGGTTATATTCCTGATATTCTTATTCCTTTGGATTCCATTCGTATTGAGCAGGTTTTGATTAATTTCTTAACCAATGCCATCAAATATTCTCCGGAGAATCACCAGGTAATCGTTACCACCTTTGTAGATGAAGAAGAGCAGGAAGTAAAGGTGAGTGTAACCGATTTTGGAATTGGTATTCCAGATTTCAAGCAGGAAGCTGTGTTTCATAAATTTTACCGTGTAGAAGAATCTTCGCTCCAGTTTCAGGGAATGGGAATTGGGCTTTACATCTGTTCTGAAATCATCAAACAGCATCACGGAAATATTGGAGTTTCGAGTATTATAGATGAGGGTTCTACCTTTTATTTCACATTACCATTAAATTAATTTTATGCCGAAAAAAATATTAAGAAATCTGCAGTTCGGTGTCGGTTTTTCATTATTGATACTTATTGCAAGCTCAATTGCTTCATATCTGAGTATTCAGAACCAGATGAATCATCGTGAAAGCGTTGGAAAAAGCAGACGTGCAGCAACCGCTGTAAAAGATGTTTTGGTGGCGCTTTTAGATGCAGAAACCGGAAGCCGTGGTTATCAGCTTACCGGAAGAGAAAGTTTTCTGGAACCTTACAACCGAAGTATAAGTGAATATGCAAACGCTATCGCACTTGCAAAAAATTTAGATGTAACAGATTCAACGCAACAAAAGCGTTTAGCTGTTTTAGAACAAAATGTTGAAAAAAGCATTAATAATCTAAAATTTTATGTTGAAAACAGACGCAAAGGTATTGTGATGACTCAACAGCAAATATTAGAGAGCAAGGCTTATATGGACAATTGCCGTAAAGTGGTAAAAGATTTTGTACAGTATGAAGATGCTCAGCTGGAGATAAAAAATAAAGACTTAAATCGTTCTTCAAATACTACGGTTATATTCATTGTGTTTTCTGCAATTTCTGCAATTGTAGTGACCGTTTTTTTCTATCTAAAATTAAGATCAGATCTTGTACGCCGAGAGAAGCTTGAAAAAGATCTAAGAGATAAAGATGCACAGATATCACGTCGTGTAACTGCTGTTCAACAGATTGCAAGCAGAGTAGCCAACGGTGATTACACCCAGAAAGTAGTAGATAATTCGCAAGACGACTTGGGAGATTTGGTAGGATCTCTTAATCACATGACAGATTCTTTAAAAAAATCTTTCGAAACCATTAATAAAAGCGACTGGCGACAAAAAGGTTTAGCATTATTAAATGAATCTTTAGTAGGAAACAAATCGGTAAAAGAAGTATCAGAAAGATCTCTGAATCAGATTATAGAATACGGAAAATGCATCAACGGATCTTTATACATATTTGATGAAGGAATTTTAAGGCTTAATTCTGCTTTCGGTTTAGAAAGCAACATGAAAAAAAGCTTTGAACCTGGTGAAGGAATGATCGGACAAACTTTTGTCAACGAAAAACCTAAAGTGTATAACGATCTTAAAGAAAATGATTTTATTGTAAGTTTTGCAAGCAGTAAACTGAAAGTAAACGGATTATTGTTAATCCCAATACTTTCTGATGGTCACTGTATTGGGGTTTTAGAACTAGCATCCATTGCTAATTTTGATCAGGACAGAATCGATTTCTTTGTAGAAGGTACACGAAATATAGGAATTGCTCTAAACGCTGCAAAAGGGCGCGAAAAAGAACAGCAATTATTAGAAGAAACCCAAGCTCAGTCTGAGGAACTGCAGGTACAGCATTCTGAATTGGAAAACCTTAATACAGAACTGGAAGCGCAAACCCAAAAACTTCAGGCTTCAGAAGAAGAACTGAGAGTGCAGCAGGAAGAGCTGATGCAGGCAAATGCTGAACTGGAAGAACGTTCCAGATTATTGGAAGATAAAAATCATCTGATTGCTGAAAGAAATAATGAAATTCAGAAAAAGGTTGAAGAACTGGCGTTAAGCACTAAATACAAGTCTGAATTTTTGGCAAACATGTCTCATGAATTGCGTACTCCTTTGAACTCAATTCTTCTTCTTTCCCGATTGATGGCAGAAAATCCTGAAGAAAATCTGAATGAAGATCAGGTGGAATCTGCAAAAGTGATTCAAAGTTCTGGAAGTAGTTTGTTGACATTGATTGACGAAATTTTAGATTTGGCTAAAATAGAATCCGGAAAAATGACTTTAGAATATCATGATATTGAGATTACTGAAGTTGTACAAGATTTGAAAAGTCTCTTTAACCCTGTATTTTTAGATAAAAAGCTTCAATTTAACATCAATATCGATAAAGAAGTTGAAAAGGTTATCGAAACAGACCGTTTACGTGTAGATCAGGTTTTAAGAAATCTTCTTTCCAATTCATTGAAATTTACAAAACAAGGAAGTATTGATTTAAATATTAAAAAAGATCCTAAAAATAAAGACTTCATCATTTTCTCTGTAAAAGACACCGGAATCGGAATCCCGGAAGATAAGCAGAAAATTATTTTTGAAGCTTTCCAGCAAGCTGATGGTTCTACCCGAAGACAGTTTGGGGGAACAGGTTTAGGATTGTCGATAAGCCGAGAAATCGCAAGATTATTGGGCGGAGAACTAAGCTTAACAAGTAAGGTAAATGAAGGAAGTGAGTTTAGTTTAGTCATTCCGATTAAACCGATTGCTGAAATTACAAAGCATGAAACTGATCAAGATTTGGTAGATGTTATCCGTGAAGATGTAGAGCAAATTCAGAATATTCTGGATGATGGTGAAACAGAATATTATGAAAAAATAATTCTGGAAATCCCGGAAAGTGTTGATGACGACAGAGATCAGATCAATGAAGGTGATAAAGTGATTCTGATTATTGAGGATGATACCAATTTTGCAAAAGCTTTGTTGAAATATGCAAGGATGCAGGATTATAAAGGGATCGTTGTGGTACGAGGCGATCATGCTTTGCCTGCCGCACAACAATATTATCCACAAGCAATCTTACTTGATGTACAGCTTCCTATAAAAGACGGATGGAAGGTAATGGATGAATTAAAATCAAATCCTGAAACCAAGCACATTCCGGTGCACATGATGTCTGTACTTCATGTGAAAAAAGAAAGTCTGATGAAAGGCGCTATTGATTTCATTAATAAACCAATGGCTTTAGATCAGATGGCTGATGTTTTCAAAAAAATTGAAGAAGCCATCAGGAAATCCCCTCAGAAAGTACTGATTGTGGAAGAAAATGCAAAACATGCGAGTGCATTATCTTATTTCCTAAGCAACTTTAATATCTCTTTATCGATTGAGAATAATGTTGAAGATGTGGTGAAGGCATTGACTTCAAACCAAACCGATTGTGTGATTTTAGATATTGGTGATTCCCGTGGAAATGAATATCAGGTAATAGAATCTATAAAAAGCTATGAAGGTCTCGAAAACCTGCCGATTATTATTTTTACAGAAAGAAATCTGTCTCAATCTGAAGAGCTGAAAATCAAACAGTATGCAGATTCTATCGTAGTGAAAACTGCGCATTCTTATCAAAGAATTTTAGATGAAGTGGGCTTGTTTTTACATTTAGTTGAAGAAAAAAATAATTCTTTAGAAAATGTAAGAACGAAAACTTTAGGCTCATTAACCGAAGTTTTAAGCGGTAAAAAGATTTTGATTACAGATGACGATGCCCGAAATATTTTCTCTTTAACCAAATCTTTAGAAAAATATAAAGTGGAAGCCATTGTTGCAATGGATGGAAAACACGCCTTGGAACAGATCAAGCAAAATCCTGATATTGACGTAATTTTAATGGATATGATGATGCCTGAAATGGATGGCTATGAAACCATTCAGGAAATCAGAAAAATGCCGAAATTTGCCAAGCTTCCTATTATTGCGATTACAGCAAAAGCAATGATTGGAGACCGCCAGAAATGCATTGATGCAGGAGCTTCAGATTATATTTCAAAACCTGTAGATATTGATCAGCTCTTGTCTTTGCTTAGAGTTTGGTTGTATGAAATTTAAACAGATAAAATTCTGATGAATAAGAAAATTTTAATAGTGGATGATGATCCACGAAATATATTTGCCTTAAAGCTGACTTTGAAAGCCAGAGGATATCAGATTGAGAGCTCTACAATGGCTTTGGAAGCAATTGATATGCTTAAAAAAGATCAGGATATTTCTGTGGTTTTAATGGATATGATGATGCCAGAAATGGATGGCTACGAAGCCATAAAAATCATCCGAAATACACCTGAAATCAGCGAGGTTTCTATTATTGCAGTCACCGCACAGGCAATGCCTGAAGACCGCCAGAAATGCTTGGATGTAGGAGCGCAGGATTACGTTTCAAAACCGATCAATGTTGATGTATTATTAACGGCCGTCGAAAAACTTTCTTAAAAATGCTCGAACCAAGTATTATAAAAGATGAAGAAGTAGAATTTCTTATTAAAGATGTCTACGAGCTGTACGGATACGATTTTTCCGGCTACAGCAGAGCTTCTTTTAAACGGAGGGTAAATCGTATTTGCTTGATAGAAAGATTTACGAGTTTTGCAGAATTGCGTTACACGCTCATCAATGAGCCTGAATATTTGAAACGTTTTGTGGAAGAAGTAACGGTGAATGTAACCGAAATGTTCCGTGATCCTTATTTCTTTAAAGGTTTAAGAGAAAAGATTTTACCACAATTGGGAACCTATCCGTTGATCAGAATTTGGGTTGCAGGTTGCTCTACAGGCGAAGAAGCTTATTCTATGGCGATTTTATTGAAAGAAGCCAATTTGTATCATAAATCCTTAATCTATGGTACAGATCTTAATCCTTCGGTTTTAGAAACAGCAAGAGCGGGAGTTTTTCCTTTGCAGCAAATGAAACTATATTCTGAAAATTATATGTTATCCGGAGGGAAAAAAGATTTTTCAGATTATTATACCGCGAATTACGACAGTGCAAAATTTGATAAAAGTCTGCAGGAAAAACTGATTTTATCGACCCATAATCTGGTTTCGGATAGTTCGTTTAACAGCTTCCAGCTAATTATTTGTAGAAATGTTCTTATTTATTTTGACCGTGGTTTGCAGGAAAGAGTTTTCAAACTTTTTGATAACAGTTTAGAAAATTTAGGCTTTTTGGCTTTAGGAGCCAAAGAGACGATTAGATTTTCTAAATTAGACAAAAATTATCATCAGATTGATGATCAGAGAATCTGGAAAAAAATAGATCATAACTAATATTTTACCAATGCATACTGAAGCTATAAATACCGAATTGGTTTTAATCGGCGGCTCTGCAGGAAGTCTGCAGGTGATTTTGGAAATGATTAAAAATTTAAATGAAAATTTAAATTTCTCCATTATATTGGTGCTACACAGAAAAGCGCATTCAACCAATATTTTACAGACTTTACTTCAACAATTCATTTCAACTGAAGTGGTAGAGATTGATGATAAAACAGATATTAAAAAAAATAAAATTTATATCGTTCCTGCAGACTATCATCTTTTATTTGAAAACAAAAAAACGATGTCTCTAGACAGTTCTGAGAAGATGAATTATTCTCGACCGTCAATTGATGTTACTTTTAAATCTGCGGCAGAAGTTTACGGTAAAACTTTGGTAGGGATTTTGCTTTCAGGAGCCAATGCAGACGGCGTTGAAGGTTTGTCTTATATTAAAAAAAATAAAGGTAGAGTCTGGATTCAAAATCCGGAAACTGCTGAAGTAAATTATATGCCTAAACACGCTATGGAAGAAGTAAAATATGATCTGCTCGTTACACCTGGTAATCTGGCAGATCACATCAATGAATTATAAAAAATAAACTAATTAAAAAGCTAAATAAAGAATATGAGTAATAAGAAAATTTTGATTTTTGATGATGATAAAACAATTCTGGAAGTGATCACGATCATCTTTGAGGAAAATGGTTATCAGGTCGAAATTTCAGAAACATCTCATGATATTATCGAAAAGGTTTCTCAGTTTAGACCCGATGTAATTCTCATGGATAACTGGATTCCCAGAATTGGTGGAGTAGAGGCTACCCAACTTTTAAAGAATCATGAGGAGTTTAAATCAATTCCGGTAATTTATGTAACAGCAAATAATGATATTGTAGCTTTGGCTAAAGAAGCTCAGGCAGATGATTATGTTGCAAAGCCTTTTAACCTTGAAGATTTGGAAGATAAAGTAGCTAAATATCTGCAGGAAAAAGCTTAAAATAATTTCTTAAATAATAAAATCCCGATATTTTTTGTCGGGATTTGCTGTTTTATACTACATTTCTTATAATATGCTCCTGATCTGAATTTGGCAGCTTGTAGGGTAGTTCTTCATTATTAATGTCACCGATTAAAGCCGATAAAAATTCTTTAACCGCCGGTTTCGATAAAATATTTTCTGAAAGAGTAGGAGCAATAATTGTTTTCTTTGAAACGAGATTTTCTGTAAATGTAAACTCGTCTTTTAGATCGATCTCAATCCCAAATTGTTGTTGTGTGTTAAAAGCTAAATAGTAGGCTATTGTATCTTTATTTTGTTGTGTAGTTTCCATCTTAAAGTGTTTTACTATATAAGTATAATAATTTTTATGCCATACAGTGTTTTTATAAAGAATTAACAGTTTTTATTTCTATTCAGTATTTTATTCATTACAAATCTGCTTTATTTTAATAAATGAAAACACCTTTGGTAAAGGTAAAAGTTGACTTTTTATTAAATAAATCTTTATTTTTTTTGTGTTAAAATTTAAGATGAGTCCAAACTATGTTAAATTATAGCAAACAAAAATATTCGGATAAAATGTTTTTGAATTTCATATCCTTTTAAATTAATAAAAAAACGGACAGTGAATTGCTCACCATCCGTTCCAATGATAAAAAAAACTACTTCTTATTTTCCACCACCGCTGTTTTTCTCAACATCGGTTTTTGTATTTTCTTTTACTTTTTGATTTCCAAATCGTTTTACAAATGTTAATGAAAACCCGTACCAGTCAGATTTCGATGAATTTCTGAATGTACCGATTTGGCTAAATGAAGTCGAATCGAAATTTGGTCTTCCGAAAATATTCATCAACTGCAAGCTAAATTCCATCTGAGTTTTTGGGAAAATTTTTGTTGCCGAAATATTATGAAAAATATTTGTTTTGTTTGCATAAGAATTTCCATTATTCTGATTTGAAACTTCTACCCATGCGCTCAAATTTATATTTTTATCAAAAAGGTTCGTATACGTTAAATTGCTAGAACCCGCCCAGTAACTTAGATATTTATCGCCTTTTAAATCGTTTCGTTCATTAAAATCGCTGTTGTCGATATAATTCCATCCGAAACTAAAATTTACACTTAATTTATTCTTTAAGAAAGATTGATTGGTATTGGCATATAAAAAATATTTGTGAACATTTCCGGTAAAATTACTTTCCTGCGAAATGGTTTTTTTGTCCTCCGGTTTTGCTCCGTTTTCTACGACATAATCAGTCCAATAGTCCTGATTGGTAAAGGTATACCTTGCGGAAAGAAAGTACTTTTTCAGAAAGCCAAATTTCATATAAATTCGATCACTAGGATTCGGATTCAAATCCATATTTCCTCGGGTGTACAGTCCGTCGTTTCGAGGCAATAAAAATGGATTAAACTCAGAATACCAAGGTCGCCAAAGATTTCTGTTATATGTTAAACTTAAATCATATTTGTCTGAGAAAGAATATTTAAGCAATAAATTGGGTAAGAAGCTTCCATAGGAATCTTTTCTTGAAGTTCCTGCAATATCCTGCCCGATTTTATAATCAATATACTCATAACGAATACCAATTCTTGTTTCTAATTTTTTGAAAAAAGTTTTAGAGAAATTGGCGTATAATGAATTGATGTTGTCTTCATACCGGAATGTGTCGTTCTTACTCAGACCATTTGGTAATATTCCATACAATGAATTGGGAATAACATTATTATTAAAATTCATCTTACCACCGACTTCAAATGTTCCTCCCGATTTCCCTAAAGATTGAGTGTAATCTATTTTTACATAATAATTTCTGTTTTCAACATCAGTTAATACTCCGATTTCGTCTACATAAGCTGCACCTGTTTTGGTTAAAGTATTTTTAAGATAATAGCTATTATCAGATTCTGCATCATAGTTTGTTCCTAAACTAACGTCTAGAATTCTGTTTTTTTCTTTGTCGTAATATTTATAAAAAATATTCGTTCCGAAGGTAGGACTTGTAGATGATGAAGTTTGATTTTGAATATACGAACGATCAAAATTATCATTTTGGTTGATAATTGCATTGGTTTCAGAGCTGTTGCTTCTTATTCCTTTATAAAATTCAAAAATAGCTCCTATACTATTTTTATCATTAATTTCATACTCAGAAGTTGAGGAAATAGAAGGGTTTTTACCTTTGTAAATAATATCGTTATCAATTTGTGTTACCTCATTATTTTCGTACAAAGTATTCAATAATGAATTTTTTTGCACCCATACATTGTCGCTGTAACTTCCTACGAGTGTTTGTGTAAATTTTTTCTTATGATAATTAAGATTAAGATTAGTGTACTGAGAATTTTGTGTGTTTTGTCTGTTGTTGAATGTTACGCTTCCTTTCAGTCCTTCGTCATCACGTTTTTTCAGAACAATATTAATAACCGATCCCGAAGCTTCATATCTTGAAGAAGGGCTTGTAATAACCTCTATTTTCATCAGATTATCCGCAGGCATTGTCTGTAAATATTCTTTCAGTTCTTTTCCTGTAAAAACAGATTTTCTGTCGTTGATGTAAACAGTTACAGATTCACCTTCTGCCTTTAAAGCATCATTGTTATCAATGCTTACCAAAGGCGTCATTCGTAAGACATCCCAAGTCGTATTTCCTGCAAGAATAGAGCTGTTTGCTACGTTAAAAACGGTACGGTCAACCTTAGATTCTACAGTTGGTTTTCTGGCAACAAAAGTAACTTCCTCTATTTCTTTTGCTTTTGATTATATGGTATCTTTCTCAACCTGTTAAAAAGCTAGAGTTCCTATTAATAAAGCAACGGGTGCTAATATTTTTTTCATTAAAGGTTATATATTTTAATTATAAGACACTGGTATGGGAATATTTGTTACATTTAAAATGTGTTAATTTATGTTAATGTTAATTTGTTATATAAAACTGCTTAAAAATCAAGGTAATAAAAAAGCTATTTTGAGTCTTCAAAATAGCTTTTCATAAAAAATTTAGTGCTTATTACTATAAATTTGGTTTAAAATAAACCTAATTTTACTGAATGGCGATATTTTTTTTGCTCACTGTATGTGCAGAAAAATAACCTAAAGCGCCATTGCTAATATTGCTGGGTGGGTTAGCTGGCGTAACGCCCCCTCCGGCACCACCTCCCATAAGTTGAAGCAATGCTGAGTAGAAAGTATATACATTATTGTCAATACATCTCATTTCTACATGTATCATATCACCTACAATCACTTTTACATCATCAGGATTATCGCCGCTGTCGTTTGGAAGTATTAAAGGCCTTTGATTGAGCATTCCGTTGTTTACATTATCAGAAAACTCCGAAAAATATCTTTTAGGCTTATTATTTATAGTATAACTGAATAAATAACGGTTTCCTAACGCTGGAGGATCTGTAAACACAGGTAAAAGTGTATAACTTGTTTCGCCACCAACCATAAATGAATCTTGTTCTAAATCATCAAAAGGAACTGCTTCAGGCATTGTGCTTTGTGCAATATATTCTTTTCCTTCTGCTATTATTTTTAAAGTGTAAGTGTGACCAGATATCCCTTCAATAAAATTAGTTTTGTAATATCCATTCCCCATATATTGTAAAGTCTCTGACTGACCAAAATTATCACTCAGATTAACATTAAAATTTTCTACTGGCGGATATTCATTTTCTTGAGTAAAAGCAACCGATTTTGTAATCTTTACATAATAGGGACCATCCTGATTAGTTACGTTCCCTTCTATAACGATGTTACCACTTTGGTCTTCCAGATCTAGATCAATTTCCTTTTCGCAAGAAGTGACTAAAAACAGAGATAATATGGTTAAAAATATATTTTTCATAAATTAAATAGAAGTTAGAAATTAGATCTTAGAGATTAGTTGAATAAAATTTTAAATCTAAAATATATTGTTAAATTACTATGAATTAAAATTTGAAATTATAAGTAATATTTGGAACCCAACGGAATAACGAAGTCTGCATCGCTCTTGTTGTTTCTGGGTTATTTGGATTGTTTTCAAAAGTAATCGTGTATGCATTTTGTCTTCCGTAGACATTATACACTCCAAATGACCAAGATCCTTTAAAACGTTTATTAGAACTCGGTTCATACGTTGCGCTCAAATCCATTCTGTGATAAGCAGGCATTCTGTCTGCATTTCTGCTGCTATATTGAAAAACGGTTTGTCCGTTTAGTTCATATTTCCCTGTTGGGAAAGTCACAGCATTTCCTGTACTGTAAAGGAATAATCCCGAGAAAGACCATTTCGGATTTAATTGATATGTTGCTACAATAGAAAGATCATGCGTTTTGTCTTGTCTTGCATCGTACCATTCGTTATCGTTGATTCCGTTGATTTTTCTTTCGGTTTTAGATAAAGTATAAGAAATCCAGCCGGTCAGTTTTCCGCTTTTCTTTTTGGCAATTAATTCTAAACCGTAAGCTCTTCCTTTTCCGAATAGCAATTCACTTTCTACATCTGCCGCCGTATCGAACGAAATTTGTGCTCCGTTTTTATAATCAATTTGATTCTGCATTGATTTGTAATAAATCTCAGCATTCAATTCATAATTGTTATTATTAAAATTTCGGCTGTACCCTGCACTTATTTGGTCTGCAATTTCAGGTTTTACGGTGTAGCTGCTTCCAATCCACTGATCGGTAGGATTTCCGCTTCCGCTGTTGCTTAATAAATGTAAATTTTGAGTATTTCTGGAATAGCCTCCTTTAATACTGCTTACTTGGTTAATTCTGTAATTGGCTGTAATTCTCGGTTCAATATTCACATACGTTTTTCCGAATTTGCCTTTTTCTAAATATTCAGAATCGGTTAAAGCTCCATTTTCATACGTGTTGAAAGTATCTCCACCTAAAACAGAGAACATCGCCAATCTTGCTCCGTAATTAATGGTCAGCTTTTCTGTTGCTTTAAAATCATCATTGATGTAAACTGCATTTTCCCAAGAATATCTCGGATTTCTCGGAAAACTGCTTACACTTGTTCCCGATGCACTGCTTGGTGTAATCGTATGATAAATTGACTGTAAACCAAATTTTACTGAATGTTTATTGCCTGCGAACCAAGAGAAATCCTGCTTCAAGTTCCAGTCTTCAATTTCAGAATCAAGCCCGAAAGTATTATTGTTGCTGCTTAAGCTTACATTATAATTGTAGTTGCTGTAAATAAATGAAGTATTGGAAAATAATTTACTGTTAATAATGCTGTTCCAGCGTAGAGTAGCGGTGGTGTTTCCCCAATCTGTCGAAAAAGTATCGCCCAAACCTAGAACATCTCTTCCAAAATATCCGGATAAATATAATCGGTTATTATCATTGATTTGATAATTGGCTTTTAGATTTAAATCATAAAAATATAATTTGCTGTCTTTAAAATCGTCTGTCGCTTTCAGAAAAACATCTGCATACGTTCGTCTTCCAGAAACAATAAATGATGATTTTTCTTTCTGAATCGGTCCTTCTACACTCAATCTGCTGCTGATCAAACCAATTCCTCCATTAACGTTGTAATCCTGGTTATTTCCATCTTTCATTTTTACATCCAAAACAGACGAAAGTCTTCCTCCATATTGAGCCGGACTGTTTCCTTTGATGATGCTTACATCTTTCAATGCATCACTATTGAATGTACTGAAAAATCCGAGTAAATGCGAAGCGTTATAAACGGCTGCTTCATCCAATAAAATCAAATTCTGGTCGGTTGCTCCACCTCTCACAGAAAATCCACTGCTTCCTTCACCGTTGCTTTTAATTCCGGGCAAAAGCTGAATGGTTTTCATCACATCTTTTTCACCAAACAAAACGGGAAGTTTATCAATTTGCTTAATGCTCAAAGTTTCGGTTCCCATTTGTGCCGACGAAAGATTTTTGTCTTTTTTCACACTGGAAATAATGACTTCATCAATTTTAGCCGTTCTTTCCTCATCTTCCTGATCCAATTGAAGATTTTGCTTAATATTGTCTTCAACATTAATAATTTGCTGAAAATCTTTAAAACCGGGATTGGAAACAATTAAAGTATAAGAACCTTTTGGAAGTGAGAGTGAATAAAATCCGTATTCGTTGGCTACGACTGAAATGGTAGGGTCTTCGGCAACTTTTACAGCAACTCCGAGGAGCAATTCGCCATTCTTTTTATCTTTTACTGTACCGCTTACTGAGTATCTTTGCTGCGCAAAAATGACCGAACTAAAGCAGACCGCAGCGATTGTCGTTGCAGTTTTTAATGATGTTTTCTGTATCAATTTTTTTAGTTTATTTTTGAATTCAAATAAAGAGTTTATTAATCAATATGATATTTTATTCTTCAAAACACTGAGAAATAAAATCTTTAAATCTGCCTAAACAACGGTAATGTAGATTGTTTATTGTTGATGAATATTAAAAATTTATTAAGTTCCCATCTCAATATCATCCCAATCAGAATCTTTGTTGATAAGCCATTCCAAAGCTTTTCTTCTTTCATAAATGATACCTTCGCTGATTTTAGCTTCCACCCCTTTAATTCTTTCATCAACGCAATACCAATGGAAACGGTAGTATAAATCAAGCATATTGTAAATTTCAACATCAGTTCTGATTTCCTTTAGCTGGTTGATCTTTTCATTACTTTCATTTTCTTCAAGATTAGGTAAAAATGTTGCCATATTTTCGCCACACCACTCGGTTTCGTCTAGATCAGGAACTGTTTTCGTTGCCCACATCAATGCCCAAAGTCCTTCAAGATACCAACGTAGAGAATTACTTTCGTAATCGCTCAATTCATCATTGTCTTTAAGCAGAATTTCGTTTTCCCAATTAGAAAGATATGAAGTCAAATCATGTTTTTCAATCCATTTTCTGATGAAAGTTATGGGTGCTTCAAACGAAATATTAATCAAAGCATTCATTACCGACATTCTACCTTTTATTTCTTCTAAACTTCTCATATTAGGATCTTCCAAAACCGGAAGCCACGAATTAAATCTGTAATTTCTATCGGCTATGATTTGATTATTAAATTCTCTTACTTTAATCTTTTGTTCTTCAGTCATTATTTAGAATTTGATAGTTTAAATTATAAACTTGTTTAAACTTTTTATTTAACCACAAAAGAGGCAAAAGATTTAGATACTTTTATCTAAAGTTGATGAGTACAAAGAAAAAAGCACACAAAAATCTTTAAAAATCTTTGATTTTTTAGTCTTTTGAGAACTTTGATTATCTAATAATAGCTTTATAATTATCTTTTGTTCCTTTTGTGGTTAAATTTCAAATTAGTTTAAACAGCTTTTATTTTTAAAAATAATAAAATCTCTAAAAATAGATTTATAATTGTGATTTCCTGTTTTGCTAACTTACGAAAAGTTCAATTTAAAAAGAGTTTTCAGGTGCTAATTATTTACCAGTTTAGAAAACAAAATGTACTAATCATTGGATTTGATCAACGATTATTTTTTTCTAAAAATCAACTACTTTTCTAAATTTAATTCCATTTGAATATTGCAGCGTTTGTAAGGCGTTTGATGGCCAACAATCTTTTCAAAACCCATTTTATGATATAAATTAATCGCCGGTTCCAGAATGGTATTGCTTTCTAAATATATTTTTGAGGCTCCTAATTGCTTAGCTGAATCTATAATGGTCTGTCCTAAAAGCCAACCCAGGTTTTTACCCTGAGCTTTTGGGGAAACTGCCATTTTTGCCATTTCAAAATCATAATTTTGGTCGGTCATTTTTATTAAAGCGCAAACTCCTAAAGGCTCGTCCTTATAAAGAGCGACAAATATTTTTCCGCCTTTATCCAGAATATATTCTTTGGGATTGTCTAATGCTTTATAGTCGGCTTCCTCCATTTCAAAAAAAGTAGAAATCCATTCTTCATTCAAAGCTTTGAAAGCTGATTGATATTTGGGCTCATATTCTGCAATTGTAACATCTTTGCTTTCACGTAGTTTCTTTTGGTCTTTTACTCTTTTTAGTAAAGATTTTTGTTCCAGTAAAAACTCCCATTCTGCTAATGCTTCCCAGAGATTGTTAGTCGCTTGGTTTATGATTTCATCAATAGCAACATCAATATCGGCACATTGTTCTTCAATCATTTTCTTTGCTAAAGAAGTTCCTTCGGCTGTAAGACCAACAACGTTTCTTCGTTTGTCATTGGAGTTAAGCTTGTCTTTAACTAAGCCTGCTTTAGTCATTTCTTTGATGATTTTTGTAACAGACGGCTGCGAATGTCCAATTTCTTTAGCAATTTCGGTAATGGTTTTTTCTTCTGTTTCAGAGAGAACAAAGAAAACAGGAAACCATTTTGGAGAAAATCCTGCAATATTATACAGTTCATAAATCTGAGCTGCATCTTCAGTAACTTTGCTGGTCAGCAATCTTAATCTGCTTCCTAGAGCCATTTTTCCTGTACGGTTGAATATATCCATAATTAATTACATAACTGATTATATAAAATTATATAAATGATTTTGAATAGCAAAATTTATGTTTCATTATAAAATAAATATTCCTGAGTTTATGGTAAACTTAAGAACATGAAATGGTATTTTAAAGTTTGAATTTCTTAACTTTATCAAATGAAAGAGAAGGTAATCAGAGTAATTTCAGAATTTAATAATGAATTGAAGCTTCAAGGATTTAAGGCATTTCAAATTGAAAGTGACAGTAACGAAACACGTACCTACAGTAGAAAAGAGTTCTATAAAATCTGTCTTACGACAGGAAAAAGTAAGATTCATTATTCCGATAAAACTTTTGAACAGGAAGGGACGATTCTCTTTTTTGGTAATCCACACATTCCTTACTCCTGGGAAACAATTTCTACAACTTATGTAGGATATACCATTCTTTTTTCTGCCGATTTTTTTAAAAATTCAGAACGTTCAGAGAGCTTGCAACAATCGTCTTTTTTTAAGATTGGCGGAACTCCTGTTTTAAAAATCACATCCGAACAAAGAGATTTTCTCAATACTATTTTTCAGAAAATGATTGCCGAACAGGAAAGTGACTACCTCTATAAAGATGAACTGATCAGAAATTATATAAGTCTTATTATTCACGAATCTCTAAAGATGGAACCTTCTGAAAATTATGAGCAAAACAAAAATGCATCTTCGAGATAACTTCTGTTTTTCTGGAATTGTTGGAACGGCAGTTCCCAATTGAAACGACCGCAAACCCTCCTCAGCTAAAAACAGCACAACATTATGCGCAACATTTGAATGTACACATTAATTATCTCAACCGTGCTGTAAAAGAGGTTACCGGAAAATCAACAACGGCTCATATTACAGAGCGCATTATCACAGAAGCGAAAGCTCTTTTACTACACACAGATTGGAGTATTTCAGAAATCGCTTATGCTCTAGGATTTGAATATCCTACTTACTTTAATAACTTTTTTAAAAAACAAACTGGAACTAATCCCAAATCATTTCGACTAACCGAGGTTTGAAATTCTTAGTTTTTGGTTTGATAATCTTTAACGGCTTATTCTTATGTCGTGATACCTTTGTATTCTATTATCAAATCAATTTAAGATGCCGAATTCACAAAATATTTCAGCTTCCATTCTTTCTCAATTAGATATTTTTGAGAGGTTATTGGCTGGAGAAACAATCCTCCCCAACGATCCACAAATGCACAGATTGAGAGATGAATCTTTCGCAGTCAAAAAACTACTCATAGAAATGAACAACTCCTCAGATCCTGAAGAGATTACAAAAATATTGAGTAAAATTTTAGATCAGGAAATTCAAAATATCGCTGTGTTTACACCTATTTATATCAATTACGGAAAGCATATCAATATTGGTAAAAATGTATTCATCAATTTCGACTGTACCTTTCTTGCCTTAGGTGGAATAACGATTGAAGACGATGTGTTGATAGGCCCGAAAGTTAGCCTTATCACGGAAAACCATCCATTAAATCCAAAATTAAGAAATGGACTGATAGGCAAAGCGATTCATATTAAAAAAAATGCATGGATTGGTGCAAATGCAACCATTTTACCGGGCGTTACCATTGGCGAAAATTCTGTGGTTGCAGCCGGAGCAGTTGTTTCAAAAAATGTACCCGACGATACAATTGTCGGTGGAATTCCTGCAAAGATCATTAAAAAAATAGAGAATGAAAATATTTAAATTTAATCATAAAATACTGTTTTTATGCGTTTTTGTCTTAATGAAGTCATCTTGACTTAAAGAAACATTTATTTGTTATTTGAAATAAAAAAAGGGATTCGGAAATTAGTGTCGCTAAACTAAAAAAAATCCTATC
>NZ_FUZE01000024.1 GCF_900168205.1 Chryseobacterium balustinum
ATTAGAAATAAAATCATACACAGAGTTTATGCTTTAATTAAAAACAATTCTGTGTATGAAAACAACTTGCAAATGTCATAGAAATCGAACTGACGTTTAATTTACTTAGGCTTTATAAATTTATTTGATTTCTGAAATTTACCGATATCTTTAAATCTGCTTAATTCCCAAAATCTGCGAGAGAATTATTTAAAACCTTGTTCTTTCTTCCATTTCCTCAATCTCAATCTCGCATTCGCATAAGGCGAAGAAGTATTAAGCTGAATCATTCTTCCTAAAGTATATTTTTCGTACCAACTGATTCCGTAAAGCTGATCATTTGATTTTGAATTGATTAGAAGAAGAATTTTTTCTACAGTGGAACTAAGTTTTAATTTCAACTGACTGAAATCTTCATTGTGGTAATCTTGATAGAATTTCTGTGCGAGCTTCCCAAGTTCATTCCATTTGAATCCGGTTTCGGGAAAATCAACCATTTCATTCAATTCTTTTTTTGAATTCCATTTTAAAACCAATTCGCCCCAACCAACCAGATAAGCCAAAAGATTATTTACCGACATTAAATTTCCTTTAGAATGACCTTCCAAAGTTTTTACATCGCTCAAGTCTTTAGGAATTGAGTCTAGTTCTGCCTTCAGTTTTTTATAATTCGATTCAATCGCAATGATTAATTCTTCTTTATTGCATGGAATTGCCATTTATTGAAAGTTATGAGTATTTAAACAAATTTAAAATGATTCAGTTTTTCAAATTCAGATTTTTCAAAAATATTGCTGATGAGCCCGTTTTCTAAAGTAACGATTCGGTCACAAGTATGAAAAAGTGTTTCTATAATATGCGAACTGATAATCACCATTTTATTGCTTTGCTTCAATTCACGGATGATGTCATACAATAAATGAACGCCTTCAAAATCGACTCCGTTAAACGGTTCGTCTAAAATATTAATAGGTTTATCGAGCATCAACATTCCGATTAAAGCCAGTTTCTTTTTCATTCCACTCGAATAATATTGTACAAATTTATCTAACGGAAGTTGAAATTTTTCGGCAAGCTCTATCGTTTTTGGCAGTCTATCTTTTGAGAAATAAGAAAGATATTCTCTTCCTGTAATGTAAGGGTAGAAATAATTTTCCGTTTCAAGATAAGAGATATTTTTACGAAGAAGTTTTTGGTTTTGCCACAAAATTTCACCATTGTATTTTTGGCTTTGATATAAAGATTCAAACAATGTCGTTTTTCCGGCTCCGTTTTTTCCAAGAATACCTAAAATAATGCCTTCTTCAATTTCGAGATTCAAATTCTGAAGAACATTTTTATCTTTAAAACTGACCGATATATTTTTAATTTCCAACATATTTGCTGATGTTTTGTTGTGCTTCTTTTATATTTAAGCGGATCATAATGAATGCAGGAATAATCAACATACTGTACACAAAATATTCTATAAACACTGCAATACTGAAATAATTGGCTTTTTCGTGATGATGATAAAGCTTGTATTTTCTGGTGAGAATTAATAAAAAATAACAATTCATAAAGAAAATATAGTACAGAAGATATAAGCTTTCATTAAAGTTTAAAACTAAATAACCAATATAAGTTGGCAAAAGAAGCGCATTAAAAAAGACAACATTCTTATGAATTTTTTCTTTCAAACTAATCTTCTTAAAATAAACCTCAAGCATTTCTTTGTTCTCATTATTTTCGTAGACATGGGAGAGATAATCTAAAAGAAAAACTCCGCATAAGATTAAACTCGCTTGGTTATAAGCAGAAAGTAGGAGAATGAGGTAGGTAAGAATAAACATCCATGTATTTTTGCGCATGTAGCTTTTCCATTCAAAAAGATTATTGGAAATGAAATTCCATTGCAGAGTAGGGAACGGTTTAGATTTAGGCTGTAAAAAGCAAAATGAAATGATTGCCGCAAACGCCAGTAAACCAAATTTTTCAATCTTATAATTGATATTTGCCATCAGAAAAAGCGCGTAAATAAACGCAGATTCCAGGAAAATAATGAGTCTCCAGTTGCCAATAAATGTTTTTTTAAGAAACGGAATATCTTTCCTGTTGATATGAAAGATCAATACGATTGAAAAATAGAGGAGCGGATAAAAAAAAGTTTGCGGAAACTTGACAATCATCAATGCTCCAAAAACCAAAAAAATAGGTAAACTGACTTTGGGATTAAAATTAAAAATCCTAAAACTCTGATTAAATCTAAAGTGAAAATGCTGATAAATTTTATGCAATGAAATTATTTTAACATTAAAACAATCTGAATAATTTAAAATTAGCGAATTAAACCATTTTATAAGCTTTCAAAGATATAAAAATCGATTTTAAATATCACCCAATAAGGAAAATTTAAGTTTTAAAACAAAAAAAGAGAAACCCGAAAGTTTCTCTTAAAATTTATTTTTTCTTAGCAACAGTCCCAATTAAACCAAGCTTTTTCAAATCGTTTGTTTTTCAAATCTTCTGGGTTAATAAAGAAATTGGCAACACCAGAATCTCCAAACATAATTTCATCATCGGTATCAATTTGCAATAAAAGTAAATCTTGTTTCAGATTTTGGTCGTAATCTCTTACATCTGCTTGGGTAAAATAGGCATAACCTCCTATTTTATGACCTGTTCCATCAATGATTCCATTTACTTCTTCTTTTTCATTATCGGTAAGGGTTTCTTGAAAATTCCAAAAATCTTGATTATTAAAATTCATGTCAAATCGAAAATCTGCAGAACTTCCATATTCAATTTCTTTACTAAAATCAAGCTTATGTTCACGATAAATAGGCGATTCTTCATAGGCTTCTTCTGTTAAAAAAGAAAAATCTGTTTTAAATTCTTCACTGATAGTATCATGAAAAACAACTTTGTAATCATCCATATCAAACCATTCTGGAGATACGAAAAACTGAAGTATTCCTTGATTGGGATAACCATCAAGAACCGGAAAATCAGCAAAATTGATTTGCGCCCAAAGAACCATCGGTTTATTTTCTTTGTCTTTAGGGTATTCCATATCTTTTGGGAGATAAGGTTTCCCTAAAAATTTACTTTCAAAAACTTGAAGAGATTCTTCGTTTTCAAGAGGGGTAGCAGAAATTTTTATCGTTTCAAGTTTATATTTTTCAAGTTGAGTTTTAAACTCATTAAGAAACTCTGGTATCATTTTGTTATTGGTTTGAGAAGTTATTAGTTTTGTTCGAAAGCAGGAATTAGATGCTCCCAATTGAGCTGCTTAGCATAATCTAAAGCAGATTTTCCTTTATTTGTTTTTAAACTTTTATCAGCTCCTGCCTCGAGCAGAACTTCTACAGAACTTAAATTTCCTGCAATTGTTTCTCGGTGAAGAATTGTAAATCCGTTTTCATCAATATTGGTTAATTCGTTTGGATATTCTTCCAAAAATTTCACAAAATCTTGTTTCATATTTTTGCTCATCGGATGTTCGATAAGGTTTTCAGGCTTTTCTTTTTGTTCGTTAACGACTTCAATCTCATTAAAATCTCCAAAATCGAGTTGCCACGCTTCATCATGATCTCTTCTTTCAGACTCAGACATATCTCTACGCATTTTCTGAATGGTAAATCCGCCATAAGCTTTGGGAATACTCTCTGAAGATGAAGAAAATAATTTTGAAAAACCTTTTGCTTTTTTTTGAGTTGGAGTGATGGCAAAAAGCCAATCGCTGATTTCGTTTAAAGGAATTTCGAAATAATCTCCGGGTTGTATGGTGGTCAAATCATTGGGTTCGTTGATGAGATATCCACTAACCGTATCGCCATCAAAATTGATGTCATTGATCCACATATGTTCTACGATTTTTTTTCCATCGGGATCTATTTCTGAAAATGAAGCTTTTACACAGGCAAGATTCAATCCTGGGATGATTCTTCTGTATTCCCAAGACTGCTCTCTCCAGAAATATTTAAAGGTTTCCTGCGCTTTTTTATACGCTTCAATCATTTTTGGGTCTCTTCCGTCCGTAAAAATAAACGAGTTATTTTCCATTGTATTATAAAAATTTTGTGATTTTATTTTTAATTAATATCATAGCGTATTCTACTGAAAAGCTTTATGAATAAATACGTAATGATATATTTGGTATAACTAAAATACGGAAAATATTTAAACAGAAGTTTAATTTGAATTATGTTTTAATAAAAATTTAATAACTATAAATTTTCCAGATCTTTCAGCAGATTTTCAGAATTATAATGATATCCTTCGGAAAAGGTGTGTTTGGTAAACTAAATGCTCAGAATATAGAGGCGGCAAGCCTACAAATTTCCTTCTTTTATCAAGATTTTTTATGTCATCATAAGTTTGATTCATACTTAGTCTGCCAATTCCACCAAGCTCGTAAATGGCAGGAGCCTGTAAATTACTTTTTGAGGCATTGAATTCTTCAACATCAACAAAAAGATTTTTATTAATGTTATCTTTTTTAATTTCGTCTTCTAAATAAGGCTTAAAAAAATCTCAAACAAAATTTTAAACATCCTTTATAAAATCCTCATACTCATAATAAAACCTTTCAAAGCCATCCATTTTTTCGACAAAAAACTCAAAAGCTTCCCGCCATGTATTTTTATTGAACACAGAAACTCCTTCTTTTTCTACCCAAATTCTGCTGATAACTTTTCCGTTTTCTAAAGTATAAAATTCTTCTTTGTGAAAATCACCAATAAAATCTTTTAGGATGTCTTCAAGCGACCAGATTTTATTGTAATAAGCATCTCTGAAAACTTCATCTTTCATTTCAATATCTAAAGAAACTTCTGCTTTTTTCTTGTCGGCATAAAATTTAAATGAAAAATCCTTGATCTTAGTATTATATAAAAGCCATTTTCTCGGAAATGATTTTCCGAAAGCCGTCCAAAATTCTTTTTTTAATTGCTGTGCTTCTTCTTTACTGAACATGAGACAAATTTAGGTAAAAAGTGAAAAGAGCCAAGTAAAAAGTAGAAAGAAACAAATGAAAAAAAATGTTTTTTGAGTCACCATTTTTACTTTTAGCTTTTGCCTTGGCTCTTCAATATTTTTTTTCCTATTTTTGCTGTAATGCTGTCAAAAAAATCTCAATATGCTTTTAAGGCACTTTCATATCTTGTAGAAAAGAGAAATGAAGGCCCCGTTCTTATTTCTGAAATTGCAGAAAACAAGAAAATTCCGCTGAAATTTCTTGAAAATATTCTGCTAGAGCTTAAAAAAGCAGACATCCTCGACAGTAAAAAAGGAAAAGGTGGTGGCTATTTTTTTAAAGAAAATCCCCAAAATGTAACACTGGCAAAAATCATTCGTCTGGTGAATGGTCCTATTGCTATGCTTCCTTGTGTAAGTCTTAATTTTTACGAAAAATGTGCAGATTGTAACGAAGATCACTGCAGTTTACACGATGTTTTAATTGAAGTGAGAGATGCTTCACTTAAAATTTTAGAAGAAAAAACACTTTTTGATTTAATAGATTAATTAAATCATAATTTCGATTTTATAAGTCTACTTATTTGGTAGGATAATATTTTTGTTGGATATTTGCTGGTATCAAACAGAAAATTATGTTTTCAAAAGAGGATATAGATACTTTGCAGCAGCTTACTTTGGAGGACGGATTACAATTTGTTTCCTCTAAATTCTCAGAAGGAATTGTTTTCTCAACCTCGCTTGGTCAGGAAGATCAGGTTATTACAGATGCTATTTTCAAAAATAATTTACCGATAAAAGTTTTCACCTTAGATACAGGAAGACTTTTCTATGAGCATTACGATTTGCTTTCAAAAAATAATTCGCGTTATCAAAAGAAAACTGAAGTTTATTTCCCCGAATCTTCCGACGTTGAAAAATATTTGATGGAAAAAGGTGTTAACGGCTTTTATCATTCCGTTGAGAACAGGAAAGAATGTTGTTTTATAAGAAAGGTAAAACCATTGAACCGGGCTTTGGAAAACGCTAAAGTGTGGATTACAGGTTTACGCTCTGAACAATCTGAAAACCGGGAAAATATACCTATTCTGGAATGGGATGAAGACCGGAAATTATACAAATACAATCCATTGATTAACTGGACTTATCAGGATGTTTTACAATACTTAGAGCAACATAAAGTTCAGGAATTGTCTTTACATAAAAAAGGTTTCATCAGTGTAGGTTGTCAACCTTGCACAAGAGCCATCGAAGAAGGCGAAAACCCAAGAGCCGGAAGATGGTGGTGGGAAACTTCACAAAAAGAATGCGGTCTGCATTCACATTAATTTTAATTTAATCTTTCAAATAATAATGAGTGACTACAAACTAAATTATCTCGAACAACTGGAAGCCGAAAGCATTTATATCATGCGCGAAATTGCAGCTCAGTTCGAGAAACCTGCATTGCTTTTCAGCGGTGGAAAAGATTCTATTACATTGGTTCATCTGGCGAAAAAGGCTTTTGCTCCGATGAAAATTCCTTTTCCTTTTGTACATATCGATACGGGGCACAATTTTCCTGAAGCATTGCAGTTCAGAGATTATTTTGCCGAAAGTCTTGGTGCAGAACTGATCGTAAGAAAAGTAGAAGATACCATTAAAGCTAAAAATTTAACCGAACCAAAAGGGAAATTTGCTTCCAGAAATTGGTTACAGACGCATACTTTATTAGATACCATTGAAGAATTTGAGTTTGATGCCTGTATTGGCGGAGCAAGAAGAGATGAAGAAAAAGCCAGAGCAAAAGAAAGGTTTTTTTCTGTTCGTGACGAATTCGGGCAATGGGATCCGAAACTTCAACGCCCGGAATTATGGAATATCTATAACGGAAGAATCAACAAAGGCGAAAATGTAAGAGTTTTCCCGATTTCAAACTGGACAGAACTCGATGTTTGGAATTATATCAAAAAAGAAAATATTCAGCTGCCTTCGATTTATTTTGCGCACGATCGTGATGTGATTGAGTATGACGGACAATTAATTGCGGTATCAGACTTCATTCAGATTGATGAGAATGATCAGATTCAAAATAAAAAAGTGCGCTACAGAACGGTAGGAGATATGACTTGTACTGCTGCAGTTGAAAGCGCTGCCGAAACTTTGGATCAGGTTGTGAATGAAATTACTGCTTCCCGAATTTCAGAACGTGGTGAAACCCGAATTGACGACAAAGTAACGGAAGCCGCAATGGAAGACAGAAAAAAAGGAGGTTATTTTTAATATAAATGATAAACGATAGTTGATAAATGATTTTTAAGCGAAAGCTCAGATGATTTATCATTGATCAATTATCATTAATAAATAAACTTATGGACATATTAAGATTTATAACAGCAGGAAGTGTAGACGACGGCAAAAGTACGTTGATCGGAAGACTTCTCTACGACAGCAAAAATATATTGATCGACCAGCTTGAAGCGCTGGAAAAACAATCAAAAAATAAAAACGAAAACGGAGTAGACCTTGCGATTTTGACTGACGGATTAAGAGCCGAAAGAGAGCAGGGAATTACCATTGATGTGGCGTATCGATATTTTTCGACTCCAAAAAGAAAATTTATCATTGCGGATGCACCGGGACATATTCAGTACACCAGAAATATGATTACAGGAGCTTCCAATTCACAATTGATTGTGATTTTGATTGACGCGAGACAAGGCGTCATTGAACAAACCAGAAGACATTCTATCATTGCTTCATTATTAAAGATGAAAAATGTCGTGGTTGCCATCAATAAAATGGATTTGGTAGACTATTCTGAAGAAATTTTTAATGATATAAAAGCGCAGTATGAATTGGTTGCCAAAAAACTGAAGCTGGAAAACGTTAATTATTTTCCGATTTCGGCTTTTAATGGTGATAATATTGTTTCAAAATCTGAGAAAACGGATTGGTATCAAGGTTCAACACTTCTAGATTTCCTGGAAAATGTGGAAATCAATGAAAATCAGGAAAAAGAAAATCCGAGATTTCAGGTGCAATACGTCATTCGTCCACAAACTGATGAGCTGCATGATTACAGAGGTTATGCAGGAGAGGTGATTTCAGGAATTTACAGAAAAGGAGATGAAATTACGGTGCTTCCTCAAAATATTCAGATTAAAATTTCCAAAATTGAGACAGGAGGTCAGGAAGTAGATTTAGTATTTACCAATCAGCCTGCCGTGATTCATGTGGAAGATGATATCGACATCAGCCGTGGAGATTTTTTAGTAAAAACCAATCAACAGCCGAAAGTTGAAAATGAGTTGGAAGCTGTAGTTTGCTGGCTCGATAAAAAAGAACTGAACGAAGGAAACAAATATTTTATCCAACATAAAAGCAAGACTCTGAAAGCCATCATCAAAGAAATTGAATATAAAATTGATGTTAATACTTTAGAACAAACTCCAATTACCGAAAGCATTAAACTTAATGAAGTAGTAAAAGTAAGATTGAGAACAGCATCGCCTTTGGTTTTTGACAGTTTTGAAGAAAGCAAGTCAACCGGAAATGCCATTTTGATTGATGAAACCAGCAATTCTACCGTTGGAGCGGTGATGATCTTATAATTTTTTTATTTAAAATACTTGATGATATGGTAATTTCACAAAAAGTTCAGTTCAGGCTCAATCTGCTATTGATTACAATTGCAGTTTTGGCAATCACATTTCTGTCGATGTACAGCTTAGGATATTTGGATGAACTTGAAATTATTCTTGCCAAAGACAATTACATTTTTTACTGGATGCTTTTGGTAGGAGTTTTTGCTGAAATTGTCGCCGGATCAATGGGAATGGGATATGGTGTAATTTGTACCACAACACTTTTATTTCTGGGAATTCCTCCGCATGCAGTAAGTGCAAGTATACATTCTGCTGAAAGTTTTACAACAGCCGCGGGAAGTATAAGTCACATTAAACTGAAAAATGTGAGTAAAAGCCTGGTGAAAAAGCTCGCGATTCCTGCGATTATCGGAGCAATTATTGGAGCCGTTTCGTTGACTTATCTCGGTGAATATTATTCGAAAATTACAAAAACGGTGATTTCTTTTTACACTTTGTATCTTGGAATCCAGATTTTATCGAATGCTTTTAAACCTAAACAGAATAAAGCTTTAAAGAAAAAAACAAATCTTACCCGATTGGGAGTGATTGGTGGTTTCATCGACTCTTTTGCCGGTGGAGGATGGGGTCCTTTAGTAACCGGAACTTTAATTAAAAACAGTTTCACACCAAGATTTGCCGTTGGAAGTTCTACGGTGGCAAAATTTATTTTGACCGTTACTGCAGCAGTAACTTTCTTTTTAACCTTAGGAATTCAACATTGGAATATTATTTTAGGGCTTTTAATTGGTGGAATTATTACTGCACCATTTTCGGCAATGCTTACCGCAAAGCTTCCTGTAAAAAATATGTTTATTATCATCGGAACTTTAGTGATTGTGATGAGCTCGATTACAATTTATAAATCGGTTTTTTAGAATTTTTTTGTGAAAAATTTAGGATAATTTGAATTCAATTAAAATCAAAAATAATTTACATTTACTGCCTAAAAATAATACATGAATTTACATATCGTTGCCCTTTTCAAATTTAAAGAAAACAACTTAATGGATGCTGTAGAGCTGTTTCAGACCTTGGTAAGAGAGACCAGAAAAGAAGATGGATGTCTGCAATATGATCTAATTGAAGACAAAGATAACAAAGGGACTTTTTTCCTGATCGAATTATGGGAAAGTGTAGAGCATCACAACCAGCACAACGGAACAGATCATCTAATGGATTTCAGAAAAAATGCTTCTAAAATACTGGAAGAAACCACACAGGTTTATAAGGGTTTTAAGATCTATTAATTTTGCTAATTGCTAATTGCTAATTGCTAATTGCTAGAAAAGTCAAAAGGCAGTTTCATCATTCTTGAAACTGCCTTTTTATTAGAAAAAATAGAAAGTATTAATTTTGTGGTGAATGGTCAATTAGCTTCACTGTCAATGGTGAATTTAAAATTGACTATTAACAATTCACTTCGAAGCAAATTCACTTCTTCATGTTTCTTATTTTACAATAAGTTTTTTGGTTTCCGTTTTTCCGCCGTAAGTAATTTTTACGAGGTAATTTCCGGATGCAAGATGAGATAGATTAAGATCTTGCTTGTAGAAACCAGTTTGATTGCTAAGTTCAGCATTATAAACTCTTTTACCGGTTAAATCATAAACTTCAACACTTCCTTTGTTGTTTGCTTTTTCTTTTACATCAAATAAAACAGTCACTTTTTTATCAGCTGTAGTCGGGTTTGGATAGATTCCAAAACTTGCTTTTTTGCTAACTTCCGTAATACCTAAAGTTGAGGTAATATTTTTGTATTTGAAATACATATTCCCAGTAGCAGTTCCTTCATTAGAAATAAAATACATTCTGTAGTACTCTGAACCTTGTTTAATATAATACACTACATCGTTATAAAAACCAGAAGTTGGTTTCCAAGAATGACCTATCGTTGTAATATTATTAGAAAATGCTGTTGAAACCGGAATTGTAGCTGTAGCAGTTGCTTGAGTTTCTGGTTGTACTTTGGCAATGCTCACAGTCGGACTTTGAAGAACTCCAGACATTTGATACATCATATAGTTCATGTAAAAAGTATAGTATCTTGTGAACATCAAATCCCAATTAACTTTTGGAGGTTCCATATTTTCTACTTTTGCGCCCGTTGTAAAAGAAAAATAATTGAAATAAGCATCATCAGTACCATTTGCTAACGTTCTTGTTTCGGTAGTTCCCCATGTAGAAGTAGTCGCATTCCATTTAGAATATTTAAAGGTATAACCTCCATAATAATCTTCAATCGCAAATTTGATGTAAGAATTATCAGGATATTGAATCACAAAAATAATTTTTCCCTCAACGTGATGATTGCCTCCGTTATACTGTCCCCATCCTGTAGGCGCAGAGCCTTGTTCAAAAGCTCCGTCTTCTAATGCAGTTGTTTGATCAGGGTTATATAATGGCGCTCCCCATGAAGAAAGATTTGCTATATTGATATTATCCCAGTTGGAAAGATTATTAGAAGCTTCATATACTTTTATGTTAAGTGCATCATTTATTCTTGTTCCGTATCCGTAAGTAGCATTTCTGTAAAAAGCAACATCCCATGTATTGGCAGGTTGTGTAACTGTATTATTTGTGCTTAAATCAAAAAATACACGATTTTGATAACTTGCACCCATAGACATATTTACTGTAGTATATCCGTTTGCGTCAACTTGTGCCAAGATAGTTTGCTGAACTGTTAGTGCAAAAAGAGACCCCAATAATAGTTTTGTTTTCATAACCTTATTCCTTATTTAGAATTGTTCTACAAAACTATAGAATTATTTTTAATAATTCTAAATAAAAACAAGATAAATATCATGTTTTAGCTTTTTTTTAGATGAAATTTATTGATAATCGATTGTTATTCATACTATTAATAAAAAAAAGTTGACTACAAATTGTAATCAACTTTTTTAGAATATATTTGAAAATCAATTATTTCTTAATGAATTTTGAATGAGAAACTGTTTTGTTATCATCTTCAGATGTGAAGACATAAACTCCAGTAGCTAAAGAAGAAACATCAAATCTATTGTTGTTAGCAGCTCCTTGTGCAACTAAATTTCCTGATGCTGAATAAACTTTTACAGATCTTACATTTGATTTACCTACAAATTGAATTTCATTATTTGCATTAATCACAAATTTGAAAGCGTTTGTATTCGTTTTTACATCTGATGTTCCCAAAGAAGCAAGTACATCATAAGTTACATCATCTACATAAGCTGCGGAATGTGCTGCCGCTCCCGTAAATTTCCATACAATATATTGTTTCGTAGAAGTTGGTACATCTAGAGTAAATGTTTGTGGAGAAGAACCCACAGCGATAGTTGCTGGTGCACCTAAAGAAGTAAATGTTGTCATATCTGTTAGGTTTGATACCATACCTGCTTCGATGGTAGAGCTACCACCAGAATTGGATGATGCACCTACCGTAAATTGAATTTTTTTAGTTCCGTTTGGTGCAACAATTTTTGGAGCAACTAAATATGAAGGTGTTCCTGGCGAATTTGCTGCATAAAATTGAGCTGTATTACTTCCATTATTAGGTGCTACATATACATTGATCGCTGAGTTTGCTATAACTTTATTCCACCCATTCTGCGGTAGACCAGTAGTAGTAGCTGCTACAAAAGAGTTAAAGTTTTCGTTGATTGTGCCGACCGGAGTTGTGTCATAAACAATATCATCAAAATCTGTTGCAGTATGCGGTGTAAGGGCTACTGCATTTACCGTTTTAAAAACAATATAAGATGAAGATGAGCTTGGGATCACTCTTGTGATGGTCTGATAAGTATTTTCAGAAAGTGTAACTGGCGCTCCTACTGCAACGAAAGTTGTCATATCTGTAGGGTTTGATGCCAAACCAACTTGAACAATTACTCCAGCAACATTTTGTGAACTTCTTCTTGCTTTGAATGAAAGTGTCTTATCTCCTGCCGGTGCAACAATCTGTGGCGAAACTAAATACTGCGGAGTATCTTTATTACCTCCTGAATAGGATGAAACATATTTATTGCTGGCATCACTTGCTTCTGCATAAACAATCATCATTGGTGGCGGTGGACTCGGTGGAGTATTCATTGGAGGAAGCACTGCAGACCAACTATTTTGAGGGAAAGTTGTATTTCCTGTATTAAAATTGTTGAAATTCTCATTTAAAGTTGCTACTTGAGCGTTTGCTGCGAAAGCTGAAAAAACTAATCCTGTAAAAAGTAATTTTAATTTCATTTTTTCTATTATTTTTGAATATGATGCAAAATTAAGAATTAGTTTTTAATTATTCTAAATAAAACAATGATTTTTATCTTGTTTTTATTTTTACAAATCCATTTATATTAAATACTTAGCATTTTTATTTAAAAATAAGTTATCATTTTCAAAATTCAGTTATCATTATTAATATTAAAAATATCACTTTATAAAACTTTAATTATTTTTACTTATTCTAAATAAAGCACTATATTTGTCGAAAATTTTGAGTTTATGAAGAAGAAGGTACTTTCAATTGTGATGTTGTCTACTGTTTGTTGGATAAATGCACAGGAAAAAGATTCTCTAAATCAGAAAAAAATAGAAGAAGTTGTTATCACCGGGCAATATATGCAGCAATCTATTAATAAATCTATATATAAGGTTGAGGTTATTAATGCGGAACAAATTAAGAATATGGCGGCCACAAATGTTGCGGAAGTTCTTAATCAAAGCTTAAATATTCTCATTACATCAGACCGAAATTCAGGAAATTCCACAGCAAACCTGATGGGACTTGGTGGTGAATACACAAAAATTCTCATAGATAATATACCTGTTGTAGGGGATGTTGGCTTAGGAAATAATATTGATCTTACAAAATTGAATGTAAACAATGTTGAAAGAATTGAAGTTGTAAGAGGCTCAATGGGAGTAGATTATGGAAGTAATGCTGTTGCGGGTGTTATCAATATTATTACTAAAAAAAACAGTCATAAAAAATTAACATTAAACGCATTTCTACAAGAAGAAACGGTAGGTAAAGAGTATGATTGGTCTAAAAATGGAGAAGGAAGACACATTCAAAATTTAAATATTGGTTATAATATCAGTGATAATTGGTATATAGGAGCTAATATAAACCACAATGATTTTCAAGGTTTCAAAGGTAATTATGAGGGGTATAAGTATTTTGAGCAAGATGACAAAAGAGGTTATGCTTGGCAGCCGAAAGATATTTTAAATGTTGACGGGGTTATACGTTATTCGAAGAATAAAACATCAATCTTTTACAAATTTGGATTTTTAAATGAGAAACTTAATTATTACAATCCAATCGTTAAAGAGCTGTATTTAGGAGAAGGTAACAGAACATTTATCTCTACTGATAGAGATTATAAAACTACACGATACGTTCATCAGCTAAATGTACAAGCAAAACTTGGAGCAATTAATTATACAGGAGATTTTTCATATCAAACTCAGGATAGAAAATACAGAGATTTTGTCTATGATATTCCAAATAGACAGGTAAGAGGTAATTTAAATGAATATCAGTCTTATAATAAATCTGATGTACTGTATTCAAGAGGAGTTTTTAGTAATTTTCTTGATAATGATAAAATTGATTTTCAAATTGGATATGAGTTGGATCACACAACCGGCTTTGCAGGTAATATAGCAGGTAATTTTGGGGGAATAAATGATGTAAAAAGAAAAATTTTTAATTATGCTAATTTCATGTCAGTCGAATGGGATGCGGCTAATTGGCTTTCAATTCGTCCAGGTTACCGTTTAGCTTTAAGTGATAAATTCGATACACAGCATAATTATTCATTAACAGCCAGAGCAAAAGTAACAGATAATGATAATGTTCGTCTTGTTGTAGGGAGTGCCAACAGATTTCCAAATTTTGATGAATTATATACCTACCAGGTAGATAGTAATCATGATATTCAGGGGAATCCAGATTTGAGTCCGGAAAAAGGAATGACAGTTTCTTTAAATGCTGATAAAAAAATATCCACAGATTCAGGGTGGAACCTGGGAATAGGAGCCAGTGCTACTTATCTGAAAGTAAAAGACAGGATTGAAATGGCGCAGGTTAGCAGTAATCCTTTAAAATTTAAATATATTAATATTGATCGTTTTGAAAGCTATTTGTTTGAAGCCAATTTCAGAGCTCAAAAAGGTCAGTTTAGCTTATCAACAAATGCTGCGTATTATGGAATTTCAAGAGTTTTGAATCAGGACGGACTTTTTTCACCTGATGATTTCTTCTACACTTTTGAGGCGAATGTTGCCGCTAATTATATTGTTCCTAAAACAAATACTACATTATCTTTATTCTATAAATATACTGGGAAAACTCAAATACCTACTTTGATGTCAGACCTTACGTCTTCTCAATATATCATTGGTGAGCGAAACGATTTTAGCATGATGAATTTTACGGTTACTCAGCCATTCTTTAAAGATCATTTTGAGGTAAGCGCTGGTGTGAAAAATATTTTCGATGTATCATCGGTTAGAGATACTACTATTTCTGGAAATGTTCATGATGCTGCCGATTCAAGTTCTAATCTTTTCTACGGCCGAAGCTATTTTGTAAGAATTGGCTATAATTTCTAAAATTTTAAAAATGAAAAAAATATTGTTTTATCTTTTAATTGGAGGAACATTTATTACACAGTCGTGTATTAACGATAATGATGATCCAATTGTAGTGCCAAAAACTGACGGATTTACTGTAGATGCCAAAGTTGGTGGTGCTACTCAACCTAATCAAGTTTGGTTTGACTTCGGGACGAACTCTATGGTTTCTACAAAAAGAGGAGACTGGGATCTCGCTTTTTATTCAGGTAATGAGTTTAAAGTAATTTTGAATTCATCAGTAGCGATGGCTGCAGCTAAAGTTCCTAACGCAACAGATATCAAACAAGTGACAGCGGCAAGTGTAGCAACTTTAACAAGTCAGGTTGTAGTCGGTCCATATAGCGCTGCCAATATAAAATACATTGATGATGTAAAAGGTAATATACCTTCAGGATATACTGCGATTGAAGAAGTAAAAGCGAATGCCTCGGAGAATGGGATCTATCTTGTTAATATGGGGGTAAAAGTTTTTACAGGGAATGTAGCTGCTGGTTCTGTTAATACAGGCTCAGAATCAAGAGGATGGATGAAGATACAGGTTTTAAGACAAGGTAACGGTTATAAAGTGAGATATGCACCACTTGATGAAACTACGAATATCAAAGAATTAAATGTTACTAAAAACTCAGCATATAATTACAGTTTCGTAAGCTTGGTTAATAATAATGATGTAGTTATTCAGCCCGAAAAGAAAAATTGGGATATTGGTTTTACAGTCTTTACTAATGTTATTGAGGGTATGGGAACTTACGTCTATGCTGATTTTATTACCATTAATAATATGGGTGGTGCAGGAGCTTATGAAGTGAATGCAGCAGGGACTGTAACAGGAACTGAAGCATATAATAATTTTAAATTATCAGATATTGATCAGTCTAAATTCGTATATAACGATCAACGAGTGATTGGAGGTAACTGGAGAGAAGCAGGACCTTCCGGATCTCAGGTAAAAAGTAATGTTTTCTATGTAATAAAAGATGCAGAAGGATATTATTTTAAACTAAGATTTAAAAATATGACAGATGAGAAAGGTGAAAGAGGTCATCCTCAATTCGAGTATAAACCTTTATAATTTTAGAAAATAAATCAGATAAAAATGAAAAAATTCATCCTTGCCGCTTCTGTTCTTATGGCAGTCTATTCTTGTCAGAAAGAAGTACAAAAGCCTACAGAAAACGGAAATGAACTTGTTGCAGAAAATCCAAAATCAAATAATAAAATTGTAACTTTAAACGGTGGAATTACTGAAATTATTGCCGCTTTAGGTCACGAGAAAGAAATTGTAGCAACAGATGTTACCAGTACATATCCTGAATCTTTAAAGAAATCTTCAGAAAATTTAGGTCACGTAAGGTCAATTACTATTGAACCGATCATGGCAGTTTCGCCTACATTGATTTTAGGCTCAGATAAAGATATCAACCCAGAATTAATGGGTAAAATAAAAGCTTCAGGAATCAAAACTGAAACTTTTAAGCAGGAATATACAGTAGAAGGAACCAAAAAATTAATTGCAGATGTTGCAAAAGCGGTAGGTAACACAGATTATCAGAAGTTAAATGATAAAATTGATGCCGATTTAAAACAAATTCAGCCAATTGCTAAGAAGCCTAAAGTATTATTCATCTACGCAAGAGGAAATATGATGATGGTTGCTGGTAAAAATACACCAATGGCAGCTTTAATTAATTTGGCAGGAGGAGAAAACGCAGTTAATGACTTCGAAGATTTTAAACCTTTAACTCCGGAAGCGGTGGTAAAAGCAAATCCTGATGTATTGTTCTTCTTCTCAAGCGGATTAGAAAGTTCAGGTGGAAACAAAGGTGCTTTAGAAATGCCTGGTGTTTCTCAAACCAATGCGGGTAAAAACAAAAAAATTATCGCAATGGATGGTGGTTTAGTTTCAGGTTTCGGTCCTAGACTAGGCGAGGCTGCAGTTTCATTAAACAAACTTTTAGTTGAAAGCACAAAGTAAATTATACTTTTACATGATATTAAGTACCATACTGCTCGTTTTTATAGCAGTATGGTCTTTGAATACAGGGGTTTATGATTTCGGTGATAAATCTGCGTTTGAAGTTTTATGGAAAGTAATTGTAGGAGATTCTGACTTATCTTTAAGTGATAAATATATTGTTTGGGATGTGAGAGCATCTAGGATCGTGATGGCAATCATTATCGGAAGTATGCTTTCGGTTTCAGGAACCAGTTTGCAGGGGTTATTCAGAAATCCTTTAGCAACCGGAGATTTAATCGGATTGACGGCAGGAGCTACATTAATGGCGGCAATTACAATTGTTTTAGGAGGGCATTTCAGAGAATATCTTCCTGAGGCAGTACAATTTTCCCTCGTCGGAATTGCGGCTTTTATTGGTTCTCTTCTTGCAATGTTGTTGGTTTACAAAATCTCTACAAGCGGTGGGAAAACCAATGTGGTTATGATGCTTTTATCGGGCGTTGCCATTTCTGCGATCGGTTTTTCTATCACAGGGTTTCTGATTTATATCTCAAAAGATGAGCAATTGAGAGATTTAACCTTCTGGAATATGGGAAGTTTAGCCGCGGCAACATGGACGAAGAATATTATTTTAGCGATAATCTTAATCATTTCTTACTTCATCCTTTTACCTAAAGGAAAGGCTTTAAATGCGATGATGTTAGGCGAAAAAGATGCACAGCATTTAGGAATTAATGTAGAAAGATTAAAAAAACAAATCGTTATCATTGTTTCATTAATGGTGGGAAGTTGTGTGGCATTTTCCGGAACAATTGGTTTTGTAGGATTAATTGTACCTTATATTTTAAGGCTTTTATTTAAATCTAATTACAGTTTTATCTTGCCATTATCTGCCATTTTTGGTAGTGTTTTATTACTTACAGCAGATACAGTGAGCAGAAGTGTAGTAGAACCATCAGAATTGCCCATCGGAATTTTAACGGCAATGATGGGAGCACCTATATTCATTGCTATTTTGTTGAAATTTAAAAAGTCAGTATAATGATAAAAGCTCAGCAAATCAGTTATAAACATAAAGAATTTCATATTCTAAATGATGTGGATGTTTCTTTGGGCTTTGGCGAATTTTTAGCCATCGTTGGTCCAAACGGAGCGGGAAAATCAAGTCTACTGAGTGTTTTGGCAAATGAAGTAAAAACCAATCATAACATCCTATTTAAAGATAAAAACATCAGAGACTGGAAAGTTGACGAACTATCAAAACATAAGGCTAAATTTTCACAACACAATTCAAACGACATTCCTTTGGAAGTAAAAGATGTAGTGATGATGGGGCGTTACCCGTATTTCGATTCTCAACCCAAAAAGGAAGATTACGAAGCGATGAATAAAATGATGTATGAAACCGATGTTTATCATCTGAAAGACAGAGAATACAACACTTTGTCGGGTGGAGAAAAACAAAGGGTGCATTTATCGAGAGTTTTAGCTCAATTGGATAATGAAATCACTCAAAAATTGGTTTTTTTGGATGAACCTCTGAATAATTTAGATATAAAACATCAGTATAAAGCTTTAGAAATTATTAAAAATTTCACAAAGCATGAAAATTCTGCAGTGGTTGTGTTGCACGATTTGAATTTGGCCGCTCAGTATGCTGATAAAATTTTATTGATGAAATCAGGACAGGTTGCTGCATACGGTACTCCGGAAGACGTTTTTACGGCTGAAAATATCAGCGAAGCTTACAATTTCCCATGTACTATTTGCGATCATCCTATTACCAACAACCCCATGATTATTTTTGGATAAATGGAACAGAAAGATTTAAAAATATTAGCGCAAAATCTTGCCAACCCGCAAGGTGAAAAAGGTATTCAGATTGGAGAAATGATGAATGAAACCAATATCGGAATGACGTTGGAAAGCATCAAAACTCTTTTAATTGAAGATGACGAGCACATTCTTGAAATTGGTCACGGAAATGCAGCTCACGTAAAAAGTCTTTTAACTTTAGCTCAAAATCTAAAATACACCGGAATTGATATTTCCGAAACGATGCATCTTGAAGCTAAAAGATTAAATGAAACATTTAAAGATCAGGCAGAATTTGTTTTGTATGAAGGAAAGAAACTGCCTTTTGAAGATAAGACTTTCGACAAAATATTCACTGTAAATACCGTTTATTTCTGGGAAGATCCGGTAGAATATTTAAATGAGATCTACAGAGTTTTAAAAAAGAACGGAACATTTGTTCTTACTTTCGGACAGAGAGATTTCATGGAAACTCTACCTTTTACTCAATTCGATTTTACCCTTTACAATTCGGATGAAATGGAAGAAACGGTTTCTAAAAGTCTTTTTAAAAGAATGAAAATTTCTGAAAAAGAAGAAGAAATAAAAAGCAAAACCGGAGACGAATTGATCAAAAGAAATTACACAGTTTTAACCATAAAAAAATAAATAAAATGAATACACTAGTTAACGATCTGAAAGAAAAATGGGAAGCTCTCAAAGCAGAAAACCCACATATGAGAATAAGAAATGCAGCTGCAGAATTGGGTGTAAGCGAAGCAGAATTATTATTAACTAACGTAGGTGAAGAAGTTACTGTTCTGAAACCTGAATTTGCAAACATCTTAACAGAAGTTGAAAAATTAGGAAAAGTAATGGCTCTAACGAGAAATGACGAGTGTGTTCACGAAAGAAAAGGAATTTACTTAAACGGTGATTTCAGCAGTCCTCATGCGCAGCTTTTTGTAGGTGAAGATATCGATTTGAGGATCTTTCAAAATCACTGGAAATTCGCTTTCGCAGTGGTTGAAGGTGACAAAAAAAGCCTCCAGTTCTTTGGAAAAGACGGGATGGCGCTTCACAAAATTTATTTAACGAAAGACAGCAATGTTGAAGCTTTCGAACCTATCGTAGCTCAGTTTAAAGCTGAAAATCAGAAGGAAGTTTTCGAATTTGAAGCAGTTGCTCCAAAAGCTCCTGAAAAAGAAGATTCAGAAATTGATGCTGAAGGTTTCAAAAAAGCTTGGACAGAACTTAAAGATACACACGATTTCTTTATGATGACCAGAAAATTCGGTGTTTCAAGAACTCAGGCTTTGAGATTGGCGCCGGAAGGTTATGCTAAAAAAATTGATCCTTCAAAAGTTGTAAACGTTTTGGAAGATGCTTCTGAAAAACGACTTCCGATCATGGTTTTCGTTGGAAACAGAGGAATTATACAAATCCACACAGGAGAAGTAAAAAAAACAATGTGGCACCAACAATGGTTTAATGTAATGGATCCTGATTTCAACTTACATTTAGATGTTACAAAAATCACTGAAGCTTGGATCGTGAAAAAACCGACCGAAGACGGTGAAGTTACGGCAATCGAAGTATTCAACAAAGAAGGAGACTTTATTGTACAGTTTTTCGGAAAAAGAAAGCCGGGAATTCCAGAATTACAAGAGTGGAAAGATTTGGTAGCAGATCTTGAAAAATAAATAATTAGATGATTGGATGAAGACCGTTTTGTTTGAAGATTCAAAACGGTCTTTTTTGTTTGAACTTAAACACAAGTGTCTGTCACAATAACACTGATTCCAAATTTAGATATAATGTTGGAAAACGCAAAGACGCAAGAATTTTTTAAATTTACGTTTTAAGTCGCAAGGATTTTATCTTCGATAAAATTTAAGACTGCATATTTGCATAATTTGATTAATAAATCACTTGCTGAAAATCTTTGATTTTCTTGCGCCTTAAAAACAAAATAAAGGTGAATACTTTGCGTCTTTGCGAAAAACCAACAAACCTACATTTGGAGTACAGTCAATATAAATTTGTAATATTCTTGTTTAAAAACTTAATAAAATGAAAAATATTTTTATCGCCATATTGGTTTTAGTATTTTCTGTTTCTAAAGCACAGAATTTTAAACCTTATCAATTCTATAATAAAAAAGGAAAAGCCGTTAAAACTGAAAAATTGATCAAGCAACTTGCTGATTACGATGTTGTTTTCTTTGGTGAACTGCACAACAATTCAATCGTTCACTGGCTTCAGTTAAAAGTAACAGAAGGGTTGTATGATCAAAAAAATAAACAGATTACTTTGGGTGCTGAAATGTTTGAAAGAGACAATCAGCCACAGCTTAATAAATATCTTGCCGGTAAAATTGAACCCAAAAGTCTGAAAGATTCTGTTCGTTTGTGGAATAATTTTACCACAGATTACAAACCTTTGGTTGATTTTGCAAAAGATAAAAACCTAAATTTTATTGCGACCAATATTCCGAGGAAATATGCTTCTCAGACCGCAAAAGAAGGTTTGGAATCTTTAAATAAACTGAGTGAAAAAGAAAAATCTTACATCGCTCAATTGCCAATTAATGTGACTTTAGATACGCCTGGTTATCCTGAAATGAAAAAAATGATGGGCGATCATGCAGAAGGAACGAAGGTGATGAATTTTATTTCGGCTCAAGCAACGAAAGATGCAACGATGGCAGAATCTATTTTAAATAATCTGCAGCCAGGAAAAACTTTCATTCATTATAACGGAAACTTTCACAGTAAAGAATTTGGTGGGATTTACTGGTACATCAAACAGAAAAATCCAAACCTTAAAATGGCAGTAATTTCTGTTTTTGAATCTGAAGATAATGAGTTGAAAATCCCTGAGAAAGAGTATATCCCAACAGATTTTAATCTGATTATTCCGGCGGATATGACCAAGACTTATTAAGTTTAAAGAACCAAGTAAAAAGGTAAAAGAGCTAAGTTGAAATAAAGAAAATCAAAGGTTTTCAAAACTAATGTGTTCTTTTATACATTTTAAAATTAAAACTCTAAAGTGATTTATGTGTTAAAAAATATTCCACGGATTAAACAGACTATCACAGATTTTTTATCTGCTGAATTTGCTCAATCTGCGTGAGAAAAAATAAACGAAATACATATCAATAGGAACGGGCTTTAGCCCGTTTTTTTAATGCAAATATTTCCATTGGCTTTAGCCAAAACTTAAAAACATTTCTATCTTTGTTCAACATTCTTTTAAAATGAAAAAAATCTCCATACTCTTCATATTTTTTATCGGTTTTATCAATGCTCAGAAATTGACATCTAATGAAATTTCATTGATCAATCAAGGCGATATTAATTCGGCTTTACCAATTTATCAGACGACAGATGTTCATCAACATAAAACTTTACTGAACCTTTCTACCGAGATTGATCCTCTTGACAAAAACACGGCAACTTTGGTCAAAAGAATGGAGAAATCACTTCTTTCAACTGATGGTGGAGTAGGAATTGCCGCTCCGCAAGTAGGAATTAACAGAAAAATAATTTGGGTACAGCGTTTTGACAGAGCAGGCGAACCGTTGGAATATTTCATTAATCCTGTAATTACCTGGAGATCAGAGTTACAGAATCTTGGTCCGGAAGGCGATTTATCGATTCCCGAATTTAGAGATCAGTTTTACAGAAGTAAAGTCATTCAACTGGAATATGTTGATTTGAAAGGGCAAAAATTCTCAGAAATGGTAGAAGGTTTTACGGCGGTGATTTTCCAGCACGAAATTGATCATCTTTTTGGAATTTTAATTTCAGATAAAAAGAAAAAAGAGGAGAATGATTCTTATCTAAAAGTAGATGCTTTTAAGAAAAGTAATTCTGTGGGAAGATAAACTGCTTTTATTTGTTGATATCTTCAATCATTTTAATGATCTCTAAAAAATCGTTTTCTTTTTTGAAAGCTTTTATTTTGTCAACAATTTCTGGATGATCTTTAAAAACAATATAAAGGTCTTCTTTTGCTTTTTCGTATTTCTTTTCTTTCATTCTGATTCTGTACGGATAAGCATAGAGTTTTTTGTCAGGATCATTAGCATCTTGAAATACAAAATTAGGATAATCTTCTAACGTTCTTGCAATTGGATTATATCCTCTGATTGATGTAAAATAAATATTGAATTTACCTTCTGAAACAACTTCTCCAAATGTCTCCGTAATCTTTGTTGGGGTTCCAACTAGTGCATAATTATCTGCATAAGCTTTGAAATTATATAAAGGAACAAACTTCAAATTTTCAGCAGAGAAGCTTGTAATATCATCGGGAGTATATTTTGTGGGTTTTGCTTTTTCATCTGATTTGAAATGTAATTTATCATTTTGGCTGGGATACCATTTTATCTGTCCATCCAGTTCAGATAAATCTTTAAGGATTATTTTACCATTGACAAATTCTGTTGCAAATGGATAGTTTTGCCCGTAAGAGAAGAAGGCTGACAAAAATAAACAAACACTTAAAATATATTTCATAATCTTGATGTTTTAAGAAAGCTTTAAAACCAAAAATAAGAAAATTATTCTTTTATAAGTTGAATTAGTATTTTCTTATCTGAACACAAGAGACATTCCTAATTTTAATCTTTTTACCGACTTTTTTTAATAAACCAGTTTCCGTATTCCGTTTAAATACAGTTACATCGTTAGTTAAAGTATTTGCCGTGATTAAAAATTTTCCACTTGGATCAAGCGCAAATGTTCTTGGGTGTCTTCCTTTTACAGATTGATAGCCCAATATTTTTAATGTGCCGTTATTTTGAATTGAAAATATAGCAATGTTATTTTCCTCTCCGCGGTTTGAGGCGTATAAAAACTTTCCATCGGGTGAAATATGAACATCAGAGCTCTCAAAGTTATCTTTATATTTTTCCGAATGGGTATTAATTCGTTGAAGATCACTCAGCTTCCCATTTTCGTAAGAATATACACTTACTGCTCCTCCCATTTCTTCAATACAATAAGCATATTTTCCGTTGGGATGGAACGTAAAATGTCTCGGCCCGCTTCCTAAAGTTGTTTTTGTAAAAGAAATTTTAGCTTCTTGTAAAGGTTGAGCTTTTTCATTTTCAAATTGATAAGTTCTGATTTTATCTGCTCCCAAATCAGGAAGAAAGAGATAATCAAAATTTGGAGAAAAAACAGTAGAGTGAATGTGTGACCGATCCTGTCTGTTAACATCCAAACTTCCTTCTGAAAACTGAAAATTCTGAACATAAGGTTCGATTTTACCATTTTCTAAAATAGGATAAACTGAAACACTTCCCTCTGTGTAATTCCCATTCACGAGCCATTTTCCATTCTTGTGAACCGTAAGGTAGACCGGATTTTCACCACCACTTTTTTGACTGTTGATAAAAGTAAGCGTTTTATTTTCTGGATTAAATTTAAAACTGCTTACGCTTCCTTCGTTTTTCGTTTTACTTTCAGTACAGGCAAAAATATATTTTCCATCTGGGGATAAAGTAAGAAAAGAAGGGTTTGAAATACCTTTAAATGCACTAACTTTTGATAAATTTCCACTAATGGTATCTAATTGATAGACATAAATTCCTTCCGTATTTTTATCCCAATTGAAAGAGCCGAAAAAAGCGTAGGTATTTTGAGAATAGATGTTGATACAAGTACAAATTGTAATAATTAGAATGAAGAAGTTTTTCACAAAGTAGAGTTGATGAAATTAATAAATAGGGATGTTTTTGTGAATTCAAATATAAATTAAATTCATAAAAAAAATCATTTATTTAAAAAATATATTGCTGTAGAAATTGAATTTATTCTAATTGTAAACAAAAAAATCTGCTTCCTAATCGAAACAGATTTTATATTTGATTTTGGTAAACTATTAATTATTGGTTACCGTAAGTTTTACCTCAATATTATTTCTTGTCGCATTAGAATAAGGACAAATCTGATGAGCTTTTTCAGTCAATTCATGAGCTTCTTCAAGAGAAACTTCAGGAATATTAACTTCTAATTCTACGGCTAATCCAAATCCTCCGTTTTCTATCTGACCAATGCTTACATCAGCTGTTACGGTTGTTTCGCCGGTTTTTATTTTAGATTTATTGATTACTAAATTTAAAGCACTGTCGAAACAAGCCGAATATCCAGCTGCAAAAAGCATTTCAGGATTTGTAAAGTCGTCATTGACTCCGCCTAAAGCTTTTGGCATTCTTACTTCAAGATCAAGAATTCCATTTTCACTTTTTACATGGCCGTTTCTTCCGCCTTTTGCGGTAACTTTTGTGGTGTATATTGTTTTCATTGATTGTTTATTTTGCTTAATATTTTTTTTACGCTGTTGCTAAGTTCTTCCCAGTCTTCTTTAGAAACTCCCACTTTATTATAAATTTTTGAAGGAATTTCACAAGCTCTTTTCTGAAGCTCTTTTCCGGATTCTGAGATAAAAACCTGAACAACTCTTTCATCTTCTTTCTTTCGCCTTCTCATGATAAATCCTTTTGCTTCCAGTCTTTTTAAAAGTGGCGTTAAAGTACCACTGTCTAAATAGAGTTTTTCACCAATATGATTTACAGGAAGTCCGTCATTTTCCCAAAGGACCATCATCACGAGATATTGCGGATAGGTAATATCCAGCTCATCGAGAAACGGACGATAAAGTCCTGTAATCTCTTTTGCGATCACATATAAAGGAAAGCAAATTTGATTTTCTAATTTTAAAGATTCGGAATTTTCCATAAGTACGAAAGTGAAGTTGATGAATTATTATTTTTTGATGATAAATTCCTCCATAGGAATTCTGACTTTTTTCATTGAAGCCATCCAGTCGTTATCCTGGTCTCTGTAACCAAGATACAGCAAACTTACACTTTTCAAACCTAATTCTTTAAGCCCTAAAATTTCATCTACAACTTCATTACTAAAACCTTCCGCAGGAGTAGAATCTATTTTAAGCTCTGCAGCTTGTGCCATCGCTAAACCTAATGCAATATAAGTTTGGCGCGCTGTATGTGCAAAATGTTGTTCCGGAGTTTGTGCATTGTACATGGTTTTTATCTTATCGGTATAACTTCCAAAGCGACCTCTCGGCAAATCTCTTTCATCTGTAGTATAATCATATACTTTATCAATTTTTTCGTTCGAATAACTATCCCAAGCTGCAAAAACCAATACATGAGAAGAATCTCTCATCACTTCAGGGTTAAGCGCTCCTTGCACCATTTTATTTTTTAAGTCCTGATTTTCTACGACTACAATTCTGAAAGGCTGTAATCCTGATGAAGTAGGAGCTAATCTCGCTGCTTCTAAAATTGTATTTAAATCTTCTTGTGAAACCTTTTTTGCCGGATCATAAGCTTTTACTGCATGTCTCCAGTTTAAATTTTCAATTAATGACATTTTTCTTGTTTTAAAATTATAGTACAAAGGTATGACGAAATTAAATTGTGTGCAATTTAATTTTGATAAATCTATTTTAGATGATATCTATTAAATCTTAATCCCTACTTAAATCTGTTTTTAATTCATCAATAAGCATTAATATGATTTTTTTAACCTTTTTGAATTTCGGTATTTCTTAAAAAAACACGACATTTGTAGACGCAAAATTCAGAGGTGTTTCATGGTTATTAAAAATGATGAATACAAAACCTGAAGATTAAATATTTAAAATTCTACTAATGAAGATATCAAGCAACTGGCTGAAAGACTACATCAAAACAGAACTGAAAACCGAAAGAATTGGTGAATTTCTTACCGATATAGGTCTTGAAGTAGAAGGAATCGATAAGTTTGAAAGTGTAAAGGGAAGTCTTGAAGGCATTGTTGTAGGAAAAGTTTTGACTTGTGAGAAACATCCGAATGCTGATAAATTAAACAAAACCACAGTAGATGTAGGAAACGGAAAAGTTTTAAATATCGTTTGTGGAGCTCCGAATGTTGCAGAAGGACAAACTGTTCCTGTTGCAGTAGTGGGAACTAAAATTTATGCTAAAGACGGAGACTTTTTCGAAATTAAAGAAGCAAAAATCAGAGGTGAGGTTTCTCAGGGAATGATCTGTGCAGAAGACGAATTAGGTTTGAGCGACGATCACGGCGGAATTATGGTTTTAGATGAAACCAAATATGAAGTTGGGAAAAACTTTGCCGATTATTTTGAATTAACGAATGACGAAGTTCTTGAAATTGGTTTAACGCCAAACAGAACCGATGCAATGTCACATTATGGGGTTGCAAGAGATCTTCATGCATTCCTTTCGACAAACCAGCAAAAATCTGAATTTGAAAAAGTATCTTCTGTGGCCTTAAATAATGAAGGTTCGCACAGCTTTACACTTGAAGTTGAAGATACTGAGCTAACACCAAGATACATCGGTGCAGTAATCGAAAACGTAAAAGTTGCAGATTCTCCGGCTTGGCTGAAAGACAGATTAAAAGCAATCGGATTAAGCCCGATCAACAATATTGTAGATATTACCAATTATATTCTTCACGGTTTCGGTCAGCCGCTTCATGCTTTTGATGCAGATAAAATTGCAGATAAAAAAGTAAAAGTAGGAACCGTTGCAGAAGGTACAAAATTCACGACTTTGGATGGTGTTGAAAGAACATTGAACGGTTCTGAAATCATCATTAAAGACGGACAAGATAATCCGATGTGTATTGCAGGAGTTTTCGGTGGTGCCAATTCGGGAGTTTCTAGCGAGACAAAAACTATTTTCCTGGAAAGTGCTTATTTCAATCCGGTTGCGGTAAGAAAAGGAGCTAAATTCCATGGGTTGAATACCGATGCTTCTTTCAGGTTTGAAAGAGGAGTAGATCCTAATATTACAAGAACTGCGATTACTCACGCCATCAAATTGATTGAAGAATTAGCAGAAGGAAAGTTGACAGGAGAGTTATTGGAAGAATATCCTAAGAAAATTGAAGATAATTATATCATCATCAGATTTTCAAAAATCGAACAGATTTTAGGAACAAAAATTCACAGAGAAAAAGTAAAAGAAATTTTAAAAGCACTGGAAATTCAGGTTTTAAATGATATTCAGAATGGTTTTGAAATCTCTGTTCCTGCTTACAGAGCTGATGTAACGAGAGAAATCGACGTTATCGAAGAGATTTTAAGAATCTACGGATACAATAAAATCGATGCCCCGCAGAAAATTTCATTTACGCCTGTAAAATTAAGTGCAAATGATCAGGATGAATTAGAAAATTCTTGGGCAAGAACTTTACAGAGTTTAGGTTTCAACGAAGTAATGAACAATTCATTAACTTCTGTAAAAGATGAAACTGATGCTGTGAAATTACTGAATCCTTTAAGCGGAGACTTAGCATTTATGAGAAAGTCTCTATTGGAAGGACTTTTGCAGAATGCGGTTTACAATATCAACAGAAAAAATCAAGATATTAAATTTTTCGAATTCGGAAAAATTTACCATAAAAGAGAGAAGTACGAAGAAAGAAAACAGTTGGCTATTTTGGTTTCAGGAAGAAATGATGCCGAAAACTGGTTACAGCCAAAATCTGCAACAGATTTCTACAACCTGAAAGCGTATGTGAAAGTTTTGTTGGAAAGATTGGCAATCGATTATAAAGAAGTTGCTTTGTCTGACGAAAGATTCTCAGATGCAATTGAATACAAGTCTGAAGATAAAATTTTGGTAAGAATCGGAAAAGTAGCTCCTCAAATGTTGAAGGATTTTGATGTAGATCAGGATTGTTTCTACGCAGAAATCGAGCTTGAATTTGCTCAGGAATTGCGTTCTAAAAACGAACTGAAATTTAAAGATATTCCTAAATTCAATAAAATAAGAAGAGATTTAGCTTTACTGATTGACAAGAATATTTCTTATCAGGAATTGTATCAGACGGCTAAAAAGAATAAATCTCCATTCATTAAAAACATTAATCTTTTTGATGTTTATGAAGGCAAAAATCTTCCTGAAGGTAAGAAGTCTTACGCAATGAGTTTTGAATTGTTAAACGAAGAAAAAACTCTGGAAGAAAAAGAAATTTCTCACGTAATGGATTCTTTAATTAAATCTTTTCAGAAAGAGTTTAATGCAGAATTGAGATCGTAAAAGAAAATATCATATATTGGAAGCGGACATTTGTCCGCTTTTTTTGTTTTAAAGATAATACGACATTCATATGAAATCATTTATAGCTCTTGTTTTTCTGCTTGTTTACACTTTTTTTCATTGTCAAAATAATGAACTGACCAATAAGAAATTAATCAGCTATTATGAAGCCGTAAATTCTGCAGAAGATAAGATTGCGACTAACAAGTTAGACAGTGCAGATTTTTATTATCAGAAGGCGTTTAAAACTTTTAAAGAACCTCATGCGAATGATTTGTATAATCATATGAAAGTTCTTCTGAACAAGAAGGATTACGAAAATGCTTTTAAACATTATCAGTCTTTAGACTGTATGAAATATAAATTTGAAGAAAATTTTCTTTCATCTCATTTTCCCAATATTGAACAATACAAAAAGCTAAAATGTAAAAATAAGTTTGATAATCATTACCTAAAAGAGCTTGATTCTTTATTTACGATTGATCAGCATTATAGAAAACTTTCCGGTGGAAATTATGCAAAATATAAAAAAGAAATCACCAAGAATGACAGCATTGCGAGTACGAAACTTTTAAGTTTGATTCAGAAAAAAGGATTTCCCAATGAATATGATTTGGGTTTAAGCTCTGCTAGCTTAGTTTTTTTTCAAAATTTTTATTTTATTATTTGGCATCAATTGGCAACTAATCTTTACAGCCCGCAAGTTGTCAATTTTTCAGACAAAATTATAAAAGCTTTAAATAAAGGAAAGATTACTCCGGAAAATGCAGCTTTTCTTTTAGATTTAAACAACGGAACCCAGAATTATTCTAGCGGGCATTTCGATATAGTTCAAATTTTTAAAAATGAAGATAAGCCTGACCGGCCTCATGATAAAGCAGAAGAAATGTTTGAAAAAGCAGATTGTTGCTATGTACATCAATGGTTTTATCCTGAAAAAAGAGGAGAAAAAGGAAATGCTTTGGTGAAAGATATAAACAGAAGACGGAAGAGTATAGGAATGAGTACTTTAGACCAGGTTTTGAGAAAAAAAGTTTTTTTATTGACGAATAAAGAATATAAAATGGGACACGCCAATCTTATCGGGATGAATTTTCAGAATGATGAGGATGCCGAAAATCTTAAAAAACATTTTATTAAAATTAAATAACTTAAAAATACATTTAACATAAATCTCTTTTTTAGAAATAAAGTATTAATAATTTCCGTAAATTTGAATTAAATCAAAAAGTAAAATGAAAAATCTTTTTTTAAGTATATGCACAGTTGCCGTTTTGGCTTCTTGCGGAACAATGAAAAACGCATCTTCATCAAAAGTTGGAAAAGCGCAACCATCAATCGCCAATACAAAATGGACTTTAGCGGATAACGTGAAAGGACAGGTTCCTACTTTGGTTATAGAAGGTTCAAAGATTAATGGAAATGCCGGATGTAACAGATATTTTGGTGGTATAACTATGGAAACAGCATCAGGGAAATTTGAAGCTTCACAAATGGGTTCCACAAAAATGGCTTGTGCAAATATGAGTGTTGAGCAAAACTTCCTGGATATGCTTAATAAAGCTAATAAGTATGTAGTTTCAGGAACTACTTTAGAATTGTATCAGGATAATTTGTTGCTTTTAAAATTCAACAAATCTGAATAAAAATAAAAAAGGAACTCAAATTTGAGTTCCTTTTTTTATAAGTGGTTTTTCTTAATCTTCCTCTTCTTCGTCGTACTTAGCCAACTCTTCGTCGCACCATTTGAACGCTGCTTCAACTACTTTAGTAGCTTCGTCTGCCATAGTTTCTTCATCGTCACCTTCCAAATCGTCAAGCCATTCTACTTCTTCCTCTTCAACGTTTAAGATGAATCTTGGATATTCTGTATGTACTACGAATAAATCTTCAGGAAATTCCGAATTGTCTGCTAATAAAAACTTTGGTAATTTCATTTTTTTTAATGTTTTAACTTTGAATCAAAGATAATAAAATTATTGGTATTAGTTCTCTTTGAGATTTAAATTTTTGTTAAAATCAGTTTATAATTTTTCTTTTAATACATTCATATTAAAAGAGAAATTACTACTAACAACGCACTTATTTGCCTTATTATTTCGCAAACATTTTTGCTACTTTCTCAGCTTTTTTGCTTTCAGAATAGTCATAGAAACCTTCTCCTGATTTTACTCCTAATTTTCCTGCCATTACCATGTTTACCAATAATGGGTTTGGTGCGTATTTAGGATTTTTGAAACCATCGTACATCACGTTTAAGATTGCTAAACAAACATCAAGACCGATAAAATCTGCCAATTGAAGTGGTCCCATTGGATGAGCCATTCCTAGTTTCATTACGGTGTCAATTTCCTCAACTCCGGCAACACCGTTGTATAAAGTTTCGATAGATTCGTTAATCATCGGCATCAAAATTCTGTTGGCAACAAAGCCAGGGTAATCATTTACTTCTACAGGAACCTTTCCTAAAGTTTTGCTCATTTCGTAAATAGAGTCAAAAGTTTCTTTTGAAGTAGAGTAGCCTTTGATGATTTCTACCAGTTTCATAATAGGAACCGGGTTCATAAAGTGCATTCCGATTACTTTATCTGCTCTTTTGGTAGCGGCAGCAATTTTAGTAATAGAAATAGATGAAGTATTGGTAGATAAAATACAGTTTTCCGGAGCAAACTCATCCATCTGAGCGAAAATCTTTAATTTTAAATCCTGATTTTCAGTCGCAGCTTCCACTACCAAATCTGCGTTGGTTACTGCATCTTTTAGCTGAGTGAAAGTTTTGATGTTTCCTAAAGTTTCTGCTTTTTGCTCTTCTGTAAGATTTCCCTTTGCAATGATTCTGTCAAGATTTGTAGTAATAGTTTTCAATCCTTTGTCTAAAGCTTCCTGAGAAACGTCTACTAAATTTACACTAAAACCGCTTTGTGCGAATGTATGTGCAATACCATTTCCCATGGTTCCAGCTCCGATAACGACAATGTTTTTGATCATTTTAAATTTTCTTTTTTATATATAGTTAGATTATTTAATGTACTTAGTTTCTCTTTTTTAACAATTTTTCGGCTGTCGAAATTCACGATTCCGTCACTGTTTTCATTTCTGGATTTATTCTGAGAATTGATCGCAGCTTCAAGCCCTTTAATAAACTTTGCTTTTTTACTTTTTGAAAGAGCATCAATTCCGATGAACAATTTATATTCACCTTCTCTTCCCAAACCTGACTGTCGGTATATTTCAAGCGTGTTTTTTTTGCCTTGAAAGCTGTTGATATAATTCATTACTGAAGAGCTTGAAGGCGGTCCGCAACAAATGCTGTTGTAGCTTATTTCAATATAATTTTCACTTTTTTGAGCAAAGAAAAATGCACAACTGAACACTGCTATTGTTAAAATTATTTTTTTCATTTTAATGGTTTTAAAATTAAGCTTTAAATTTTACTTATTAAAATAATCCCAAACTGCTTTTGAAATGTCTGAAATCATCTTACAATTCACCTCGTCTGTTTCGGTAGAATTGCTAATAAATACTACTACTGCATAATGCTTGCCATTTGGTAAGGTAACAATTCCTGAATCATTTTCTGCGATGGTTAAGTCTCCATCTTTCCCTGAAGAACCCGTTTTGTGGGCTATAGATTGTTTAGGTAGCTGTTCTTTCAGTTTATTTCCTCCTGTAGAGGTATTCAGCATGATGTCGTATAAAAACTTTGTAGATTTTTCAGACAAAATTTTACCATCGTAGAATTTTTTATAAAGCTGGCTCAAAGAATTGGTTGTGGTATAATTTTCATACAAATATTTTGCTTCTTTGTGCATTTGCTCTTCATTATGTTTAATCTGAAAATCCTTCACCCCTTTAGAATCCATAAATTTTTGAACGACTTGCGCACCTCCGATGAGTCTTAATAGAATATCACAACCATTGTTATCACTCCATGCAACGGTATAATTAATGATTTCGCTTAACGGAAGTTCTACATTTCCGTTAGGATATTTTTCCCGAATCGGCGACCATGTATTTTCTAGTAAATCGCCTTTTTTTATTAAAATTTTCTGGCCTAATGAAAGTTTTCCTTTATCTACTAAATCGAGAACTGTAGCTGCAATATGAAACTTAAAAACACTAAGCATCGGTAGCTTTGTAGTTGCATTTTTATTGTATTTAAAATCATCTTCAAAACCTAAAACAGAAACTCCAACAGTTGCTTTTTTATCTTTAATAATTGAATCGACCTTTTGTGCTAAAACAGATTTCTGAGCAAAAGTAAATGCTGAAATCAATAGAAAAAGAAAGGCTGTTTTTTTCATAATATTCTGTTTAAAAACAAATCCCTTTTAGACAATAAAAGGGATTTGCAATTTAAGATTTTTTACAATTTTAAACTCAAAATAATTTACTTATTTAAATTTGAATCCTATTCCGATACCTGGTTTCCAGCTTCCGTTGTCAATTGAAGTTTTGGTGTTGTAATAGAAAGGAATTTGCAATGCAATTTTTTTATAGATTACCGCAAAACCAATTCCTAAAGTAGGCATTATTGTACTGTTTTTGGTTCCGGAAGACTGATCTTGTTTTATTCTCAGAGAAGGAAGCATTCCTATCATCAGTTTGGTGTTTTTGTATGTGAAATTGATGTTTGGACCAGTAAAGTTTAGAAAAGCGCCGTGATCAACATATCCTGTAACTGCAATTCCGTCTAAAAAAGAAACATTTAATTTTGAATCTTTCTCCTGGGAAAAATAAAGGGTAGAGATAAAAATTCCGCACCCGTAAAAAAGTTTTTTCATGATAAATCATTTAATCAAAATACAAAAGTAAGTTGACTAAATGCTTCTTTAGAACTGATGTAATAAAGCGGTGAGATTTTGCAGTGAAAACAAAAAGGTTTGAAATGTCTTTATTTTCCGAACATTTCCATCAAAGAATTTTTATAAGTATCGCCAATCTGAAGTTTTAAAAACTGGTCAGATTCATTAGATATTGTCGTAATTATTTCGTTGGTCGACAAAACTTTTACAGATGATAAAGCAATAATTTCTTTTTTGTTAACCTGCGCAAAATCTTTTGAAGGAAGCATTTCCAGAAGAGATTTGAAATTGAGATTTTTCAGGACAATCGTCGTTCCGTCTTTCAGAATAATGTCTTTATCACGGCTGTCGATTTCTGAGGTTTTAATATAGGCAATCTGCTCTGTGAAAATCGTGGATTTACCAATGTTGGTATTCCATTCGATGAACTCTTTTTTCTGACTGTTGTTTAAAAGATCTGCCGCTTTTTCAAATGCCTGAACCAGTCTTTCTTTTTTGATCGGTTTTCTTACATAATCTACCACATTCAGATCAAAAGCTTCTGCAGCATATTCTTTGTAAGCCGTTGTAAAAATGATTTTTTTTGAATCGGAAATCAATTCAGCAACCTGTAGACCGGTCATTCCCGGCATTTCAATATCTAAGATACAGAGATTACAGTCTATATTTTTTATTTCGTTGAGAAAGATTTTCGGGTCGTTGAAAGCTTTTACAACTTCTACATTTTCAATCTGTTCGCATAAAAGTTTAAGGTAGCTTATTGCCAACAATTCATCATCAAGAATAACGCATTTTATCATAGAATTCTCCTAAATTGATTGTTAATTCTGCAGTGAAGATACCGTTTTTTGAACTCTTTTGAAGTGAATAAAAATTAGCATAAATCATTTTTAATCTTTGATCCAAAGACTGGCTTCCAAAACCGCTGTGATCTTTATGCAGTACATTTTTCAGTGAGGCTTTATTGCTTACTTTCATCGAAAAAATACCGTCTTCGAGCTCCAATAATATGGAAATAAAAGAATCCTGGGACAGGAAATCGGTATGTTTAAAAGCATTCTCAATTAAGTCAACAGTAATCAGCGGAGCAAATATTTTTTCTTCGAAAACAGCATCAGATTTGTCAATTTTAGATTTAATTCTAAAATCAAAAAGCGGATTGACCTTGATTTTATTAATTTCAATAAGACTTAATGCAAAGCTTAGTTCTTCTTTCGGACTTACAAATTTGTTGTTGCTTTCGTATAGGATATAGTCTAAAACATTGGCTAGTTTGTCGAGTGACATATACGTTTGATAAGCGTGTGACTGTACAGAATTAAGAATATTTTTAAATAAGTGTGGATTAAGCTTTGTTCCGATGTGTTCCAGTTGCAATTCATTCAGTTTTTGCTCTATGAGTTTATTGGTTTGGAAAAGCCTTAAGTTTTTATTTTTTAAGCGCTGATTCTGGTTGAAAAGATAAATACTCACCGTAAAAAAAAAGAAAATAGCAAAAACTCCAAAAAAGATCAGATAATCATGAATCATGTAGTAATTCCCATCCATTTTTAGAGAAATATTTAGATTTTATTTGCCACGAATGCACGAATAATAATCAATAAGAATTTGTGTATTCGTGGCTAAAAAATATTTTATTTAAGCTTTTTCAAAGAATTAAGAACTGCTTTTTCTTCACATTTCTCAAAAGTGATTTCGTATGAAGGATTTTTCTCAGGATAAGTGATCACATAATCCGGGCAAGGTTTTTTCTGCGCATGACTACGGTCAAAATCTATTTTTCCTAAGGTAATAATGCTGTCTTTTAAAAACTTTTCATCAACTTTTAAAGTCTTCATTTCGTTTTTGAAATTTTCAGAATACTCGAAATCTTTTGAAAGAGTTTCCGCAATGACACGACTGTTTGGTAAATAACCGCTGCAGCTTGCGCCTTTAGCATTAAGAACAAAAAATACGATGATAAGTCCGGGAATAAGCCCGATTAGAAAGAATTTTATTTTCTTCATACGTTGATATTACAATCTATAATTGATGAATGATCATTGATAAATCATGATCCATTCTTTGTTTGCGAAAATTTATTAGAATATTAAAAGATTGATGTCGTGATATGTAAGTCCGAAACGGTCGCAGATAACTTTTTTGGTGTGTCTGCCTTTGTACATATACAAACTTTGCTTCATTTCGTTTTTGCGGATCAGCATGTTTTCAAAACCGCCTTCCAGATCATAATTTAAAATATATGAAAGGAAAAAATTGGAAACAGCTTTTGTGGTTGTTCTCGGCATTTTTGAAGTAAGATTCGGTAACCCACAGTGAATAACGCCGTGTTTGATGATGTAAGGGTCATCCATTGTAGTCAACTCTGAAGTTTCGATGGCTTTTCCGTTGTCGATAACGATGTCGATGATGACGCTGCCTTTTTTCATTTTCATTACCATTTCTTCAGTAACGATGGGCTGCATATTGAGCCTAGGTAAAGCACCGATTACAACGTCGGCTCTTCTTAAACTTTTGCTTAATTCTTTAGGATCGATGATCGATGTAGGAACTCTGCTGTCGACCAAAGTATGAAGTCTTCTCAGTTTTGAAAGTGAGTTATCAAAAACTTTTACACTTGCTCCTAGACCAATAGCTGCTTTTGTGGCAAATTCGCCAACAATTCCGGCTCCTAAAACGACTACTTCTGTAGGTCTTACTCCGGTGATTCCGCCCAGCATTAATCCATTTGATAAAGCTAATAATTCTGAAGCGTATAAAATAGAAACCGAACCTGCAATTTCTCCGATTAATCTTACCAGAGCCAATTGTTTATATTCGTCTGCAATAAATTCAAATGCAATTGCATTGATTTTTTTCTCAGCTAATTTTAAGAAATATTCTTTATCTCTTAAGTTAATTTGAAGCGCAGAAACTAAATACGTATTCGGCTTGAAATAATCAATTTCCTCTTCTGTAGGTGGATTAATTTTTAAAACCAAATCCTGAGAAAAAGCTTCTTTGGCATCCTGAGTAATTCGTGCTCCCGATTCTGAATATTGTAAATCTGTAAAAAATGAGCCTTGTCCTGCACCGGCTTCAATGATGATTTCGTGGCCGTGTTCTACCAAAACCTGTACTGCATCGGGCGTTATGCATGTTCTTCTTTCGTTGAGACAGGTTTCTTTTGGGATTCCTATGCTAAACTGTTTTCCCTTTTTTATAACTTCCAGCTTCTCTTCCTTCGGAATTAATTCTTCCTCTGAAAAAGGAGTAAAAATATTTGTAGTACTCATTTTTGTTTAATTATGACTTACAGATTTTTTTTGATACAATCGATTTCTATAAGCAAAGATATAATATTTAATCGAATGTAATTTCTCTACTTTCTCCTGTATTATTGATGTTCATCGCATGGTAATTTAATCCGTAAAGTTCATCTTCATACACTTCCGGCCATTCTATAATGCACAAAAATGCATTGTCGAGATATTCTTCGATACCGATGTCATACACTTCTTCTATATTTTTTAAACGATACAAATCGAAGTGGTAAATTTTTCCTTTTGGCGAATTGTATTCGTTTACAATCGAATAAGTAGGGGAGTTTACTTCATCTTCACTGCCTAAATTTTTAAGCAGAAATTGAGTAAATGTAGTTTTTCCCGCTCCTAAGTTCCCTTTTAAAAGAAGGATATTGTGTTTGAGTTCCGGTAAAATAGAATCAACAACTTTTTGCCAGTCGTTAATTTGATGAATAGTGAATTGCATAAGCAAAGATAATTATTTGTGCTAAATTTTCGGATATGCTTAAAATAAAACTGACTGAATAAAATTCAGCCAGCTTTGTTGTTATAATAGAATATTTGGTTTTATTTTTTAATCACTTTTGAAACGCTCACTTCGTTATTTTCCAGAGTGATTTTAATGATATAAACTCCTGAAGGGTTGTTTTCTAAAGATATTTCTTCTACTTTACCTCCTTTTTTTATTAATTGTCCGGAGATATTATACAATTCGAAAGATTTTATTTTTTCATTCGAATCAATTTTAATAACAGATGTTGTAGGATTCGGATAAATTCTAATTCTACCTTTTGAAATATTGTTTTCAGTTGTCGATAAGCTTCCCGCAACAATATTTACAGTATAATCTTCAACCTGACCTGCTCGTAAATCTGTTGCACAAGATCCTGAAATAGAATTTGGTGCAGATGGATTTGAATAGGCTGCAATATTGGTGTTTTTTACAATACGCATTTTTGTATTTCCTAAAACAGCAGTCGAAGGAATTACAATATTTGACGTGATTGTATTTGCATTCGCAGGATTTGCTGCAGCCAGTTGACCGATATAAAAACTTTCTCCGGCATCGTCAAAAATGCCATTGTTATTAAAATCTATATATGCCATCACATCACTTGGGAAAGTACTTGAAGGTCCTTTTACAGAAATAGGGTACGTATTTCCCGGATTAATATCTGTAGAAATATTGGTGAAATCTTCATACGACGGAGTAACTCCCGATGTAGCTTGTGAAGTATTATCAATCGTATTGAATGTTACTTTCGTAATCATATTTCCATCCGAATTGTACTGATAAGTCGGTAAACAGAACGGATTTACATTTCCCGGTGATTTTATTTCAAAATTATCAAAAGAAAGATCATAATCTCCGGCTGTTCTGTTCGCATTGATTCTGATGTTCACATATTGATTCTGATAAGCAGCTAAAGAATATGTTTTGGTAATATAGCTTCCGGTTCCGGCTTCATTGTCTACTGTTGCCAAGTTTGTCCATGTCGTACCGAAGTCTGTAGAAATCAGTATTTCAAAATTACCCCATGTTGCTAAAGGAGCATAAGGACTGTCATACTTTGATTGCTTATAATCAAAACTAAAAGTATAATCGGCTGCGTTCAAAGGTCCAACCGCAATTGTGTTGAATGACCCTGTAGTACTGCTGCTATATTGATTTTTAAAAAGATTAGTTGCTGTAGTACCATTTCCCGTTGCGCCTCTCGCTGTACCTACTCCAAAAGCTGATGTTCCGGTTCCGGTAGACCACCCATTAGGTAAGTTTGATGTTAAAAATTCTTCTTTCCAAGGTGCAGGTACAGTTGGAATGGTTGTAAACTGAATCATTTTCCAAGCTGTTTTCTCATTCGCAGAGCAGATTCCTCTTACCCAAAAATAGTATGTTCCGTTCGGTAAATTTGTAACTGTTACGGTATTAGAATTAACAGGTGTAAACGTACTTGTATTTGATGGTGGAGTAGTTGTATTGGTTACAATGTATTCATATCCATTTGCAGGTGCGCTTATTGCGGGTGTCCAAGAAATATTTGCACCATCAATTGTTGAATTATCCACTGTTATCGTCGATAAATCCGGACAAGCAGGAATAGGTTCCCAAACAACATCATCTACGCAAAGATAAGTATATGAACTTCCGTTGATTCTCTGTATTCCGACATATTGAGCATTCCCTGAATAATTATTAAAGTTTACAATAAATTCTTTGTAATTGGTCGTCAATTGCGAATAAGGAATTACTGCTATTTCTTGAATCGTGGCATTTGCTGTATTAGAGCTTAACGCAACAACTCTAATATTATATGTTCCGCCACTGCTTGACATTTTTGCATTAAATTTTAAACGATAGATTCCACTTCCAACGTTGGTCAATTGTGGACTTACCAAGATAGCCAAGTTGTTAGGATTAGTCATATCTGCACCGTCTCCGTAGAAAGTTACTCCATTTGGAGCTGAGTTTGCGTAAGTAGAGGTTACATTTACAGTTGGTGTGGATGAACTTACTCCAACCGTTATTTTACTCCAACAATTAGGTAAAACATTTCCTGTAACGCCGTCAAAATTTTCAAAGAAAGAATTTGTCGGAAGACATGCTGTAAAGACACTTGTTGTATTTGAATATGCACTTTCGCACTGTGTACTTATATTTTTTCCTCTGATAAAATATTGAGTATTTGGTTGTAGACCGTCTATTGTCTGTGAAACAGATGTAATCGGCAAAGTAAACGGAGAACCTGCAACCATATTTACGAAATTATTATCTGTAGCAACTTCCAAAACAGTGTTGATAGAATTTGCTGTTCCGTTTTCTGAAGCAGACCAATTAACATTGAATGAATTGGTAGCAGCACTTGATGTCGTAATTCCGCTTACACTGATTGGGCAGTTTGTGATATTTGCTGTTAAAGGATTCTGAACATTATACAGCGGCCCATTAGAACAGTTTGAGCTTACAGAATAAATTGTGTAGGTATATTGATTATTTCCTCTGATGCCGTGATTGTAATTGTTTTCAAAGGCTGTATTTGCTCCGTAATAAGCAACATAGCTATTTAAAGAAGTATTGTTTCCCGTTGTGTAAACTGTTCCGTTTACAGGAGGATTAGGTGTTGTTCCAGCCAAATTTCTTAGAATAAGATACTTGTCTGACGCAGGTGAACTTGCTGTAAAACTACCGTTGATAATAATTCCTGTATTGCTTAAATTTAAACTCGTCGGTTGGGCAGTTGGTGCAACACAAGCTGCAGGCGGAGTCCAGTTGAAAGTTAGCCCCTGTGAAGGTAAGAAACTGTAATTGGTTGGAATTCCTGCTGAAGAAATGGTTCCCGCTGTAGAGTTGTTCCAGTTGCTTGCTGAAGTTCCGGAAGCCGTTCTGTTCACGTAATCATTACTTGCGGTTCCTCTTAGACCAACTTTGGCATTTGTTGCGCCCGGTGTTCCTTGAGAGCTAAGACTGTATACGTATTTTATCGTCCCGTTTTCATGTAATCTTGCCTGAAAATTCCAATCATGATAAGATGTTGCAGTAGGATTTGCAGAGTAAGGTCTGAAATGACTCCACTGAACTACAAATTCACGATTAGGAGCAGTTCCTACAACAGAATAATCTATCGAACTTGATAAATTATTAATATTAAACATCGAAGATAAATCTGCTGCTAAAGGAGAAATCACACCTGAATAAGCCAATCCTGAAGAAATAGGGTCTGTAGAATTAGAAGTTGTTGCTCCAAAACTGATAAACCCGTTGGCATGAACTTTTACAGAATTGTACGTGCTTCCGTTAAACGAAAATTGAAACGGAATAACGTTGTCAAGCGTATAAACATTTTCATCCAGAAAACCAGCTCCCGAACTCGCTGTGGCAACAGCAATATTGTTTGGGTTTGATAGAGTGGTGTAAGTTCCCGCACTTTGTGAGAAAGAATAAAGGGAAACTGTTTGGGCATTCACTTGCCAAGCGGATAAAACTATAGATCCCAGTAAGCTAAGTTTTGTTTTTGTAACTGTTTTTTTCAACAGCTTAAAAAATCGATTTGTCATCATACATAAATTTTCGTGCTGTAAACTTATTATTTTTATTTAGAATTAATTTAAATAAAAAATATGATTTAAATCAAGATTATAAAATTAAAATTTATGATGTTTTAATTAATGTTTGAAAGGTTTTAGTGTGATTGGTAGTAAAGCTTAAATTTTATTAAAAATGTAAGATTTTTTTAATTTTATTTTTAAATCGGTATTTTTATGTTTTTTAGCATCAAAAATGGAAGAAGTTTCCCAACAAAAATAATTTGTTTATAATTGTTAATCGTAGGTTTTCATTTTCTAAGTTCAATTTAAATTTACTTATTTTTACACCATGATTTCCAAGCAGTCGATCGATAAAATATTTTCCACAATCCGCGTTGAAGAGATTGTGGGCGAATATGTGCAGTTGAAGAGAGCAGGATCAAATTTTAAAGGTTTGAGTCCGTTTCATGAAGAAAAATCGCCGAGTTTTGTAGTTTCTCCAAGTAAGCAAATTTGGAAAGATTTCTCAACCGGAAAAGGGGGAACAGCGATTTCTTTTTTAATGGAAATCGAAAACTTTACCTATCCTGAGGCTCTTCGTCATGCTGCCAAAAAATACGGAATCGAAATTGAAGAAGATCAGCGAGAGTTTTCTGAAGAAGCGAAAAATGCTCAGTCTGAAAGAGATATTCTTTATAAAATACATGAAGTTGCCAATGATTTTTTCCAGAATATTCTTTGGGAAAATGATGAAGGCAGAGCGATTGGCCTTTCGTACTTTAGAGAACGTGAACTGAAGGATGATATCATCAAAAAATTTCAGCTCGGTTTTTCGCCTGAAAAGAAAAATTCTTTCACAGAATTTGCTCTTGAAAAAGGCTATTCAAAAGAGATCTTAGAAAAATCCGGACTTTCTATTTTTCCTGAAAATGCACCGAACGGAATTGACCGTTTTCGCGAACGGGTTATGTTCCCGATTCATAGTTTTTCGGGCAGGGTTTTAGGTTTTGGAGCGAGAATTCTTAGAAATAATATTAAAACTGCTAAATATCTCAATTCTCCGGAAACAGAAATTTATCATAAATCAAATGTACTTTATGGTTTAAACCAAAGTAAACAGGCGATTTCAAGAAAGAATATCTGTCTTTTGGTAGAAGGTTATATGGATGTGATTTCACTTCATATGTCCGGAATTGAAAATGTAGTGGCGAGTTCCGGAACTTCTTTAACGACCGAGCAAATTAAACTTATTAAAAGACTCACAGAAAATGTGACGATTCTTTTTGATGGTGATAATGCAGGAATTAAAGCGAGTTTCAGAAGTATTGATATGCTTTTGACGGAAGGAATGAATATCAGAGTTCTTCTGTTTCCGGATGGTGATGACCCCGATTCTTTTGCGAGAAAACATCCGCAGGAATATGTGGAAAAGTTCATCGAAAATCAAGCGCTGGACTTTATTGATTTTAAAGCCGAAATTCTTTTAAAAGAAGTCGGAAACGATCCGATAAAAAAAGCTGAAGCAATCCGGGATATTGTAAAATCGGTTGGTTTCGTGCAAAACGCTTTAAAAAGGGAAGTTTATTTAAAGGAAGTTTCCAATAAATTTGGTCTTTCTGAGCAGAGTTTATTTAATGAACTTGATGTTCAGAGACAGGTTAATCAAAATCATAATCAACACACTCAACAGCAAAAAGAAAGTGCGGCTCCTGTAAAAATGGAGATCGTTCCTTTGGATGAAGAAAAAGGAGACCCTTATCTGTACGATGTTTTATTCATGGAAAACAGGTTGATCGATCATATGTTGATGTTTGGCGATTTTGTTTTAAAACGAAAGGATGATAATGAAACTGAATATCAAATCACGGTCATTGAAGAAATTCTGCATCATTTTGAGGAAGAACAATATCAGTTTCTCGTAAAAGGAAACGAAATTATTATTGATCAGGTAAAAGAAGGAATTCAAAACGATGAGCTTCGAAGCGGAAGTTTTTTCGTCAGTTTTATGGATGAGCAGATTACCACAAAAGTAGTTGATGCATTGATTCCTTTAGATGATTTGGAAAATTGGGGTTCGAGAAATATTTTCCCACCCAATTACGGAGACAAAGTTGCAGAACAGATTAAAGGTGATGTTCTTTTGCATAAATACCGTTACATTGACTATTTAATTAAAGAAACGATTGCTGAACTCGAAAAATACAGCAGTACCGATGAAGTAAAGTATTTTGAGTTGATTAAAAAAATTACTTTATTAAAACAGGCCTCCATAAGACTGAGTGATATTATTGAATATTCGCCAATCAAAGGAATTTATGTTGATAGAAAGCGATAGGTAGTTGATAGTTTTTAGTTGTCGGTTGATAATTTAAAATTGAGTTTTTTAAATTAATAATGTGTAATTATAAGAAGTTAACTGGAACTAAAAATAAGCTCTTCATTTTATTATAAAAAAAATCTGCAACCTTAAAACTAAATAAGGCAACCGAAACTGACAAAAAGTCCTATAAAATTTTAGGAATAAAAGTTGTAATTTACAGTTTAAATAAATTTTAAAATAATACCGATAGAAATATGGACATTAAAAAAGAATTCAGAGATTTCTCTACAAAACACTTGGGAAATAACGGTTTGGTAACCGATCAGTATATGGGAATGTTTAATCCTACCAATCTTACGCCTTACATTATGGAAGAAAGAAGATTAAACGTTGCTCAAATGGACGTTTTCTCTCGTTTGATGATGGATAGAATTATTTTCTTAGGAACAGGAATTGACGATCAGGTGGCAAACATTGTAACGGCTCAATTGTTATTCTTAGAAAGCGCAGATCCTTCAAAAGATATTCAGATTTACATCAACTCTCCTGGAGGAAGCGTTTACGCAGGTTTAGGGATCTATGACACGATGCAAATTATTAAGCCGGATGTTGCTACAATTTGTACAGGTATTGCGGCTTCAATGGGAGCTGTTTTATTGGTTGCAGGTGAAAAAGGAAAGCGTTCTGCTTTGAAACACTCACGAGTGATGATTCACCAGCCTTCTGGTGGTGCTCAAGGTGTTGCTTCTGACATGGAAATCAACTTAAGAGAGATGTTGAAGCTTAAAAAAGAGTTGTATGACATTATTTCTGAACATTCTGGTCAAACTTACGAATGGGTTGAGAAAGCGTCAGACAGAGATTATTGGATGACTTCTACCGAAGCAAAAGAATTTGGAATGGTAGATGAGGTTTTACAAAGATCTAAAGAGAAGAAATAATTTTTCTCAAGTTATGATATGAGTTCGGCGCGCCCAAAGGGCGCGCCGAACTTTTTTATTATTAAAAATCAAACTACTTTTTGATGATTTTATGAGTCGTTGTCGACTGATTTGTTTTAATTTCAACAAAATAAACACCCGATTGTAAACTTTGAATATTAATTTTTTTATTCTGGGTATTCATCACTCTTTGTCCTGAAACAGAGTAGATGTTGATGTCTTTAATGTTATCCTGAGTTTCAATCATTATGAAATCACTCGCTGGATTTGGATAGATCTTAAAGCTTTGTTTTACAGCATCTGAAACGCTTAACGTGACATTGGCAACAGTTGGAGTAAACGGTATTCTCGTCCCGAAGCTTAATCCAAACCAATCATTATTAACAAGTTGAATTTGTGAAAGATTGTTCTGTCCTCTCCAGCTTGAAAGATCTTTTCCTTTGTATAATTTCCAAGAATCGTTTCCTGTTGAATTTCCTGAAAAATTATTTAATGATAATGAAGAAATTTGGTTGGCTGCTGAAGTGTAATTGAATTCACTTACTTGAGTATCAATTAGCTGTAAAGCCTGTTCTGCAGTAATTGTTCCGTTGTATTGAATTCCAAAAACAAAAGAATTGGCAATTCCGTTACCATTATCAGTTCCGAAATCGACAACGACTAAACTTTTATTGGTTCCCGTCCCAATCCAATTAATAATTTGAGAAGAATTAAACCATGCAGAATTATATGCCGGAACTGGAGTTGAAGGTGGTCCTAATGTTGTACCCGGAGTAAAACCATATCCATAAGACATTCCATACCATTTACCATCAATTAAGGGATCGGTATCGACTCCATTATTTGCGGTCATGTTATTTGAAGAAGTTCCTGACCAAGTTGACCAATAATCATCTGTACTTGGAGTGTGATGATTATAATCAAAACTATATAAAAAACCGCTTGGTACTTCTGCGGTAACTTTCGGGTCTGCAGCGTCGATCGCGTTAATCAAATCTTCCATGGTAAGATTAGCAGCATCGAATTTATATCCCCAAACATAAGAAGTAGGATTGTCTGAATCGTTAAAATCTGCAACTAAATAAGCTTTTTTGGAACCTGTTCCTACCCAGAATTTCACATCATTTTCGGTAAGTTGAGCAAATGAAAATTGGAATATGAAAATTAAAAAAAGAAGTATTGATTTTTTCATTGATGAATTTTAAAGTGAAAAAAAAGAGCATCATAAAGATGCTCTATGTTGATTTATTTTTTAATGATTTTATGAGTGGTTGTAGATTTGTCTGTTTTAATTTCAACCAAATAAACTCCCGATTTAAAACTTTGAATATTGATTTTCTTATTCTGGGTATTCAAAACTTTTTGCCCGGAAACAGAGTAAATGTTGATGTCTTTAATGTTATCCTGAGCTTCAATAATCAGGAAATCACTCGCTGGATTTGGATAAATTTTAAAACTTTGTTTTACAGCATCAGAAACACTTAAAGTTACGTTCGCTTCAGTTGGAGTAAACGGCCTTCTAGTACCGAAACTTAATCCAAACCAATCGTTATTTGTTAAAGTAATCGTTGAAAGATTAGCATTGCTTTTCCAGTTTGATAAATTGGTTCCTTTATATAATTTCCAGGTGTTTGTCCCACTTGCTGTTCCTGAAAAAGAATTTAATGATAAAGATGAAACCTGATTCGAAGCAGAAGTATAACTAAATGTAATACTTTGATTATCAATTAATTGTAAAGTCTGTTCTGCTGTAATAGTTCCGTTATATTGAATTCCAAAAACAAAAGAATTAGCATTTCCGTTAGAATTCTCAGTTCCGAAATCTACAACGACTAAACTTTTATTGGTTCCTGTTCCAATCCAATTAATGATTTGAGACGAATTGTACCATAAAGAACTATATGCAGGAGTTGGTGTTGCAGGAGCTTCCGCTGTAGGGTTGCTAAATCCGTAACTTGCACCATACCATTCTCCGTTTGAGATAGTTCCGCTGTTCATCCATCCTGCCATAGACCAACCGTTTGTGTTATCATTTGCCCATAAACTCCAATAATCGGGTACGGACTGTGCAGAATGACTATTGAAGGATACTTTATCAAGAAAACCATTACTGTAAGTCAATATATAATCAAATGCAGGTTCTGCCGTTTTTATCATCTGAAGCATTTGCGGACCAGTAATATTTTGTCCTGGATTGAATTTTACTCCCCAAACATATGATCTGTCATCGGTACCGTCTTTAAAATCGGCAACAAAATATGCCGTTTCTGAACCTGTACCTACAAAAAACTTTACATCGTTGGCTGTAAATTGTGACATATACAGCGCAACGATGAAAGTAAATAGAAAACTTGATGCCTTTTTCATTTTAAAAATTACTTAATAATTAACTTTTCGCTGAAGTTGATATTCTTATCGGTAATTTTCACGACATAAACGCCTTTAGATAATGCGCTTACATTAATTCCTTTTTCATTGTATTTCTCCTTGATAACAATTCTTCCATTTAGATCATAAACCTGAATATTTCCAGAATTTAAGCCTTGTACAAAGAATCTGTCACTTGTAGGATTTGGATATATAATTAATTTTGATGTTTTTGTGCTTTCAATAGTAGAAAGAGATGCATTATTATAAGCAATGATTTGATTTGGTAAAGAAGTTACTGTAAAAGTATTCAATAAAGCACCTTGCAGATCGTAAGCATAAATTTTTCCCGCCGCAACATATCCTGAAGGGTCAGCTGCATAGATTTTATTATTAACAATATTGAATCCGTATGCAGTACCATAACTATTTACAGTCATCGGTGTAACAGCAATAGGAGTGGTGTTAATAGACGGTGAAGCAATTGGTGTTTTGTAGATTGATGCTCCATTCATGTAATAAATATTCGTACCGTCGGTATCCATATAAAATGGTTTTACTCCTGCCGGAAATGTAGTGCTCGAAACTGTAGTTTGTGTAGTTGTATTATAAACCGTCAATGTTCCGAAAGAGGTAGAAACATAAGGATTTCCAGAGCTCATAACATACAAAAGATTATTTTTTTCAAAAATGCTATTTGGTGAATCTCCTACATTTACCTGCGATTCTACCGTATTGGTTGTCGTATTGATGACATCCATAAAATTATTCAATCCATAACCTCCTTTCAATAAAACATACAATTTGTTGTCTTTGCTGAAGATTTTTTCAGGACCATCTCCTACAGGAATGTTTGTTTCGTGAGCGTAAGTTGTAAGATTGTAAACTGACACGTAGTTTGTCAAGGTATTGTTTCCCCAATTGGTAACATAGAATTTATTTCCGCTAAAAGCGATATACCTTGGGTTGGCAAGATTGGTTGAAATCGTTGTAATCAATGAAAAATCAGATTTGTTTATGACTTTTATGGTATTTGAATAATTTAAAACTACAAAAATCTTATCGCCAAAAACCTTAATGTCCTGACCAGTATCGCCTAATGTCGCATTATTGTTTTTAAGTTTAAAATAATTGTTGGTGACAACCGATTGATTGTCAATAAAAGATACTTCTGCAGTACTGCTTCCGATACCGCCTTCGTTGAGTACCAAGACTCCCTCGGTTTGAGCATTTGTAAAAGAAATTACAAACGCAAGAATAAGAAAATAGATTTTCTTCATGATATAATTATATTAAAGTTTTACTCCCGAAACTTCACTACAGGAAAAAAACAATCATGAAAAAATCTATAAAAGATTTTTATTTCATAAACTTCTTTTCCCGAAAGTTGAAATTGATTTAAGGCAGGTCTCCTGGCTTGCATCTTATTATAACCTTCCCAAACCTGAAGTTCAGTGGTGTATTTAATAATAAGTTGAATAGCTTACAGTTGCGGGTACAGCTCAAGAATTATTTTTTCACTTGATTCCCTATTAATGAACGCATGGGTTCAACCTTAAACTTTTGCAAAGATATTATTTAAAAATTGACTTTGTTTTTAGTATTAATTTTTATTAATCAATATTATGTTTAAGTATTAATAAATAAGTGTTTTTGGTTTTGTGAATTAACTAATTAAAATCAATCAGGCGATATGTTTTTGATTATTTTTCTTTTTGAAAAACAGAGTATAAACAAGAAGTGTCTGTAGAAAGACGTTTCCAAGAAGAATTAAAACCAACTGATAAGTAGGTAAAGGCAGGTAAAATGGTAATAATTTATTGAAAAAAATTGCCGGAGAACAACTCAGATAATTAATGAGTATAAAAGGATATTTGAGAAATTCTATTTTTATTTCAGTTAAAATAGAATTGTAAAAAACAGAATAAATTACATCAAATAAAAGAATTCCAAAATAGAGTAAGATAAATTTCTTCATTATTTATTTGATGTAATTTTTAATTTATTTTTTTAGTTAAAACCTTCAATGATTTTTGAGAAATCTTCCAATTTCAATGCTGCGCCACCGATAAGACCACCGTCGATATCAGGTTGAGAGAAAATTTCTTTCGCATTATCAGGTTTTACAGAACCACCATAAAGAATAGAAATTTCGTCAGCAACTTCTTGTCCGTATTTTTCAGCGATAATTCCTCTGATGTGAGCATGAATTTCCTGCGCCTGTTCAGGAGTTGCTGTTTCACCAGTTCCGATTGCCCAAACCGGTTCGTAAGCAATCACTACTTTTTTGATTTCTTCTGCAGAAAGAGTGAAAAGCGCCGTTTCAGTTTGTGCTTTTACAACATCAAGATGTTGTCCTGCTTTTCTTTGCTCTAAAGTTTCGCCATTACAGTAAACCGGAATTAAGCCTTTATCTAAAGCCAATTTTACTTTTTTGTTGCAGCTTTCGTCGTTCTCACCGTGATATTGTCTTCTTTCAGAGTGACCGATCAAAGAACCTGTTGCATCGATAGATTCTAGCATATCTGCAGAAAGTTCACCTGTGTAAGCTCCGCTTTCATATTCGCTCATATCCTGAGAAAAAACTCCGATTTCGTCTTTTTCAAAAATATCTTTTGCCATCATTAGATATAAAGAAGGCGGTGCTATCCAAACTTCGCAGTTGGTTGTATTATTAGTTTTATAGCTAAGTAATTGAATCATTAATTGTTGAGCATCAATGACATTTTTGTTCATTTTCCAGTTTCCTGCAACTATTTTTCTTCTCATAGTTTCTATATTATCTTTTTATTTCTTTTTATAAAATTTCAAATTGTTGTTTAAACGCTATACATGCAAAGTTTTTCTTTAAATAAATTGAAAATATTTTTCGCTCGCAAACGGCGTTTCACTCAGCTATATCCGCAATTAGCCTTTGCTGAACGAAGTGCCTTTGCGAACAAAATATATAATCTTTAATTATAATACTTCGCGAACGTTGCGTTAAAAATAATTCTTAATTATAATTTTAACTCGTCTTTGTTTTACTTATCAATTCCCTCCAGTTTAAACATGAAAGCATATTCCAAAGCAGTATCTTTCAGATAATCAAATCTTCCTGAAGCACCACCATGACCGTATTCCATGTCTGTTTTTAAGAATAGAACATTTTTGTCCGTTTTTAAATCTCTTAATTTGGCTACCCATTTTGCAGGTTCAAAATATTGTACCTGAGAATCATGCAATCCTGTTGTAACAAGGATGTTCGGATAGTTTTTTCTCTCAATATTTTCATACGGAGAGTAAGATTTCATATAATTATATGCTTCTTTGTTGTTAGGATTTCCCCATTCATCGTACTCATTCGTTGTCAAAGGAATACTTTCATCCAACATGGTGTTAACAACATCTACAAACGGAACTTGCGCAATCGCTCCATTCCATAATTCGGGTTTCATATTCACAACAGCTCCCATCAAAAGTCCACCTGCACTTCCTCCTTGAGCGTACAAATGTTTTGGTGAGGTGTATTTTTCCTTAACTAAATATTCTCCGGCATCGATGAAATCGGTAAATGTGTTTTTCTTTTTCATCATTTTTCCGTCTTCATACCATTGTCTTCCCATTTCTTGTCCACCACGAATATGCGCAATCGCAAAAGCAAAACCTCGGTCTAAAAGACTCAGTCTTGTACTGCTGAATGTTGCATTCATCGAGCTTCCGTACGATCCGTAAGCATAGAGTAGAAGTGGGTTTTTGCCGTCTTTCTTATATCCCTTTTTATAAACAATGGAAATCGGAATTTTTGTACCGTCTTTTGCAGTGGCAAAAAGTCTTTCGGTAACATAATTAGTTTTATTATAGCCTCCTAAAATTTCCTGCTGTTTTAATAAAGTTCTTTTTCCAGTTTGTAAATTCTGTTCAAATTGCGAACTAGGAGTAATCATCGAAGTATATCCGAATCTGAAATAATCCGTATTGTATTCAGGATTTCCTGATGGATAAACCGTATAAGTTGGTTCATCAAATTTTAAAAATTCTCTTTTATTGGTTCTTCTATCCAGAATAACCAGTTGCGAAAGCCCGTTTTGTCTTTCACTGAAAACCAGATAATTTTTAAACTCACTGATTCCTTCCATCAAAACATCTTTTCTGTGTGGCATAAAATCTTTCCAGCTTTCAACACCTGTTTTATCCAAAGGAGTTTCCATCACTTTGAAATTGAGGGCATCTTTATTGGTTGTGATCAAAAACTTATCTTCTAAAGGAGTAACGTCATACAAAACGTCTTTCATTCTAGGCTGGAAAACCTTGAAAGTTGCATTGGGTTCATCTGCATTGATGTATCTTGTTTCTGAAGATGTTGTCGCCGAAGAAACAATCATAATGACTTTTTCGTTCTTCGATTTTCCTACGCCAATATAATTGGTTTTGTCTTTTTCTTCGTATACTAAAACATCTTTTGAAGGATCTGTTCCTAAAGAATGCCTGAAAATTTTCTCTGTTAAAAGCGTTTCAGGATTTTTACCGGTGTAGAAAATGGTTTTGTTGTCATTTGCCCACGTTGCAGAACCTGTTGTATTTTGAATTCCTAAATCGGTTGTTTTTCCGGTATTAAGGTCTTTTAAAAATAATTTATACTGTCTTCTTGAAACATCATCAACTCCGTAAATCATTTTAGAATTATCAGGACTGATGCTGAAACCTGATGCAGAATAATAAGCATGGCCTTCTGCAAGTTGATCCACATCCAGAATGATCTCTTCAGGAGCACTTAGGTTTCCTTTTTTTCTGCAATATTTAAAGTATTGTTTTCCGGTTTCAGTTCGGGTGTAATAGTAATAACCTTTTCTAAAAACAGGTACAGACTCATCCTTTTCCTTGATTCTTGCTTTCATTTCCTGAAAAAGCTTTTCTCTAAAAGGTTCTGTATCTTTCATCATGCTTTCCCAGTAAGAGTTTTCAGCGGTTAAATATTCTACAACCTGCGTAGAATCTCTTCCTTTTTTGAAAAAATCAATCATCCAGTAATAAGGATCATTCACCTTATCGCTGTGAATATTTCTCAAATGCTGTTTCTTTTCAGCAATCGGAGCTTTTAGATCAGGAAATATCTGAGACTGAAATGGAGCTGTACTCATACTCATTACTAATAGGGATAAGCAAATTTTTTTCATGGTTATACTTTCGTTTTTGGTGATTTTACTTCAGATTCCAAAGATTTTTCAAAAGAACGTAGAAAGTATGCTCTTCGTCTGTCACTTTATCATCAGCTTTAATCAGAGTTTTAGCAAATTTGATAAAATTTAAACGTTCTTTTTCCGTAGAATCCTCAAGGAAACAACGTCCGTGAAACTCAAAATGAGCCTTCCATTCTTCAGGCTTAAGCAATGCGATGGTTTCCAGTTCGTCGTCTAGATTGATCTTAAATGGAAATTCGTCAGCAAGATATTGCTGCACCAACATTCCTTCTTCCGGAGCAAATTCTCCGTCAACAGACGAAAGAATCATTAATAAATGATAACCGGCAATAGATTTATTTGATTTATGCATTGTTTTATATTTAAAGTTTAAAGTTTAATGTTCAGTGTTTAATGTTTAATGTTTAATGTTTAATGTTTTCAAAGTTAGCAATTGACAATTCACCATTATTGACAGCTTTAGTCAACATAGTATTTAGCAGGCTCTTTGTCAACAATTTTTCCTTTTTCTAAAACCAGCACAAAAGGATTATTTCTTGCAATTGTTTTGATGGCAGTTCCATCCATCATTGCATTTTTAATGGTTTTAAAAGTATTCTGTTCGGTAGAAACACCGTAAATCACAGCTCCTTTCTGAGCGTTTACTTTTGCTTCTACGGTTTTAATTAATTCTGGAGAAACCTCTTTTGGATGATATGAAAAAACAAGAATTGCTTTTGGAGCATTGATGATTTCGTCGGTTAAATCAATTCCTGTAGGATCTTCAATTTTAAATTTTGCAATTTCAGATTTATAGCCTTCTTTAATAAGTTTAGATTCATTTTTACCTTCTTCAATTTTCCAAGGTGAACCTTCTTCCCAATATTTTGTTTCGTTTACATAATCGTCCTGATTTACTTTTAAAACTTCCCCGGTTTTAGAATTTTTCATTGAATAAACAGTTTTATACTCAGAAGGATTTTTGTTGATTTTCGCTTTTTCAGCTTTCAGATCAGTTCCGATTTTATAATCACGGAAATCAATAATCGGCTCGTTGATGATTCCAATTGCCATAATGACAATCATACCTAAAGATAAAACTGCTAAAACAATTGACTTAAATTTATTATTTTCAGGTTTATTGCTGGCTTCGTAAGCATCTTTTTTCTTGAATTCTTTTCTATACAAAACAAAAAGAATAATCAAACCGACCAAAAGAACAACATCTTTCACAAAACTTTCCCAAGGTGTAAATTTAATCGCATCACCAAAACATCCGCAATCGGTTACTACATTAAAATAAGCGGAATAGAACGTTAGAAATCCGAAGAAAATACAAAGTGCAATCAACGCAGAAAGCGTGAATTTCAGTTTTAATTTTAATAACAATAAAAAACCTAAGAATAATTCAAGAACTACCACGATAATTGAAAAAAGCAAGGCAAATTTCTCCAAAAACGGCATATTGAAAACCGATGGCGAAAAATATTCCTCCATTTTAAAGGAAAAGCCTACCAAATCTACAGCTTTTACAAAACCTGAAGCGATGAAAATAACAGCGATAATGAAACGTAATAAACCTTTGATCATATTAATTAGTTTTTGGTTCGTTTGGAATTGTTTGTTCAGAAAATTTTATCAGACAGAAAACTGCATAATTAAGCATGTCAAAATAATTGGCATCCAAACCTTCAGAAACCAAAGTTTTTCCCTGATTGTCTTCAATTTGTTTGGTTCTCAAAACTTTTTGGTAAATTAAATCGGTGATGGAAGAAATTCTCATATCTCTCCAGGCTTCGCCGTAATCGTGATTTTTCTTTTCCATTAAAGCTTGTGCTTCAGCAGAATATTTATCGTAAAGATTTAAAATTTCTTCAGGATTTTCATTAAAATCATTTGAAAGCCCTTTCTCCAGCTGAATCAATCCGATAATTGAATAATTAACGATAGCGATAAATTCTCCTTCCTCGCTTTCGTCAATCATCTTTACATCGGTCATCTGTAACGTACGGATTCTGTTGACTTTAATGTAAATCTGATCCGTAATTGAGCTTGGGCGTAAAACTCTCCAGGCTGCACCATAATCATGCATTTTTTTACTGAAAAGATCACGACATTCATTGATGATTTTACCGAACTGTTCTGAAGTTTTTGACATAAATTTTCTTAATCTTTCAAAGATACAAATTAGGTTTTAGGTAGCAGGAATTAGGGCACAGTTTTTTGGCTATAAGTTGGAAGTAAGAAGCGAGAAGTCGTATTTTTGTGTAATGGGAAATCATTCATCATTCATCAATAATCATTCATTAAATTGCAACGGTAGGCTAGTCGATTTAAGTTCACCCAAAATCATGGGAATTCTAAATCTTACACCTGATTCTTTTTCTGACGGCGGAAAATTTAATAATGAAAAATCAGCATTGCAACACGCTGAAAAAATATTGAAAGAAGGAGGAGAAATTATTGATATCGGTCCCCAATCTACAAGACCGAATGCTGAATTTCTGAGTAGTGATGGGGAAATTAAAAGAATTGGAACCGTAATTTCTGAAATCAAAAAAGAGTTTCCCGAAGCGTTAATTTCTCTGGATACTTTTTATGCTGAAACCGTAAAATTTGGTTTTAATGAAGGGATTGATCTGGTAAATGATATTTCAGGCGGACAGTTTGATGAAAAAATGTTTAATGTAGTTGCAGAAACGAAACTTCCCTATATTTTAATGCACGTCAATCCTTCCTACAAAACGATGCATGATAAAGTGAATTTTGATGATATTACGTTGAATGTCAATCAATATTTTACAAAAAAAACCAACGAACTATTACAAAACGGAATCAAAGATATTATTCTGGATCCCGGTTTTGGTTTTGGAAAAACAGTTGAAGATCAGATGAAAATGATTGCTGAAGTCGAGTTTTTAGGATTTGAAAAATATCCTTTATTAATAGGGATTTCAAGAAAATCTTTTATTTATAAACCTTTAGGTAAATTGCCGTTAGACATTAACGAAGAAACTCAAAAATTACATTTAAAAGTTTTGAAGCAAGGGGCGAAAATCCTTCGTGTGCATGATGTAAGTGAAGCTAAGAAAACAGTTGATGAGTTTTTAAATAATTAAATTGAACCTAAAAAAAACTCCCAAAATATAAATCTTGAGAGTTTTCTAATGAAATAATATTACTTATTTACCATCTTTAAAATCCTAATAATTTCAATTTAAATTGAATGGCAAAGTTATCTTTAAATTTTGGGGTGTTGTAATGTCCGACCCTGTAGAAAAATCCTAAATTAAATTGTGAGGATAGGAAATTATTCCATTCTAAACCTAATTCATTATACAAATGATCCAATTTTTGAAACTCAAATTGATGGAACTCCTTATTTTTCATATCACCGATTGTTCCTCTGTAGATAAAATCAAAGCTTGAAACGTTCTTGCCGAAGCTTTTAAAATACCAAGGCAATCTGTGCGTTAAGTATGCGCCGACAAATTTATCGTTGTAATATTTCCCGCCTTCCATTGTGGCAAAACCAAGGTATGAAGTCAGGTTGAAATTCAGTCCGCCGTGGCCATTTCCTAATCCGTTCATCGTGAAATTTTTCCAAATCGGTGCATCGCCGGTGATAATTCCACCGTAAGCTCTGATTCCTGTAACTCCTAATTTTGTTTTGAAGTTGTGCACGAAAAGTGCATCAAATCTGCTGAAATTAAAATCTCCATCTAGAGTTTTAAATCCTTGTTCGTAATTCAGATATAGTTCCGGAAGGTTTTGTTCATAAGTGTATTTCCCAGTGGGCGTCATAATATTCTTCGAATTAGGAGAATATTTTAACGTAATTGTTGATGAAGTAATGTCAAACTGACTTCCTAAACCTTTAAAATTGTAGGCGAATTTAGATTCTTCCTGCGTTTTTTTAGCTGAAACATTTACGGTTAATCCATTGGTAATGTCGTTTTCATAACTTACTTTAAAACCTTCATATCCATAAAAAACGCCATTATTTAATGCAACTCCCGAATTCATAATTTTCATCCTGAAATTCCACAAGTTTTCTGAGAAACGCCCGGCCGCCATTACATCATTAAAATATTCAATTCTGAAAAACGAATTCTTTTCTAATGTTGTACGAACGTCAACTCCGGCTCCATATTTAAAGTCTTTATCGTAAATTCCGTAGGCGAAATACGCATCGGGGGAAATATATTTATTGAATTTCTCGTTTAGTTTAGCACCCGCTCCGAAACGGAAATGCTCATATTTATTATAACCAATAATCCTGGCTAAATCAAAATCAACAATTCCCAGTCTGATTTTTCCTTTCAATAAACCTGTCAATGCTTTTGCTTTTTGGTCAAGTTTGTATTTACTGCTTAAACTGTCAATTTTAGTGTAGGTTGTTGCTTCACGATCCGTTAAATTTTCTGTACGGTATTGATCAATGAGCTTTCCGTCAGAGTTTTTCACATCAATCGTGTAACCCTTAAAGTCTTTCGGATTTTCTTCAATGGGTGTTTTAAAATCAAAATAATCTGCAGTGGCAAAAGCGTAACTTCCGAATTTCTTTCTGTAGTTTTTGTCTGCTTCTTTTTCCTCTTTGGTTTTCTTTTTATCTGATGTATCGTCGGTATCGAAAGAGGTGGATCCCATTTTTATTTTGTAATTTTCTTTTACCAAAAACCATTTGTTTTCAATAGGTTTCCAAATACTGGTGATGCTTCCTTCACTTTTAATTTTGCTGTTGCTTTCAATTTTTTTCAAAGCATAAGTTTCTTTATCTACATAAAGATACCCGTTAAATTTTCTTTTGTTAACCGCTGCTTTGTAATCGACCTGGCGAAAACGAATGACATAATTTTCTCTGCCGTCAATCTCTATTGAATCGGTAAGGAAGAAACGGTAAAGGTTTCTGTTTTCTTCTTTTATTTCTTTCGGAATTACATTCCTGTTGGAACGGAAAGCCATTAATTCATAAATAGGTTCTTTTAAGCCCGCGATTTTATTATCTAAAATATTGGTTTTCTCGCCGTATTTTTGTGAATATAGGCTTTGTGATGCTCTTTCCCATAAAAACATCTTGCTTTTACCTACCAATTTCATCAGATTGACAGATTCTAGGGAATCTTTTTTTTCCTGAGCTTTCATTGGTTGCTGAGGAAGGCTTTTTAATGAATCAATTCGGTTGGCAACATATGCATTATATGCATTAATACTGTCTTCATCAAAATCTAAAGAAATTTTTTCATACGATTTAAATGAATAAGAATCTAGGCTTAATGGAGAATTCTGCTTGTAATTATCATTAATTTTTTTGAGAATTTCTAAAGCTCTCGGGTCGCTTTTATCTTCAAGAATTACCGTTTGGATGTTTTGTGTTTTAGGATCAGCTTTTGTTAAAAAAACTTCCATCACTTTGTCTACCACTACATCGTCTTCGAAATAACCTCTTGCAGAAACTTCTACTTTTTTACATTTAGTTTTAAAATTAAGTATTCCGGAAGCGTCTGTTTTTCCTACTAATTTTTCGTTGCAGAATACGGATGCATTAGAAATAACCGCATTATTCGCAGAACTTTTAACAATAATTTTAGACTGTGAGAAAATGCTGATGTATCCGAATGATAATAGCAGGATATACAATTTTTTCATAAAAAATTTCTAACAATTAATTTGATGGGTGGATATTGAATATTTTTCGATAGTAAGTAAAATCGAAAAATATTCAATTCAAATCAGCTATGGCAAATAGAGTGCCGCAGATGTTAAAAATTTTTAATGTAAACCATTTATTAGTTAAGATGAGCTTGTTTTTCTGCAAACTCTTTAGAAAATTTTATTCTGTCTTCTTCCAGTTTTTCCTGATTATCGGGCAAAATATAATTGAACAGAATTTTATCTTCATTATCCAGAAAAATCATTTCTTTTTCTTCACCATCAATCATTTGGGAAAAAATAACCCACATCGAAGTGTCTTTTAATCTCAATAGTTCGAAAAACTGTTCTGCTTTTATTTCTATTTTTTTCATTTTTATATTAATTCTTAAAACTGTCGCTTATGGCGTTAATTTTAATTGCAAAGTTATACAAGATTTTTCAATTTTTAAAGTAGATAAAGGATTTGAGTTATATGTAAAAATATAAAACTTAGATTAAAACTCAAGAAGCTTTAATTTAAACTGTATTGCAAAATTCTGTTTAAAATTGGTGGTGGTGTAATATCCTACCCTGTAAAATAATCCTAGATTGAAGTAAGAAGATAAAAAGTTATTCCATTCTAAACCAACTTCCTGATACAAATGATCAAGTTTTTGAAATCTGTAATCATGATATTCAGGATGCTTCATGTCACCAATTGTTCCTCTGAGGACGAAATCAAAACTTGTCACATTTTGCCCGATACTTTTAAAGTAAAAAGGTAATTTATGGGTAAGATAATAGGCGATAAATTTATCGTTGTAATATTTTCCGCCTTCCAAAGTGGCAAAACCGAGATAAGAAGTAAGGTTAAAATTGATATCCCGACTTGGAGAAGCCAGCCCGTTTGTTGTAAAGTTCTTCCAAATTGGAGCTTCGCCTAAAAGAAAACCACCGTATAAACGGAGCCCGGTTGTTCCCAGTCTGGTTTTAAAATTATGAACAAATAAAGCATCAAAGCGTGTGTAATTAAAATCTCCACCAAAAACTTTCATACTCTGCTCGTAATTAAAATAAAGTTCCGGATATTTCTGATCAATCAGCGATTTCCCCTGCGGAGTCATAATGTTTGTGGAGTTTGGAGAATATTTTAAAGTCACCAAAGTGTTGAAGTTTTCAAAAGGACCTCTTTTCCCCCGAAAATCATAATCAAATAAGGCTTCCTCAGAATTTCTCCTTGTGGCAAAAGCGAGTGTCAAACCATTGGTGACGTCATTTAAATAAGACAAAGAAGCTCCTTTGTAACGGTAATATTTATCATTATTAATGTTATTTCCGTAGTTCATCATACGCATTCTAAACGTCCAAAGTCGACGGTAAAATTCGCCTGAAGAATTTACATCGTCATAATATTCTATTCTGAAATAAGAGTTTTTTTCGAGGGTGGTTTTCATATCAACTCCAATTCCATATTTGAATTTGTCATCACCCAAACCGTAAGCAAAATAATAATCCGGTGAAAAATAAGGGTCAAAATTTTCATTAAGCTTTCCTTTTAAGCCCAATCTGAAACCTTCATATAAGTTGTAATTGACGATCTCCCCAATATCAAAATCAAAATTTCCTACGCGAACCTGACCATTGATTAGTCCGGTTAAAATTCTTGCTGTTCGGTCTATATTATAAACTTTTCCTAAACTGTCAATGGTTTTATAAGTGTGACTTTCTCTGGCAGACAAAGGCTGCGGGCGATAGAGATGAAGAGTATTTCCACTTGTATTTTTTACCGAAAAAGTGTAACCTTTAAAATCTTTCGGATCTTCTTCAATAGGAGAAATGTAATTGAAATATTTCGAATTGAGATAGGCGTACGTTCCAAAGCTGCTCTTTTTTTCTTTCTCTTTTTCGGGGTTTTCATTGTCTTGCCCCATCATCATTCGGCTCATGCGAAGTTTTACGCGTTCTTCAGACAAAAACCATTTACTGTTGAAATAAACCCAAATGCTTGTAATATTTCCTTCGTTTTTTTCTTTGCTTACACTTTCTATTTTTTTGATGCCGTAAGTTTCAGTATCAATATAAATAGTACCGCTGAATTTTCTTTTTTTTACTGGTTTTTTATAATTGGCTTCACGAAAACGGATTACATAATTTTGCCTTCCATCGATTTCAATGCTGTCTGTAAGAAAAAAACGATACAAACCACGATTTTCCTGTTTGATCTGATTGGGGATTTTGTTCCGGTTGCTTTGCAGCGCAATCATTTCATAGATGGGTTGTTTAAGTCCGGAAATTCGGTTATCAAGAATATTTATCTTTTCGCCATATTTTTTAGAGTACAAAAATTCCTGAGCTCTTTCCCAAAGAAAAAGCTTACTGTTGGCAAATATTTTTCTTGCCGAAACATCTTGTGCAGAATCTTCTTTTTTATTGTTTTTAAATAACCCTAAATTATTGGTGAATACATTATTAAATGCAGTAATACTATCCTGGTCGATATCCAGAGAAACCTTTTCATAAGATTTGTAAGCATAAGAATCAAGACTTTCGGGAGAGTTACTTTTAAAAAGCTGATCTACTTTTCTGAGAATTTCCAAAGCTTTGGGATCGCTTTTATCTTCAAGAATAATTGTTTCTATCGCAAAAGTTTTAGATGAAGTAGGAGTAAGAGAAGTTTGGATGATACTTTCTACCAAAGTACTTTCTTTGTAAAAACCAGGCGCTTCAATCTGGATGTTTTTACATTTGGTTTTAAATTCCAAAAAACCTGCAGTATTGGTTTTACCTAAAATCTTACCATTACATGATACATTTGCATTTGCAATAGGGGATTGGTTCGCTTCATTAAATACAGCGATTTTTGATTGCGAAAAACCAAAAATAAACGCCCATAAAAAAATAAAACTCAGCTTCCTTTTCATACCATTATGCTCGGTCAAAATTACTGATATTTCTTCTTGTGAGAAAGTTTTTGAAGTTAACTTATTTTAAATCGAAAAAAATCTCTAAGATTTCTGATATGTTATCATTTGTTATTTAATTATATGGTCTTGAAATCTCAATTTTGCTTCTGATTAGAAATACTGTGTATACATTATATATACACCTATTGAGTTGAAAATTTAGAATTCTAATCTGTACCATATATATAATAGGACTGTTTGCATTCTTCAACACTCCAACGCTCCCACACTAATACTTTTTTCTGTAGCTTCATCCGGCTTTCACTCCTCGCTTTTTTGCGCTTTACTTTTCCTTTCAGCAAAAAGAGCTCAAACATACCGTTCAATCCGGGCTATGGTTGCAGTCCATAGTATAGCTTTTAGTTATATATATATATTGTGAGTTTATAAAATCAAAGTCCAAGATTTAGATTTCTATTTAAAATACAAACATTTTCTATAATTTTTGTTTTGATTAACAGATCTACTTAAGCATTGATAAAAGCGGAGCTCCGTAGGAGCGCCACCTTTGTAGTAAAACGGGTTGTTTTAGAATTATAAGCTCCTTCGGAGCGACACAAAGCATGCAATAGACTTTTCCAATACGGTTGTAAAGTTTTTTAAAACGAATTCCTTTAACGTGTCATTATATATAAGAACAACTGTTTTTTTTAACCTTACATCAAATTATTAAAATAAACTAAAAACAAAATGCGCGCAAAGCAATATATAAAAGGTAGCGCTCCTCCGGAGCGCTCTTCTTTACAATAGATAAATAAAATCACATGTTTCACCCTTTTGTTTTCGGCTTTGTCTTACTTTGTTAAATGCAATGCTTTTGTTTAGCTTAATAAAAAGAGATCAAATAAAAACTTTTAGTTTATCCTTGCGATAAAACCTTGCTTTTTCTCATCAACCTCTCTCTTACGCTCCAACCCTCAAACTCTCGCACAAACCAAAAGCTTACAATCTGCCTCCTGCAACCTACCACCTAGTTCCTGCAATCTGCTCCCTAAGAGTTTTTAAAATTATTCATTCAGGAAGTCAATGACTTAGGTGTAAATATTAATTAAAGATGAATTTTATGTTACATAAATTAGGATTGTGTTATTAAAAAGTTCTACTTTTGCCCCACTGAAAAACGAGAGTTGATTGGTAGCGCAGAAGAGCTTTTAAGGAGGCGAAAA
>NZ_FUZE01000046.1 GCF_900168205.1 Chryseobacterium balustinum
ACTCAGATTGAGCTTCTTCAAATTTTTCAAAGATGAAAGGTCAGGAAATATTTTAAGATCAGACAAAGAACAGCTAAGGTCTATTTCTTCAAGCTGATTGGCATTTATATTATTAATTTTGATCTCCGAAAATCTACAGTAAGACATTGTCAACTTTTGAACGTTTTTTACATCAAAAATCCATTCAGGAGACACGTGTGGTTCCTTATTTTTAGGATCAAAAACAATTCTCAGGTCTTTGATAGATTTGATGTTCTTGATGGAGTCTGGAACATTGTAGATTGCTTCTTCGCTTACATAAAGTTCTTCTAAGGACTGGAACTGATCAATATTTGCAGGAAGATGACAATGATTGTTTGCACCCAGCTTTTTTAGATTTTTTAATGAAACCAGCTCATCCGGGATATAGTAATCTTTTTTACTGGCAAAGCCCAACTCCTCGATCTGGGAGATCATATTAAAATCTATTTCCTGATAATCACTTGCTTTATCTATAAAGATACTTTTTAATTCTTGTGGATTTTCAATTCTTAATTTTTTAAGAGCCATATTTTTGATTTGAGTTGATGTGAAATAATTAATATTTCTGCATGAGATAATATAAGTGGTCAATTTTCTTTTGACTAATACTAATTTACGAAATTTGAAAAATCTGCAAAGCTTTCAAGCTTATAAAACATTTTAAGCCAACTAAAAAATTAATTTTTTCGTGGTTATTCAAGCCGTCGTAGGGTGTCAGCCTCCACATTCTAGTACTAAAGGTTCCCATAAAGGTCTCTAGCTATTCTATTTCGAAACTCTGAACTTACCAGCATCAGCAGGATTTCTGGTTACTAAGTACCTTTCCAGATACTCAAAACGTCCTTTTTGATGGGCAGTTTGTGTGCATATTAGGAACAGTCTATTTTTTTGCTTGAAATAATGATCATTGTCTTCCTTGGTCTTATTGAGACTAAAGTGGCAAGAGCGGTAAAGATTTCAAAGTAGCAACCACTTCAACCGCTCAATAACATTCAATTCATACATTTTTCCAATTGGGATCTAATCATTTGAAATACATATAATGTTACCTTCAACGCTGTATGGTTGGGAGCATCTGCTAATTATCCAACAGCAGTTAAGCCGTCTCAGCAAAGACCTTTTTTTTAGACATTTGTCCTGTGCCTGGAATCGGCGTTCCTGTAGTTTTGTAAAAAAATAAAACAATATGGGTTCAAATATTTTAATTGTCGGAGGAAAAGGAATAGTTGGAAAAACGATACACAGAATTCTGCGCTCCAGAAATCAAGATTGTAATATATTTATCGGAAGCCGGAAAGAAGGGACCACGGATCACGATGTAATGATCGATGTCAATAAGCCTGAAACTTTCAAGGCTGTCTTAAACAGAAATATTGATCTTATTATTCTTGCTGTCAATGATAAAGAGGATTATATACTCAGGTTTGCTATTGATAATAGTATTGACTACATTGACATTACAAAACCCACACCTGATCTTGTGAAAGCTCTAGTTATAGCAGATACTACACAAAATATCAACAGCAGGATCGTATTCAGTTCAGGATGGATGGGAGGACTCGTCAGCGGACTTATGAAAATTCTATCTCATAATCCCGAAAACATACGAGAAGTAAAACTGTATGTATATTACTCTGTCAAGGATATTGCAGGAGAAAGCTCTGCTTATTTTATGGCAGAGAATGTAGCCAGGCCGTTTATCAGCTATCAGACTAACCGGCAGATATTTGTGAGACATTTTCTGAATTCTGAAGATTTTAAGTTTTCTTTCGGAATCGGAAAGCGACAGGCTTATAACTTTGATGTTCCAGATCTTTATATTTTAAATCAGATCGAAAGAATACCTACAGTCAATGTTAAAATGACCTATGATTCAAAATTCATCACCTGGCTTTTGGGAACATTCCAAAAGTTAAGGATCTTTAATATTTTATCATTAAAGCAACGTCGGGTTATTTTCGGTTCGAGTGGTAGCGGTGACCAGTCTGTATTTGAAATTGTAATCAAAGAGGGGCAACGAGAAAAAAAGCTAAGTCTACAAAGCAAAAAAGGACAGGCAGAGCTCACAGCACTTGCTACCGTTTTGCACGCTGAAATGCTACTTCATGGCGAGTTTAAGAACAAAATATATTTTGCCCATCAACTTCATGATCCTAGAAAACTTTATCAGTCATTGGCTAAATATGAAGGTATAACAATTGAAACAAGAGTATGAAAAACAACGGCCATCCCAATCTGGGATCTTTTCAATTTTGGCATTATAAATTTCTAAAGGGAAGGTGCAGAAAAACCGGCGCTAAGGTCCAACAGATCATTGTCTGAGATCTTAAGATTAATTATCCTTTTGTTATATCCTATTTATCAAAGTGTTATTAAAATAAATTATGTAAGACTCGATTTGTTGAACTGATATTTTATAATTCATTATTTATAGATCAATTTCTGTATAAACATAATTTTTTTGTCTGCTAAATTCCAATTAGAAACCTCATTATCCACCAAAACTTTATGTTTTTTACTGATATCCCGCAATGAATTGCCGATGGACTTTCTTACATACTCACTATCGTCAAATCTGGCTTTTGCAATCAACTGAATGGCAAGTTCAGGATTTTCTTTGAAATAAGGTCGATTTGTCCAAATACGTAAACCTTCAATAACAGCCCTTTTTAGATTAGGATTTTTATCATTGATCCAACTTTTGATTTTTGTTAGTGATTTCTCATAGCCAACCGTTTGACAGTAATAATCAAAAGCTTTAGCTAACATTTCCTGTACCCTCCAGTTATTATCCGTTGCAATTTTGGTCTCAAGTATTTCAAGTGCATTTGAATTTTTGACTGATAATTGCCCAAAGAGATAAGTGGCTAACATTCGGATCTGATAAGCGTCATACTCTAGCAGGTTTGTTCCAAATTCCAAATGGTCGATGGAAGTATCTTGTAAAATAAGGTCACCTGCTTCAATGATATGTTTGAAGCCGTGTTCAATACTTTTTAATTTTTCAATGAGTGCATCCATTTGTTTTTAATATAAATAATTGATTTCAATATTTAAAATTACATCACTTTCATTTCTTCAATCTGATCCATTCTTAGTACACCAATACTATATATTGATCACTTAAATTTGCTAAAAAAAGCATCCAACTATATTTAAATGCTTTAAAAATAACTGAAAAACATTTATAACGATTTACAATGGAGCAGAATTCTTCTCAATTAACAAAGTTCTTAAAATATAAATAAAATGATCTAAGTAAAATGATCCAATATCATTTTAATCCTGATGTTTTCATAAATTTGTCAGAACGTAAAGTATCGCAAATCCACCTAAGTTCGGATGTTTATGTGCAATATAGTACAGCATATATTTATTGATTATCAGTAAAACACCTAATTGACAAAAATTAAGAAAAATAATTAAAAGACAATAGAAATGAAAGAATACACTTTACCCCATTTCGGAAATTTAGCGACAGAAAATTTGGACGAATATTACGATGTTAACATTGAGTTCGACGGAGATGAAATTGAAATAGATCTAAACTTCGAAAACAAAACCATTGATACAATAACAATGGACAAAGTGAAAAATTTCATTGAAAATATTGAAAAACATAACAAGCTTAACCATACCTATATTCTCAATGATTATAATGACGAAGATGGTGACACTGTAAGATCTTATTTGGAACATCATCTTGAAGAAGTTGAAAAAGAAGAACTTTCAGATCTTATAAACTTTGACGATAAGACCACTGAACCTGAACTGCAGCTTTTAAAGAATTTAAAATTAGTTAGAATTGGACTTTATCCTGATAATGAAGACAATTTCGCAATTTTTGATTATTCAATTGGAGTAGAAATAACAGATTATTTAGTTGTACTTAATACTGATGAAAAGGGACAATTAGATTATATGGCAATGGAAAGCTAAAAAACCAGTTCCAACATCGGTTTTGCAATATTGTGGTGAAACTGCAGAGTTCAACGGTATTTCTTCAAGTGAAGATTTGTGCTTTGATTGCTAAACTATCACAAGCAACGAAAGATTTTGCATCACCCATGAACCAGACAAAATGTCGAGGAAAAGTATCTATTGCTCATTCTTAAAAAGAAACAATTTATCACCATTTATTTTAAGAACTAATTCAAATACAAGAAAGAAAAAGAACATCGTACTCTTATTAATAATCCCTATAACAAGTTTTCAACCCTAAAATGGTGTGCATAAATCAAAAACTGTTTACATCATAAATTAAGGTTGATATAATTATGTATTAAAAGGTGAAAATTGAAAATTTATTAGTTTTAACACTACTTTCTTTTATAAATTTGTAGTTCTTGACCTTGATAAATACTTTGGTGTTAATATATCTGAATGTACCATAGTTAGAACGAATTAAAATTAAGAATTACACTTAATTAATGTTACATAGTATTTCGTAAATTAAAAGCTCATTTTGTTATAGTGGGTATACGTAAATATATAGTTATCCCAACAGTTAGTTGTCTTCTAACGTATAATGGCAGCGTATGAAAATAAAAGTTTATTCCCCTTCAAATCCTCTTCTTAAAAAATACATAGAGTGTATTTATTTACTCACACGTACCTTTGAAGAAGAACCCGCCAGATACATCACCTTCCCATCTATTTTCACCATTGTATCAATCAGTGAAAAATCAAAAGCGATTACTAAAGGAAATCAATTAATCATCGGGCAATATGACGACAACGATATGGAAACCAATCTAGTGTCTAATTTCAATAAACAAGTGTATGTTCAGTACGAAGGGAAAATTAACGAAATTACTATCTATTTTAAACCATTGGCGATTAATGCATTTTTGGAGCAGGACTTAAACCATTACAACAGCTCCAACTTTTCTGAATTTTTACCTTTTGAAGATTACAGAGAAACGATGATTGACATTCTTTCTTTACAAAATGATGCCGAAAAAATTGAGGCTGTTGAAAGGTATTGGTTATCCAAATTAAGAGGATTTCAGCATAATTTCCTTGAGACTGTTTTGTCTGAAATGATGTGTGATGAAAATGACGCACTAACCATTACAGAACTATGCGAAAAAAATGCTATTTCGCGCACCACATTGAACAAACACTTTGACAGACATATCTGCAAAACACCATCTCAATTCAAAAAGATATTAAGATTTAGAAATGCGGTCAACAAATACGCATCAGATAAGTCAAAAAACAATTTAACGGATATCGCCTATAGCGTTGATTATTTTGACCAGTCTCATATGACAAGAGAATTCAAATCTGTGACAGGGTTATCTCCCAAGGTTTTCTTTGAAAAAACAACTGCACTGGAAAAAAAACAAATTCACTGGCTGTTTTTATAGATGGGTTTACGTATGTACAATTTTTCGTTTGTTGATTAATGTAGTTTTGTCTCTTAATTATAAATGAAAACCCTATGACCATTCGTCAAATCTATTTTTCTACAGCTATTTTCCTTACAGCTCTTTTGCAACCTACTGTGGTCAAATCACAAAATCAAGAAAATATAATTAATCCGATAAAGTCTCATTTAAAAATTCTTGAAAAAGAAAATAACTTAAGCGGGGTTGTTCTCATTGCAAAAGATGGCAAACCAATCTTCAAAGAAACATTTGGCTTTTCCAATTTGCCGGATCGTGTTAAAAATAAACCGGACACGAAGTTCAATTTGGCTTCTATCAACAAGATGTTCACCGCAATCGCTATTATGCAATTGGTGGAATCTGGGAAAATTTCGCTTCAAGATAAAGTAGGCCAATATCTTTTGGATTATCCCAATAAAATGGTTGCCGACTCGGTGACCATCCATCAATTATTAACGCACACTTCCGGAATGTTCAGTTTTTGGGAGGAATATGATAAGCTTGCAAAAGAAAAATTCAAAACAGTTGATGATTACCTTCCATTGTTTGTTGATAAAAAACTTGCCTTTGCTCCAGGTAGCAGCTTCTTGTACAGCAATTCCGGATATATGGTTTTAGGATTACTTATTGAAAAAGTGTCTGGCCAAAATTATTTTGATTTCGTAAAAGAACACATTTACAAACCTTCAAAAATGATTAATACGGATGCTTACGAATTGGATAATGCCATTCCAAATTTGGCGACCGGCTATACAATGTCATTAGAAGAACCGGGGCAATGGAAAAATAATTCTTTTTTGAATCCCACAAAAGGAACGCCTGCTGGTGGTGGTTATTCAACAGTTGACGATTTGCTAAATTTCTCCAATACTTTACAAAACAATATTTTACTCAGCAAAGAGAATACAACGCTTTGTACATCAGGTAAAGTAAAGTTTAGAGAAGGAATGTATGGCTATGGATTTGAAGAAACCATCATCAATGGGCATCGTATTTTTGGACATACCGGCGGACACGATGGTGTTGCCAGTGAAATAATGATTTATCCGGATTTGGGTTATACTGTTGTCATTCTAACCAATGGAGAGGTCGAAAATTATTGGGAAGCGAGTAATCTGATTAAAAAACAATTGGTGGGTTCAGCACCATCCATTGACAATTTCTTTTACACTAAAGATATCATCAAGACCGTAACCAACAAAGGCTACGAAGCAGGAATTAAAGAAATAGAGCTCAACTCAAAGAAACATTCATTAAGGGAAAATCTTATTGAAAGATATGCTTATAAGCAGTTGTTCGAAAAAAAGACCAATCGGGCAATTGACTTGTTTAAGTTAAATCTTCACTTTTTCTCCAACTCAACCAATGGCTATTATTACATCAGTGAAGCCTATAGAGTCTCAGGTCAAAAAAAACAAGCGATTGAATATCTAAAGTTATACCTTGAAAAAGAGCCGGAAGATAATGCGGCTCAATTAAAGTATAAACTGCTAATTAAATAACTACCGCTAATAAGGGGTTCGCAATAGTGGAGTCAAAGTGAAAAGTTCAACTGTTGTTCTTCCATTGAGCTTTTGGCAAAAAAGAAGATTTGCACTTCGAGTTCTGCCATCGCAAGACCGCGAAACCTTATGATTTAGTGGGATCTTTAAGTAAGCAAAAAAGTAATAAATAATGATAACAGTTTATGCAAAAATCGTAAGTGAGGAATTGGATAATGCAGTGGACAAGTATATTAATTAATAAATTTGCATATAAGATTTGATGAAATAAAAGAAATATGCTACTAATGAAATCCGTAATCCATCAGTTACCCAATGACTTTTTTAATAAAAATTTAAAGCAGTCAAACGTATATTTTTATCAAACTCAGAAATCTTCAGAGAAAAGCAAAGTCAATTTTCAACAAAATCTTTTGTGCTTATTATTAGTGGGCGAAAAGGAACTTTATTATGCAGACACCCGATCTAAATTTAATAATACCACTCTATTTCTACTGCCGAAAGGTAATACTTTGATGACCGAAAAAGTAAGTACTTTTCAAAATTACAGTAGTATCCTGCTTTTCTTTTCTGATGATTTTCTGACGGATTTTATTTTAAATAATAAAGTAACAACTGATAGGAAACTAAAAGGAAATAATAGTTTAACCATTATAGCCAAAGATGACTACATCTTCAATTTCCAAAAATCATTATTGCTTTTAAAAGATAATTTTGCCCGAGATGAAAAATTAAGTAATCTGAAAACGGAAGAAATCTTACTTTATCTGTATAGAAAACATCCCAAGATTATCAATAATTTTATTCAAAATGCTTTAAGTATTAATCCTCATTTTGAATTTAAAAAATTAATCAGCAAAAACCTCTATCAACCTTTGTCAATTGAAGAGCTTGCCTTCCTTTCTAATATGAGCCTTTCCTCATTTAAACGAAAATTCAATGAAGTTTACCAGACTTCTCCAAGACAATATTTTATAAAAAACAGAATGGAAAAAGCAAAAAAAGAATTGCTGAACAACAAACGTTCTTCAGATTTCTTTTATGAATTGGGGTACGAAAACCTTTCATCATTCAGCCACGAATTCAAAAAATACTTTGGAATGTCACCGAAGAAATTTGCAGAATCGCTTTGACCTATTAGAACAAGTTTTTGGACAATTAACTCAACTATTGTAGGAATGTCTTTTCAGAACTTTGCATAAAAGTTTAAAAACAATGAAAAAAACATTCTTTTCACTTCTGTTTAGCGTAATTACGCTAAACACTTTCGCTCAAACCTTTACTATAAAAAGTACTGAACTGGGTGGACAAGCCACAAAAAAGCAAATGTCAAATTCTATGGGTTGTAATGGAGATAATATTTCACCCCAATTGTATTGGGAAAACGTTCCCAAAAATGCTCAAAGCTTCGCCATTACTGTTCACGATGAAAATGCACCTACGGGAAGCGGTTGGTGGCATTGGCTGGTTTTTGATATTCCGTCTGCGATTTCCGAATTAAAATCAAATGCAGGCAATATCGAAAAAAAGCTGGCTCCCAAAAATGCGATACAAAGTAAAACAGATTTCGGCATTTCCGGATACGGTGGTCCTTGTCCGCCAAGTGGAAGCGGATTTCACAAATACACTGTGCTTGTTGCACAACCAAAAATACTAAAAATAAATTTTGTGAATATTAAATAAATAAAATACTATAACTATTTGATAATTAATGTATTATTCA
>NZ_FUZE01000019.1 GCF_900168205.1 Chryseobacterium balustinum
GATAGGATTTTTTTTAGTTTAGCGACACTAATTTCCGAATCCCTTTTTTTATTTCAAATAACAAATAAATGTTTCTTTAAGTCAAGATGACTTCAATATATAAAATCTGATAGCTGGTAAAAGTTTTTTTCTTCTGCTTTAGGATTTGCGCTTCCTTTTATAATTTTCATAGCTTACTATTTATTATTCAACTTCAAAAGGATCATCTCCGTTTATTTCCTCCTTAAATTCCTCAAAATCCACAACAGGATTATACACATGTTGCTCTTTTGGGTCGGCATTGTTGACGTTACTTTTTCCTAATTCAGATTGTTGCCCGTGCTTTAAAACTGTGATTTTTCCGCCTGTTGAACACATGAGTTCCGAGAGTTCAGTTACACAGCATTTGTCCATTACCTTTACCTTGTCGTAGGTTTTTGTCCATTTTCCTGAAGGTGCAAATGCACATGGATTTCCATTTTTTACCGAGCAGCTTCCGAAAGGCGTTGCGGCTGGGTTAAACATTACGTCGTCTTCAGTGACGGCAAGATAATCGGGTTCTCCGTTTTCATCATTCCAATAGTGTTTTTGATGACTTGTTACTTTAAAACCGGGAAATTGAGTTCCTTTGTCACAAATGGCTTTCCCTTTAGGAATCACGAAATATTTTCCGTCGTGTTCCGAAGCGTTGCTTTCACTGTTTTGCTCTTTCTTTTCTTCTTTTTTACTGTCTTCAACTGTTGATGCATTTTGTTCAGACTTTTTATCCATCGTGTCTTCACCGGGATCCGGTTCAGATCCACTTTCATTATTCATTGTATTTATTTCTTCATCAATGTTTTGGTTTTCATCATTAAGAAACTGCGGATCTTCGGGTATCAAAAGTGTGGTTCCTGTGGGAATTTCGTCCTTTATTGTTTCGCTTTTCGGACAATTCAGATTATGAAATGTTTTCAGAAAATTTTCATCTTTTATTTTAAACTTTTTGGCAATTCCTGCAAAAGAATCATTGGGTTGTGATTGGTAGGTTTTCATCTTAATTTTGTGTTATTTGTAATTGATGTTTTTGAAATAATTGATTTTGATGCCAAATATTTACTGAAGATTTTATTTCATGTAATTGTTTTGTCGTTTTATAAGTGAAGTATTGAATTATAATTTCAGCATTGATATTTTTTTGAATGTCTTCATCTTCAATCCTAATTCCCTTGAGAAGTTCTCTAAGGCTACAGCTTTCTGAAAGAGTTCCTGTCATTTTAGTTTCAACAAGTTCAGAATCTTCAAATAATTGTTCTGTTTGAAAACTGAATTCTAACGGAAATGAATTGATCTGAATATAAAATTTTTCTTTCCAAGTAGATTTTTTGTGGAACCATTCCAGGTTTGGAAATAAAACCTGATACAATAAATTAGATTGCATCTGCCTGAAAAAATAAGTTTCGTCTGAGATACTTTCTTCAAACGTATTGAGATATTTTTTAGAAATTTCTCCAACATAAAAATCTTCAATATCATTTCGCTTTGCCTTAAATTTTTCGATTAAACGTTGATGCTTACTGAAAGATTCTATTTTGCCGTTTAATGAAATTTTATATGAAATGGGATAGAGGCTTTTCATACATTCCAACGCAAGAGAAGAAACTTTGTCATCTGGTGTTACATTATTTTTTGTTAAATTTTTGACATGAATTTTCGCCAGGAAATTTTCTTTCTCTTCTTGAATGTTGAGATCTATCTTATAATTGAACTCTAAATTTTTATTTTCAGATTGCTCAAAATATTCTTCAACAGAATATTTATCAAAATGGAATTTCAGAAAATAATCCGGTGGTGGAAGTAATTTTTGTTGTTGAAGTTTTTGCTTTTCTTCGGAAACTAAATGGGTTGGAATTAAAATAAACTCAATCCCTTTCAGATTGTTTACAAATAGCTTATTCATTTTTCCACAGTTTTGATTGTGGAATGTTTTTAAATCATTTTCAGAAATATATATTCGGGCGGCAATGGAGCTCAGGCTGTCATCCGGACGAACTTTGTGTTTTATAAAATTCGTTATCATTTGTGCTTGTGTTTGTGTTTTTCATCTATTTAAAGTTAATAAGATTTAATTGAATATTTTGTAGTAATTCTACGACAAATGATGATTGTTTTATTTTTTAACACAAAAAAACCTTTCAAAAAATTGAAAGGTTTAAATTTTAAATATGTTTGATTCAGATTACAATCCAAATTGTTTTGCAAATAAATCCGGGAAGACACCCAGTGCAATGATCGATGCAATAATAAATACTGCGACAATATTGTAAGTTACCGTTACTCTTTCTGAAGTTTTAAAAGTTGTTTCTTTAAAGAAGAACATTGCGATAATTAATCTTAAATAATAAGCAATTGAGATTGCAGAACCTAAAACTGCTATAATTACTAAGAATGCATTGTTGTCTTTGCTTAAAGCTTGTGCAAATAATGAAAATTTACCCATGAAACCTGCCGTTAAAGGAATTCCAGCCATTGACAATAAAGAGATCGTTGCAACGGTTGCCAATAATGGTTCAGATTTAGCCAAACCTTTAAATGCGCCGTAAGAAGTCTCTCTTTTTAGTTTTTCAACCCAGATTAAGCACATAAATACTCCAACTGTAGACAATGAATAAGCGAATAAATAAAACGCCAATGTATACGTTGAAAGAGCATTCATTCCGAAGAATACCAAACCGATATATCCTGCATGCGAAACTGAAGAGTATGCCAACATTCTTTTAGCATTGGTCTGAGCAAGACCCATCGCATTTGCCAATAGTAAAGTAATAATTAAGAATACGCCTAAAATATTGATCCACTCGTGAGTAACACCAGAGAACCCAATCGTCATTAATCTGAATAATGCATAAAATCCTGAGATTTTTACTACACTTGCCATGAAAGCTGTGATCAATGAAGGAGAACCTTGATAAACATCCGGACTCCACATGTGGAAAGGTGCTAAAGCTACTTTGAACGCCATTGCACAAAGCATTAACACAACACCAAGAATAAACATTCCGTTGGTAGGATTTACCGTGCTGAAATCGTGAATTCTGTATAAATCAAATGTTCCTGTGCTTCCGTAGATAAATGCAATTCCTAACAATAAGAAACCTGTTGCAAATGCTCCCATCAGGAAATATTTTAATGAAGCTTCGTTTGATCTAAGATCAGTTTTGTTCGCTCCCGCCATTACGTACAACGGAATAGACAAGATTTCAACTCCTAAGAACAAAGTCACCAAATTTTGGTATCCGAACAATACAAAACCTCCACACAATGCAAAAAGCATCAATGCATACAATTCTGACTGATGGTTTCTGTGATTGCTGAATGCAAAACCTCCCAGGAAGAATAAAAGCAAAGTCGTTACAATAGAAATTTTTGTAAACAAAGCTGTATTCTGTCCGTACTCATACATTAATCTGTACTTTTCGAAGAAAGAAGCTTCAGGTAAAAAGCTTACATATAATGCAACGATCAACCCAAAAATACCAATGTATCTTGCGAATTTTCCTTTTTCAAAAACTCCCGAGAATAATGCAGCAACTGCTGTCAGGAAAACTATAATTAAAACACTCATAATTTATATTTGAGATGCGAGATAATAGATGCGAGATCATAGACACTAGATTTGAGATGGCTCAAATTGTACTTCTAATTTCTCAATTTCTAATTTCTCAATTTTTAAATCTTTATATTTTTAAATCTTATAATCCTAATTGATCATCGATGTATACACAAACTCTAATGAACTTCCCACCATATCGATAATCGGTTGAGGGAAAATTCCTAACAAGATCACAAATACTGCAATACTTGCCAATACTGAAAATTCTACTGCCGATAAATCTTTTGCTGTACTCAAAACCGCAGCATTACCTTCACCAAACATTGCTTTACCGTAAAATCTTAACAGATAAACCGCACAAAGAATGATCGTTAAACCAGCAATGATTGAAGCCAATACATTAAAATCAAAGATAGATTTAATAAGGATAAACTCCCCAATAAAACCATTCGTCAACGGAACTCCCATTGATCCTAAAATGATCAGTAAGAATAATACTGCAAACTTAGGCGCTACTTTTGCCAAACCTCCCATCTGTCTGATGTCTCTTGTTTTGAATCTTTTATATAAAATATCTGCACAATAGAACAAACCTACAACGTTGATACCGTGAGCGAAAGTTTGAACTAAAGCTCCTTCAGCTCCTTCAATTGTTAAAGTTCCTCTTAAAGTAAGAACTGCCGAAGAAAAAATACCTGCAACCATCAATCCAACGTGTGAAAAAGATGAATATGCTATGATTCTCTTCATATCAGTCTGGATAATCGCAATTAAAGCACCGTGAACAATTCCGATAATTGCCAGGATGATCACAATCTGTCCTGAAATTCCAAAAATTGCAGTCGGTGTAATGGGTAATAAATATCTGATTACTCCGTAGATCGCCATTTTCAGCATAATACCTGATAAAAGCATTGATCCCTGAGTAGGAGAGTAGGTATAAGTATCGGGTTGCCAAGTGTGGAAAGGGAAAACCGGAAGTTTCACTGCAAAAGCAAAGAAAATAAACCAGAATACAACAATCTGCTGCGTTTCACCCAAATCTGCATTATACAAATCTGTAAGAGCGAAAGATGCTGAATGCGTGTAAACATAGATTAAACCAGCCAACATAAACAAAGATCCTACGAATGTATACACAAAGAATTTTGTAGTGAACTCCATTCTTTTGTTTTCCTGTCCCCAAAGAGCTGCGATAAACCAGATTGGAATCAGGGTTACTTCCCAGAAAATATAGAATAACAAACCGTCTAAAGCTGTAAATACTCCTACAAGACCAAACTGCATCAGCAAAATAAGTCCGTAAAACGAGTTTTTGTAGCTTACGTTTTCGTTAAAAGATGATAAAATAATTAGAGGCGAAAGAATATTGGTCAGCAATAAAAGAAGCAAACTCATCCCATCGATTCCGAAGTGAAGGTTACTTTTTATAAACTGTGACCAAGGATAATTGATCTCGTATTGCAAAACACTGTCAACCGTCGGTTCAAAATTGAAATCCGAAAGTATATAAAATGTAAGCAGCATTTGAATCAAAGCAATTCCCAGCGCCAAATATTTGCTGGAAGCATTCTTCCATGCAAAGATTAATCCCGAACCTACAAGAGGTAAAAGTAATAATGTTAATAGTAAATAAGACATTATTGTAATATAAAGTTAACAATCAGTATAATTCCCACAGCCAAAGTCATGATAAGAACATAGTTCTCAACATTTCCGTTTTGAATACGCTTCATAGATTTTCCGCTGTCTTCAGCACCTTCACCTATGTAGTCTACAAAACGGTCTAAAACGCCTTTGTCAAACATTTTTCCGCCACGTCCAAGTCCTTCGAAAGTTTTTACAATTAATGCATTGTAAAGCTCATCAACATATAACTTTTTAGCAGAAAGTTTTTCCCAGCCTGTATATTCTTCCTCGGCAAGAGCCATTTTCTTCTTATTCACATACATGTTTTTCACAATGAACCAAACAGTAAAGAACATTAAGACAGTTGCTCCCAAAAGAATCATTTCTGTATTGAAATCAACTCCTGAAAGAGTCATTTCCATTTGCTTAAAGCTTTCCGGGGTCAATACCGGCTTCAGCCATTCCATTAATTTAGCATAATGACCGTGACCGATAAAGTGTGGTAAATTAATAAAACCTCCGATTACTGAAAGAATTGCTAGAACGATTAACGGTAACGTCATGTTCATCGGGCTTTCATGTAAATGGTGTTTCTGCTCTTCCGTACCTCTGAACTCTCCGTGGAAAGTTAAATAGTATAATCTGAACATATATGCTGCGGTTGTTGCTGCTAAAATGAATAACATTACCCAGTAAATAGGGTTTTTAGCAAATGCTGCAACCAAAATTTCGTCTTTAGAAATCATCCCTGAAAGTAAAGGGAAACCTGAAATCGCCAATGTTCCGATAAGGAATGTAATGTGTGTAATTGGAATGTATTTTTTTAAACCTCCCATAAAACGCATATCCTGCTCGTTGCTCATTGCGTGAATTACAGAACCTGCTCCCAAGAATAACAATGCTTTGAAGAAAGCGTGTGTCATTACGTGGAACATTGCTGTGGAATAAGCTCCTAAACCTAAAGCGATGAACATAAAACCAAGCTGTGAAACTGTAGAATATGCCAATACTTTTTTGATGTCGTTCTGACGCAATGCGTAGAAACCAGCCAAAGCAGCAGTTAAGAATCCGATTAATAAAATTCCATCCTGAACGGTTGGAGCTAAAGTGAATAAGAAGTTTGATCTTACCACCAAGTAAATACCTGCAGTAACCATTGTTGCTGCGTGAATTAATGCTGAAACAGGAGTTGGACCTGCCATCGCATCGGGTAACCAGGTATATAAAGGAACCTGAGCAGATTTACCAACAGCACCAATAAATAAACTGGCTGTGATAAAGATGATAATTGTTCCGTCTAATTCAAATTTAGAAGCATTTTGTGCTACTGAAATATAATCTACAGAGTTGGTCTGAGACGCAATCATGAAAATACCGATCAATAAACCAAGGTCACCGATTCTGTTCATGATGAAAGCCTTTCTTGCTGCTTTACCATATTCTTCGTTGGTGTACCAGAATCCGATCAATAAATAAGAACAAAGACCTACACCTTCCCAACCGATGAATAAGATCATATAGTTGCTTCCCATTACCAAGAGTAACATTGAGAAGATGAAAAGATTTAAATAAGTAAAAAACTTATAAAAACCTTTATCGTGACTCATATATCCGATAGAATATAAGTGAATTAAAGATCCGATCCCTGTGATGATCATCACCATCATTAATGAAAGCTGATCAATTTGGAAACCGAAATTAATCTGAATTCCGTTTACTCTAAACCATTCGAAAGCCTTTACAACTACGGCAGGACTTTCAGAGTCAAAATTTAAAAATAAGCTTACTGCTATACAAAAAGGTGCAAAAACTGCAACTGTTGCCAAACTTCCGACTACAATCTTTGGAAGATTTTTCCCGAAAAGCCCGTTGATAAGAAAGCCTATAAGTGGTAAAAGTATTATTGCATATATTAAATTCTCCATTCTTATCCTTTTAATTTATTAAATATACCTACATCTACAGAACGGGTGTTTCTATATAACATCGCAATAATTGCCAAACCAACCGCTACTTCGGCTGCTGCAACTACCATGATAAAGAAAACCAAAAGCTGTCCGTCACTGTTCCCGTTGTATGCCGCAAACGCAGCCAATAAAAGGTTTACAGAATTAAGCATAAGCTCTACACAACCTAAAATTACAATCGCATTTTTTCTGAGCAATACTCCCATAACTCCAAGACAGAATAATACTGAACAAAGAGTAATGAAATATTCCAGAGGGATGCTTTGCATAAATGTATTTACTTCTCCCATAATTTTATAAATCTTTTTTACCGATTAGTACCGCACCTACAATACCTGCTAAAATCAGGACTGAAGCAAGCTCAAACGGTAAAACATATTCATTGAATAAAAGTCTTCCCAGGTTCTTTGTAAGACCTACCCCTTTATCTACGTTTTCAACCACTACATGATTATCTTGTACTCCTCTGAAAACTCCTAAAACACCAATCAAAAGAAGACATGCAGTAAAAACTCCAACAAACTTTAAAGTATTGTTCTTCTTACTTTCGTCTTGCTTATTAAGGTTAAGCATCATTAAGATATAAAGGAAAAGTACCATGATAGCACCAGCGTAAACGATGATCTGGATGATGGCAAGGAACTGTGCATTCAGAAGAATATACATTCCGGCGATCGAAAACATTGTAACAATTAATGACAAAATAGCATATAAAGGATTTTTTGCAAATACAAAGTACACTGCACTTGCCACTGCTAAAAACGCCACCAAGAAAAATAAAAACTGATCCATTATTTTACCGCATTTTTTTGTTTCTCGGATTGTCTTTCTGTGATATCAATCCTTTCATTTATTTTTTCAACTAATTTATCTTTACCGTAAATGAAAGATCCTCTGTTGGTCTCAACATCAACCAATCTGTCTGTAAGATAAATTGCAGATTTCGGACAAGCTTCTTCACACATACCGCAGAAAATACATCTTAGCATATTGATTTCATATACCGATGCATATTTTTCTTCTCTGTAAAGATCTTTTTCTTCTCTGGTTCTTTCAGCAGCAGTCATTGTGATTGCTTCTGCAGGGCATGCCACAGCACACAATCCACAAGCTGTACATCTTTCTCTGCCTTCTTCATCTCTTTTCAAAACATGTTGGCCTCTCCAGATATCAGCTCTTGGCTTTTGTACTTCCGGATAAGAATAAACATTGGGAGCACGTTTTACAACGGTTCTCACAGCATGCTTAAAAGTAATCCCCATTCCTTTGAAAATCGCCGGTAAGTAGATCTTCTCAGAAAAGGTCATCTCTTTATTTGAAACAACTTTTGATCTGTTTGTAAGTTTCATTTAATTATAGATATTAGATGTTAGACATTAGATTTTAGACTAATCTTGTCTGTTATCTTAATTATTTACTATTTTATTTTAAAATGATAATGTTAATTTTTAAATTATCTCATTATCAAATTTTCATATTCTTTCTTAATTTCCAAAAGCTAAAATCACAGCTCCTGTAATCATTAAGTTGACCAATGCCAATGGAATTAATGTTTTCCATCCTAAGTGCATTAATTGATCGTATCTGAATCTTGGAAGCGTCCATCTGATCCACATAAAGATCAAAATTCCGATTATTGTTTTAGATAAAAATGCTACGATACTCAAAATACCTGCTACATTTTCTCCCCAGTTTTCAGTAACCCAGTCAATTCCCGGATAGTTGTAGCCTCCGAAGAAAAGCACGACCATGAAAGCATTAGAAATAAACATATTCACATATTCACCAAACATGTATAAACCTAACTTCATTGAAGAATATTCAGTTGTATATCCTGTTACCAATTCAGATTCACATTCAGGTAAATCGAAAGGGTGACGGTTGGTTTCTGCCAAAGCTGCAACAAAGAAAATTAAGAACGCCAATGGTTGGTAGAAAATATTCCAGTTCATCCCAGAACCGATAGGGATAATTCCCCAAAGTTTTCCTTCCGTTTGATTTTCAGTAATTACTTTTAAATCTAAACTTCCTGACATCATAATGATAGAAAGTAATGCAAGACCCATTGCCAATTCGTAAGAAATCATCTGCGAAGAAGCACGGATAGCACCTAATAATGAATACTTGTTGTTGGAAGCCCAGCCTCCGATCATAATTCCGTAAACTCCGATAGAAGCCATTCCGATGATGAAAAGTACACCAACATCGATGTTAGCAACCTGAAGATCATAAGAAACATCTCCGATGTTCAATGTTTTACCCCAAGGAATAACCGCTCCGGTAATTAATGAAATAAACATCACCAATGCAGGTCCCAATACGAAAAGAAACTTTTCTGCATTGGCAGGAGTAAAGTCTTCTTTAAAGAAAAATTTACCACCATCCGCAAGAGGCTGCAGCAAACCGAAAGGTCCTGATCTGTTGGGCCCGATTCTGTCCTGCATAATGGCTGCAACTTTTCTTTCTGCCCAAGTAGAGTAGGCTGCAATCGTTAATGAAAGCAGGAAAAGTGCAAGTACAAGTATTAATTTAAATGTAATTAAATCCATTCTAAATTTTAGATTTTAGATTTTAGATTATAAATTCATTTAAAATTTACAATCTAAAATTTATAATTTGTTATTATTTTTCGTCTTTTTCGCTGATTTCTTTAGCCATCGGATTGTCTAAAACTCTCAATTCGTCTTTAGGCTTCTCGTAATGGTTTAATGAAATAACCGAATGTCTGTCGATATGTCTTGGTCCTTCAATGTTCCAATCGCTAAGATTTTTTCTTTCGAAACGACAAGTGTCACAAATAAATTCTTCAACTTCTCCCCATTGATCTTTTCTTGCAGTAACTCTTACGATCTCGTCACCTTTCATGTAAACCGTAGCTTTTCCTGAACATTTATCACACTTACAAGTAGCATTCATTGGCTTTGTAAACCAAACTCTGCTTGTAAAACGAGCTGTTCTGTCTGTTAATGCTCCAACCGGGCAAACGTCGATTACGTTCCCGATAAAGTCATTATCTAAAGCTTTATTTAAATACGTAGAAATTTCAGCATGATCTCCTCTGAAAAGAATTCCGTGCTCACGTTCACCTGTCAATTGATTAGCCGCCAAAACGCATCTTGCACACAAGATACAACGGTTCATATTCAATTTGATATGTGGACCTAAGTCGTCTGCTTCGTACGTATTTCTTTCAAATTCTGTTCTGGTTTCAAGATTTCCGTGCTCGTAACCCAGATCCTGAAGATGACATTCACCTGCCTGATCACAAACCGGGCAATCTAATGGGTGATTCACCAACAAGAATTCGGTAACCGCTTTTCTACCTTCCTGAGCTTTTTCAGAAGAAAGGTTTTTCACTTCCATTCCGTCCATCACATTGGTTCTGCAACTTGCTACCAACTTTGGCATAGGACGCGGATCTGCTTCTGAACCTTTAGAAACTTCTACCAAACATGTTCTACATCTTCCACCGCTGGTTTCCAATTTGCTGTAGTAACACATTGCTGGAGGAACAGATTTTCCACCGATTTGTCTTGCAGCTTCCAAAATAGAAGTCCCGGGCAAAACTTCAGCAGTTTGTCCGTCTATCGTTATTTTGAATTTTTTAACCTCTTCGCTCATAATTATATTTTAAGCAAATGCTTTATTTATATTTTCTTGTATTAAATGTATATCCGATCCCGAAATTAATCTGGTAGAATACAAAATCCTGACTGGCTTTATCAGGCTTATTATTAAGAGTTGTTTTAATATCCGGCATATTGATATAACCAAATTTTCCTTCAACTCTTGCCATAATATGATTCCAAAAAACAAAATTGATGTTGGTTCTTGCATCCAACCCAAATCCTGCTACGTGAAACCTGTCACTTCTTTCGTTTCCGAATAATTTTACATTAGATTTCGGAAACAAAACTCCGATTCCTCCTCCATAAGCCCATGAAATATCAAAATTCTTTTTATTTAATAAGCTTTTATATTTCTCAAGACCTGCGTTTACATAATTAAGTCCATCCGTATGTTCAAAAGTCAGGAATTCCTGATCTGTTAGATCAACTTGCCCGTTCTTAACCATTGCAGCATATTTCGGATCTGAAATATTTCCATTAAAATCAACAGTCTGTTCCTGATCCATCACATATTTCATATGATCTTGAGCAATCACCAAAGCCAAATTATCTTTTATAAAATATCCTAGTCTAAAATTAAACTGTGGAGTAGAAATCTGTCCCGGGTCTACATATGCCCAACTCAAATCTGAAGGTCTGTCATGTGCTACAACATTATTTAATGTAAAATCGTAACCGTTTCCTTTAAATCTGATATCAGAATTACTAAATCCTGCTCTGTTCCAACCCCAAAAAACAAACATCTGACCTTTTTTAGTTAGAGGTTCTGGTTTTTCGTAAGATGTTAGAAGTGGTTCATTATGTCTTTCTTCTAAAGTATCTATCTTAGTATTTTGTCCGAAAACAAAATTTGAGATCAATAATCCTGCAGCAATAAACTTCTTCAAAATTTCAATCTTTATTAATTACTTGCTGCAGCTGGAATAGGATCTGCATAATTGGCCAAACCATAATTTTGTGTTAAACACAATTCAGGGTTTTTAATATGCCATTCGAATTCATCTCTGAAGTGACGAATAGCCGCTGCAACAGGCCAAGCTGCTGCATCACCAAGTGGACAAATAGTATTTCCTTCAATTTTTCTCTGGATATCCCAAAGCAAATCGATGTCTTCCATTTTTCCTTCTCCTTTCTCAATTTTTTTCAAAATCTTGTACATCCATCCCGTTCCTTCACGACAAGGAGTACATTGTCCACAACTTTCGTGATTATAAAATCTTGCCAAAGTCATGGTATGTTCTACGACACACTGGTCTTCATCCAAAACGATAAATCCTCCTGAACCCATCATTGTTCCGGTAGCAAAACCACCGTCAGCAAGAGATTCATAGTTCATATATCTTGGTTCACCATTTACCGTTTTCAACAACAAGTTTGCCGGCACAATAGGAACTGAACTTCCTCCAGGAATACAAGCTTTCAGCTTTTTACCATTTGGAATTCCACCACAATATTCATCAGAATAAATAAATTCTTCAACCGTGATGGTCATATCGATTTCATAAACTCCTGGTTTATTGATATTTCCACAAGCAGAAATTAATTTTGTCCCAGTTGAACGACCAACACCAATTTTTGCATATTCAGCACCGGTAATATCGATAATTGGAACAATTGCTGCGATAGATTCAACGTTATTTACAACCGTTGGTCTTTCCCAAAGTCCTTTTACAGCAGGAAAAGGTGGTTTTAATCTTGGGTTTCCTCTTTTTCCTTCAAGAGATTCAAGTAAAGCAGTTTCTTCACCACAGATATAAGCTCCACCACCTCTTTGAACATAAATTTCACAATCGAAACCTGATCCTAAGATGTTTTTACCTAAAAATCCTGCAGCTTTAGCCTCTTCAATCGCTTCTTCCAAAATATCAGGAATCCAAGAATATTCTCCACGGATGTAGATATAAGAAACATTTGAACCTAAAACGAAAGATGAAATCAACATTCCCTCGATCAAAAGATGAGGAAGAAATTCCATCAGATATCTGTCTTTGAAAGTTCCCGGTTCAGATTCGTCTGCATTCACTACCAAGTGTCTTGGTACGCCTTCCGGTTTTGCCAGAAAGCTCCACTTCATTCCCGTTGGGAAACCTGCACCACCACGACCACGAAGACCTGAAACTTTTACTTCTTCAAGGATTTCTTCGGGTGTCATTTTAAAGGCTTTTTCTGCTGCTCCGTAACCTCCTTGTTTTCGGTAAGTTTCGAAGTAGCGTATTCCTTCTACATGTGCGTCTTTAAGTAAAAGTTTTTTACTCATTTTTATTTGCTTATTGCAATTAGCTTTTGGCTTTTTGCATTAATTAGTATTAAACGTTAAGTGAATAATTTAAAATCTAAAATTTAGAAATTAAAATTTCTATTAGCCCAAATCAACTTGTCCTTCTCTGCAAAGATCAAGGATTTCGTCTACCTTTTCTATGGTTAAATTTTCGTGGTAAAACTTTCCTAACTGTAACATTGGAGCGTATCCACAAGCACCCAGACATTCAGCTGGTTTCAATGTGAACATTCCGTCAGCAGTAGTTTCACCGTCTTTAATGTTCAGTTTTGTTCTGATGTGGTCTAATATTTTTTCGCTTCCACAAACCATGCAAGGTCCGGTTCTGCATACTTCCAAAACATATTTACCCACCGGTTTCATATTAAACATGGTATAAAAAGTTGCCACTTCATATACTTCAATTGGTTTAATACTCAATAATTCAGCAACATAATCCATCACAGGAACGTCTAACCAACCTCCGAATTCTTTCTGTGCAATGTGCAACACAGGAAGAAGAGCAGATTTTTGTCTTCCCTCAGGGTATCTTGCCATAATCTTATGGACCTGCTGTAAACTTTCTGGTTTAAAAGCTATTGTTTCGCTCATATTTAAAGATTTTAGATTTTAGATTTTAGATTTTAGATGAAAACCTTAGTTCTAAAAATCTTATCAATTTTGATATTAATTTATATTTAAAGAGTTTAGATTAATTTAAAATTTATAATCCAAAATCTATAATTTCTTTTATGCGTCTAATTCTCCCGCAATTACATTCATACTACACATCGTAACGATGGCGTCTGAAATTACAGAACCTGTAATCATTTCAGGATATGCTTGGTAGTAGATAAAACATGGTCTTCTGAAGTGAAGTCTATAAGGGCTTCTTCCACCATCACTCACTAAATAGAATCCTAATTCTCCGTTTCCGCCTTCTACCGCATGATAAACTTCTCCTTTAGGAACATCTGTTTCTCCCATTACAATTTTGAAATGGTAAATCAATGCTTCCATTTTCTTGTAAACATCAGCTTTTTCAGGAAGATAAAATTCTGGAACATCTGCATGGAAAGGTCCTTCCGGCAAATTATCATAAGCTTGGTTGATAATTTTAAGAGATTCCCAAATTTCCTGTTGACGAACCATGAAACGGTCATACGTATCACCTGAAGTTCCTACCGGAATGATGAAATCGAAATCTTCATAAGAAGAATAAGGCTCTGCAACTCTTACATCATAATCAACACCTGTTGCACGTAAATTAGGACCAGTGAAACCATAGCTTAAAGCTCTTTCTGCTGAAATTGTTCCCGCACCAATGGTTCTGTCCATAAATATTCTGTTTCTCTCCAATAGATTACAGAATTCCTGGAATCTTGCCGGGAATGTTTTAAGGAAATCTTTCAACAACTCATGGAATTTTGGAGTGAAATCTCTTTCAAAACCTCCAATTCTTCCCATATTGGTTGTCATTCTTGCTCCACAAATCTGTTCGTACATATCATAAATACGCTCTCTTTCGATGAACATATAAGTAAGACCTGTAATTGCTCCTGCATCCATTCCTGTTACTCCGTTACAGATTAAGTGGTCACCGATTCTTGCCAATTCCATTAAGATTACACGCATATAATCTACACGTTTAGGAACTTTTACGCCAATCAGTTTTTCTACTGTCATGTGCCATCCTATATTGTTGATAGGAGCAGAACAATAGTTCATACGGTCAGTAAGTGTAGTAATTTGAGCGTAATTTCTTCTTTCAGAAATTTTTTCAAAAGCTCTGTGGATATAACCAACGGTTTGCTCTGCGTGAAGAATTCTTTCACCGTCCATTGTAAGAACGTTTTGGAAGATTCCGTGCGTTGCAGGGTGAGTAGGTCCCAAATTCAGGGTGTATAATTGCCCGTCGATTTGTTCGTTACTGTTGTGCTGGTTAAGTATATTAGATAATGAGTTGTCTTTCATAATAATTGCTTTTAGCTATTTGCTTCTGGCTATTGGCTAAATGCCATTCGCCATAAGCTATACTATCTACCAAACATGGTGTCGTTCTTATCTGTTCTTGTACCATCTTCCAAACGGTATTCTTTCAGCATTGGGTGATAACCAAGATCTTCCATGTTCAGGATTGGCCTTAAATCAGGATGTCCTTTGAATTTAATACCGTAGAAATCAAAAGTTTCTCTTTCCATCCAGTTGGCTCCAGCATAAAGTTCTGTCAAAGAATCTACTTCAATATTTTCTCTCGACATGAACGCTTTTATACGGATTCTGAAATTCGTCATCATATTTTGTAAATGATAGATAACGCCAATTTCTTTATCTGGAAATTCAGGGTAATGGATTCCACAAACATCAGTAAGGAAATTAATCTCCAATGATGAATCTTTAAGATAATGAATTACTTTTTTGATGTCCTCTTTTTTAATCTCAACGGTCAGCATACCATAAGGTTCTGAACTTGAAATTACAGATTCCGGAAACTCTCTCGTTATCGCTTCTAATACAAATTCGTTCGTCATTTCCGTATCAATTAATTGCTAATATTATAAGAATCAAGCAATGCTTGGTATTCCGGCATATCTCTTCTTCTGATGCTTTCGCTTTCTGCTAAAGCCTGAACCTGCATTACACCTTCAATAATCTGCTCTGGTCTTGGAGGACACCCCGGAACATAAACGTCTACCGGAATAATTTTATCAATTCCCTGTAAAACGGAGTACGTATCAAAAATACCTCCACTTGAAGCGCAAGCTCCAACAGCAACTACCCATTTCGGTTCTGCCATTTGGGTATATACTTCTTTTAAAACAGGACCTAATTTTTTTGAAATAGTTCCACAAACCATCAACATATCTGCTTGTCTTGGTGAGAAAGAGTTTCTTTCCATACCAAATCTGGATGCATCATACGTTGGGTTAAGGGTAGCCATGAACTCGATACCGCAACAAGAAGTAGCAAAAGGCAAAGGCCAAAGTGAAAATTTTCTAGCCATCCCGATGACACTGCTCAGTTTCGTTGCGAAAAACCCTTCTCCTTCAAATCCTTCCGGAGCTGGTGCATCTGTTCTTATAATTGGTTTTTGATCTGACATTTTGTTGATTTTAAGATTTTAATTTAGATTCTAAATTGCTGTTAATGTTAACTTTAATTTAATTGTATTAATCTAAATTTCTTATTTAAAATTATAATTGAATTTATTTATCCCAGTCTAGCGCGCCACGTTTCCAAACATAGAAAAATGCAAGGAAGAATATAGCAACGAATGTAAGCACTGCAAAGAATCCTTCAAGACCAAATTCTCTGAAGTTTACAGCGTACGGATAAAAAAATACGATTTCGATATCGAATAATACAAACAATATTGCAGTTAAGAAATACTTGATTGAAAATGGTGTTCTTGCGTTTCCTTCAACAGGTACACCGCATTCCCAGCTTTGGTTTTTTACAGAATTTCCTTTTTTCTGCTTTGGTCCCAAGAAATGAGCTCCAAGCAAAGAAATGGCTACAAAACCTATTGCAACACCGGCTTGTATAAGGATCGGAATATAACTTTCAGGTAAATTCATTTTTACATTATTATCTCAAGTTGCAAATTTAGGCAATAAACAATAAAGCATGAAATTAATCAACTTAAAAGTCTGATTAAAATAGGGAAAAGAGGTAATTTAGAATTATTAAAAATAGTGTTATTTCCTCAGTTTTTTGAGCACTGTAAACGCCATAAATGAAATATAGCCAAAAAGTACACTTGCATAAACAATATTTACAAGGGTATTCATTCTATCGTCAGGTAGAGCGAAGAAGATATTGTATACAGCAAAACCTGCAATAAGAATAGCGAAAATAATAAGGTGTGGCTTCATATTAAAATTTTAAAGAATATGTTCTTCTTCTTTTATGATTTACAGGATTATAATCCTGCCAAAGAACCTGTACACTTTTATTTTCTTCCAGTTCGGGGTTGGTTTCTGCAAAATCGATTCCCATATTGTTGAATCGTACAAAAATTTCTTTAAAAATAATAGCGGTTACGCCACGTCTTTGATATTCGGGATGAATTCCAATCAGATAAAAATTAGCGCGGTCGTTTTTCTTTTGAGCCTGTAAGAAATGCCACCATCCGAAAGGGAAAAGTTTTCCTTTTGATTTTTGTAAAGCTTTAGAATAAGAAGGCATCGTAACGGCAAAAGAAACCAGCTCATCATGCTCATCAACTACGCAGATGACGTAGTTTTTAGCAATCATTGGGAAGAATTTTTCTTTGTATGTTTTGATTTGCTCTTCAGAAATAGGAGTGTAAGTAGAAAGATGTTTGTAAGTTTCGTCAAGCAACTTAAACATAGGTTTTACATAAGGTAAAATCTCTTCTTTGTTTTTGAAATCTAAAACTCTTAAGTTATACTTTTCAGCAATCAATGAGCTGAATTTTTCTACTTTTGGAGGAAGTACTTTAGGGAAATTCATTTCAAATTCTACCCATTCTTTTTCCTTTACAAGACCAAGATTTTCTATGTGTTTTGGGTAATACTCATAATTGTAAATACCAATCATTGTTGCTATTTTTTCAAATCCGAAAGTCAGCATTCCGGCTTTGTCGAGATTGGTAAAACCCATGGGGCCTTCAATATTGTCTATTTGATGTTCTTTAGCGTAATTTACAGCGGTATCAATCAGCGCTTTAGAAACTTCTGTATCATCAATAAAATCAAGCCATCCGAAACGAACTTTCTTTATGCCGAGTTCTTTTTCTTCTTTATGATTGATGATTACTGCAATTCTACCTACTACTTTATTGTCTTTCCATGCCAAAAACTGTTTTGCTTCAGCGTACTGCAAGGCAGGATTTTCCTGAAGATTCCATACATTAATTTCATCTTTTATAAATGAGGGCACATAATATGGGTTGTTTTTGTATAAATTCATTGGGAATTTTACAAATTGCTTTAAATCTTCGGGAGTTTTTACTTCAAGAATGGAAACTTTCGACATAGTTTTCAGGTAAATTGAACCACAAATATAATTAATAAAACCTAAAACTTTGGCACAATTTTTACATCAATTATAGAATTATTATATACTAAATTTAAATAAAATGACAGGTTATTATCTTATCATAGGACTTGCGATGCTGATAAGCTGGTTTGTTTCCTCAAGATTAAAATCTAAATTCGAATATTATTCAAACGTACATCTCAGAAACGGAATGTCGGGTAAAGAAGTTGCCGAAAAGATGCTGAGAGATAACAATATTCATGATGTTCAGGTAATTTCGGTTCCTGGACAATTGACGGATCACTATAATCCGGCGAATAAAACAGTGAATCTTTCAGAAGGAGTTTATATGCAGAGAAATGCAGCTGCAGCAGCTGTTGCAGCTCACGAATGTGGTCACGCTGTTCAACATGCCGTAGGATATTCAATGTTGCAATTGAGATCAAAACTGGTTCCTGTTGTAAGTATCAGTTCAAATTTAATGCAGTTTGTATTGATGGGCGGGATTGTTGTTATGGCAATGAGTGGTAATAAATTAATCCTATTGATTGGAGTAATTATGTTTGCTCTTACTACTTTATTTGCTTTTATTACACTTCCAGTAGAATATGATGCGAGTAATCGAGCGATGAAGTGGCTGAAAGATACAGGAACAGTAACTGCTGAAGAATTTGTAGGAGTAAAAGACAGTCTTACTTGGGCGGCACGAACTTATTTGGTGGCAGCACTCGGATCTTTAGCACAGTTGATATACTTTGCTTCTCTTTTAATGGGAAGTCGAAGAGATTAGATTTAATCTTTAAATTCAAAAGAAATATGTTGCATCTCAGATAATTTTTCTGAGATGTTTTCTTTTTGTGCTGTTTTTAATGAGGCAGTCAAAATACAGTTTTCATTGGCGTCAAAATTCAAAACCTTCGCATCAAATTTTGAAAGTAAAGTGAAAATAAGATTCTGCTGATTAAACTGAAACTGAATTTCTATTTCAGTTTCCAGTTCTTTTGTAATGATTTGGGCTTCTTCTAAAGTAATTTTAGCAGATTCTTTATAAGCTTTTACCAAACCTGAAACACCCAGTTTTGTTCCGCCATAATAACGAACACTTATCACTAAAACATTGGTTATCTCATTAGCTAAAAGTTGGTTGTAAATAGGTAAGCCTGCACTTCCGGACGGTTCACCGTCATCATTGGCGCGATAATTTTCACCATTTAAACCCATTCTGAAAGCATAACAATGATGCGTCGCCTTTGGATGCTCGGTTCTTATTTTCTCTAAAGCACTTTTAAGTTCAACTTCACTATTAACCGGAAAAGCAAAACCGATGAATTTGCTTCCTTTTTCTTTAAGCAAGGTGTTTTCTACAGGTTTTTCTATGGTTTTGTATTCGTGCAGCATTTGTCAGCTTCTTAATGAAAGTTTTTATAAAATTCAATAACATTGTCTCGGAAATCCTGAGTATCGAGAGGTGTTTGATTAAATCTTGGAGCCTTCGTTCCGTTTTCTAAAACTAAATTTTTATTTTTAATAATAATCGTCTCATCCCATAAATTTGCATCAATAAATTGTTGTAGCACCAAACTTCCACCTTCTACGATAATCGATTGTATCTGAAGTTCGTGTAATTTTTTCAACATATTTTTAATGAAATTTTCTCTTGAGGTTTTGATGAATTTTATATTTCCTTCTTCACCTTCTTTTACAGAATTAAAAACTAAAGTTTCTGCTTCGTTGCTATAAATGTTGAAATCAGTTGGAACTTTTAAATCAATATCAATCAAAATTCTAATAGGGTTTCTGCCTACAATTTCTCTTGTGGTAAGACTCGGGTTATCTCTTAAAGCAGTCATGGTTCCAATCAGAATAGAATGCTCATTGCTTCTCAGCTGATGTACAAATTGTTTGGTCAATGAGTTGCTGATTTGGGTAGGCTTAAAATCTTTATCCATAAAACGATCGCCCGATTCTGCCCATTTTAAGATGATAAAAGGTCTCCTTTTTTCGTGATACGTGAAAAATCTTTTGTTTAATTCAATACATTCTTTTTCCAAAATACCTGATGTAACTTCAATTCCTGCATCCTGAATGATCTTCTTGCCTTTTCCTTTGACTTTATCATGAGAATCCATCGCACCGATAACAACTTTTTTAAAGCCAAGTTCAACAATCTTTAAAGCACAGGGCGGTGTTTTCCCGAAATGGGCACAAGGTTCCAAAGAAACATAGATTGTAGATTCAGGAATCAGGCTTTTATCTTCAATAGAATTTATAGCATTGATCTCCGCATGGTTTTCACCGGCTTTATAATGATAACCTTCACCAATTATTTTATCATTGTGAACAATCACACTTCCTACTAATGGATTAGGGTAGGTGTTTCCGATGGCTTTCTGAGCGAGCTCAATGCATCTTCTGATGTAAAATTCGTCTTGCATAAGATAAAAAAAGCGAATACAAATTTCTTTGCTTCGCTCTATAGATTATACTTTAATTTTTAATTATTCTCCAGCGATAATACTGTGAAGATTCTGCTTTAAAGTCTCAAGATGAGCTTTTTTGTCATCAATCGTATTGTAAGTATCTCTTAAGAGAGGGTTTTCTCTTGATGGATTTTTGAAGAACGCCAAGTTGTTTTCAAGTTTAACGATTTCAGCTTCAAGATCCGAGATTTGACTCTTGATTTTTCTGGCTTTATCAGTTAATTGATTTTCAGATAAGCCTTCTTCTTTCAGTTCAAGCTCATTAATTTTGTTAAGCTTCAGCTTTTCTCTTAATGTTTTATTAAACTCAGAGTTAATTGCCATTTTGTCTCTCGGAACTTTTCCAATATTGTTCCATGAGCTTTTGATGGCTTCTATCTTTTCTATACTTCCTTCTTCGTCTGAGATTGTTTTCAGCTCCTCAAGAAGGTCTTTTTTTAGTTTATAGTTTTCTTTCCAGTTATCGGTAGAAGCGCTGCTTTTTTCTCTGTAGTTATTAAAGAACGTGTTACATGCATCACGGAATTCATCCCAGATTTTATTGGTCATGCTTTTAGGAACGTGACCGATTTTCTTCCAATCTTCCTGAAGTTTCTTAAATAAAGCCACTGCAAGATCCCAATCTTCAGAAAGCATATTGTCTTTTGCGGTCTGAATAAGTTTCATTTTCTCATCAAGATTCTGTTGTTGAGAACCTTTTAGAGATTTATAATAATTATTTTTTGTAGTGTTGAAGGCTCTTAGTATAGATTTGAAATCATTCCAGTTGTTGTTGGATAATTTTCTGGGCACACTTCCTGTTTTCAAGAATTCTGAACGCAATTCTTCCACTTTTTTGATGGAGTTTTGCCAGTAGGTATGATTAGGATTGTCTTTTGGCTCAGAAAGATTTTTGATTTCAGTGATGATTTCGTTTTTCTTCTCGAGATTGGCGTTCTGCTCAGTTTCAATAGCTGCAGAAAGCTCGGTTTTTCTCTCGTGAATTTTATTTGAAATTTCTTTGAACTCTTCCCAGGTTTTTTCACGAAATTCTTCAGAAACTGGTTCTGCTTCTTCTTTCCAAAGCTTGTGAAGATATTGAAGTTCGTTTAAAGCTTTTTGTACAACCGGCTCGTTTTCCAGCTCTTTTGCTCGTGCAATAATGTGCTGTCTTTTTTCTAAGTTGTGGCTGTATTCCTGCTCTAGAAACTCTTTATTTAGATCCAACATCTGATAAAATTGATTCAAATGATGGAAATAGTTGTTGTTTAAAATTTTAAATTCAGATTTTGCAACCTGACCAGAATTTGACCATTCTTCCTTAATCTCTCTAATCGATTTGAAAAGATTCACTCCAGGCTCAGAATTAGTATAAAGATTTTTAAGTCTTTCAATGATACTTTGGCGCTGATCTAGATTTTTTTTCTGTTCTTCTTCCTGATTTTTCTGGAAATTATCATGTTTTTCTCTAAAAATATGAATCAGACCTGAAAGTTTAGATTGAGAAGGGTGCTCGTAGCTGAAATTTTCGATTGCATTTCCTGCATCGGTGTATTCATGCTTTTTATCTTCGATTTCGTCGTGAATCGTATGATTTGCTTTTTCCTTTAATGCATTGAATTCTCTGTATCGTTCACCTGCATTATTAGAGTTGATGATTTTTTCCATTTCTTTCAGAGTGTCGGCTAGAGACAGGTCGGCAATAGAATCGTGATGAGGCGCATCGGGGTCTTCTTCCTGATGGTTTTCTTCTGTATTCTCAATGGTCTCAACTGTTTCCTGAAGTTCTGTAGAAGGTTTTTGTTCTTCGTTTTCAGAAAGATTATTTTCTGTTGTCATAGCAAATCTTTTATGAATAATGGTATTAACTTCTTAAAGCGAGCTAATATAAACCAATTAAGTTACTAATTTATGTTATTTTTTTTTAACCGACCAAATTTCCCAAGCTTTTTCTGCCTGTTGTTCGAGCATATAATATCCGTTAACGGTTTTTGCTCCGTTTTGTGATGAATTTAAAAGAAATTGACTGCACTCGGGATTGTAAATTAGGTCAATCACCAAATGTTGATTTGTAAGGGCTTCAAAAGGGAAATTTAAACAATCTTCGGTATTTGGAAAAGTTCCCACCGGAGTACATTGAATAATCAATTTGTTTTTTGAAACCGTTTCTGAGTCTATATTTTCAAAATTAATTTCTGACTTTCTTGAAATCGTCTGATACGGAATCTGATGTTTGTCTAAAACATACTGTATTGCTTTTGCAGCGCCACCATTTCCTAAAACCAAAGCTGATTCGTGATGTGGTTTTTTGTGTGCAACTAAAGTTTTTTCAAAACCAAAAGCATCTGTATTGTAGCCGGTTTTCTTTCCGTTTTCAATTAAGACACAGTTTATAGCGCCTATTTTTTTAGCCTCATCACTCAACTCATCCAGGTAATCTATAATTTTTTCTTTATAAGGAATCGTTACATTAAATCCTAAAAGGTTAGGTTTTAAAAGGAGTTCTTCAATTTCATTGATTTCCTGTAGGTCGAAAATTTCGTATGAAAAATTACTGAGTTTTTTCTTTTTAAATTTATCTTCAAAATATTTTTTTGAAAAAGAGTAGGAGATGTTTTTTCCGATCAGTCCTAATTTGTTGCTGGAATCCATATACCAAAAATAAAAAAAAGACCGATAAAAACCGGTCTTTTGTATTGAAAATATTTGTTGTCTTAGTCTACGATGAATTTTGTAGTGTTGTTGTCTGTTTTCAAGATATAAACACCTTTAGTTACTCCATGAAGATTAATTTTGTTTGAGTTTTTGAAAGGATTTGCAATATTCTTAATCAGTTTTCCTGAAAGATCATAGATCTCAGCTTTCGAAATTTTGCTTAAGTTTTCACCTTTTACAAATAATTCATGGTTTTTAACCGGGTTTGGATAAATATTGAATGCTTTTTCTTTTGAATTTTCAACAGTTGATAAAGAAGCTGCACAAGTCCAAGATAAATCATCAATAGCTACTCTGTTTGAAGCTACAGGATTGATCAGTTTAATGATTATATTTCCTGAAACATTGATATTGCTGATCGTGGTTGTAGTAACTGCATCACTGTAAGGAATCGTTCCTACAGTTGTACCGTTTATCTGTAAGTTTAAATTAGAAGAAGTTCCTCCGAATTTACGCTGTGTAGTAACAGTAAGTGTTCCAATACCTCCAGAAATAGAGCTACTTGTTAAACTTCCATTTTGAAGGGTAATTGCTTTTCCTGTTATGGTTTGATCTATTCTTGCATCAGTTGCTGTCCAAGTTATATTGTTATTGGTCCAAGTTCTTGTACCATATCCGTTTCCTGTTCCTGTAATGTTTTCGAAATCTTCAGTTCCACAAGTTCCGGTTCCGCCACCAGATCCGGCAAGCGTGGTTTCAGTTGCGATATTACTTTGAGCAGATGGGTTTCCTGCTGCATCTTTAGCAATAACGTAGAAATCGTAAGTTGTAGAAGAGTTTAGTGCTTGAACGGTTGTAGATGTTCCTGAAACTGTCGATTTTAAAACTCCATTAGCATAAATATCATATCCTGTAACGCCTACATTGTCTGTAGATGCAGTCCAGCTTAATGCAACAGTACTTGCAGTAGGGTTGTTTGCTACTAAGTTTGTTGGAGTTGTCGGAGCTTGTGTATCTGTAGTTGGTGTTCCCCAAACTAAATTTACATAATTAGGATTGTCAATATAAGGGTTTCTGTTTCCCTGATAAGTATATGAAGCATTGTTTCTTCCTATTTCAGCAGGAGAAACTGGGTCTAAATTGTGCCAAGCTAAAAGTTGGTTAAGTTCCCATATTTGCAAACCTGGATAAGCAGAATTACCAAGCATATTGCCTGAACTAAATCCTGATAATTGAGTTTCATATCTTGTTACAAAGTAAAAAATCATTCTTGCTATATCACCTTTAAATTCATCAATAGGTTCAAAGACGGTTCCTGTATATCCAGCAGAAACAGAACTACCTCTTTTAGAACCATTATTAGAAATGTAATTTGTAACGCCTACGTTTCCAAAAGGAAAGCTGCCTCTTATGTTGTTAACATATCCATCGGTAGCACGTATGAAATGTATATCTGCTACCATCGGTAATGCTTCATTGAATAAGCTTTGCGGAATAATATGTTCTCTATTATAACAATCAGATTCACTGTTGTAGCTACCGCATTGGTTGGTTCCAACAGTAAAATTATATGGGTCTGCTGCAGTTGGTCTTTCTGAATAAATGTCAAGAATTGTACCATCGTTTTCGTAATAATAATCACGGTCTGTTGTTTGGTATGCAATCCATAAGCCACCATAAGATCCAGGATTGTGTCCTGCAGTGATGATGTCTTTAAGTTGGGTTTTAAGTGTAGCACCTGTTCCGGTTGCAGTACTATAATAATTGGCTGGAATTTGAGCTAAAGCACTGATACTGGTCAGGATTAGCAAGAATGAATGTAAAATTCGTCTCATTTTTTCTAAATTGGGAGGCAAATTTACAAATAAATAAAAATTTAAAATATTAATTTTTAGTAATATAGTCTTTGCTGATTTTAGAAAAAAACCAAGAAATAATAATTCCAAAGACAGAAGCGATGGTTGCAACGATTAAATAATTTTCACCAACAATTTTTACAGGGAAAGGCAAATCTTCTACTGCTTTAAATAATTCGGTATAAATTTGGAAATAACATAGAGCGGTTCCTAAAAGAAGACCGGAAACAACGCCTAAAATCACAATCAGAATTCCTGTATAGAAATACGTCATTCTAAGATGTGCTAAAGGAAAACCTAAAGAAATAAGAGATTTAGCTTGTTGCTTTTTATCAAGCTGTAAGATAATGATGGCACCAGCCAAATTAAAAGTCGTGATGAAAATAACCAAGGCAAAAATTAAATAAATAAATAGTTTTTCGGTGTTGATCATTTTCCAAAAAGCTGCATTTTCTTCTTCTTTCGTTTTGATTTCGATATCTTTTCCTAAAGTTTTAAGTAGATTTTGTTTTACAGAATCTATATTTTCTGGATTTTGAAGCTTGATAACAATTTGGTATGCTGAATTTTTTGGAAGATTTAATAATTCTTCGGCCAATTCTATCGGAGCGATAATATAATTGTTGAGTTGTTCATTTCCGGGAAAAACACCACAAACAATAATTTCTTTTTTATTGTAAATATCTTCTTCTTTATTGATAATTCCCGTTCCTGATTTAGGCATGAAAAGCGTTGAGAAATCTGTGTTTGAGTCTACAGGGATTCCCAATCTATTTTGGAGCGAACGTTCCATAATAACTTCATTGCTATACTCAAATGAAGGGTAGCTACCGTAAAAAATAGTTTTATCAACTGGGTTTACTTTCGTGTAAGCTGAATCAACTCCCCGAAGATAGGCAACGTCTCCTTTCCCGTTGTAATTGATGTAGGTTTTCTCTTCTATTATTCTAGAGAAGCTGGAAATTTCTTTATTGTTTTTTAAAACAGTATTTATTTTCTCAAAATTTTTTAGAGTTTTTCCGGATGTACTTTTTATCGTTAGATCGGAATGGAGATTAGAGATCAATGATTTGTTGAAATCTTCAAGCCCAGAAAAAACAGAAATAATGACAAACATTGCAGCTACAGCAACACTCATCGCCACAGCTGCAAGCCAGGTAATGAATGTAACCGCAGTACTTCCTTTTTTAGATAAAAGGTAGCGTGATGCGATGTAAAATGCAATGTTTTTCAATATTGTTATAAAACAGGATTGTCACCTTCGCCTCTTAGTTCTCTTTCTATTTTTTCTACATCATCAAGTGTAGTGTCAAGATAAAAGCTCAATTGTGGAATAATACGTACTTGTTTTGCCATTTTCTGGCCGATGAAGTTTCTGTATTGTGCCTTATTTGCTTCTATTTCTGCCATAATTGAAGAACGAAATTCTTGAGGGAAAATACTTAAATAGATTTTAGCGATTCCCAAATCGGGAGTTACTTTAACGTCGGAAACCGATACCAGAAAATTTTGTTTACTTTCTGATGCCTGTTTTCGGAAAAGTTCTGCGAAATCTTCCTGTATAATCTGTGCTACTTTTCTTTGTCTGTTGCTTTCCATAATTTATGCAAATTTAGTACTTTTGTTTGAATTGCTTATTTGAAAATTGATCAGCAATCAAAAAAAATATATTTTAGACTTATGAAATTAGAACATATCGGCATTGCAGTGAAATCTTTGGGAGTTTCTGATGAACTTTTTACAAAGCTTTTGGGTAAAGAATCTTATAAAAAAGAAACGGTAGAAAGGGAGGGCGTTGTGACTTCTTTTTATGAAACTGGAGAAAGCAAAATTGAACTTTTAGAGGCCAGTAATCCAGAAAGTCCAATCTCAAAATTCATTGATAAGAAAGGAGAAGGTATTCATCATTTAGCATTTGGCGTAGAAAATATACTGAATGAAGTAGAAAGATTAAAAAAAGAAGGATTTCAGTTTATCTCTGAAGAACCTAAAGAAGGTGCTGATAACAAATTAGTTGTCTTCTTGCATCCGAAATCGACGAATGGTGTCTTGGTAGAACTTTGTCAAGAAAAGCCATAAAAAGTTTTGTAGTGAAAGAAATTTTACTATTTTTGCAAACACAAAATTTAACCAAATTTTGAGGTCCTATAGCTCAGTTGGTTAGAGCACCTGACTCATAATCAGGTGGTCCCTGGTTCGAGCCCAGGTGGGACCACTTTTATAATCAAGCACTTACAGAAATGTAGGTGCTTTTTTACTTTTTCAGGTGAAACAGGATCAGTATTCTTAACGGAATCTAAAAATCTATTTCCTAAATATTTCTAAAAAAATCCCAAAAAATCTTCTCTGAGTGTGGTGAAATATTTCTATACATTTCAAAATAGATTTTTTTGTCTAATTCTTAGTTTTGTTTTTTTATTTTTTTTGATGTAAATAAAATGTAGAGAATGTAGAAAGCATGCTATAATGCAAGCACTAATTGCTAATTCTGGTTAATTATTATTTGTGATGGTTCTCCGTGATTTTGTGTAACAATAATTGGTGAGAGAGTAAAAACTACAAACGGTTAGTTTTAAAACCAGATATAATGATTTTGGAAATTTACAAGAGATTGGTGGTTTCTTACTTTGGTTTTGCTTCTATCTTTGTCTCACAAATAACCAATTAATTTTATTGAAAATGAAAAATTTTATCACTGGTGTTTTTACACTACTAGCCACAGGATTCGCATTCGCTCAAGCAAACGTTGATGTGAGTACTCAAATGGGAAACTTAAATGTTGCAACTGTTAATCAAACAGGGTTTTTTAATCAAAACTATCTTTTACAAGACGGTAACCGTAACACAGCAGACATTGACCAAACTGGAGCATTTAACATTAATGTTGCTTCGAGTAACGGTAACAGAAATTCTATTGATGTAGACCAAGTAGGATTAGGAAACTCAAACGAAACAAATCAGTACGGAAACAGAAACTCTGCCCAAACATGGCAAATAGGAGCTTTTAACTCTACTGAACAAACACAAATTGGTAGAAGAAACGATGCTACTTCTATACAATGGGGAGTGGGTAATGATGTAGTACAATATCAAGATGGTAGGAGAAATGTGGCATCTGCTTTCCAATTAGGTGTTGATAATACTGCTGTACAGGTACAGTTAGGTAGAAGAAATGATGCTTCTTCTGTACAATTAGGAAGCGGAAACTATATTTTACAATATCAGGATGGTAATGATAATATGGCTTCTCATACTCAGATTGGTGCAGATAACGTTGCCGTTTCAGCTCAATTAGGTAATGATAACTCAGCAACAGGATTGCAGATTGGTTCAGACAACGAGCTGTATCAATTACAAGTTGGTAATTCTAACACTGCCATTGACTTCCAATTAGGAAACGATAATATGATATCAGTAAGCCAATTTGGAACTTATAATTTCCATTTAGGAACTCAGATTGGAAATTCAAACTCATTAACTGTTGTACAGTCTAACTAACAATTTAATAAAAAAATGAGGAGAAGCATCTTTGCTTCTCCTTTTCAGTTTCTATCAACTATTTTTTTAGTAGTAAATATAACGGTAAACAGTGATTTTGATAGAGTAACCTATTCATGTGTTTTGTAACAATAAGTATTAAGGTACCTTTAAATAAAAAAAAATGAATATGCTCACTAGATTCTTTTTTTGCTTAGGATTTTTATTTTTCTCTTTTTCTTCTCTGAAATCACAACAAGTAGAATGGAATCAAATTAATAGTAACAGTGTCTTAGATTTAGCAATATTACAAGCTGTAGATAATCATACTTCTTATTCGAATATTTTACAAATAGGAGATTCTAATAATATTGAAGCGATGATAAATGCGAAAACCAATATTATGATACAGCAGCTTGGAGATTACAACAGTTTATATTTTAACAATTTTTTTTCTGATACCAAAACAACAAATGTCATCACTACCCAAGGTAATAATAATATTATCGATATCACAGGGAGTAACAGCGTATCTGAAAATATGAAGGTGAATGTAAAAGGTGATAACAGAACCATTTTTATTAGGAATTATTAAATAGAAAAGTAATGATAAGTAAAAATATTTTATTATTTACTTTTCTTACCGTCTTTCTGTCTCTTGGTTGTTATGCACAGGAAGAAAGAAAAGTATCTGCCAGATTAGAGCGTGAGACGATAGAGCAGCAGTTTATTATTAAAGCGTTTGCTATCAATAGTACTTCTGTATATAAAGAGCTCAATTATCTCTTAGTATCAATTAAAAAAGGTAATGGAGGTAATCTTTCAAACAACCGGCAAAGCGGAAAGTTTACAATAAATCCTAATGAAATAAAAAAACTATCAGAAATGAGTGTTAACCTAGAGACGAAAGATGCTTTAAAAGTTTTCTTATATATAAGAGACGAAGAATCTCAAAAGTTGATTGCTAAAGATAGTTTAGAAATAAATCAAGATGCTTTTAGTAAAAAAGCAAGTAAAATTGAAGAGGAAGTCTTCTCGGAACTCAAAGGGTTGACTATCGATGAAACAAAAACCAAAGTAGGAAAAGACTTTTACGATTTGTTTTATATGCAATACAACCAAGTTCCCAAAAAAGACAATGCTACGATTACTATATCAGAAGTTCCCACACGCGGAGTAAACGGGCAAATTAATATCGAAATTGAAGATAAGGTAATCTATAGTTTTATGACCAACCCTAGTGAAGATTATTTAAAAGAACAGATGCTTATGAGTTTTCGTTTGATTAAAGAATTTATTGCTAAGAAAAATCTTATTAAGAATGAATTCATATACTAAAAACAATTACCATGAAACCACTTTATGTTTTTCTTATACTGTTTTGCAGTTTTTTTCTTGGAAAATCTCAGCAACTTGTTTATAAACCTATCAATCCCGCATTTGGGGGTGATACTTTCAATTACCAATGGCTATTAAGCTCTGCAAATGCTCAAAATCAATTTGATGAGAAAGATAGTTTGAGTGATTTGCTAAACGGCATGAATTCGATGGATAGTTTTAGTGAAAGCCTAAATAGGCAGATTCTCAGTCAATTATCACAAAAGCTTTTCGAAAATCAATTTGGTGATGGGGCTCTTAAACCCGGAAACTATCTTTTAGGTTCGTTGTATATTCAGATTACAACTACTGCGCAAGGATTGCTAATTAATATTTTGGATACTTCTACCGGAGACCAATCCGAAATTGTGATTCCCAAATAATACTAAAAACTAAATTACCATGAAATTTTACATTTACATCAGAATTTTTTTCTGTCTTACACTTGTATGTGTTTCTATAGGATGTAGTTCTTTACTTGGGCTTCCTTCTACACCAGAGAAATCAACACTTGGCGAAAATACAGCTTACACAAGAGAGCTGAAGGATCTTATCCCGCCAAAAGAACGTATTGTAATAGGGGTCTATAAGTTTAGAGACCAAACCGGTCAATATAAACCATCCGAAAATGGTAATAATTGGAGTACTGCCGTACCTCAAGGTACTACAACAATTCTTATTAAAGCATTAGAAGACAGCAAATGGTTTATTCCTATAGAAAGAGAAAATATTGCTAATCTACTTAACGAGAGACAGATTATTCGCTCTACCCGTCAAGAATATCTTAAAGATGCAGATAAAAATAGCCAAATATTACCCCCGCTTCTTTATGCAGGAATCTTGCTAGAGGGTGGGGTTATTTCTTATGATAGCAATGTCTTAACAGGAGGCTTGGGAGCAAGGTATTTCGGTATCGGTGCCTCTACACAATATAGACAAGATAGAATAACTATTTATCTTCGTGCGGTTTCTACCTTAAATGGAGAGATACTCAAAACCGTTTATACTTCAAAAACAATTCTTTCTACAAGTATTAATGGAAGCTTTTTCAGATACATTGATACTGAAAGACTTTTAGAAGCAGAAGTTGGTCTAACTCAAAACGAACCCGTACAGCTCGCAGTGACAGAAGCCATAGAAAAAGCGGTTAAAGGATTGATCGTTGAGGGAATAAGAGACAATATATGGGGGAAATCTGTGGATGAGAATATAGGAGTTTACAAACCACTTATAAAAAGCTATGAAAACGAGCAAAATGATAATCTGAATAGAGTAGTAGGTAATAAATATCCAAGCAATTACAGACAACAGTTTGCTTTGTATACCAACCTTGAAACACAAAAAGTAAAAGACGACTACGTAAACCCTAAGTTTAATTTGGGAGGGAAATTTGGATTCAAATATTTTTTTAATCCTTATTTAAATCTAGACGTTAGTGCAAGTGTTTTAACTATAGAAAATAAAAATATTTTTTCCCGTACCTACTTTACTCCGGAAGTCAATCTAGAAGCAGTCATTTTACCTCAGTACAAACTGAGTCCATTTGTTTATGGAGGAGTTGGTGCTATGTATTCTGGGATGAAACCATTGTACAAAGGGCAGTTTGGTGCCGGATTAGAATATATGGTCAGAAAAAACTTAGGAATAAGAGTTTCTTCACAATATGATCTTGGTTTTAAAGATGATTGGGATGGTTTGATAAACGGAAAAAGAAAAGATCAGGCGATGAGATTTTCGATTGGAATAAACTTTTATATAGGAAAAAAATAAAAACTTAAACTATGAAAACTATATTACAAATTCTCGGTATAATTATCATTTCATTTTCCCTTCTCTCTTGTAATGAAGAGCTTGTAGATCAGGCTCAATCGGGAATATTAAAAGGAAAAGTAGTGAAAAGAGGTACTAATGTTCCTCTTGGAAACGTGAAAATTTTTACTGCACCCACCACCGAAACTGTATTTACGGGTACAGACGGTACTTTTGAGATTAAAAACATGCCCGTTGGAAATTATTCTGTAAAGGCTGAGCTGAGTGGATATATTACAACGTTTCAGGCAGTCAATATTCAGAAACAAGATCAGGTGGTAACCGCCGTTTTCGAAATGGATGATGATAATTCACTTAATACACCGCCTACCACTCCGGTATTACTCAGTCCTATAGACAATGCGGTGAATCAACCTCTCATCGTTGAGCTTACTTGGAATTCTACTGATCCCGATACAGTTGATGTGCTAAAATATAATTTAACCATTAAAAATAATCTTGATACCAATATTATCCAGGTCAATGATCTTCTTACAAATCACTATACACTTTCGAATCTTAAATTTGGGGTAAGTTATTTTTGGCAGGTTTCAGTTTCTGATGGAATACACGCGCCTGTACTCAGTGCGATTAGTAAGTTTACCACCAATATGGTTCCTCTTAATCGTTATCATTATGTACAAAAACAAAATGGAAACTTACTCATTGTGTCGAGTAATGAGTTGGGAGCAAATTTCCAATTTACAAATTCGTCTTACAATAGTTGGCGACCTAGAAAAAATAATAATGCAGGATTAATTGCATTTTTAAGAACTGAAGGAGGTAATTCACATATTTATACTGCTAATCCTGATGGATCTAATGTTTTTAAAGTAACGACAGTACCCGTCGCAGGATTTAATAATAATGAAATGGATTTCTCGTGGAGTACCAATGGCCAAGAGTTCCTCTATGCAAACTTTAATAAACTCTATAGAATAAATAAAGATGGAAGTGGTTTAAATTTAGTCTACACAGCACCTTCCGGAACGATGATTTCTGAATGTGACTGGAGTTATGATGGAAGCAAAATTGCATTAAAAACCAATAGTGTCAATGGATATGGTACTCAGATTTACATCATTGATATGTTGGGAAATACGATAAAGACAATTTTATCAGGAACTTTAGGAGCGAGTGGAGGTTTAAATCTTTCAGTAGATGGCAATCGTCTTTTGTATACTCGGGATATTTCAGGGTTTGAAGATATTAGTGGTAATTACAGACAGCTCGACACTCACATTTTTGTCTATGATCTGATATCCAATATTACCTATGATATATCTTCTGAAAGTGAAAGACCGCAAGGTACAAATGATTTAGATCCTCGTTTTTCACCCAATAATGCTCAGATTATTTTTACGAATACTTCTAATGATAATATTTCACAGAGAAATGTAGTCACCGTAGACTTAAATAATGATTTGACAGATATGCAGAGAACAATACTCTTTAGCAACGCAGAAATGCCGGATTATGAATAAGAGTTTGTAGCCTCATACAATAGATAAACCCAAAAGCTTTAGTGTAATTTTAGGGAGTCCGTCTCACAACTAGTGAAAACGGACTTTTTTTATGATTTTTTTCGACCTCTTATCGGAGAATGATTTTAATATAAAAGGTTCTCAACCCACCTCATTTAGTTGTGAGAGAAACTCTTTTTTCTTTTGATAAAAAGAATACCGTAAAAACCTATTGCAATGTAAATGAAAATATTTCATCATGTAGATTTATTTCTATGTTTTAAATATGCTAAATCTGTACAATCCGTTTGAAGAATAAAAAAAATTGGAGCAGAATTTAAAAAATCTGTTCAAAAAAATAAACTCCAGATAAATTTATCTAGAGTTTACTTAGGGTAATACTATTGGTTATTAATCTATAATATGATTTGCGATGGCGTATTTTACCACACCGACAGAATTTTTTACATTCAGTTTTAATAAAATTCTTTTACGGTGAGTTTCTACGGTATTAATGCTTATGAAAAGTTTTTCGCAAATATCCTTACTGCTTAAGCCATCGCAGATGAGTTTTAATATTTCCATTTCACGCTTTGTAAGAGGATCTTGAATGTGAAGTTTTTGTTTTTTTTCATCCGTGTTTAAAAAGTTGATCATTTTCTCTTTTGCATAGTCACAGATGTAAATTTCATTGGAAAGTAAGGCTTGTACAGATTTCAAAAATTCATCGTACCTACTGTTTTTATCAAGATAGCTTTTTATTCCTTTATTAAACAGTTTCCTAATATCCATTATATCATAGCTGTTGCCAATTACAATAATCTTTATCGTTTTATTTTGTGCAGTAATATTTTCTACATTTTTTAAAAGATCTGTCAGCATAAGCATATTAGAGTTAATCATCAAAAACTCTGGAGGTTTGCCTTGAAGGTTCTCTTGTAAGGCCTCGTAAGAATTACACAAATCAATAGTATTAAAAAGACTGCTTTGAGTCAGAAGTTTTGATAAACCCTCAGTGTATAGCATGGGTTCACCAAAAATAGTTAATTTAGGCTTCATCAGGTCAGTTTTAGTATATAAATATACGAAAAAAAGCGTATGTTTTTCGTAAAAAATATAATTTAATGCAGTTAATTTTGTTTTATTGGTTTGTTTTTGCGGTTTTTTTTGTGGTTTCTGTAAATAAATCTCTTTTTTTAGATTTGTATTTAATGAAATAATAGATGTCGTGTAAAAACACCTGTATTTATAGGCTTTTTTTATTTTTTTTAAAGTTTAATTAACGTTTTAGTGATATGCTTAAGTTGAGATTAGTTGCCTCAAAAATGACAAATTGAACATTATTATTTAATTTTTTTTTAGAATTAAGCTTAAAATCTTAGAATAATTAAAAAATTATGTTAGACTTTTGAAACAAAAATGCCGTAATTGGGCCTTGAACATCGAGAATATCTCAAAACAGCTTGAAAACACACCAAGATAAAGTTGCGAAGAAACCCAATAGGTCAATAAAATTTTATATAGGTTTTTAGTCTAAGCCATTTTTAAAGGAAGATGGCAAAAGGTTTGCAGAGTTTTTGCGTAACTTTAAGAAAAATACACATTTATGCAGATAGAAACACGCACCCTGAAAGTAGACGACTATGATGAGTTGGTAGAAACCATGCGCAGAGCATATCCTCAAATGTCAGAATACGTTTGGTCAAAAAAAAGCATTGCCAAGCTGAATAAAATTTTTGAAGCCGGGCAAATCTGCATCACAGTAGACGGAAAAATTGCAGCCGTTGCATTATCCATTATTGTAAACTATGATGAGTTTGGGGATGATCATACGTATAGTGATATCACCGGAAATTATTCTTTCAATACCCATATTTCAACCGGAAATGTATTATACGGAATAGAAATTTTTGTTGATCCCGAATATCGTAAATTGAGATTGGGAAGAAGATTATACGATGCCCGAAAAGAGCTTTGTGAATTATTAAATCTGAAATCCATTATTTTGGGTGGAAGAATTCCGCACTATCACAAATACAGCAACGAAATTTCGCCTAGAGAATATATCAGAAGAGTAAGGGATAAAGAAATTTATGATCCTGTGCTTTCTTTCCAGCTTTCTAATAATTTTTTGCCGATAAAAGTGTTGAAAAAATATCTTCCCGAAGACGAAGCTTCTCATGAAAATGCGGTTTTACTTCAATGGAATAATATTTACTACAGCAAAAAACCAAACACAATGCAGGATAGCGTTATCCGTTTGGGATTGGTGCAGTGGCAGATGAGGCAGTTTAAAGATATTGATGCTTTTTATGAGCAAGTTGAGTTTTTTGTGAATGTTATGGGAGATTACAAATCAGATTTTGTGCTTTTCCCAGAATTGTTCAATACTCCTTTGTTGGCTCCATTCAATAACCTTTCTGAGCGAGACAGTATGATTGAGCTGGCAAAAATTACGGAAGAAATTAAAGCAAAGATTTCAGAATTGGCTATCAGTTATAATGTGAATATTATTTCCGGAAGTATGCCGATTTTTGAAAATAATGATTTGTACAATGTGAGTTATCTCCTTCACCGTGACGGTAGAATCGATGAATATAGAAAAATTCATATCACTCCCAATGAAAGAAAGTACTACGGAATGAAAGGCGGGAACGAGATCAAAGTGTTTGATACCGACTGTGGAAAAATAGGTTTGGTTATCTGTTACGACGTTGAATTTCCTGAATTACCAAGAATTTTAGCCGATCAAGGAATGAAAATTTTATTCGTTCCTTATCTTACCGATACTCAAAATGCGTATATGCGAGTTCGTCATTGCGCGGCTGCAAGAGCCATTGAAAACGAATGTTATGTTGCGATTGCAGGCTGTGTCGGAAATCTCCCCGGAGTAAATAATATGGATATTCAGTTTGGTCAGGCTGCAGTTTTCACGCCTTCAGACTTTGCATTTCCTTCAAATGCGGTGAAAGGTGAAGCTACTCCAAATACAGAAATGACACTCATAGTGGATGTTGATTTAAACTTACTAAAAGATCTTCACTACAATGGTTCTGTTCAAATTCTGAAAGATAGAAGATCAGATCTGTATGAAACTTATTTGAAATGATTTTCTTTTAATTCAAACAGATCTTGTGGATTCAGCAGTTTTTTGTTTGATCTAAAAATTTAATGATATTTTGAAGCACTTTCTTTTTGAAGGTGCTTTTTTTAAATTTCTCTCTCAAATTTAAAGATCAGCTGAATCTGCAAAATCTGCGAGAGAAATTAAAATCTTTTGATCCTTTTGCGATTTAAAAAATATCATAAACTAAAAAAATTAAATCAAATTTAAAATACGATCCACACTCAGTTTAAACTAAAAACCGACCTTTCGAAATTAAAATTTCCTGTTTTGAATCGATCGCTTCCTATTTTATTCGTCTTCCTTTTTTTCTTTTCATTTGATCTAAAAAGCCAGCAAATACCTGTGAAAATTGCTTTTTTAGCTGATGTCCATTTTCAGGATTTATATGGAGAATTTTCAGATTCAGATTTTAAAGGAATTGAAAATCCGAAAACAGGTAAGAAAACTATTCTCAGAACGATGGATTCTCAACTGCATTCCACAAGGATTTTTAATGAAAATTATTTTGCTTTTCTCGCGGCTTTGGATGATATTGCTAAAAGAAATATCAAAATCGTTGCGCTTCCCGGAGATTATACAGATGACGGACAAGCTTATAATTTGCGGGGTTTAAAGAAAATTTTAGAAGAATATCAGAAAAAATATCAAATGCGGTTTTTCATCACGACGGGTAATCACGATCCTGTCGGTCCGTTTCTGAAACAAGGAGGAAAATCTGATTTTATGGATGAAAAGGGTGGTGAGCTATCAATTGTCAGTGACAAGAAATGGATTAAAAATAAAGAAAAAAGAGCTGTTCTTACGAAAGATATTGCGATGTCGGGATATCTGGAAATTTTGAATGAGATGAAAGGATTTGGTTTTGTACCATCTGAAAAAGATCTTTTTTGGCAGACTCCCTTCAGTAGAGATTCTTATGAACAATTTAATTTAAAAAATGCTTTAAAAGACTCTGAATATTCCAACAGAATGTATGAGGTAAGTCCTGGTTTTTCGGTGCCTGGCTTTTCTTATGTTGTTGAACCAGTCGAAGGGATTTGGTTAATGGCAATTGATGGAAATACCTATATTCCCAAAAATAACAATGGAAATCCGAAAGATGAAAATAATTTTCAAGGTGCTTCCATCGGGTACAATACTATTTTAACCAATAAAAAACATTTATTTTCCTGGGTTGAAAAAGTGGTGATCGAAGCTAAAAAATATAATAAAATATTAATTGCTTTTACTCATTATCCGATTTTAGATTTTAACGATGATGCTAATTCAGATATCAAAAAATTGTTAGGAAACGATAAATGGCAAATGGATAGAGTTCCTCAAGATGAGGTTGCAGAATTGTTGGCAAAAGCCGGTTTGAAATTACATTTTGCAGGACATATGCACATCAACGATACCGGAATTAAAAAATTTGATGATGGAAAAATGCTCGTCAATATTCAGGTTCCTTCTTTAGCAGCGTATATTCCTGGGTATAAAATTCTCACGGTTAATTCTGAGGATGAATTTGAGGTGGAAACGATTTCCATTAAAAATGTTCCAAGATTCAACGAGTTGTTTCCGCTTTATGAAAAGGAGTTTGATAATTTAAAAACTAAGAACTCCTCAAAGGAGATCTGGAATAAAGATATTTTAAAAACAAAAAATTATCAGGATTTTACATTGTTTCATCTGAAAGAGCTGGTGAGACTTCGTTTTATTCCTTCCGACTGGCCGAAAGATTTTATTGAAAAAGCTTCAAAACTTTCAGGTAAAGATTTGTTGGAGTTAAGTTCAGGAAATCAAAAAACATCCAACAACGTCAAAAATAAATTTACAAAATGGAACTTTGAAGATGCACTTTTAAATCTTTATCAACTACAATCTGCAGATGAATTGGCAAAAAAAGATATTCTTAAAAAAAGGCTTTCTCAGTATAAAATTTTAGAACAAAATTTTGAAAATTTAAAAACCAATGATGATTTTTTGAATCAACTTAAAACTTTCTTTAAGATTTTAGAAAAACTGTCATCAGGAGATGCTTCAGACCATTTTAAGATTGATTTTCAGAAAGGTGAAATTGTGAATTTGAAGTGATTATTTCTTAGATTTTCCTTTCCTTTTCAAAATATCAATCTCTATAATATTATTGTTTTTGCTGATCTGTTCAAGCATAAATTTTTTCTGTTCACGGATAATTTGTTCGCCCGTTCTGAAATTTCCTTCAGCATCTCTCTGGTCAGGAATTCTTCCCACTAGATATGCTGTAGGGTCGGTTCTATTTTGAAAGTATGTTTTTAGATAGGCTTCATAATCAAGTTTTGTTTCCCGAGATTCATCTTTACGGTAAGGATATTCGAAAGGACTTTTAGTATTTTTAATGCCTTTTAAAACAAATTTGTGGCTTGCGGTTTTGTCCTCAATTTTTAAAATTAACCCTGGTAAACCATGAAATTTATAAGGTCCATCCTGAATCGGAATATCTTTTGCAAACCATGCAATCCAAGTTCTACCCCCAAATTCTGTAGTTGCTTTCTGTACTTTATAGTTTAAAAGTTCATCAAATTCATTAGATAAATTCCATTTTAGATTTACATTTTGCTCAACATTGTATTTGGAATCACCAACTTTAGTTTCAAAAGAAATTTTTTTATTGTTCAAATCTTTAATATCCATTTCAGAAATTTTATAAGGAAGCGGCATTACCATCAAACCTTTTTTGCTTTCTGCATTTATCGTAGAATCTGAAATGTATTTATCTAAACTATAGTAATGTGATTTGTCTTTGTCAACATTCAAGATCATGATTTGTTTACTTATATCTTTCTGATTGGTAGAATCTGAGATAAATTGATATTCGTAAGTAAATTGTTTATTTTGAGCCGAAAGTTGAATGGTAAAGAAAATAAAAAAGAGATGTAAGGATAATTTCATCAGTTAAATATTAAAATGGAACAGTATCTTTTTGCTGAAAATTATTCGGAAAATTGAATGTTTAAGGGAAATATAGTTTATGCAATTCTACTTGATCTTGAGCTTTTTCCACAAACCAAACAATACAAATCTTCTCGCCAGATTCTGTTAACTTTATAATTTAATACCGTATTAATTTCCTGATCGATATTTATATTTTCAGCTAGAGTAGATTTCTCGGGACTTGATTTTATATCTGATGAGGTTTCCTTTTCTGCTTTTGAAATGAAATCGCTTTTCTTGCTTTCTGATATTAAAGTAGAATCTGAAATGTTTCGTTTTACGTTAATAAGATCTTTATTTTGCGCTGAAACCAGAGCAAAACTGACAATAAATAAAAGAGTTAGAAATAATTTCATAATTTCAAAAGTGTATCCCAATTTAGTGAAAATTTGAATGTGATTTTAATTTTTTTATTTGCCAGTTAAAGTTTTTAAAAATGGTAAAACTTGTGATGAACCATCTAATGTTTCGATAATAATTCCTCTTTCATTAATTAAATAAAGAATGGGATAACCATTAATTCCAAACTGTTTTTCAATGTTTTTTTGGTCAGAAATAACAGTAAAGTTTACTTCTTTGTTAACGAAATATTTTTTGACATTTGCTTTAGAATCTGAACCGAAAATATTGATGAGTTCAATTTTAGGATTTAAATTAAAACCTGAGCTCAAAATATAGTCTGAAATCATTTTTGAATAACCACAATTGGTTGAAGAAAAAAGGAGAAGGGTTTGTTTTTCTTTTTTTGGATTAAAAGAAAATTGTTGACCATTAATATCAATTGCTTCAAAAGGCTGAACTACAGTATTTTTTGCTAAAGGCTGTAAAGAATCTTGTCTTTCGTAATATTTTAAAGCATAATCTTTTGGAAGAATAACTTTGAAATTGGTCGTTTTATCAAGGAAAATATAATTACTGAATAAATAAGTTACGGTTTGTCCCAATTTTCCATCTACAAAACTTTTTCTTTCAAACTTGCTGATTGTAAAATTTCCCGAAATGTAAATATGAAATTCGACTTTTATTTCTTTTCCTTCGTAATGATTAATGCTTTCTATGTTTGAATAATGACTGTGAATTTTCCCGTCGATTTGGGTTTCATCAATAAAACTCCATTTCTGTTTTAGCAAAGTGGTGGGTCCAAATTGTCTGAGACGGGAAGCTGAAATTGCGGCGTTTTGATTTTCTTTATTTTCGTATTCGTAAATGGTTTTTTCGGTGTGATTGACTTCGTAATAAAAATTGTTTTTGTAGAATTCCTCCGAAGTTTCGTTCTTGCTGTAGAATTCGAAATCTTTATTTTGAGGTTTGTAGACGGTATATAAAATACTGAAAACAGAGATTGCATCCGTTTCAGGATTTGGATAATAGGCGGTAGTTTTATAGCTGATTACATTGGCTTGGAAATATTTGCGTTTTGCCTTTTCTAAATCAGGAACCTGAGCGCAAAGTTGGTCGATGCTTAATAGCAATAAAACAATACTTATAATCTTCTTCATTTTTATTACAGATGACATTTGTTTTGTATTTATAGTTTATTAATTTAATACTCTAAATTTTCAAAATACATTTGTAATCCTAATGCTCTATTTTTTACAATTTCTTTTTTCTTATTTTCAGCAATATTATACCACATTGTTCCTTCTTTTACTTCAAAATAAAATTTAGTAATGAATTTAAATTCTTTATCTCTATAAATAATCCATTCCTTTTGAGAAGCTTTCAATATTTCAAAAGCTTCTTTTGGAAGTTTAGTTGAAAGAAGATTATAATATTTATTAAGCTCTTTATCCCAAGACTCTCTTGCTTTTATAGTACATTTTCGCATTTCAGCATTCGAAATATCTTGTTTGTCAAAACATTTTGATTCTTCAATATCTATAAAATTTTCTTGCTGATTTTTATTCTGAGAAAATACCGAAACAGAAAAAAAAATAAAAAGTAGAGAAACCAATTTTTTCATAATTTTTGAAACTAAAAATTCTTAAATCGATACGGTATTTTCACAATATCAATTACTTTTTCACCTTGACTATTTTTCCCGGCGGTCCACTTTATATTTTGGGTAGATTTTGCCGCGGCGGCTTTCACTTCTTTATTAAAAGTTTCATTTTTTCCGAACGTTGAAATATTAAGTACATTTCCTTGTTGGTCTATCTTTAAAATGATTTCTGTATTTAAATTTTCACCAATGTCCTGTAACTTTTTTTTATCAATATTCTCATCAATATTCTTCAGAAATGCTCTGTTTCCACTCGGAAAATGTGCAGGGAAAGTTACTCTCGGCGGTGGCGGAACAGATAAATCCTGCGGTTGTTTTGATTGGTATCGGTCTGCGATTTTTATTTCGTGTTTTTGAGAAAAAACTATAGTAATAGAAAGAATACTGAATATGCAAAATATTTTTTTCATGCTCTGATTTAATCATTAATTGTTTTCTACTTTATTTTTAATTTCTGCAATTTCAGGATATTTTACAGAATAAATTATATCGTATTTGTCTCCTTTCTTGAAATTGTCATTATAATTATAAATTCCTTTTTTATAAATACCGTTTCTGGTTTTATATTGAAATATTGCCCAAACTTTCCATCCTCCTCTTGTGTACCTGCTTTCCAGATTTATTACTTCTGCAATTGATTTTTCAATTGGTTCATTATTTAAAATATTTTGAATTCTTCTATCAGTTAAATTTCCTGTAATAATCATTGAACAAAACATCCCAATAACTGCAAAACCTATTATTGCAGTGTTCTTAATCGTTTTTTTTATCCACAGCATTTTATTCGAACTGAAATTTGGTTTTTTAAAACTGTAATATTTCCCCAATAATGAGAACGTAATAATTAGCCAACTACAGAAAAAAAATAAATAACTTATTATTTCCAAAAAACCGTTGTCTTTATAACCAAAAAAGAAAATTACTGAAAATCCTACTAAGATTAAGAGTATTCCATAAAGTAAAGCTTTATTTTTCAAATTAAATATTTTTCGTTTACTATTAATAAAGGATGAAAATCAAAAAAAGTTTTAAAATTTACCCCAAAACAATTCTCCCATCAACTTCCTTCAACACCCCTTTTCCAATCAATTCCTCCACAGAAAAATTCACTACAGAATCAATCTGAGAACCCACTTTCGCAAACCCAAAAGTTTTACAAACCGCACGAACCAATTCGTCCTTATTTAAACTCAAACTCGAATGCATCAATTCCATAATAGCAACCGATATTTCTTCAGGAGCAATCTCATCAATCAATCTTTTTTCTATTGAATTGTCTCGGTAGAAATCAAGATTTTGAGGTTGTAGATTTTCGTTCCAGTAAAATTTCTGATAATTTTCTGTGGTTTGTAAATTCGGGATAGAATTTAAAGTTTCCAAAAGATAATTATTCATTTTTCCACCTGCTCTTGAAGTATTCCAAAGTTTAAGAATCTTCCTGAATAAAGCATTCTGGCTAATCGGTGATTCGATATCAATAATCGTTTTAATCTGATTTAAAAGAACGGGTTTATTTTCAAAAAGATAAATAGATTCTGAGTTCGCATTAATTTCCGGACTCAATTCTGCTGCAACATAAGAAATCATTTTCGAAGGTTTTTCAGTTTCCGAAACTTCACTCAGATAGACTTTTTCAGAAGTTTTCAGTTCAATGATTTCTTCCTTTTTTTCTTTTGTCTCGGTCTTTATTTTCTCAATTTCAGCCTGAATTTTTTCAACAATTTTTTCTTTATTTTTAATCCAGTCCAGAGTCCAGATCCTGAAAACATTCCATCCCAAACCTTTCAAAACATTCGGAACAAGCAATTCTCGGTCATTGGTGGTATTGATATTGAAATAATTTTCACTGTCCACTAAAATCGCCATCAAATATTCGCTTTCATGTTCAGGATTAATAACGCCGATATCGATTTTATATTCCGAAGTTCCGATGTTGGTTTTGATTTTCAGACCGCCTTCCTCCAAATGTTTAGTAATCGAATTCACCATCAGTTTTTGTTGATTTACCGTTTGATTTGAATTGTGATAAACCAAACCTTTTTCAGAAAAGTTCAAGAAGTTTTTTAACCCTAAAACACCTTCCGAACTCGTCCTATTCATGTCTATTTGGTCGCCTTTTAACGAAGAAAACACTTTCATTTCGTAACGCGCTCTTGTTACAGCAACATTCAGTCGTCTCCAACCTCCGTCGCGGTTGAGCGGACCGAAATTCATCGAAACTTTTCCGTCTTCATCAGGTCCGTAACCAATCGAGAACAGAATAATATCACGTTCATCACCCTGTACATTTTCAAGATTTTTAATGAAAATTGGTTCCTCAGAATTAATGGTAAACTCTTCCAAATGCGGATTTTCCTGAAATAATTTCTGCAGTAAATCTTCAATCAGACTTTGCTGAGTCTGGCTGAAAGTCACTACACCAATCGATTTTTTATTTTGCTTTTCAAGATGATCTTTAATGTATTGAATTATTGCTTCTGCTTCATTTTTATTGGTTCTCGTTTTTCCTTTATCGTAAAATCCGTCAATAAATTCAAACGTTACTTTTCGGTTCAGATCATCCGGAGATGGGAACGTGAGCAGTTTATTATCGTAAAAATGAGCGTTGGAGAAAGAAATCAAACTTTCATGCTTGCTTCGGTAATGCCTCAGTAAATAATTTGAAGGAATCGAAAGCGCCAGACAGTCATCCAAAATACTTTCCAGATCTTCGAGCTCAAAATTTTCTTCATCAACTTTCTGGGAAGCAAAGAAACTCGTCGGCGGCATCTGTTTCGGATCGCCCACAATAATCGCCTGTTTTGCCCTCGCCAAAGCACTTACTGCCTCAGAAGTAGGCAGCTGCGAAGCTTCATCGAAAATTACTAGGTCAAAATGCTCTTCATTTACATCAAAATATTGCGCCACCGAAATCGGACTCATCAACATACAAGGTTTCAGCCTCGGAATTAAAGTTGGAATTTGATCGAATAGTTTTCTAATCGATAAACCTCGACCTTTGTTTCTGATGGCTTTCTGCAAAATTCCAATTTCTGAGCTTTGAACGGCTTCCTGAGAAAAATTAGGAATTCTATCGCTCAGTTTCATCGTTAACTGATTTTTGGTCAGTTCCGTAAATTCTTTATGAAGATTTTTATACTGCTGAATCTGAGATTCGTAAATATTGGCATCAAAACCGTTCAAAGTTCCCGAACTGTAAATGGTTTTAATGAATAAATTCAGATGAATGATTTTTTCAAACTCGAGTTCAAGAGATTCTGTATCGAGCCAGCCTTTTTCAAGGAAATCGATGAACCAGTTTAGGTTTAAATCTTGTGCTTTTTCTTTTAAAGCATTAAAATTAATCCAGTCTTCCAACTGATGAATATTCTGAATAATTGTCTGTAAATCCGCATCATTAGGGATTTCATGCACAAATTCTAAAAGCTGAGTTTCTGCATTGTCAAAGTCTTTCAACGTTTCAACGACTTCAGAAATATTCTGATTGTTATCTTGTTTTGATGAAAAATCTTTCAGCCATTCCGGAAAATTCGGAATGGAAATTTTTTGAGTTAAATCCTTCGTACTTTCAATGGTTTTTAAATCTTTTTCAATCGAAGAAATATCAAACGAATTTCCGGTAAAATAAAGATTCGTCACCGATGAAAGTGCATTGTAATGAAGATTGTTTAATTGATTTTTAAGTTGCTGATAATTTTCAAGCTTGTCAAAAAGTCCATCGATTTGCACATCAGATTCTATTCCTGATTTGGCGTAACCGTTTAGTTGCTGTTTTACTTTCCTTTGTTTAAACCATTTCGGAATAAACCATGTATGTTTTGCCTGATTCCACAACAATTTTAATGAAGCAAAATCTATATTTAAAATGGAAGAATTAAAATTGGAAGTGATTTGATTTTCAGTTTGTTGAAGCTGAGTTTGCTGAGTCATCCAGTTTTTGAATAAATTCAGCTGACCTTCATTAAAAACCAAATCGATTAAACCAGATTTCACCGGATTGTTTTTTAAATATTCAAGAATTTCTATGCTGTCAGCATTGGAAACTTCATCCAATTGAAACTGCTTTTTTACCTGTTCTGCCGAACTTTTCTTTTCATTAAACTGACTGATTGCGGAAAGAATAAGATTTTTATTTTCAAACTGATGACTTGAAGTTTTTATCGGACGTAAAGCATGAAGCGATGGCTGTCCGATTTTCTGCACAATCGACGCAAAAGGAATTAACCAGTCTTTCCACTGATTCCAGTTGAAAACATCGGCACTTTCCAAAGGGAAATTGATGTGAAAACGTTCATCTGCTTTTACATGATTGGTTTCCAAAAAGGCAATGGTATCAAATAAACTCCAGCCAATCGGAAATTTATGGTGCAGTTCATTTACATATTTCCCAAGTTCTTTTCTGCGTTCGTCGAGACGTTTTGCTTCTTCATGATAATCGGCATTGATTTTATACTTCGGAACTTCCAAAGTTCTTTCAAACTGTTTCAGTACATCTGATTTTTTAGATTTATTGGAATGCAATTCGAGGCAGAATGCACCCAAACCAATATTTTCCAATCGGTGATGAACCACATCCAAAGCTGCTTTTTTGGCGGCAACGAAAAGTACTTTTTTATCATTCGATAAAGCATCGGCAATAATGTTGGTAATTGTCTGTGATTTTCCAGTTCCGGGAGGCCCTTGAAGAATAAAACTTTTATTGAGATTGGCATTCTTTACCGCATTTAACTGAGAATTGTCGGTCGAAATTGGCAAAACCAATTCTGAAGCTGAAATATTTTCTAAACTTTGAGCATCATTTTCCACGCTTTCCAAAGTTCCTGTCAATCGTCCGTCGATCAGACTTTTTACAATCGAACTTTTCTGAATTTCTTCCGAATATTTTGAAATATCCTGCCAAAGAATCAATTTATTAAAGGAAAAAATTCCCAAAACCAACTGCTCCAGAACATCCCAACCTTCAAGATTGAGAACCGCATTTCTGATAATCGCCAAAACTTTCGGCACATCAACTCCCGATTCGTCCATCGGAAGATTTTCGAGACTGTTGATGTTGAGCTTGAATTCCTGTTTTAAATATTCAAGCAACGTAATATTAATCATCGTTTCTTCTTCACGGCTTCGAAGTGTGAATTTAGAATTCACAGATTTTCTCGAAAGTTCAACAGGAACTAATAAAATAGGAGCGAGTCTTGGAACGTCTTTGTTTTTTGGTTCAAACCATTTTAATAGCCCAATTCCCAAATATAATGTACTTTTCCCGTTTTCTTCTTCTGCGAGTTTTGCGCTTCTGTAAAGATTGGTAAGAATATTATCGAGATCATCCTGATGATAATATGTTAAAAGTCGGTTGTATTTAAACTCATCATCAGCAAGTTTAAAAAGCGGTTGCGACTGATGTAAAGGCTCGCCATAAAGATTGTATTTTCTGAGAATTGCCTGGTTGTTGTCGGGATGAATCGTAAATGATTTTCCGTCGGCTAAACTGTCTTCAAGCACATTAATTTTAGAATCAACCAATTGAAGCATACTTTTGGTGAACCGCAAATTCAGAAGATTATTTCTGAGCGAAAGATCGAGTAGTTTTCTTTCCCAGACTTTCTGTTTGGTAAGATTTGAAAAATCGGTCAGCTCGAGATCATCATATTGAGTTCCCAAATCAAAATCCTGATCAAGTTTTGTAGAGTTTTGAACAGGTTTTAAATCTTCTGTCAAATTATTTTCATTTTTCAAAAGTGGGAGAGGAGAAATTCCCGCTGACCTTGCATTTTTAATGTCTAATGAGAGCAAAAATCTTGATGAATCCATCAACTGAGTTTCCGCAGAATTCATCGCATCTTTGAAGGAAAGATTACTTCCTTTGCAAAGACTGGTCGATTCAATTAACGCAATTTCTTTTATTCCGGTTGCAATTCTTTTAGAAATTGCAGCCTGATCAAAATTGATTATTCCATCGAAACGCTGATCATCCAACCAAACTCCAACAAAAGCGTGACCTTCCGTTACAACGATAATCGGATTCAAATCAATTGCTTCCAGACACGCTGCAAAAAGCAAAGGAATATCAATGCAGTTCCCGAATTTTGTTTCTAAAACCGTGTCTATAAGCCTAATTCTTTGTCCGTTCTTTTCAAAACTTGGCGGCATTGCGCTGTAAATCAATTCCAGATTCTGAATGGATTTGTAAATTGCCGAAACCATTTGCAAAACCCTTTCCTTGCTCTTCTGCTGATAACCTTCAAAAGATGAGGTGAGTTTGTTTCTCGCTAAAATATCGATTGCATCTGCTTTCAGTTTGTACAGCGAAGTATTATTGGAAAGAACATAGGAAGCCAAAAGTTGCGGATACGATTGCAATCCACCAAAATAATCCATCGGGAGAACTTCTATGCTGAAACTTTTTTCATAAATAGATTCTCCGCCTTTAAAAACCTGAATTTTAATTTGATCTAAATCTTTTTCGGTCAGTCTTTTCAATAACATGTTATTAAAAACAAAGTTGAAAAGGGAAATTTTATACAACGAATTTTGCTTTATTTTATCAATATAAACATCATATTTTTCAAATAAACCCAAAGATGAGGTGATCTGAAGGTTTAAGTTTTCAAAATCTTCACTCACTTCTCTGAAGGAAATGCTTTGAAGAAAAGAATATTGGTTTAAACAAAAAGTATAATTGAAATAAGGATTGTGTTGTATTTGTAAGTCAAACGGAATAATCTGCTCCATAAATGTTTTTTGTGATTATCATTCTCTTTTTCGAGAGATAATGCAATTTAGAAATAAAACAGATATGTACAAAAAAGTTTGGCTTAGTGAGAAGGAAAATTATGAATTATTCGAATATATAATCATTCAATTCTTTCTTTTCCCATTAAACACTACATCAAACGCCAAATAACTCACATCATACGGATGACTTCCTCCCACCAGATTATTCATATAACCAATATCAAAAGTTACAGCTGAATTTTTTGGAGTTACCGAATAATATGCTAAAAAACGGCTTTCGTGATATTTCCAATCACTCCATTCTTTTGAAACGGCATCTTTTTCAGTTGAAAATAATTGTTCGGAACTTAAAATTATTTTTTTTGATGCATCTTCATTCAGGTCGATACTTAATTGCAGACGCAATCGGCTTCGCAAAGCAAAAGATTCAGCATCTTCCAGGCTTTTGGGAGCGAAAAATTTTCTGAATTCCTGTCTGAAAGTAGGTGTTATTTTAAGTTTTGAGTTTTTAAAAACGTGCGATAAACGACCATATAATCTAATTTCCTGCTGATCAACAATATTATTATCGGCTGTATTTTTCTCTTTTTGATTCCTGAAACTTACCGCAAAAGAATATTTCCAATCGTTTTTGAGCTGCTTGTAAAACTCCTGATTGAGAACCAAAATAGAAGGTTTTTCTATAGGATTGATTGACGTTTCGCCCGTTCGTCCCATTCCGAAATAGCTCATCGATTCCCAATTTTTACTCAACTTTTGTTTGACTCCTGCAGCCAACCAGCTCGCCGTTTTAGCATGTCCCAAACCCGGCGGACTGATCTGTGCAGAAAGATTTACAGCAACAAAACATAGAGTGAAAATGATCAAAAATCTCTTCATTTTAATCTTCTCTTTTTTGTAAAATTCTTCCCTGTGCATCAAAAACTACTTTCCATTCTTGAGAACGATTTTTCAGTTCGACGTTGTAAATCACTTTTCTACCTTCAGTAATTTTCTTTACATCATCGATTCTGTAACCAGGAAAAGATCTGTTGATGGAAGTTACAACCGATTTCGGAAGATTACTTTTTGAAATTTCTTCTTCATGTCTTACCAATTTTCCGTCTCTGGAATACAAAACTTTATGATCATCACCTAATAATCCGGTTTCAAATTCTACTTCATAAAGATTTCCTTTAATTTCCCAGTCGATATCGGCTGCTTTTGGAAAACTTTTTTGGAAATTGTTAAGAATAACCGAAGGAACTTCATTTTGATGAATATCCTGTGCTGAAATGTTGGTTAAACTTAAACCTAAAATGCTGATTGCTACAATTAAATTTTTCATAACGTAAATTTTATAATGCTAATTTCCGACATGATTCTGGAAACAATTGGGAATGATGTTTTTTTAACCATTAAAATCAATTTAAGTTTTAAGATAGTTTAAGGAAAAAAATTCTTAGTCTTCATCAGCAAAATCTGTGAGAGTTTAAAAAAATTAGAGAAGATAATTATTGTCAAGCTGGTATCTAAATGATTTGCCACAATTAAATTCAGAGCAGAATTGAATATCTTTGAACAGATTGTTTTAAATAATTAAAAAAATGAAAAGATTATTTCAACTCACGGTTATCATAATAATCATGTTATTTCAACAAAAGATATATGCTCAGAAAACAGCTGCAGCAAATGAATCTTCTAAATATACGATTGAAAACTGCGTGAACGAATTTGATTTAACTAAAGCAACAAAAACAAAATCCGGTTATCAGTATTGGTTTGCCGATAAGAAATTCACTGAAGAAAACACGTTGAAGATGAGTATCGTAGAACCTGGAAAATCTACACATGCGCCACATCATCATCCTGAAGAAGAATTTTTTTATATTTTAGAAGGAAAAGCTTCTTTTTATCTAAATGGTAAAATCGTGGAAGTCGGAGCAAATACCAGTTTGTACTGTCCTCCAAATTCAGAGCATGGAATTAGCAACGCAGGAGATAAAGATTTGAAATATCTGGTCATTAAAAAGGATTTGCGTTAGTTATAAAAAATACTTATTTGAGAAAAAATATCACGCAGATTAAATAATTTTAAAATAAAAATCCAATCAAAATCAAGGTTCATACACCAGTCTGAAAAACGAAGACATATTTTCTTTGTCGTGCGAAACAGGAATTCCCGTCACGATTCCCACAGCAAAATGTGAATCGAGTTTAATTTTTACTTGCGGACGAAGCGTGACCGACATTTTTCCATGACTGATTTCTTTGTTGACTTCCACGCCTATAAAATGACCGGAATTGGGTAAAGAATACATCACAGAAGTATTGATCTGCCAATCAACTGGTGTTTGGTTTTCTCCCAATTCATGCTGAATCATCGGATACGTGTAAACCAAAGTATGAATATGAGAACCCCATTTTTTCGCAGCCACAAAAAACGGACTGTACACCAAACCTGTAATAAATTTTCCTTTGCCGTAATTTTTAAAATCTGTAAATTCTATGACTTGAGTATAGCCTAAAGCCATCGAAGTCTGAGATTTTTCTGAAACAAAAAAAGTGTACTGCGCAGAAAGTCTGATTCCGTCTAATCGGTTTCCGGGAATTTGTTCTTTGGTAGAATTATTTTTCGGACTGAAAAAAGAAAAATCGGTTTCCACCTCGAGACCTAATCGGTTAATCGGTGCAAATTCATACTCGGCTAAATATCCGCTTTCTCTATAATTTTTTCCACTTGAAAAATCGGCTCCCAAATTAAATTCCTTTTCGCCTTTTCTTGCTCCGAGATCTCTTACCAAGTCTTGAAAAATAGGTTCTGCGTGAGATACTTTTACGGCGTTAGACTTGGTTTGTGCAAATGCTGAGAAGCCTGCTAAAATGCTTAAAATTCCTGCTAGTATTGTTTTCATATTACAAATCAACAGCACGAATCGGGAAAAATTTGGGAAGAAATCTGGAAAGAAATGGGAATTTATATTTTCATAATCATTTCAGCAAAGCTTTTCATAGCCTCAGTTTGATACGCTTCTTTAAGCTGCATTAAAACGGCTTTCCGTTCTGCTTTATTTTCTTTGATCGGAATGGTAACCAGATTTTGTTGGTCCGTTACGGTAGAATCAGCCAGAATGGTGTGGAGAATTCCGTTTTCCACAATTTCTATTAAAGTAGGAATGTCGTTGATCTTCATTTTTACATTGGGAGAAATAAGATTTTGTTTAAATAAATCCATCACATAATGTGTGGTACTGAATCCGTCAAAAGGCATTGCCAAAGGAAGATCAGCGATAGTTTTGAGATCAATTTTTTTTAATTTTGAAAATTCAGAATGTACAGAAGTTACAAACATCATTTCAGAGACAAAAAGATTCTGGTAGATGAAATTTTCTGCAGGCTGCGCTTCCTGATAACTTAAAACCAAATCGAGTTCAGCGTCACCTAATTTTTTCAGCAGAATATCCGTGGTTTCAAAAAGAATTTCAAGATTAATCTGAGGATATTTTTGAATGAAATTTTTAACTGCAGGAACTAAAATCGAGCGAAGCCCATAAGAAACCCCAATTTTTAGACTTCCGCGTGACAGTTTTTTCAGATCATGCATCGCCAATAAAGACTCTTCAGAACTACGCACAGATTTTTTTGCAAAATCAGCGAAAATGTTTCCGGCTTCGGTAAGCTGAATTCTTTTCCCGATTCTGTTGAAAAGAGGAGTGTCGATTTCGGTCTCCAGTTGTTTAATCTGTTGGGAAAGCGTGCTCTGACTGATGTGCAAGGCATTTGCAGCTTCCGTAAAATTCATCAGTTCTTTAGCTTTGAGAAAATATCTCAGTTGACGAAGTTCCATTTGTAAATCGGTTTTATAGATTGATGTTATCGAAATAAAGCGTTTTACAAATTTAAAAATTATACAGAACTTTGCTTTATTAAAATGATTAAAGAGCAAATGGATAAGGCAGGAAAAAATACAAGACGATTATGGGCAATCCAGATCTGTATTTTTCTTTCTGGTTTGTCGGTATTTTCACAGCTGTACTTATTTCAGCCCTTGCTTCCCAATGTTGCTTCTGAGTTCAAAACTTCTGTTGGTGACAGCTCGTTGCTGGTTTCTTCTTCTACGATCGGCATGGCAATCGGATTGCTGTTTTTTTCGTTTAAAGCCGATGCGTTTTCAAGAAAAAAACTGATGATATTTTCGTTACTAAACTCGGCATTTCTAACTTTAATTTCATCATACATCAATCACCTTGAAATTCTTGTGTTTCTTGGAGTTTTAAAAGGTTTTGTGATTTCGGGAGTTTCGGCTGTCGCTTTGGCGTACATCACTGAAGAAGTCTCATCTTCTGTTTTGGGTTTGACGTTGAGTATGTATCTGAGCGGAAATATCATCGGCGGAATGAGCGGAAGAATTTTTGCAACCTTGCTTGCGGGTGAATTGGGATGGCGCAACGCCGTTTTAATCATTGGAATTGAAAGTCTTTTTTTGGCTTTGGTTTTCTGGAGATTTTTTCCGGAATCCAATTTTTTCAAACCACAAAGACAACGTTTTGCTTTAAAGATCAGACAGATGAAATCGTTTTTTTCTGATGCCGATTTTTTAAGTTTATATTGTATTGCCGCTTTATTGATGGGATCTTTTGTGAGCGTTTACAATTATCTAAGCTTCAGATTAGAGCAACCGCCATTTTCGTTGAATCATATTTTCATTGCTTTCATTTTTTTGATGTACACAGTAGGCGTTTTTGGAACAATGCTTTCAGGAAGATGGTCTTTAAAATACAGTCAGCGAACAATACTTCAAACTTCTGTGTTTGCAATGATTATCGGTGTTTTCTGTCTGTTTTCAACTAATGTATGGATGGTTGTTTTAGGATTGGGACTTTTCACTTTCACGTTTTTTGCAGCACATACCATGGCGAGCAGAATGGTTGCTGCAAAAGCAAAAGAAGCCAAATCTGCGGCAACGTCTATTTACTGGCTGTTTTACTATTTCGGTTCCAGTGTTTTGGGAAGTGGAAGCGGCTATTTTCTTCATGCAACTTCCTGGTTTTGGTTTGTGGGATTGCTCAGTTTAGCCGTTGCAATATCATTTTTTTTAACCCTGAAAACACAAACAATTAAATTGTAGATTATGAAAGTGATAGCATTGAAAGAAGGAAATTTTTCTGTAAACCAAGAAAAAGAATTTGTGTTTCTGGATGAATCTTCAAAAGGGATAAAAATGAGCATTCAGTCGTTTCTGATCATGACCGAAACTGAAAATATTCTTTTGGACGCCGGTTTGGGCTGGCTTGAAAATAATCAGCCTAAAATTGTTGCCAATCTTTTAGTACAAGAAATTGAGCCATTTCAGATCAATAAAATATTACTTTCACATTTACATAAAGACCATATTTCAGGTTTGGTCAATACTTTTACCGAAGAGTGGAGTTTGAATTTTCCTGATGCTACAATTTATATTCAAAAAAGAGAATATGAATTTGCTTTAAGTAAAAAAGACAGTTTATCGTTTGATTTTGAAATTCTTGATTTCGTCATTAAAAATGCTAAAATTATCTGGATGAATGAAGATTCCGGAAATATTTCAAATGAAATCATATTTCAGGTTACCGGTGGGCATACACCTTATCATCAGGTTTTCTGGATAAAAGATCAAAATGAAATTTATTTTTACGGTGCAGACAATCTTCCGCAATCAGGTTATTTAAAATATCATGTGGCTTACAAAACTGATTTTGATGGTAAAACTGCCAAAGATCAGCGCATTGATTGGGAACGTCTAGCAAAAAAAGAGCATTGGAAAATTCTTTTGTATCATGATTTAGAAAAATCTATTTTAGAATTTTAGTTTAAATTAATTCTAAAAACTGACTTGGAACTCATGCATTCCATTTTTAAAATCATAAGAAACCGAAAAATCATACAATTCAGCAATCGCCTGTACAATCGCTAATCCCAAACCGCTTCCTGACTGATGATGTTCAGATTTTTGAAATCGTGTAAATATTTTTTCGGGGTGTAAAGAATTTTCAATTCCTGTGTTTTTAACGATTAATTTTTTAGCATTAATCTGCACTTCCACCTTTCCGGATTTTATATTATGGAAAATTGCATTTCGCAGTAAATTGGAAACGATAATATTAATCAATGCGGCATCGGCTTTTACCAAAAGTTCGCTGTTTTCAGAAAAACTGATCTCAACTTCTTTAAATTCAGCAATATCCTGAAGATCTTCTATATTTTTTTGAACAATATCATTGACTTTAATTTCCTGATTATCAAAAAACTGTTTGTTTTCAATTTTTGTAAGCAGAAGAAGAGATTTGTTGAGACGAACTAATCTCTCAATAATTTCCATGATCTCAGCAATCTTTTCAGCCTGATTTTCTGTGAAATTTTCTTTTTCAATTAGCAGTTCAAGCTTGCCAATGGCAATCGCCAAAGGAGTCTGAAGTTCGTGAGAAGCATTCCCAATAAATTCTTTTTGTTGCTCATAGCTTTTTTCGCTGTATTGCAAAAGGGTAGTGACGGCATCCTGCAAATCACTGAATTCTTTGGTTTTCGTTTCAACTTTCGGAAAGCTTTTGCTGATTCCTAAACGGTAATTTTTCAGTTCATTCAAAAGTTCATAAAATGGCTTCCAAAGTCTTTGTAATACCAAATTATTAATTATCAAAATGCTGAAAATCAAAAGAACATACAACCCGGCGGCATCCCAAAGCAATTCTTTTACGAGATCATCTTCTTCAACCATATTATTGAAGATTTTCAGCTCATAAAAATTTCCATTTTGTTCAAAAACAGTGGTCAAAACTCTTACAGGTTCTAATTCTGGAGCTTCATCATCGGCATCTTGTGCATAGATTTCTGTGTCTTCATAAGTGTCTTTAAAACTGAGAGCTTTTTCTTCGCTTATTTTATTAACGGAAAAAAAACCTTCATCAAAAGTTTTCTGCTGCAAAATGGTAGGATCTTTTTCTGCTTTAAAAACGATTTGTCTTTTATAGTTTTCAAGCTCTTCATCTACACTTCCTTTGATTTCATCGAGCATATTAAAATAAAAAATCACTGACCATAAACTTACGATCAGCAAAAGATAGGTCATCAGATGAAGAATAGATTTATTGAGAAGTTTCATTTTTCTATCAATTTGTAGCCGATTCCGTAAACAGCCTCGATCTCAATTTCGGCGTTCGATTGCTGTAGTTTTTTCCTTAAATTTTTAATCTGATAATAAATAAAATCAAAATTATCTGCCTGATCAATGTGATCTCCCCAAACATGCTCTGCTAAAGCTGTTTTGGTAACCAACCGTTTTTTATTAAGCAAGAAAAAATGAAGAATATCAAACTCTTTTCGGTTAAGTGTAATACGTTCTCCATCTACAGAAAAACTTCGTTCCGTAAGATCCAGTTCGATATTGGCAATCTCAATACTGTTTTTGCCATCCTGGTTTTTTCTGCGCAGAACGGCTTTTATTCTGGCGTTGAGTTCGGCATTGTGAAAAGGTTTAGTTAAATAATCATCAGCTCCGAGTTCCAATCCTGTAAGTTTATCTTCAAGAGAATCTTTTGCAGAAATAATGATGACATTTTCAGATTTATCCATGTCTTTAAGCTGCTGAAGAAGTTGCAAACCATTTCCACCAGGAAGCATAATATCCAGCAAAATACAGTCGTACGTGTACAAAGCAATCTTTTCACTTGCAGATTGATAATTTTCTGCAGTCTCAATAAGAAACTGCTCCTGAATCAAAGAATCATGAATAGATTTTAAAAGTTCTTTTTCGTCTTCTATAACAAGGATTTTCATGTAGCAAATGTAAAGAATGATTCTGGAAAGAGTTGGGAATTATACTTTTTTTAGATTTTCTAAATACAACTTCAGCTCATTTTGTTTCTGCGTTCCAATCAAAATTTTTTTCTCATTATTAAAAATAATTTGTAAGCCCTGATTACCTCTTACATTGTAAGCTTTTCCAGTTCCAAAAAGACCTAGGCGTATTCCCCAACCGCCATATTCTCCTAATGGCGAATATTTTCTGACATAAGCTTTTGTAATATTCCTCCAGGGATAATGTCTGAATGTAATTTGAAACGGAAAAAATCGCACAGAAATTCCATGCTCGTCAATTTTGGTTTCCAGCCTAATAACAAGAAATAAAATGATGACAAGAATTGGGATAAGAATTGATATTGCTAATTCAAGTGTAGAAAAATACTGTCGGTCTTCAATAAAATTATAAATTGTATAGATCATTACTGCGGAAAGTAACAACCAAAGCCACCATTGAGTAAATCTTTGCTTTTCGGTAAATTCAAATTTGTTTTCCATGTTTTTGAAGAAAATCTAATTTACAAAATTTGAAGAGATTAAAAATCATTTTAAGAAACTTTTAAGGAGAATCATGATTTGTGTTCAGCGATTTATTTTTACTTTTGAGAAAATAACATTTCATGTCTATGAATAAAATTTCAATAACCGGATTAAGTTGTGCAATCGTTTGCATGGCTGCGAATTTCATGAATGCGCAGACATCAATTCAGGTTAAAAATACTCAGGATTTCGCTCGAAATGAAATAGTTTCTCTTTCAATTAGCCAGTTGAAGGGGTTTTTAGGGAAAAATAAAGCAAAAGATTTGAGAATTAAAGATGCTCAAAATAATTATGTGACCATTCAGTGGATCGATAACGATGGAGATGGAAAAAATGATGAGGTTCTTTTTCAGGCAAATATAGATGCAAAAAAGACGAATTCTTACAAGATAGTTGCTGATTCAAAAACAACGATTCCTGAAAGTAAACTGACGACTTACTCAAGATTAGTTCCAGAAAGAGTTGACGATTATACTTGGGAAAATGATAAAATTGCATTTAGAGTTTACGGTCCAAAAGGTCAGGCTGAAGCTTTGGCGGGAGTAAAAGGAAGTACACTTTCAAGTGGAGTTGATATTTGGTTTAAAAGAACCGAAAAATCTGTAATTAACGAATGGTACAAAGGTTATTTGACTGATCCGATGTATTATCACAAAGATACGAGAGGAGAAGGCTACGATCCCTATCATGTTGGAGACAGCCGTGGTACGGGAGGAATTGGGATTTGGAAAGATGAAAAACTTCAGGTTTCTCAAAATTTCATAAGCTCTAAAACGATTACAGAAGGTCCACTGAGGACTGTTTTTGAATTAACTTACGCTCCGTGGAGTGAGTTTGGAGTGAAAGAGACGAAAAGAATTTCTCTTGATCTAGGTTCCAATTTTTCTAAATTTGAATCAATTTTTGAAACCGAAAAACCTGCTCCCAATTATACAATCGGAATTAGTCTTCATAAAAATGAAGGTGAATCAAAATTGAATGATAAAGACGGATACTATCTTCACTGGGAAAAAATAGATGACGCTTTTGTTGGTGAAGGAATTGTTGTTAATCCTAAAATTTTAGAAAAGTCGGTTGCTTTTAAATCTGAAACTCCAGATCAGAGTAATTTGCTGGTTATTACAAAACCTCAGAAAAAATTGACCTATTATGCAGGTTTTGCATGGCAGAAAAGCGGACAGATTCAAACTCAGAAAGATTGGGAGAATATTTTGCTGAAGCAATCTAAAATTGTAGCCAATCCATTAATTATTACCGTTAAATAAAGTTGAATAATGATTAAATTAAAACTTTCAGTTGCCGTTTTTTGTTTGGCATTTTCAGGAATTTCGGCGCAGGTAAAAGATACTTTGGCGGAAAAAATGATGATTTATCAGCTTCCAAACGGAGGTTGGGGAAAACATAACAGCGATAAAAAAAATGTAGATTATACTGCAAAAATAGATTCGAAACTATTGAAAATTATCAAAGCGAATGACAATGATCTCGCAACCATAGATAACAATGCTACATCAAAGGAAATTAATGGATTGATAAAAGCTTACAGCACAACAAAAAATCCTGCATATCTGAAATCAGCAGAGAAAGGAATTCAATATTTGCTTTCGATGCAATATCAGAATGGAGGTTTTCCACAATATTTTCCAAACGCTGCGATTTACAGAAAACAGGTGACCTACAACGATAATGCAATGATCAACGTTTTGACGGTTTTGTATAATATTTCTGAAGGGAAAGAAGGTTTTGATGCGGTTGATTTTAAATTAAAAGAGAAATCTAAAGAGGCATTACAAAAAGGGATTCAATGTATTTTGAAAACTCAGGTTATGCAAAACGGTAAACTTTCGATTTGGGCAGATCAATACAACGAAGTTTCTCTAAAACCTGAAAAAGCAAGAGCTTTTGAACCAATGTCATTGGCAAGTGGAGAATCGGTAAACATTGTGAAATTTCTAATGATGCAAACTATAACTCCGGAGATTGAAAAATCAATTAAATCGGCAATACAATGGTTTAAAGAAAGTAAAATTGACGGTTATACTTACAATGTTTCCAGAGAAAGTGGAAATGCTGTTCGTGTTTTATCTAAAAAAGAAGGTTCGGCAGTTTGGGCAAGATTTTATGATATTCCTACCAATAAACCTGTTTTTGGTGACCGTGATGGAAGTGTAAAATTCAATTATGAAGACGTTTCCGAAGAACGTAGAATGGGCTACAGCTGGTACAATGAAGCCGGAACGAAGTTGATTGAAAATGATTTTCCGAAGTGGCTGAAGAAGAATAAAATTTCTCAATAATAAACTAAGCCTCATAGGTGTATAAAACCTATGAGGCTTTTTTGATTTTACTCCAATTGACTACTTTATTTCTGCTTGTTGAGATTCATACGGAATGACAAACATACTGTTAAAAGCTTATGAAAAATTAAAATATGTCTTTGCGTTTAACATTTTACTCATTACATATTTACTTATTACCCAAATTCCCAAGCCAGTCTGCGCAAATCTTTTTCCAGTTATCCGTCAGTTCAGTTTTGTTGGATATTCCGATATTATGTTCGCCTTGAGGAAAAATAAACAGGGCGCCTTTCACTTTATTTTTAATCATCGCTTCATAATACAAAATACTGTTGATTACAGGAACAGCATTGTCATTTTGGGCATGAAATAAAATTGTTGGCGGTGTTTTTTCTGTCACCCTATTTTGTATTGAATATTCTTTTATTTTTTCTGCGGAAGCATTTTCTCCCAACAAATTGTCACGGCTTCCTTTATGAGCAAATTTACCCAAATCAATGACTGGAGAAACTAAAATTGTAAAATTCGGAATAGTGCTATAATTTTCCCAATTACCTTTTAATTCTGTGTAATCAGTGGAAGTATTACTTACCATTGCAGCTAAATGTCCACCTGCAGAAGTTCCTAAAACACCAATTTGGTCAGAAGAAATTCCGTATTTTGCTGCATTTTTTCTGATTAACTTTATTGCAGCCTGAATATCCTGTAACGGACCGATTTCTCTTTGTTTTAAATCTGGAGAAGTTGGCAAACGGTAATTCAGAACAAAAGCTGAAATTCCTAAAGTATTGAGCCATTTAGCATAAGAGTATCCTCCAAAATCGTAGGTTAAATGTCTGTAACCACCACCAGGAATGATGATGATTGCCATTGGTTTTCTTTCTTCTTTTGCAGGTAAAAAAGCAAACAACTCAGCCTCCTGAATTTGAGTGATTCTACCTTCTTTTTCTTCAATAATGTTTAATTTTAAACCTTTAGAATTTGGCATTTCTCCTTTTTGCCAAACCGTAATTTTCTGTTGAGCTGAAATTTGAATTCCAAGAAAAATGATTAATATGAAGGTGAAATTTTTCATTGTTTAAAAATTAAAAGTTAGAAATGTATTACTGATTACCAATTACTTATTATTTATTGTTTCAAGCCAATCTGCGCACAATTTTTTCCAGTTCTCGCTCAGCTCATTTTTATCCGTAACAAAAAAACGATGACCGCCTTTAGGAAAAATAAATAAAGAACCTTTCACTTTATTTTTCGTCATGGCTTTGTAATATAAAATGCTATTCATTGGAGGAACTGCCGTATCATCCTGATTGTGAAATAAAATTGTTGGCGGTGTTTTTTCTGTTACCCTATTTTGCATGGAATATTCTCTGATTTTTTCCTCTGAAGCATTTTCTCCAAGCAAGCTGTTTCGGCTTCCTTTGTGTGCAAATTCTCCTAAATCAATGACCGGACAAAACAAAATGGCAAAGTCAGGAATAGTAGAAATATCTGCTAAATCGTCTTTTAATCCGGTAAAATCTGTACTGATGTTACTGACCGAAGTTGCTAAATGTCCACCTGCAGAAGTTCCAACAACACCGACTTGGTTGGGCGAAATTCCCCATTGAACTGCATTTTTTCTAATATATTTGATAGCAGCTTGAGCGTCCTGAAGCGGAGCAATTTCTCTTTGAATTAAATCTGTAGAAGTTGGTAATCTGTAGTTTAAAACAAAAGCCGAAATTCCCAAAGTATTCATCCATTTTGCGATTTGAAAAGCGCCTTCATCGTAAGTGAGTTTCGAATAGCCACCACCAGGAATAATGATGACCGACTTTTGATTTCTCTCTTTTATTGGAGGTAAGAAAGCAAACAATTCAGGCTCTTTCAGTTCTGCTAAAGTTTTTTTCTTCTTGGTTTTAGATGCCAAAATTTTGGAATTGGGCATTTCGCCTTGTGGCCAGAACATGAGCTTTTCCTGAGCGGGAATTTGTGAAAAAAGAAAAAGAATGAAGAGAAAAAAGGTTTTTTTCATGACTTTAATTTTTTACTTTAAAGTGTATTTAGAAAAAACCTCACAGGTTTTTAAAACCTGTGAGGTTTGATTATTAGTAATTTAATCTTTCAGAAAATCCTCTCTGAATGGAGTGAAAGAATCAATCAATTGTCCGGCTTCCAAACATTTTACACCATGAAAAATATTCGGTTGGGCAAAAAAACCGTCCCCTTGTTGTAGGATTTTGGTTTCACCATCAACGGTTACTTCAAATTTTCCTGATGCTACATAGGTGATTTGTGAATGAAAATGCTGATGTAAAGTTCCGATTGCATCTTTTTCAAATTTAACAATGACCATCATTACTTGGGAGTTGTAGCCTACAAATTGTCTGGAAACTCCACCTCCTAAATCTTCCCATTCAGAATTGCCGTCGAAAAATGGTTCTTTTTTGAAATTCATTTTTTTTGATTTTTATTTTAGTAAGTAAAAGCCTACATTCATTTTGTCATTCCGCAGGAACCTAGACTTAGAATTTAACAGTTGGATAGCTTAGATTCTACGCTTCACTTCGTTTCGCTCTGAATGACAAATTGACTGTTTACTTTTTTCTCTCGCAGATTAAACGGATTACGCAGATTTTAAAGTTTTTAATCTGTAAGAGAATTATTTTATATATTTTTCCAAACCGGTTTTTAAATCTTTCAAAGATTTTACAGCTAGTTTTGCTACAGTTTCGGCACCCAATTTTGATAAATGGGTGTCGTCTGCTTTATCTTTTGCATAGTAAGAATTTTCACCTGCTTTAAAATGAAGATGCAGCAGCTTTGATTTTTCCGGGCCGTAAGAAATTTCCATTTGTTCGGTCAGTAATTGCATATCTACAAAAGCTACTTTCATATCATTTGCCACCATTCTTACCACCAAAGGATAATCGGTGTGAGTGTCTATTAAAACCCCATTTTCATTAAAATTTCTTCTTGTAATTGAAGTCATTAAAATTGGCGTTGCACCTTTTGCTCTGGTTTCGTTCACATATCTTTCCAAATTGGCTCTGTATTGAGTGTAAGGATTGGTAAATTTTGTAGAATCTTTAAGTTTCTGATCATTATGACCAAACTGAATCACCACAAAATCACCTTTTTTAAGCTGTTTTTCCACTTTATCCCATCTTCCCTCGGTTCTGAAACTTTTAGAACTTCTTCCATTCATCGCATGATTCTGAATTTCAATTCCGTTGGTCATGAATTGTCCTAAAACCTGTCCCCATCCATGTTCAGGATTTTTATCTGGGTTTTCTTTGTTGGCCATTGTAGAATCGCCAATCAGAAATAAGGTTGGTTTTTTCTGAGCTAAAACGATTGTTGAAATTACAACGCTTAGAATTAAAAGTATTTTTTTCATTTTAATTATTTTTTTATTTAAGTTCTTTTGTCTTAAAACAAAAGAACCAAAAGTTCAAGACTTGGAAACTTCCGCTAAAAATTTAAATTAAATCCTAAAATTTCCAAAACTCGTGCGGATTCAATTTTTCTTTTGTTTTCATAATTTTTTGCCGCACTCAAACAGTGGAAATTTTTTAACGGATTGAATTTAAATTTTCTTAACGCTCCATTTTCTTATGTCATTTTATTATGGTAACAATTAATTACTCATTACCAATTATTTATTATTAATATTGGGGTTCCAGTCTCCGAAAATATTTTTGATTGTATATTTTTTCATTTCTTTTTTTGTCAACTGATGAGACCATGCAACACGATTTTCCGTTTTTCCACCTTCACCTTTGCTTCCAAATTCTGCGTAATAAGCAGTTTTGTCTTTATCGGGAAACATTTTGTCACCTTTCCAGGGATTCCAACCTTCGGGAAGAATGTGATTTCCCATTTCGGTATTGATGAAAACTGTTTTTGCATACGGTCGCCAAGGCCTTCCTAAAAATACTTTTGTAATGCCTTCTTTTGCAATTAATTTACAGTCGAAAAATACATAACCAAATTCTTTACTTTGGTCTGTTGAAGCAGCAGTGATGTAAGAATTGGCCAAACTTTTAATCGTACAGTTTTTGAAAACAACGGTTGCCGAACCAAATAGGAAATCGGTTGTTCCTTCGATATAACAGTTTTCATAAAATTGTCTGCTGTGATTTCCGCCTGTATAAACGGTATCCTGGCAACCTAATATTTTAGAATTTTTAATGCTGAAACGGTCACCTTCTACATGAAGAACAACGGCTTGTCCCTGATTACAAGAACTATTTTGAATCGTTATGTCAGAAATTTTAATATCATCCGACATTATCAAAAGCGTGTACGAATTGAAGGTTGTCATTTTCTCATTCAAAGCATCGGTTTTTCCGGAGTAATCATCGTTGGTGATGATGGTGTTTTCTTTGTTTTCGCCTTGTAAAGTGATTTTATGTTTTGAAGAGGGAATGACTATTTTTTCATGATATGTTCCTGCTTTTATTTTAACCAGAGCTTCACCCGGACCCAAATCTCTGATTGAAGTTATCGCTTTCTGAATGGAGGTAAATTGCCCGCTTCCGTCTTGTGCAACGGTGATTGTTGTGTAAGGTTCATTTCCTGCCAATAAAAAATTGGTGATGGAAATGAAGAGTATTAAAAGTAGTTTTTTCATAAAATATCTTTATGATTGATTCTGAATTTTTAAAACGCAAAGGTTTAATTTATAATCTTTAAACTTTAAGGAGCAAAGCTTGCGACAAGTCGCTGATGAAGCTTGAAAAAAAACGTTCGCTTAAAATCAATTTATTGATTATCCTTTGCTCCTAAATATTTTCAATAAATAATAAATCTTTGCGTTTTAATTTGCCTAAACCTAAACCTTATTTCAACGTTTTATCTAAAAAATCCACAGTCAGATTCAAAGTTTCAGTGAACCAGGGTTCTGCAGACCAAAAGGAATGCGGAGTGTCTTTTATTTCGTGATATTCGGTAAAGATATTATGACTTTTTAGAATCTTCATCATATCGTCTCTTCCTGCATGAAATCGAGGCTGAGAAGAATTGATGAATAGAGTAGGAGGTGTATTTTTACCAACAAATTCTAGAGGTGAAGCTTCTGTCCAGTTCTTTAAATTCACATTTCTGTCACCGTCTAACCAAAAGGCTGCATAAGTGCTTTCTTCAGCTTCAGGATGAATAAACGATACAATTCCGTCTACATTAACGATTGCCTGAATTTTATTTTTAGTTTTTACCCCCACTAAAGTTGCGATTTGCGCGCCTGCAGATTCTCCTAAAACTGCGATTTTTTTTGTGTCTAAAGAATAGTTCTTTTTATTTTTCTTTAAATATTTAATGGCATTTTCTACATCATCAATTGCTGCGGGATACTTTGCCACTTCACTTAACCGGTAACCGACTGCAATGGCAACATAACCTTTTGAAGCCAATTCCTGAGCCATATATTTTTCGTTTTCCTTACTTCCTGAAATCCAACCGCCACCGTGAACCAATGCAATTCCGGGATATTTTTTAGATTTATCGAGAGGATAATAAATATCTGCTTTTAAAGATAATCCGTTGATGTTGGCATACTCCACATCTTTATCGATCCCGATGTTTGCCGGAATTGGCCTGTTCAACGGAGTAATAAACGGATGTTTCTTTTTCAGTTTTTCATAAGTTGCCTCGTTTGTGTAAGGAGTAGCATTCGGCTTTGTCTGGCCGAATGCTTTTGCTCCTACAAAAAAAACAAAAAGAAAATATAGTTTGTGAAAACTCATATTAAAATGAAAATTATTTAACTGCGTTTTTTGCAACCTCTTTCGAAATTTGCAATTGGTCGCCTTTTACATCTTTCGGCAGTTTTACCGCTGATGTTTTGCTTCCTAAAACCTTAATCGTTGGTTTTTGAGAAGATTCTAACTGAAGGGTAGACAGATCCACATTTTTACTGTTGTAAACAACGGCTCCGGTTCCTTCACTGTATTTAAGCTTTACATTTTTCAATGTAATTCCGTCTGCATCTACGATGGTTAATGCTTTTTTAGTATCAAACTGAGAATCTTCAATGACAATATTTTTGATATTCATTTCAGCTAAACCATTGATGGTAATCGCTTCGTAAGAATTAACCGCATTGATGTTTTTAAAATAAATATTTCTGAAAATTGGTGTTTCCTCAGTTACCGGGAATGTTTTTTCAGGAGCTTTATTTCCTTCCTCTTTTTGCCCGTCTTCCAAAACTGGAGAAGCTCCTTCGTAGAACATATTAAACCCGATCGTTTGAGTTGGAATATTGATCATATCGATGTTTTTTACATAAATGTTTTCAACGACACCACCTCTTCCACGAGTTGTTTTGAAACGAAGACCGATATCAGTTCCAATAAATGTACAATCTGAAACATGAATATTTCTCGCACCACCAGACATTTCGCTTCCGATCACAAAACCTCCGTGACCATGATAAACCACATTATTTTTGATGATTACATTTTCTGTTGGCATTCCTCTTTTTCTCCCGTCTTCATTTTTTCCTGATTTAATGCAGATTGCATCGTCACCTACATCAAAAGTATTGTCGTAGATCAAAACATTTTTGCAAGATTCTAAATCTACACCGTCACCATTTTGAGAATACCAAGGATTTCTTACCGTAAGATTTCTTAAAATTAAGTTTGAAGTCATTAATGGATGAAGATTCCAAGCTGGAGAGTTTTGGAAAGTCGGTCCGTCTAAAAGAACCTGATCACAACCTACGATGCTTACCATTACCGGACGAAGGAAATCTTTTACAGATTCCAGTTCAGATTTTGAAATTTTATCAGGAACATTGAAGCTTGAGCTGCTTTCAAATCCTTTTTTATAGCTTTCTGAAGGATACCAGTTTTTGCCGTCTTTAGAAAGAATTCCACCTGAAGCTACGATTTCTTTCCATTGAGATTCTGCCATTTTACTTTTTTTAATAGCTCTCCACGCATCACCGCTTCCATCAATTACCCCTTTTCCTGTAATCGCAATATTTTTGGCATTTTTTGCTGAAATCGGAGACTGGCAACGAATGGTATTTAAACCTTCAAAGCTTACATCTACCAAAGGATAATCGTTTTTATCTTTACTGAAAACTACAAATGCACCTTCCTCGATATGAAGATTGATGTTACTCTGCAAAACAATGGGTCCCGTCAACCACATTCCTCTTGGAACAACCAGTTTACCGCCGCCTTTTTTTACCAAAGCGTCGATTGCTTTTTTGAAAGCTTCTGTATTTTTTACATTTCCACCTGCAATACCTCCAAAGTCTTTGATGGAAACTGTATTGGCTGGAAAAGAAGTTTCCGTCACCTGCGGCATTTTAAACTCAATATTATTGTAAATATCTAAATTTTGCGCATAGATTTGTCCCGAAAACATCATCGCTGCAACAAGACCAATTATTTTGAATGACTTCTTCATTATTTCTTTATTATTTAGTTTTAATTATATTTTTAAATTCTGTGAACACCATCTGTGCGACCACTTTTGCTCCGTCCGGCTGAAAGTGTGTGTTGTCTTTCTGACCTTTGGGATACGCTTCATAAACTCCTTCCGGAAGATTCATAAAGTAATGACTGCTCACATAATCCTGACCTTTTTTGGTGAAAAAATCCATCGATAGTTTGTTTAAATCGATATACGGAATCTTCATTTCTTTCGCAATATCAATCGGAGCCTGCCAATATTCACCATGAACGTTTTCTAATTTTCCATCTTTCCAAGGGTAATTTCTCGCAACCGGAGTTACAATAATTGGTTTACCTCCTTTTTGAATAGTTTGAGTGACAAATAATCTTAAAAATTCTTTGTAGCCTTCGATATTTACATAACGTTCTGTATGTTTTTCTGAACCATCATTGTGACCAAATTGCATAATCACATAATCGTTGGGTTGCAGATGTTCATAAACATATCGCCATCTTCCTTCCTGAAAAAATGTTCTCGTACTTCTTCCGCCATGTGCTCTGTCAATGATTTTCACCGAATCTTTTAATGCTGAAAAACCTTTCAAACTGTCTTTTACAAAAAACGGCTGAAAAACCTGTCCCCATCCTGTAATAGGATAACGGACTTTCATATAATCTTTTCCGGGCTCGTAATCTCCAGTGTAATCTGCCATTGTAGAATCGCCGATGAGGTAAATATGAGTAACCTTTTTATTAATTTTATTTTTGGCTACGACATTTTGCGACTGACAGGAAGAAAGAAGAAATACTGCAGCTAAAAAGGAAATGATATGATTAAATGTTTTGTTCATTTTAAAGTTTTTATCTATCACAGATGAAACAGATTGTGCATGTTTTTTTTAAATTATCTGCGAAATCAGTGAGAGTAAAAAATTAATTTTTTGTTATTCTGAAATACTCAAAATCTGCATAGCCACCACGGTTCGCTTTCTGTGTGCTTATAGAATATAATCCCACCTTAGCACCAATCCATTTTCCTGGTTTTGCCTGAAACGGTTCACCAACTTTTATGAAATTCTTCCCGTTTTCACTGTAGCTGAAGGTGCAAATTCCGTTGGGTTCGTTGACGTTAACTTTAAAATAAGCTTCGTTACTTTTTAATTTAGCTTCAAACAAAACTTTTTCTTCACCACCTTTTTCAGCCTTTTCGGCTTTTCTCAACTGAACATAATATCCGTCAGTTTTATTGGTGATAACGATCGATGCGTGATCCATTCCCATTACTAAAAGTCCTGCAGTTTTTCCTTCTTTGGCATCTTCCGGAGTTAATTTAACTTTAGTGGAAGCCACAAAATTCGGAGCCGGGAATTTTTGAGTCAAAAGATTCGGAACATTCCAAAGGTTTTTATCATTTTCACCCATTTTCATGGAGAATAATCTCAGGAATTTTTGTCCGGGAAGTTTGGATGACCAAACGATGTTTTCGTTGGCGCTCCATTGCCACTGTAAACCTAATTTTTCACTATCAAATTCATCCGTTTCAGGAGGTGTTACGATAGGATACGTTTTACCAACGTTAGGTTTTTTATAAGTAAGAACAGGCTCTCCGATTCCGTTTTTATCGTTGTCGATTCCCATTACAGGCCAATCTTTTTCCCACTTCATCGGTTGAAGATGCACGATCCTTCCACCTGCATCCACATCCTGAAAATGATAGAACCAATCTTCACCTGAAGGATTGTCAACCCAAGCTCCCTGATGAGGTCCGTTTATTTTTGTTTTCCCCTGTTCGAGAACTGTTTTCTCTTCGTAAGGACCATAAATATTTTTTGATCTTAAAACCAATTGCCAACCTGTAGCAACTCCACCTGCAGGAGCAAAAATATAGTAATAACCGTTTCTTTTGTACATTTTTGGACCTTCAACGGTTGGATGAGCATCATGTCCGTCAAAAATGTGAACGCCTTTATCTAAAACTTTCGTTCCTTCAGTATTCATTTTATTGATGGAAAGCAAACTTTTTACTCCGGCACGGCTTCCTGCCCAGCCATGAACCAAATAGGCTTGACCATCTTCGTCCCAGAAAGGACAAGAATCAATTAAACCTTTTCCTTCCATGACCAAAACGGGGTCTTCCCATTTTCCAAGTGGATCTTTGGTTTTTACCATATAAATTCCGAAATCGGGGTCGCCCCAATAAATATAGAATTCACCTTGATGAAAACGGATTGCAGGAGCCCAAACTCCGTCACCTCTTTTGGGAGTGCTGAAATTTTTTGCGGGTAAAACGTCAGGCAAAGCATAGTTGACCAATTTCCAGTTGACCATATCTTTTGAATGAAGAATTGGTAATCCCGGAGCTTCATTGAAACTTGAAGCGGTCATATAATAATCATCACCCACACGAGTAACGTCCGGATCTGAATAATCTGCGTATAAAATCGGGTTTCTGTAGTTTTTTCCCTGATCGGCAGTCCAGACTTCTGAAACATATTGCTTTTCCTGAGCATTCAAATAAGTTGAAGCAATAGAAAATGCGGTTATTGAAAGTATATTTAAAATATTTTTTGTCTTCATGAAATTCAAATTCATTGATTAAATGTAGTTATCCACAATTGGCTATTTCAATGTTAGTAACTTTTTAAAAAAAAATGATTTTTTTATTTTGCTACGTTTTTTGAAATGACAATGCAATAACCATTTATTTTTCAAATTCTAAACTTGCCAAAATGAATGGTCCTGTTCCTTTTCCGTCATTAGAACGGATCTCTTCATTTACATAATATTCATAAGAACCATCTCTGTAAGGTTTTCCTCCTAGGCCGGCAACAGCACAACATTTATTTAAATTAACAACACCATTTTCATCAACTGTAATAAGGTTTTTGATGATTCCGTCGTAGCCTTTTTTAGCCGCAGCTTTGTATGATTTTGGAAGATAACCTTTGTTTACAGATTTAATCATCGTGTAGACAAACATTGCTGAAGCGGTTGCTTCTTCGTAATTACCGTTTGCCAAAGGCTTATCTAAAACCTGGTACCAAAGCCCAGATTTTTTATCCTGATATTTGATAACCGCATCAGAGTAAGATTTAATGTAAGAAATCAGTTTTGCTCTTCCAGGATGGTTTTCTGGTAAATAATCTAGCACATCTACCATTGCCATTCCGTACCAACCCATCGCTCTTCCCCAGAAATTTGGAGAAAGCCCTGTTTCTTTATTTGCCCAAGCTTGTTCTTTACTTTCGTCCCAAGCATGATAAAGCAATCCTGTTTTTTTGTCTAAAAGATTGTTTTGTACAGATTCAAACTGCAAAATAATATCATTATACGCTTTGTCTGCTTCGGAGCCTTTCACAAAATCTTTTGTGTAATGTGTATAGAAAGGCATTCCCATATACAAACCATCTAGCCAAACTTGATAAGGATAGATTTTCTTATGCCAAAAAGACCCTTCTTTAGTTCTTGGTTGTCCATCGATTTGTAAACGAAGCGTTTGAAGCGCTTTCAGGTATTTGTCTTTTTTCTCTTTTTCGTACAGATAAAGTAATACGTTCCCGCTATTCAACATATCGATATTGTATTTTTCGATATCGTAGGTAAGAATGGTACCGTCTTCTTTGATCAGTTTTTCTCCGAATTCACTGATGTAATCGTAATATTGCTTTTTACCTGTTTTAATATAAAGCTGTTCGGCACCATCCAAAACGATTGCTGAAGGATACGTCCATTTCGGGCTTTTGCTGAAATCTAGCATCCAAGCTTCAGGAAATCTCTGCATTTCGGAAAGCATCATTCTTTCAGACCATTTTAGGTTGGTTGGAACTACTTTTCCTGACTGCGAAGTTTCTTTTGCTGGTTTTGATGCGACTGCCGTTTTTGTTTGAGCACAAGCTAAGAACATTCCCGATCCTAAAACTGCAACTGCGTATATTTTTAATTTTTGATTAATAAAACTCATTGTCATTCAATTTTAAAGTTGATTGTTATTATCTAAAATATCTAATTTTTTATCTAAATCTTTATAGAATTCTTCTTCAGTTTTCAAACCATTTGGCTCTTGCGACCAGGCTCCCATAAAGTAATAAGAAACATTTTTTGTCTTCTTGAAAACGACGATATGTGTAGATTTTGCTTTCACATATTTATCAAAACTTTCGATAGGGTAGAATACCACCATCCCAAGATTGTCGTCTTTTTTTGCTAAAGTCTGCGTTCCGTAAGTAGCAATGTAGCCCCATTTTTTATTTTTGCTGATTCCCTGTTTCATCGGGATATCTTTAAAAGCAACAATTCCTGTACATAAACCTGAAAGCGTTTGATCTAAACTTAAATCAACTTTTACAAAACGGTCTTTGTTGAAAATTGTTAGTTTCGATTGAAGATCAACTGCTTTTCCCCATGTTTTCCAGCCTTTGTAATCGATGGTTGCGAAAGATTTATCATTTTCATTAAAAACTTTTACGGTCGTGCTTTTTACGGTTTTAAAAGTTTCCACAAAATCATTCTGCTCATCATATCTTCCGTAAGAACCGACTCCGATGGTACGACCCGATTTCAAAATATCCTGTCCCCAAGGTGCATCATGGTGATACGTTTCAAAACCATCCTGACCGACTTCAGGCAAAACCAAAGTATTGACTTTTTTACCGAAAATATCTGTGGCATTTCTCCAGTCAAGATACAATCTGTAGCCGATTTGATTGTTTTCTAAACCAATTCCTTCGTATCGGATGTAGTAAGAATGGTCGGTATGTTCAGCGGGAAGTGTTAGTTCATTAACGTTTTTAAAAGTTCCGCCGATGTATTCGTTACCCTGCCATTTTCCGCCTTCTTTTACAGATAATTCAGCATAAGAAAATGGAGCTTTTGGGTTTTTACGAATTTTTTCGATCACGTTTTTCTGTGCGAAAGATGAACCGGCCGCGAAAACGGCTCCCGTTAATATGATTTTGAATACGTTTAATTTTACTGACATAATACTTTCGTTTTAGATAACCATTTACTTAAAAAGTTCAGTGACTTTCTACTGTTTATCGGTTATTTTTTTTACAAGGTCATTGATGTAAACCTCAATATTATCATAATTTTTATGTAAATCTTTTCCGTTGGCATTTGCTGTTTTCGGGTCTAGATTATTTTTGATTTCCCATTCATCGGGCATTCCGTCGTTGTCTGAATCTAAAAGAACTTTTCCTTGTTTTAAATCTGGAAACCCTCCGACATCATTTTGAGAATCGATGATTCCATTTTTACTTCCAAGCGAGCCAGTGTAGGTGAAAGTTCCATTTTTTATCTCTTTTAAAATTCTTAAATCTACCGCATCTCTCACTAAGCTTGCACCTCCGATTTTTAATGTTTTTTCGTAAGCTTCTTCTGCAGAATGTGTTGTTACACTATTCTGAATATCGTGAGGCTGATTGATTTTAATTGCATTTTTATCAGCATCAGTCAGATTGTAAGCAGGTTTCATTTGATTAAAAACACCTAAATTCCAATTGTCAGCGGTAACATCGGGATTTCCTTCGGAAACATTTCCGTTGATGTAGTATTTTCCCCAAATATTGTAAACTTCGGTTTCTGGTTTTTCATTTTTATCGATGGCTACAATTCTTTTCTTGTTCATCGATGCAGGACCGGGTTTGTAGTAATTATTAACCATATTTACATTCATTCCTTCACCACCATAGACATTGTTGTGTCCCCAGTTGTAAATTACATTATTTCTGAAATCGGTCAAATCGGTCAAAGCAAATTTACTTCCGGCATATTCTCCCAATCTCGGGTTTCTGCTGTCGTGGTTGGCGTAAATATTATGATGAAAAGAAGCGAATTTTCCACCGGCGATTCCGCCATATCCGTGAGCCCCTTTTTGGTGGGCAGAATTTCTTAAACTTTCTGCGATCAAACACCATTGAAGAGTGGTGTTTTCATTCACATAAATTGAAACCGTTTCATCAGTTGACCAACTCATCGAACAATGATCGACGATTAGATTTTTTATAAATCTCGCACCCAAAGCGTCACCTTCATATTTTTTCTTGTCACCCATTCTGAATCTCATATAACGGATGATGACATTATCTGTCGCAACAAAAGTTTCGTAGTTGGCAATGGTAATTCCGTCGCCGGGAGCGGTTTGTCCGGCAATGGTAACGTTGCCTTCTTTTATTCTTAACGGAGATTCCAAATAAATGGTTCCGGCAGTTTTAAAAATAATATATCTCGGTCCTTTTTGTTCTAAAACATATCTTAAAGTTCCTTCTGAACCGTCATCCGTCAATTTAGTGACGAATAAAACTTTTCCGCCTCTTCCTCCGGTTGTGAATCTTCCGAAACCTTCTGCACCAGGGAAACTCAAAGTTTTCTCCTGAGCCGAAACAGATAAAGCAAGCATCATGAGAATGCCTGTGGTAAAGATTTTATGTTTTAGACTGAATTTCATTTAAAATAATTAAAACTTTATTTCATTGAATTTTTAAATATGATAGATTGACAGGTCGCTCCTACGGAGCTTCGTTTTTTTTACATTTATTTTTTCTATTAACAGCGAATCCCGATGGGATCAATTACAACTTCAAAAGAAGAGGATTTAATTTTTATCGAAAAAAATAATTTATTTAAAACTTTTTGTAAAGTTCCAGTTGTCTTTTCCTTTCAAAATATTTTTTGCTGAATATTTTTTAGCCTGCTCTTTCGTTAGCTGATGAGACCAGGGAACTCTTTTCGATGGATCTGCTCCAGCTCCTGTTGAATTATATTCAGCATAGAAAGTGATCTTTTCAGCTTCAGGTTTAGACCAATTGTGCCAACCTTCTTTTTTCATTGTGGAATCGATTGCACAACTGATGTAAACAGTTTTTGCAAAAGGTCTCCAAGGTCTTCCCAAATATACTGAATTTGATGCAGCATTTCCTGTTAAGTTACAGTTAATAAACACAAAACCAAATTGATTACCTTGTGGAGTAGAAGCTGCAGTTACATACGAAGCGTTGTTTTTGGAATAAATAGTACAGTTTTCAAAAACCGCAGTTCCGGCTCCGAAAATATAATCGGTTGTACCTTCAATGTAGCAGTTTTTAAAATAATTTCTTGAAACTTTAGACTGGTCTTGCAAATCCTGCGCGCCTTTTAAATATAGAGTGTCCTGAAATCCAAGAAATTTGCAATTTTCAAAAGCAATTTTATCCCCCGTTGTTAAAACGGCAACGGCTTGTCCAACTGGTCCTGCATCGTTTTGAAAAGTGATATTTTTAGCTGAAAAATTATCAGAAAAAATAAATAGTGTTGAGGAACCAGTTGTTCCAATATTTTTACCTTCTGCGTTTGGTTTTGAAGCAAAATCACCATAAACCAAAATAGTGTTTTCCGCATTTTCTCCAATTAAACTCATCGCGCTTTTTGTAGCGGGAATCGTAATTTTTTCTCTATAAGTTCCGGGTTTTATAATAATTTTTGTTCTTACGGATGTTCCATCTTCAACAGCGTCAATTGCCTGTTGAATAGTCGTGAAATTTCCTTTTCCGTCTTTCGAAACTATGATGGTTCTATCATCATTAGCCTTGAAAGAAAGAAGACTGATCAAAACGAGTGAAAAAATAAAGAAGAACTTAGAATTTTTTAAACCTGAAACCTGCATATTCCTGAACTTTTTTCTTGAAGAAAAGTACAGACCTTCTCCCGAAAAAGGAGGAAGTCTGTACTGAAAATTAATTAATATGAATGTATATTTTTACTAATAACCATAATCTTGGGTAAGATTATAATTAGAGTTTACAACGTCTAATGCTAATGGTAATAGCTCTTTCCTGTTAGGCTGGAAATAATAAGCATAACTCTTGATAGGATCTCCACTGATATATGGCTGAGTCATTGCTAATCTCCAATTTACTTTTGTATAACCTGATGGTGTAGCAACAGACTGATTTGGACTGTAGAAAATGTCTGCTTTTGCAACTCCTGCAGTTGTATAGAAATCAATGTCTAATACATTTTGTTGAGCAGTTTTTGTTGGAACATAGGTTGGCTTTTTGTAGAAAATATATTCAGGAACGTTTGCATAAGCTCCGGTACCATTCATAAACTGGGTAAGCTTAGCTCTTGTTTCATTAATTTTAGTTTCTAATAAATTCCAACGGATAAGATCGTATTTTCTTAATCCTTCGCCCCCAAATTCAAGCTGTCTTTCTTTTACGATATAATCGAAGAAAGCTGCTTTACCAGTTGGAATCGTTCCTACCTGACCTAAATTACCTGCATAAGCTCTTTGTCTTACTGCCATCACTGCATTTACAGCATCAGCAGATGGGCCACCGTGTAATTCGTTATCAGCTTCTGCAAACATTAATAAGATATCTGAATATCTTAGCATTGGCCAGTCGATTCCTAAATTTTGAGAAGTTCCTGTAATTGAGGTCCAAGATTTTCTAAATTTACCATCATTCCAGTTGATAGAAGTCTGAAGCTCTTCCTGTTTTGTAGTACTTACTCTATAAATGGCGATGTTAACATCTCTTCTCAGATCATATTTTGTAAATTCATAAAAATAAACAGGAATTGCACTGATCCCACCTGAAGATTTCCAATCGGTATCATCATGTCTTAAACCGTTATAGTAACCGATTTTACTGTCTGTTCTTGAGTTTCCTCCGAAAGCTCCGATCGCATAGATCACCTCATTCGTAGCATCCTGAGAATTGGTATGCAATGATCTGAATAATCCTTCATAGCTAGGATTAAGCTGATGCTGAGCAGAATTGATAATGTCTTTACACTCATCATAAGCGATCTGGTAATATTTCTGAGGATTAGACCCCTGCATCATTAGTTGAGGATTTCTTCTTAATGAATATCCTGCTCTTGCTAAAGCAATTCTCGCTCTTAAACCTTTAACAGCACCTTTTGAAATTCTTTGTGCAGTAGTTCCTCCTTCAGATCTCCAAGGGACAAGACTTTCTGCTTTAAGTAGGTCATCAAGAATTTTATCGTAAATAACATCTCTGTCTGTTTTTGCAAGATACAAATCAGGAAGATCAGAAGATGGCACATCTTGAAAAGGTACATCTCCCCAGTTTTTTATAAGATCATAGTAGAACTGTGCTCTCAATGTTAAAGCCTCTCCCAAATATCTGTTCATTAACGTCTTATCTGCTGCTGAACCAGTTTGCATCACTGGTGAAAGCGGAATATTTTTAATGACAAGATTAGCTCTTTCAATTCCAGCATAGGTATCTAAGAAAGGTCTTAATAGCTCGGTATTGGTAGGAATAGCACCGAAGCAGCTAATTCCTCTTCTGTCATTCGCATTATAATCGCCAGAAGTTCTTAAGTCGTCTCCTGATTGGGTAAGGATTAAGTTCATTCTCTGACCATAGGTATTGTCGCCCATAGAAGCGTTATAAACGCCTACCAAAGCAGAAAAAGTATCTGGTGCAGAATCAAATTGTTGTTTTTCGGCTGTATTAGATAAGCTTTCTACATCCAGATAATCATCACAAGAGTTTAAAGATATGACTCCTGCAACAGCAAATAGTATTGTTAAAAATTTATTCTTCTTCATAATATTAGGTTTAAAAAGTGATGTCAACTCCTGATAAGATAAATCTGCTTCTTGGGTAAGCAGCATAATCTACACCAGGTGTTAAAGGATTTCTTCGGGTATTAGCTTCTGGGTCATATCCTGAATAACCAGTAATGGTAAAGACATTATTCATTGTGAAATATAATCTGAAGTTTGAAAGACCAAGCTGTTTAGTAAATTCTTTTCCAAGAGAATACCCTAGAGTTACGTTGTTTAGTCTTAGGAAAGATCCGTCTTCAATAGCATACGAGTGTAAGAAATAAGCACCTGCAGGTGGAGTCCATCCTGTTGTATTGGCATTTAGAGCCGCTAACTGAGTAGGATCATTTACTTTTTCTCCGGCATCATTAAACCATCTAAATCTGTCGGCTACTTCAGCTAGCATGTTATTATCTTTGTATAGATATTGTGTTGAATATTCGATTTTGTTAGCGTTGTACACTTTATTTCCAACAGAGAAGTTGAACATTAAGCTCATATCCCAGTTTTTGTAGCGGAAATTCTGGCTAAAACCACCATAGAATTTAGGTTGAGCATTTCCTAGGTCGGTCATATCTTTATTATCAATAATACCGTCACCGTTTAAGTCTTGAAGTTTAAGATCTCCAGGTTGTATTAGTTTTGCTCCGTTTGCAGCAGCAGCAGAACTTGGAATACCCGCTTTTAACGTATAAATCTGCGTTGCTGGATTATAATCAAAATCACTTACTTCATATCTACCCGCTGTTTGATATCCCCAAAAAGTACCTACCGGCTTACCAACTTGTACTAAGAAGTCATTCAAGCTGTTTTGCCAACCTGAAGGGTATAGATAAGAAAAAGAACTTGGAGATGCATTATTCCCTAAACTTTTAATGGTGTTTTTGTTTGATGAAATATTCGCATCCATTTTCCAAGTGAAGTTCTCTTTGTTGATAATCGTACTTCCTATAGAGAATTCAATACCTTTATTCGTTGTACTTCCAGAGTTTTGATATTGATATTCGTAACCTCTGTCTTTAGGAATTTGAGCTAAAAGTAATAAGTCTTTGGTATCAGTTTGATAAACATCTAAAGTACCATACACTTTTCCTTTAAATAAGCCAAAATCTAAACCTAGGTTTTTAGAAGCAGATTTTTCCCAAGTAACATTTTTGTTTGCTAAGATGTTACCTGTTGTAGCCCCTGGAGTTACATTAGTTCCAAAAGCATATCCATAATCAGATGACGTTGTAAAGAAAGTATCGTATAAGAAAGATCCGATCCTGTTATTTCCAGAAAGACCGTATCCTGCACGAAGTTTTAATTCGCTGATGGTTTGGCTTTCTTTTAAGAAATTTTCTTCAGTAATTTTCCAAGCGGCAGAAGCTGCAGGGAAATATCCCCATTGATTTCCAGCTCCAAAAACACTTGAGCCATCCGCTCTCATAGAAGCTGTAAGGATGTATTTATTTTTGAAGATATAGTTGGCTCTACCAAAAAATGATGCCAATCGGTCAGGGTTTCTTCCTGCTTTAGGAGCATCTTGTACCAACCCACCTGGAGGAGAAGCTGACTGAATGTTAGCAAATGCTTCTTCAGCACTTATAGATTTTGGAAACCATTTGATAGTCATTCCTAATGATTCTCCATCTGTTTTTACGATTTCCTGTCCTACTAATAGATCTAATTTGTGACTTCCAAATGTTTTTCTATAATTTAAAGTATTAGTATTGGTGATTCTTCTCGTTTGAGATTTGTTTAAAACAACCACAGGTTGATCATTATTCTGTCTTGCCACCGAAGTTATGGCTCCCGAAAACTGATTAATATACTCATCTCTCTGTAAATATCCGATAACACTCCTGAAAGTAAAGTCTTTACTTATTTTGTATTCCAATGTTCCATTGAGCAATAGATCATTTCTTCCATTTTCTTTAATCTCATTGTTCGCTAAAAGAATAGGATTTACAAGATTGGTTTCATTTGCAAATAAAGGATCAAAATCATCAACGTTTACGTTAGATCCTCCTTCAAATGGTTGATACCTTACTGCATTCCTTAGTCGGTTGGTACTTTGTGATCCTGTAGATGAGGTTCCTGTTCCGAAGATGGTTTGTCTGCTGTATCTTGTATTTAAAGTAAAGTTTAATTTCTTCGAAATATCATAATCATATTTGAAGTTGAGCATGCTTCTTTTAAAACCAGACCCGATCATGATCCCATCTTCCTCTACATTATTCAAAGATAATGCGAAAGATGAATTATCAGACCCTCCGGTGACAGCAAGGTTATGGGTGAAGTTAAATGCTTCTCTTCCAAAAACCTCGTCTTGCCAGTCTCTTTTTTGCACGTCTTTGTATTTGCTTAACTGGTCGTAAGTGCCATATCTTACCTTGAAAGCATCAATATCCGTCTGAACTCCACCTTTATTATACACTTCATATTGATACAGCACATATTGATACGGATCTAATACATCGATCGTATTTTGAATTTTTCTTACTCCTAAAAAACCATTATAGTTAATTGATGTTTTTGCTCTTTTACGACCTCCTTTTGTGGTGATCATAACAACACCGTTAGCTCCTCTGGCTCCGTAAATATTGGTAGAAGATGCGTCTTTTAAAACTTCAATAGATTCAATTTCTTTTGGTGATAAAATAGATAGTGCATTATCCATTTGAACTCCATCTACAATGTAAAGTGGGGCATTACTTCCTGTAATGGAATTTCCTCCTCTGATTACAATGTCTACATCGGCTCCGGGTGAACCTTCGCTTAATGAAACCTGTACTCCCGCCATTCTTCCCTGAATAGCTTCAGCAGCACTGGTTGATGGCATATCTTTGATTGCTTCAGCCTTTACAGAAGATACGGAGTTAGTAACATCTTTTTTAGAAACTTTAGTATATCCTACCAAGACAACTTCGTCAATCTTGGTTTCTTTTTCCTGAGCCATACCAAGTACGGGAAGAAGGAAAACAGTTAAATATAACCACTTTATTGATTGTACCTTTTTATCCATTTATTGTATCCTTATATAGTTTAATGTGTGGTGGGAGAAGTCAAACAACTTCTCTGTTTTTTTTGTGGATTTCTAAGTATTCTGTTCGTAGGAATATTTTAATGATATACGCTTTTCTGAGTGCAATCGATTGCGTAATTATTTTTAATAAAATATCTTGGCTTCTAAACTAATATTATTTTTCATTACGCAAAGAAAAAAATGTTATTTTTTTATTAATTTGACTGTTTAATTTGTTAATAAATACAAAAATTCGAATTTGTATAACGGTGTAATTGATTGATTATCAATTTTTTGTTTTGGTTTTTATGCTTGTTTTTAAAAGTTTAAAAATGTAAAAATAATTTGATGTTTAATGATTGTATTGGTATGATATTAAGCCAAATTATAGCTTTTTCAGCTTCCTAAAACTCCCAAAAAGTACTTCTGAAAAGTAATTTTGAATGTTTAGTCTGATTTTTATCATCTTTTTTGTTCTGAAAAACTTGTGTATTTTATAAATGATTGAAATTGTGTTAAATTGTGATGTTATATATATTAAATTTATCATATCCTTATATATATAACAATATTGATTTTTGATAAATATTAATTGGCATGATTTTTATTTTCTTAAGTGTTTGTACTTAATTTCGGCAAAAAAAATCTACTTCATATTCTTAAAATTTCTTAATTTTTTTTAAAAATTAAATTTTATTTCGCTTTTAATCAGTGAGTTAAAAATTTAAATTAATTTTTTGTTAACCGAATACATATTATCTATATATTTATCAACAAGTATTTCTGTGGAATTTTAGTGTAATTTAATGCAATCGATTACGCAATGTTTAACAGGTTTTTAAAAACCGTAATTTAAGTTTAAAATCTAGAGTATGACAAAATCAGAATTTCGATACGCCCACCATCCTGAAGATGTAAAAAAATATACAACTGAAGATTTGAGAAGGGAGTTTCTAATCAATGATTTATTTAATGAAGATCAAATCAATGTAGTGTATTCTATGTACGACAGAATGATCGTAGGTGGTGCAATGCCCGTAAAAAGCGCATTGAAACTTGAACCTACTGATGATCTGAAGGCAGAGAACTTCTTAGACAGAAGAGAATTGGGAATCATCAACGTGGGCGCTGCCGGAAAGGTAACCGTTGACGGAGAGGTTTTCGAGCTTGGAAATAAAGAAGCTTTATACATTGGAAAAGGAGCAAAAGATGTTGTTTTTGAAAACGGAAATGAAGGTCAGACTTTATTCTATTTCAATTCGGCTCCTGCTCATCACACTTTTCCAACGAAGAAAATCACTAAAAACGAAGCCGAAATTGTAGAATTAGGCGAAGCAAAATACGCAAACAGACGTACCATCAACAAGTTGATCGTCAACAGCGTATTAGAAACATGCCAGCTACAAATGGGAATGACCGAGTTGCACGAAGGAAGTGTTTGGAACACAATGCCTTCTCACACGCATACCCGTAGAATGGAAGCTTATTTTTATTTTGATTTGGAGGAAGGTCAGGCGGTAAGTCACTTTTTGGGACAGCCGAATGAAACCCGTCATATTTTTATGAAAAACAACGAAGCTGTATTGTCTCCGGAATGGTCTATTCACTCAGGAGTTGGTACTTCCAACTACACATTTATCTGGGGAATGGCAGGAGAAAATATGGATTATGGCGATATGGACGCTGTTAAAACTAACGAACTAAAGTAATTTTTTCCACATGAATTTATTCGATTTATCCGGTAAAGTTGCCGTTGTCACCGGCGGTACTCACGGATTAGGAATGGCAATGGCTGAAGGTCTTGCCTCTGCAGGTGCTGAATTGGCAATCACGAGTACAACTCCCTCAAAACTAGACGAAGCTTTAGACTATTATCGCAGTAAAGGATATAGCGCTACAGGGTATCTTTTTGACGTAACAGACGAACGTGAAGCCGCTCAGAAGGTTGCTCTCATGGAAGCAACTCACGGGAAAATTGACATCTTAGTCAACAATGCAGGAATCATTAAACGTATTCCGGCGATTGATATGGATGTAGAAGACTTTAGAAAAGTAATCGATGTAGATCTTACCGGACCTTTCATCATGTCCAAATTAGTTGGAAAACACATGATTAAGAGAAAATCTGGTAAAATCATCAATATTTGCTCAATGATGAGTGAGCTGGGTCGTGATAATGTAGTGGCATATGCTTCTGCAAAAGGCGGTCTGAAAATGCTTACCAAAAATTTGGCAACAGAATGGGCAAAACACAATATTCAGGTAAACGGTATCGGTCCCGGATATTTTGCGACAACCCAAACAGAGCCAATCAGAGTAGACGGTCATCCGTTTAACGATTTTATCATCAGCAGAACTCCGGAAGGAAGATGGGGAAATCCCGAAGATCTTGCAGGAACAGCTATTTTCTTAGCTTCAGATGCAAGCAGATTTATCAACGGACACATTATTTACGTTGATGGCGGTATTTTGGCAACCATCGGAAAACCTTCTAACGAGTAACATTAGAATTTTACAAATGAAATCTTTTATAACAGATAATTTCTTATTACAAAATAAATACGCGGAAGAATTATACTTCAAATACGCAGAAAAACAGCCTATCATCGATTATCATAATCATTTGATCCCTAAAGATATCGCTGAAGATACCGTTTTCGAAAATATATCTAAAGTTTGGATTGCGGGCGATCATTACAAATGGCGTGCAATGCGTACGATGGGTGTGAACGAAAAATTCATCACAGGCGATGCCTCAGATAAAGAAAAATTTGAAGCTTGGGCTAAAACGGTTCCTTATACTTTAAGAAACCCGTTATATCACTGGACGCATTTAGAATTAAAGCGTTATTTCGGAATTGATGAATTATTGAACGAAAAAAATGCATCAGATATTTACGACAACATCACAGCACAGCTTCAGACTCCTGAAAAGTCGACAAGAGGTTTGCTGAAAATGATGAATGTAGAATCTTTGTGTACGACAGAAGATCCGATTGATATTTTAAATTATCATCAGGATCTAGCGAAAAGTGATTTTGATATTAAAGTAAGTACGGCTTTCCGTCCTGATAAGGCGATCCTTATTGAAAACCACAACTTTGCAGATTATATTTCAAAATTGGGCGAGTCTGCAGGGATTGAAATCAATTCTTATCAGACTTTGTGCGATGCTTTATTAAAAAGAGTAGAATATTTCCACGAAAACGGATGCAGATTATGCGACCACGGACTGAATAATATTTCTTTTGAAGAAGCTTCAGAAGCTGAAGTAGCTGCTATTTTCAATGATAAAATTTCAGGAAAAGTAATCGCTGAAAAGCAGGTAAATCAGTTTAAAACTGCTATTTTACTGTTCTTAGGCGAAACGTATCATAAATTCGGATGGGTTCAGCAATTTCATTTGGGAGCTTTGAGAAACAACAACGAAAGAATGCACAGAATTCTTGGTCCTGATACAGGATGGGATTCTATAGGAGATTTCGTACAGGCTGAAACTTTATCTAAATTATTAAATACTTTAGACGGAAAAGATAAACTCACCAAAACAATTCTATATAACCTAAATCCTGCCGACAATGAGATTTTCGCAACAATGATCGGGAATTTCAACGACGGCAGTATCAAAGGAAAAGTACAATTCGGTTCCGGATGGTGGTTTTTGGATCAGAAAGACGGAATGATCAAGCAGATGAATGCCCTTTCAAACATGGGATTAATCAGCTGTTTCGTAGGAATGTTGACAGATTCAAGAAGTTTCTTGTCTTATCCAAGACACGAATACTTCAGAAGAGTATTGTGTAATCTTTTCGGTGAAGAAATGAAAAACGGCGAATTGCCGGATGATATGGAACTGATCGGGAAAACAATTTCCGATATCTGTTATCATAATGCTAAAAATTATTTCGATTTTTAAATTTAAATAAAAAAGCTCTCGCAGATTGAGCAAATTTTGCAGATTTAAAAAAGATCTGCATAATCAAACTAATTTGCGAGAGATAATAAATTTGAACAATTAAGGAGTTAAGGTTTTTTAAGATGAAAATCTAAGATTTTATTAAGTACATCGCTTAAAGCGAAGCTTAACTTAATTATTCTAAACTCCTTAACAAATCTTAATGGTTTAAATGAAAATAATAATTTACATATCTGCAAATTTTCTAAACTTGAAAATCTTTGTGAGCTTGGCTGAGTAGAACGCCTTTGCGAACTTAAAAATATACATCAAGTTTTAAAAGAAAATCTTAGCGCACTTTGCGTTTAAATAACAGCAGATAATAAAAAGGGTATTTAAAATATGGCTAGCAAAATACTTACTTTCGGTGAAGTAATCATGAGGCTTTCACCTCCCGGAAACAAAACAATGAGACAAAGCCACGAAATGGAATTTTTCTTCGGCGGAACTGAGCTCAACGTAGCTTCTTCATTGGCAACAATGGGTTGCGACGTGACGCACATCAGCAATGTTTCTGATGATTTTGTGGGAGAATCTGCATTGTCTTTCATCAAAAGTTTTGGGATTGATACAACTTTCATTAATAAAAATGAACATCCTTTAGGATTATATTTTCTAGAGGTAGGTTCATCGGTTCGTGCGAGCAGAATTGCTTACAACAGACTGAACGGTTCTTTTGCCAACATCAAACCAGAACAGGTTGACTGGAAAAAAGCTTTGGAAGGTTGCGAATATTTCCATTGGACAGGCATCAGTCCTGGGATCTCGGAAGGCGCTTACGAAACTTTGAAAGAAGGTTTATTAACTGCTCGTGAAATGGGAATTGAAGTGACTACTGATCCTGCTTACCGTTCCAACCTTTGGAAATATGGTAAAAACGGAAACGAAGTTTTAAAAGAACTGGTTTCATATTCAACGATTTTTATCGGTGGTGTAAATGAAATTAATGAAATTTTGGGAACTCAGTTTTCATCAGATCAGCAAGGTTTCTTAGAAGCTTGTGAAGAATTAAAAAAACAATGTCCATCTATTCATAAAATTTTCGACAAAATAAGAATAGGCGTTACGGCGAGTTCTCAGCAAACGCAGGGAAGAGCTTTAGTCAACGGAAATTATTTTGAAACCGGACTTTTAGAAGTAAATCCGGTTGTCGACAGAATCGGGACAGGAGATGCTTTTGCAGCAGGTTTGATTTATGGTTTATTAAATTTCGATGACGAAAAAGCATTGAATTTCGCCAACGCAGCTTGTGCTATCAAACATACTATTTTAGGTGACATCAATTACTGCAGCGCAGAAGATATTCTCGAGGTAATGGCCGGAAATTCCGGAGGAAGAATCAAAAGGTAATTTTCGCTTTTGGCTGTTAGCTTTTGGCAATTGGCTCATTGCTTAAATAAAAACATTGCGGACTTCGCTAAGTGAAACGCCTTTGCGACCTTAAAAATATACATCAAGTTTTAAAAAGAAAATCTTTGCGCCCCTTGCGTTAAAAAAGGAAGTGTTGAAGTTACAGCATACCAAAGGATGGATAAAACCCCATCAAAGATTATTTTCAACAAAATAATTCAACAAAATGACAAAAATTCAATTGGTTACAAATACCATTATTAATCAGGGAGCTTTGCCTCTCTATTATAATGCTGATGAAACGGTAACTTTAGAAATATTAAAATCACTTTACAAAGCAGGAATCCGTGCGGTAGAATATACAAGCCGTGGAGAAGCTGCGTTAAGTAATTTCACAAAAATGGTAGAGGTTCGTAATGCAGAAATGCCGGAAATGCTTCTCGGAATAGGAACCATAAAGAATGTAAAGCAAGCCGAAGAATATTACAAAGTGGGCGCAGATTTCTTTATCAGTCCTGGTTTTGTGGCGGAAGTTGCAGCATTTTTAATTCCGAAAGATTTGTTGTACAGCCCGGGTTGTATGACTCCGACAGAAATTATTGCTGCTGAAGCTGCTGGTGTAACTTTCATTAAATTATTCCCGGGTAACGCTTTGGGACCAGGATTTATGAGCGCCATCAAAGATGTTTTCCCGAATCTGAAATTTATGCCGACCGGAGGTGTTGATACCACGAAAGAAAGCATTGAAAGCTGGTTCAAAGCTGGGGTTTCCGCAGTAGGAATGGGAAGCAAGCTGGTAAGCAAAGAATTGATGCTTGCGAAAGACTATGCAACGATAGAAAATGAAACCAAAAAAGTGCTGGATATCATTCAGACTTTAAAATAAATAAATTGACTATGAGTTCAGTTAAATCTCTTAAGCCGACACAATATAGGTGGACAATATGTTTACTGTTATTTCTTGCGACCACGATTAATTATTTAGATCGTCAGGTTTTATCTTTAACCTGGAAAGATTTTATTGCGCCAGAATTTCATTGGAATAATAACGATTACGGAAATATCACGGCATTATTCTCTATTTTCTATGCGATAGGAATGCTTTTCGCAGGAAAATTCGTGGATTGGATGGATACCAAAAAAGGTTTCCTTTGGGCAATCGGAGTTTGGTCTATCGGTGCAGTTTTACACGCATTCTGCGGAATTGCCACTTCAGGAATCCTTACAGGAAACTGGTTTGCCGGTTTTCATGGTTCTAAAGAACTGATTTCTACAGTTTCCAATACTTCTGCAATCATCAGTACAAGTGTAACCTTATTCATTTTTGCACGTTTCGTTTTGGCGATTGGTGAAGCAGGAAATTTCCCTGCAGCGATCAAAACCACAGCAGAATATTTTCCTAAAAAAGACAGAGCTTTTTCTACGAGTATTTGGAATGCAGGAGCAACGGTTGGAGCTTTGGCGGCACCGCTTACCATTCCTTTTATTGCAAAATCAATGGGTTGGGAATGGGCGTTTATCATCATCGGTGCGCTAGGATTTGTTTGGATGGGACTTTGGGTATTTGTTTATAAAAAGCCACATTTACATAAGAGAGTTAACGAACATGAATTAACGTATATCAATCAGGATCAGGATGATCTTCCTAATCAAGATACTTCGGTTCCTGAAAAAGTGTTTACGTTCAAAGAATGTTTCAGCTACAGACAGACTTGGGCTTTTGCGTTCGGAAAGTTCATGACAGACGGTGTTTGGTGGTTCTTTTTATTCTGGACTCCGGCGTATTTAAGTTCGGTATACGGAATGGATTCCACAGAAAGTGCACTTCCATTATTTGTATTATACATGATTACTTTGTTATCGATCATCGGAGGATGGCTTCCAAAATATTTTGTTGAAAAGAAAGGCATGAATGCCTATTCAGGAAGAATGAAAGCAATGTTAATTTTTGCATTTTTCCCACTGTTAGCACTTTTAGCACAACCTTTAGGAACTGCAACCTATTGGATTCCGGTTTTAATTATCGGTATCGCAGGAGCAGCACATCAGGCTTGGTCAGCAAATATTTTTTCCACAGTAGGCGATATGTTCCCTAAAAAAGCCATTGCAACCATCACAGGAATTGGCGGAATGGCAGGCGGAATCGGATCGTTTATCATTAATAAATCTTCAGGATTATTATTCGATCATGCACACAAAGCTTGGTCAACCGTAGACGGAGTTCCTTTGTTAGAAAAATATCCCCAATACGTTAATGACCGTTTGCCGGATGGATTCTTTGAGCAATTGGAAAAATCAGGCGCAGTAGTATCTGATGGAATTGATAAAGGATACATGATCATTTTCTCAGTTTGTGCAGTCGCTTACCTGATCGCATGGACAGTTATGAAAACATTGGTTCCGAAATATGAAGTAATCAGTAAATAGAAATAAAATTTAAACCATTAAGGAGAATTTAGAAGTTAAGAAATATTAAGAATTTGCAGGCAAATTGAAGTGCAAGCTTAAGAAATTTATTTCTCTTAACTAACCTAAACTCCTTAATAAATCTTAATGTTTCAAATAAATAACTTTGAGTTCTTCGCTAAGTAGAACGCCTTTGCGAACTTAAAATAGACAGCATTTTGTCCAAAAAAACTTTGCGGACTTTGCGTTAAAAAATCATCAACAAGAAGATGGAAAATCAGACAAAACAGAAATTAAACCGCCAGAATAGCGGACTCGATACAAAATTACCAATCAAAATCGTACAGTTCGGTGGAGGAAACTTCATGCGCGGATTTACCGATTATGTGATTGATAAACTGAATAATGAAGCAGGTTTCAATGCAGGAATTGTCAATATACAACCTACTCCGAATGGCTCAGTTCACAAGCTTGAAGAACAGGGGAATTTGTATACTTTATTCTCAAGAGGAATTAAAAAAGGAGAAATCATCGATGAAAAATGCGTGATTTCAGCGATTCAAAAATCGATTAATCCTTATGTAGATTACAGCGATTTTTTAGAATTAGCAAAAGAAGAAGAACTTGAATTTGTTTTTTCAAATACAACAGAAACCGGAATTGCTTACGACGAAACTGAAAATACCTATGAAGGTCCGCACAAAAATTTCCCTGCGAAAGTAGCGGTTTTACTTCATGAAAGATATAAGCATTTCAATGGAGCAGCAGACAAAGGCTTAAGAATTATTCCTTGCGAGCTTATTGAAGATAATGCATTCGTTTTAAAAAGTATTATCTTAAAATATGCCCAACTTTGGAATTTAGAAGAAGGTTTTGTGCAATGGATTGAACAAAGCAATCATTTCCATAATACATTGGTAGACAGAATCGTTCCGGGATGTCCGAAAGACGATCTTTCGACTTACGAAGACCAGTTAGATTATGAAGATCCAATGATGGTGGTTTCTGAAACATTCCTTTTATGGGTGATTCAGGGAGGTGAAGATTTAAAAAATAAAATTCCTTTCGATCAGATCAACGAACAGATTTTGGTGGTGGATGATATTCAGCCCTACCGTTTAAGAAAAGTTAGAATTCTGAATGGCGGACATACGTTGATGTTGGCTCCGGCAATTTTAGCAGGAAAAGAAATCGTAAAAGAAGCGATTGATGATCAATTTATCGGAACTTTTTTAAGCGATTCTATTTTTAATGAAGTGAATCAGACTTTAGGTTTAGATGAAACTGAATTGAAAGAATTTGCGGAAGAAGTTTTCGACAGATTCAGAAATCCTTTTATTAAGCATCATTTGGCAAGCATCGCTTTATATTTTGTTTCTAAATTTAAAGTAAGAGTGGTTCCAAGTTTGTTGACGTATGTTGAAAGAAATAACAAACTTCCGTTGAACTTAACGTTCTCTCTGGCAAGTTTAATCAGATTCTATCAAGGAAGCTTTGGTGAAAAATCTCTTCCTCTGAATGACGAAGAAGCGATCGTCAACAGATTCAAAGAAATCTGGAAAAACGAAGATTACGAAGTAGTTTCAGAACAGGCATTGAGTGAAAAATTGTTCTGGGATACCGACCTTTCAAAAGTTGAAGGTCTGAAAGCCGCAGTAGCAAAAGCATTGTACGAAATCGATCACAATGATATGGAAACTGCCTACAAAAATTTTATTCAATTTTATTCTTAAAAAATCATGCAAAAGAAAGTACTGAAAGTAAATCCCAAAGACAACGTTATTGTAGCGTTGATGGATTTGCCTGCCGGAGAATCGGTGCACTTAGACGGTACAGATTATACGATTCTTAAAGATATTAAAGCAAAACATAAATTCGCTGCCGTAGATTTTGAGGATGGCGACCATATTTTAATGTATGGCGTTATCGTTGGAAAAGCCAATCAATCCATCAAACAGGGCGAAGTTATTACCACCGAAAACGTAAAGCACCAAAGTGCAAAAGTGGTTGGGAAAACCGAAACTTTGGGCTGGACTCCACCCAATGTTGATAAATGGAAAGACCGTACTTTCAATGGTTTTCACCGTGAAGACGGACAGGTAGGTACAGAAAATGTTTGGCTGTTTTTCCCGTTGGTATTCTGCGAAAACAAGAATATCGAAACGCTGAAAGATATTTTTGAAAAAGAATTACTTCACGACAAAGCCAGCAAACATCAGTTATTATTGCGTTCGTTATTAAACGGCGGTGCAACTGTTGAAGTTGAAGAAGAAGAACCAGATACACGAGTTTTTAAAAATATAGATGTAAGATTCATCACGCACCAAGGTGGTTGTGGCGGAATTCGTCAGGATGCTGAAGCGTTGGGAAGATTATTTGCAGGATATGTCAACAACCCGAATGTTGCGGGAGCTACGGTTCTCAGCTTAGGGTGTCAGAATCTTCAGGTACAGATTTTCATGGATTCACTACATGCATTGGCTCCCAATAATAAAAAACCGATTGTCGTTTACGAACAGCAAAAATCGGGTACTATCGATGAAATGTTGACCGGCGTTATCAAAGATTCATATGAAGGCATTAAAAAAGCTAACGAAATAGAGAGAAAACCAGCATCCATCACCAAACTGAACATCGGTTTGGAATGCGGTGGCTCAGACGGTTTCTCAGGAATTTCTGCGAATCCTGTTTTGGGAGAAGTTTCCGATATTATGGCGGCAGTTGGCGGAACAACCATGCTGGCCGAGTTCCCTGAATTGTGTGGAGTAGAGCAGGAGCTGGTCAACCGTTGCATCAACGATGAAGACGGTGTAAAGTTCCTGAAACTAATGAAAGATTTTGAAGCCTCTGTGGTTGCGGCAGGATCAGGATTTGATATGAATCCGTCTCCCGGAAATATCAAGGATGGTTTAATTACCGATGCGATGAAATCTGCAGGAGCCTCGAAAAAAGGCGGAGCTGCCCCGATTGTAGAAGTTCTCGACTTTACAGAATATGCTACAAAACCAGGTCTGAATCTTCTGTGCACTCCCGGAAATGATGCCGAATGTACCACCGCTTTAGTAGGTTCAGGTGCAACCGTAGTTCTTTTCACTACAGGTCTTGGCACTCCAATGGGAAATCCTATTTCGCCAGTTGTGAAGATTTCTTCCAACACGGTTTTGGCAGAAAAAATGTCAGACATTATTGATTTTAATGCAGGTACCGTGATCAGCGGAGAAAAAACAATTCCTGAAGCGGCAGACGAACTTCTGGAACTCATCATCAACGTAGCCAGCGGCGAAGTAAAAACCAAAGCGGACGTTCTTAATCAGAATGATTTCATTCCATGGAGACGAGGAGTCTCTCTGTAATGGGTTAATTATATTAAATATTAGGGTTGAAAATGCTTTCTACATCGTGTAGGGAGCATTTTCTTTTTTTTGTTTAAAGTTTTTCTTAAAGATTAAATAAACACATGCTTCAGCACCGCTTTTGGTTTAGCCATCCATCAAGCCAAATCCTTCTGGAACTTTTTTTGAATTTACTCTGTTGTAAGGCCAAATATAAATCGTTTTAACAATATTAGAATCAGCATCTATTAAATTGTATTCATCAATTGGTGCACTGACAATACTGCTTTTCATCGAACCAGTTCTTTCCCAAGTATATTGAGAAGAACCCGGTTTTATGTTGATTAATCTATTTAGGTATTTTCTTGATTCAGGAACACTTGTTAAAAGAATAGGGTTGTCTTTTGAGTAACCAAATTCACCTTTGTGATTGGGTAATTCGTCGTTATCCGTACCCTCTTCTTCCTTGATCTTTTGTACCATGGCTTCCATTCGTGCCATAAAATCTGTCGAATCAGTCTCTACTGATGAGTCTTTTTTGTTTCTTTTAAAAAAATTAAATATTCCCATTATATATTGTTTTATTTATTCAAAATGTAATACATTCTAGCTTTACGTAAGGCATTGATTTAAATGTAATTTCACTAAAATAATAAAATAAAGAATGATTACAAATTGTGCTTTTTTGATAGTACAGATTTATAATATGTTCATAAAATATATTCTGTTGCAGAATGTTACGGATTAAAAATCCGCAAAATCGGGTTAGCAAAAAAAACTTGAACTGGAGGCTTTCCGACCGCTATTGCCAAACCCTTTATTGTTATTTCTGATATACTTTTTCAAGAAGCTCTATTGATTCTGATTCAGTAAATAATTTTTTCTTGTCTGTGTTGTTCGTTAAATTAATTGAAATTAAATTATTATTTTTCACAGCATAAAGTAAATATGAAGTTTGGTCTTTGTTATTATTTTGTAGCATATTTTTCAAAGTCAGTTTCCAAATGATGTATTTTTTTTCATCGTTTCTTTTTGTTTCAGAAACTTCTGTTTGAATTCCATTTGATGAACTCCAGTAATCATATTCCCATTTGTAAAATTTATTCAAAAGTTCAATTTCACTTAATCCTGCTTGAAAAAATTCAAATTTTTCTGGTTTTCTTACAGAAATCAGTAAACTTAATTTTTCTTTTTTATTCGACAAATGGAATTGTCCAGATTCTTTAAGTTGAGTTTCAAATTCCCATTTTCCAGGAATTTCAAATAATTCTCCATTAATTTGAAAAGGTGAAACTTTTTGAGCAAAAGAAAAAGTTGATAATAGAATAAATATTAAACTTGTAAGCGTTTTTAATTTCATTGATTTGTATGTAGGGTAAGTGTTTCTATAAAATGGCGGACAACGAGCAGGGTATTACCGAAGGGGAGATTTTTAGCACAAAAGCTCAATAAAATTACCAATGTTGAACCTTGCATAAATGTCCAATTGAAGCAATTCAGCCCCGCTTTTGGAAATACACTGTTAGTCGTGTTTTTTTCTAAAGTTTGAATCTGATTAATTCTCTTGGATTTTTATTTTTCAAGTTAATTAGAATTCTGTTTTTATTTGAATTTTGGTATGTTAATATTAAAGTATCCTTATCAAATCTTTTAATAGAGTAAATTTTATGTTCAATTTGAATTTCCTTTGAATTAATTAGTTTCCATTTCATTATTTGCTTTACATCATTCATTCTAAAACTATTCGTCTTATTTGTTGAAAAATCATAATTTCTGTAATCTAAATTTCCATTATTTATGAAAACATAGCCGTAGTTTATATTTTCATATACGTTTTTATCATTGTTTTCGTGAAAAATATACCAAAAATTTCCATTTTCAGATAGTTTACTTTCAATAGGATGTTTTCCACAACCAAATAGAAAAAATAACAATAAGATTGATAAATGACTTTTCTTTATCATATTTACTTTTATGCAGATTGTTTGTAGAAAATTACAACTAACATTTGGCTTTACGCAATGCATCAATCCAAACTATAATTTTGTTAAAAATAATGTAATAAATAGTAATTGTCAAATTTTAATTTATCCTAGAAACAAAACCATTCCACCCGACATCGCGGCTTTGTAATCCATGCCCAGAATATATTCTATTGCAGAAAGTCACTGATTGCAAATCATTAATTTTCGCTGTTATACTTTCGTATCATATTTTGCCAATATAGTTTTATCGACAGTATTTTTAGTTTTTTATTTTCAAATCATTTTTTAAGTTATCCCAACCATTCCAACCACAATTTCCATTTTGTATTTCTTTAGTCTCACCATTAAAAAACAATGTGTAAATACTAACGGTTGTACATCCGCCATCTTTTGGTAAAGTATATAATTCGCATTCAAATTGAATTATTTTGTCTATTTCATCCTTGCTTAAAGTTTTAAATCTTCCATTATCACCTAAGTAATACTTTCCATCTTTATTTTTAATAACTATAGAATCTTTTATTTTATGAAAACATCCTTGAGATCTATACTTTATTGTTATTTGGTTGTTATTAAGTTTCCTAATTATTGAATTATTTTTAACTTTTGTGATGTCGATATGGTCTGGGCTAATTCTTAAAGTGTCAACTTTATCGAAATTTTCAGCTTTGTACTTTTTTATTTGTGTTCTACCAAATAGATCAGAATATATGAATTCATAAGTTCCTTTTTCGATACTGTCAATTTTTAATGGATTTTCGATAAATAATCCTTCTTTTGGTAGAACCGTTTTAATGATCTTACCATTTTTTTTAATTTCTAATTTATATAGTTCTGGAAAATTATCACTTAATTTCTTTTCATTTTTAAACTCCAATATTAAAGTTGAGTATTTTTCTGTACAACTTACTATTGTTACCAGAAATGTAGCTCCAAGTATTATTTTATAAGGTAATTTCATTGTGATATTGCCGAGAAATTGGGATTTTTAATTGATGAAAAAATAGGCTAACATTTGACTTGCCGATGCAATGGATTAAGGAAGCCTAAATCCACCATATTGCCAAACAGCCGCTGTGCATCGTTATTCTATCGAGATATCTTTACTTTTAGTTACTTTAGGAATGTAAATAAGATAATCATAACCTTTTATAACTCTCGATAAGTATACATCATCTACTTTTAGTTTGTTTTGTAAAATCGATTTCTTTAAAGGTCTTAAATCAAAACAGTACCATTGTTCATCCTTTGCCACATTTAGAAAAGATTTAAAACTAGTGTTATCATTTTGGTCTTCTCCTTTTCCAATGAGCATTATATGTAATGATTTCCTGAAATTTGCCTCTTCAATATTAGAAATTAAACTGCCAATATCATAAATATCAGTTTTTGTTAATATCGTTTCACCTTTTGGGAGATGATTCGCACCAAACTTGAAAAGATTTTTTTTGTTATTCCAATCGGGCATTTGGTTTAGCAAAATGTTTTTCAGCAGTTGAATTCTTAAGGGATGATTTCTTTTAGTATAGATTTCTCGACTTAACTTTAAATCTTCAATTTGCTTTCGTTCTTTGTCTGAAAGTTTTAACGCCAACAACAAATCTATTTTTTGAAGACAATCTTCAGACAATAGGTAATATTTTTCAAGACCTTCTTTAGATGCAATAAGTTTGGAATTATGAAGCATTTGTTCATATATCTCAATTACTTTTTTATTTTTCGAAGTTTCTTTTAAACTTGAAATTATCATTTGGTCCGCAAAAACGCTGATCTGTTCGGCACCATATATTTTGGTATTACGTTTCACTAAACTCTTTACCAAATCAAATTCTGGTTCCTGCTGCAAAAAAGCAAAGTTGGTACTATATTCTTTAACAAAAGAATTAAGCCGCTCCGGAGATAGAGATTTAATTTTTGTTTCGATTAAATCTACTGAATAAGGGTCAACCTCAATAAAATAATTATCAAACTTAACTTCATTGATTACTGCGTTTGTGAAATAAGGAATTTCGTTTGTAAAATGAGTTTCTCCCAGCAAAACAGAATTAGACTGTTTTATTTCGTTTAGTAAAACATCCCATCCTTTTCCTTGAAATGAAATGTTTTTATCAATTTGAAAAGAAAAACTATTTTTTCCAACTAAACTGTCAAGTACTATGTTTTGAGCATAGCTAAAATTTGTAATGAATAATGTAAGAAGTAAGAATATTAATTTTTTCATTTTTATTATTGAAGTTGTATTATTATAATGCGCAATAAGGGTTTGTGCATTGCTGAAGGTGGGATTTTTAGAATAAAAGTTTAATCGAAAAACATATGTTGAAATTTGCAGTTTCGCTCGACTATTACAAAACCCTTCTATGTGCAGTATTATTTTGTTATTTTTATTTTTCGAAATATTCCTCTTTGTGAAAATTCATTTGCGAATGTTTTTTTTTTTGGAGTTAAAAAGCAAGTTCTTCCATCTATAAATTCCTTTGTGATAGGATCTAAATTTATTTGCTCAACAATAATTTTTTGAATTTCTTTATTATTGTTGAGTTGAAGATAAACTTCCCCTTTTTTTACTTTTAATTCATCAAGATGAATTCCATTCATACTTTCTACATCATTTAAGTTGTAAAAGAACAAGCTATCTTTAGTTTCAATAAACTTATCAATAACATAACTTTCTAATCCACCATCTTTTTCTGAATATCCACGATACTGGTAGATTATATTTTCAATATTAATGTTATTTGATTGAAATTTGTTGATCTTCATTGGTTTATAATTCGGCTTTGATTTATAATATTCTTCTTCGCAAGAATTATAGCATTCGTGGCTAATACCTTCTATTTTATTTTTATTAGGAATGTCAGAAAGTTTATAAAAAGGCAATGTATTTTTGAGGTCAATTTTAAATATTTCTGTTGAGTCTAAAATAACAAAACCATAAGTATGTGAATCACGTCCACCCCAAGCATCATATTTATAAAGAATTTTTGAAGTCCCTTCAATTTTTTGTGCATATAATTCTGAAATATCCCATTGTCCTTGTTTGTCAAAACTACAGCTATAAAAACAAATTAGTAACATTGAAAATACTATTGTGTGTGTCTTAATTTTCATTTTTAGCGAGTATTTTGAAATTCCTTGTTAGCGGCTGGCAGGTTTTTATATTCCCGTTCCTCCTAAAATTTCAAGTTCTTGTCCTTTTGTTGGTTGTCCGTCTAATATTGGCATTGCAGACATTATTAATTCTCTTACTCCTTCCACTTTTAATGAGTTGTCGTGGTCTTCTTTGCTGTCCCAAATTTCTGTAACGTAAACAGAATTTGTGTCATTCTCGCCCTTACTTATAGCATATAATTTACAACCTTTTGCAGTTGATACAAGCTCAGATGCTTTCAATAAGATATTTGCAAGTTCATTTCTTTGTCCTGCTTTTGCGGTTAATTTTCCGTGAAGTAAATATTGGTTCGCCATGTTTGTCGTTAATTTTAAAGGTCTATTTATAGTTTTCTAATTGCTTGTTATTGCGGTTACTCTTAGTTTGGTTTCTAAAAAGCTATTATTAAGTTTCGTTTTTTCGTATCCATTTGTACAATAGAGATAAATAGTATTAGGTGTAAATTAACCTCTTTTCTATAATGATTTCCTTGTCAAATTTTTCTGCTAATGTTTCAGGGCTTGGCGTCAGTGGCGGAAATTGAAGTGAAAAGACACAGTAAGCAAAAGCCCCAACTTTAAATTTTAGCCTTAGCTCGCCATTGCGCCAAACCGATGTGCTTGTTGCACAACCAAAAATACTAAAAATAAATTTTGTGAATATTAAATAAATAAAACACTATAACTATTTGATAATTAATGTATTATTCATAAATTAGTACATGCAAGGAAAGAAAATAATTACTCCGCAACTCTTCTACCATCAAAGTTTG
>NZ_FUZE01000041.1 GCF_900168205.1 Chryseobacterium balustinum
TGGTCATTTTGGACCGGAAAGTGGTGGTCACTTTGCTCCGAAATCAGTGGTCAATTTACTCCGAAATTAGGTGGTCAATTTGACCGTCTTTTCCAATATCATCAATAAATAAAACTTTTTTCAAATATTCTATCAATAAATAATATTTTAATTTTAAATATTTCATAGCAATATTTTTAAAGTCAAATCAATTATAACTCTTAGAAAAATATTTATTAGGGTTTTAATGAGTTTTCTATTTTAAAATAAGCATTTCTATTTAATCCTACTACTCTTAGTCTAAATCGGACAATCTTATTTTTCTCATTAACAAGTATATCAAATTTCATAAGATCGGGTTTTAAAATTCTTTTTTCAATTTTAAATCTAGTTACATTCTTAATAGGAAATTCTACATAAGGAAATATGATACCTTTGTTCAGTGGATGATAATATTTTATAGTAAATGTTGATCCAATATTCTCAAACTGAAATACTCTTAATTCTCTAATCCAATTGAACATTATAATAATGAAAGATATCATAGCTAATAATACTGGCCACCTTAAATAATATTTTATCAAGTCTTTGAACACAAATCCTATCAGTATTGTGCAAAATATTAATAGAATAGATGCGAAAAGAAAGTTCATCAATCTAGTCGCTTTCTTTTTATTGTTTACAATTATCATGATAAAATTTAGTTCTTAAGCTTAAAATATTATTTTATATTTATAGTAAAATGTTTTTTCCATCTGGCGACAGTATTCCTACTTAGTTTAAAATGCCTAGCAAGTTGGGAATTGCTTAGTTTATTATCATATTGATATTTTAGCATTTGAATAATTGCAGACTCACTGTAAAATTTATGCTGTTGATTGAACTTATCATCTTCAGTAGATCTTCTATCTCCAAAAATCAATTTATTTAAAGTAATAACATCCAAGTGTGTCAAATTTTCTTTATCCAGCAATTTTTGACATATAGATTTCTTCTCTGGATATTTACTATCTAATATATCATTGAATATATTTTTGTAATATGGGGTATTATTCATATCTACTATTTAATCAAAAGCTTCTTTTTTATATTTAGCTATCCATTTATGTAGCGTTGATCTTGGAATATTATAATCTTCATGAATTTGAACAATCGATTTTATTCCTTTACTGTAGAGATCTAAAATAAAATCGATGATTTCTTTTGTATATAAATTCCGATTATATAGTGGTTGATAGGTAGGTTGCTTATTCCCAGTTTTTGCATTAGAAGGAGAATAAAGAATAAGATGCTGTGTATAAATTCTGAAAAAATCAAAACTCAACAATTTTGACAAGGTTAATAAAAGTTCCGCATCTAAATCTTTTTCTTTATATAATTCTTCAAGATTAGAATAAGGTATTTCTTTAATTAAATCGCACGACTTTATGCCAAGTTCGCTGACTCTTATTTTAACAGCATTGCCAATATGTACATTTTTATAATCAACTTTCATAAATCACTTATTAATCATAATTTAAAGACTTAGCTTCTACTCAAATTCCAGACATTATACCAATATCTAATTATTAAATTATCAATTTGTAAAAAATCGGATATGTAGTCCTACTTAGACTACTATTGTTTTAACAAATATAATTAAAAATTATTCAATATAAATCACTAAGTGATTAGTAATAAAAAGAATGTAATAATTAATATAGTTGATTTAAAATTATTAGTGATAGTTATTTTATATGAATTTTAATCATAATTCTTATTTTTTTCAACAAATTTACTGCATTTCAGTTGATTATTTCCTAAATGTAGTCTGATCCCAAAGACCAGGTCCCAGATGAAAAGTTTATACAGATTGCTCAGGATTATATGAATGAAATGGGTTTTGGTGAACAGCCGTTCGTTGTGTTTAAGCATACAGATATCAGCCGTACCCATATTCACATTGTAAGTATTGGGGTTGATGAAATGGGAAAAAAAATATCGGACAAGTTTGAAAAAAGAAAATCTATGAAGATTTGTCGTGAAATTGAAAGAAAATATAAACTTTCCAGCGTTGCAGATAAAAAGCTTAATCAAAAAGAACAAATTTTCAGTCCTGTAGATTATCAGGAGGGAGATATTAAAAGTCAAATGGCTTCTGTAATTCGACATATTCCTAATTATTACCAATTTCAGACGATGGGAGAGTATAATGCTTTACTTTCATTGTATAACATTGGCTCCGAGAAAGTGGATAAAATAGAGAATGGAATTTTGAAGAATGGACTTTTATACTTTGCTTTGAATGATCAAGGCGAGAAAGTAAGTCAACCTTTTAAGGCTTCTTTATTTGGTAAGGATGCCGGATTAAGGGCTTTGGATATTCATTTTTTGAATTCGAACAAACTTAAATTAACCTCTGTTCATGAAACTTTAAAAGCCGCCTTAAGATTGGCAATGAATACACAACCAAATGAATCTGAATTTAAAAGTAAACTGCAGGATATGGGAATCAGTACCGTAGTCCGACGTAATGCCTCTGGAAGAATATATGGGATGACGTTCATCGATCATCATTCGAAATCAGTTTGGAATGGCTCACGATTAGGAAAAGAATTTTCTGCCAATGCTTTTCATCAATATTGGAATGGGGGAGTTGAATCGAAAGAAGAAGTGAACAGTAAACATGAAAAATATAATATAAATAATGACAATTCTGAAATTTTACAATCTGAAAAACCTCACGAATTATTGAATTTTTTTCATCAAGATTCGAATTCTGTAATAGATGGATTAGGTAGTATCATACCTGAAATTTTGGGGGAAGACTATGAAGAACTGGATTTTGAAAATAGAATGAAAAAGAAAAGGAAATTACAAAAACCGAGGAAATAGTTGTTGAAGATAGAAATTATCTTTTAGCTAGAATTGATCCCTTTCTTAATTTTGAGATATTAACAGATGATTTTTCAAGTGTTCTTAATACTTTTTCTGTTTTATCGGGTTGAACAGAAATAATTTTGTGATCTCTTATAATCTTAATGGTTAAACCTAATGCTTGTGAAGATTGAATAGTATTTCAACCTACAATTTTTGCAGATTTGGTTATTATCATTTCTTCTTTTCTTTGAGAAATGATTGTTCTTTAAAGGCTTGTATTTTATTTTTTTTCATAAAAAATAAAAAAATAAGTTTTTAAATGATCTTTAATTTATCGTAAATGTTATTACGATAGCTTAATCCAATAGGAACGTTTTTATTGTTATTCAAGATAATAACGTGTTGTTCAACGTGTTTTATTTTATTTAAATTAATAAAAAATGATTTGTGAACCCTGCAAATGTAATTCAAGTGGTTTAGATTTTCTTCGATGGCAGACAAAGTACTGTGAAGCATGATCTTGTTGGTCTCGGTGTGCAGGCAAACATAATTTCCCATTCCTTCTATAAAAATCAGTTCTGTAGGATCGATCTTTACCAAACGTTTATCACTTTTTACGTAAAAGACATTATCTTTTTGCTCCGTTTGTGCCGGAATATCATTTTGTTGGGATGATAATATTTTTGTGGCTTTTTGTACACTTTTAGAAAAACGTTCAAGCGAAATGGGTTTTAGCAGATAATCTAAAGCATCTTGATTGAATGCATCTACAGCATATTGATTATAAGCCGTTGTATAAATGATTGCCGGAGGATTTTTAAACATATCAACAAATTCAGTCCCTTGTATTTCGGGCATTTTGATATCTAAGAAAATCAAATCAATCCCAGTATTTTTATTTAAAAAACTTATCAATTCAAAGACATTGCTGCAAACACCTTCCAGCTGTAAAATATCAAATTTTGAAATATGATGAATTAAAACATCCTGAGCAAGTTTTTCATCATCTACAATTAAGCATCTTATTTTCATTTTGCTAAAATTTTATTTCAAGATTAACATCAAATATATCTTCACTTTTGGTGATTTCCAAACTATGTTTCATGGGATACAATAATTCTAAACGTTTTTTGACATTATTAATGCCAATTCCACCATAATCTTTCGACACTGATTCTTTAAAACTGTTTTTACAGGTAAATGTAAGTAATTTGTGGTCGCATATTAATGTAGCACTGATAAAAGATGCATCAATAGATGAATCAACGCCGTGTTTGAAAGCATTTTCTATCAAAGGTAAGAGCAACATGGGGGCAATATTCACCGAATTATTGATCTGGTAATCAAAAGTAATATTTGTGTTTTCAGGTAATCGCAGTTGTTCAATATCAATATATGTTTTCAACATATGGATTTCATCTTTAATGGAAATTTCTTTTTCCTGGCTTTCATATAAAGAATAACGTAAGATATCAGATAGTTTTAGAATTACATCGGGTGTTTCTTCGGCTTTTTTGAGCGATAAAGAATATAAGCTATTTAAGACATTGAAAAGAAAATGAGGACTTATCTGAGATTTTAGCAAGCTAAGTTCGGCGATTGTATTTTGTGCATTTAAATGTTCTTCTTTTTTAATTTTCGATGCATATTCTTGCATAACATAACCTATAATCATGACTAGTAAAACCATTAGAATACCAGGAAATACATCGAAATAATACTGATGTTTTTCAAGCAGTCTAGGTGCTGATGATGTGATTGCTAATGCAGTAAAATCTTCCAACTTGCTATCATCGAATTGATTGTATAAGAAATGTGCATAATTACCTAAAATAAAAACTCCTGAAATGAAAATACTTATCAGTAAGATGAGATACCGTTTTACATTTTTAGTTTTTCGAAAATTGGGAAGAAGCCAAAAATTATTGAACCAAGCAGGAACAAATAGCAGTATATTATAGAACAGAATGAAGATTACAGGTATATTCTTAGTGCTATTGTCAACAGCAGCAAATAGTATAAAACCTGTAAATAGAATGTTGAGAACGAGTCGGAATATATTGTAATCTTTTAACCGGATCATTTTAGTTTAATAAATGATAAAGGTAAATATTTTCTAGGGAGACCAACCGTTTTTTACACCAACAGTCATTATTCTGTGACAAAAATGATTTTATGATGTTTAAATATTTACGTCCTGTTTTTGGAGATGTTGGTCAAAAAAAGTAAAGTGTAAGGAATATGATTTATTTTATTTGCATCAAATAAATAGTTACATGAAAAAAATCAGCCTTATTCTTTTACTTAATCTTTTCGGTTTTTTATCTGCACAAAATCTTGAGTACAAAAAATCAATTGATAGTATATTAAATTATTTTTACGAAAATAGTGCTTTTTCCGGAAGTGTTTTGCTTCAAAAAAATGGGGAAACTATTTACAAAGGTGAGTTCAATAGATTTGAAGACCAATCCGAAAAATATAGAGTTGGATCCATTACAAAAGTTTTTACCGCAATTATGACTTTTCAATTGGTGGAAGAAGGTAAATTGTCACTTGATACAAAACTTGCCAAATACTATCCAGATATTACAAATGCAGATAAAATTACAATTGGAAATTTATTGAACCACACAAGCGGGATTTATAATTATCTGGAATGGAAAGATTATTACATTTCTAAAAAGAAAATATTCACCAAAAAAGAAATGTTGGATTTAGTCAGTCAAGGTAAGTCTGCTTTTAAGCCAGGTGATGATTCTGAATATAGCAACTCCAACTATCTGTTATTGGGTTATATCATTGAAGATATTACAGGGAAATCATTTGCTGAAAACTTAAATAATAGAATAATCAATAAAATAGGATTAAAGAACACGTATTTAGAAACTGATGAAAGAGAATATCCCAAAAGGAATAGCTCATATTTCTTTGATGGTGAAAAATGGACGAAAGAAACTGAAACACATCCAAGCTTTACATTGGCGGCAGGTGCAATAGTTTCCACTACCGAAGATTTATCGAAATTAATGCATGAGCTTCTTAAAGGTAATCTGGTCTCAGCAAGTTCATTGGCACAAATGGGACAAATAAATTCAGTAGGAATAGGATACGGTTTATTTAAGACTCCTTTTTATGATAAAATAGGGTATGGACATTCCGGTAAGCTTGATGAATTTCATTCGTTCACCGGTTATTTTCCAAATGATCGGTTGTCTATCTCAATCCTTTCGAACGGAGGTAACCTTAAACTCAATGATGTAGTGATAGCAGTTGCCTCTAAGTATTATAATAAAGCATATCAAAAGCCTGATTTTACAATCTATAAAAATGTAAAAGCTCCGACGACAAAAATTTATACCGGAATTTATAAAGCAAAATTGGCCGGACTTATTAGCTTGGGAACATTTCAAATAAGTGAAGCGGCTAACAATTACCTTTTTGTAAGCATGTATGAAGATGGAGAGAATAGCGAAAAAGTTTTACTGGAGCGAAAAGGAGAAAATAAATTCTATTCACAAAAAAATAATGCAGAGTTTGATTTTATGATAGACAAAAGCGGAAAAGTTACCGGTTTGAAACTTACGCAAAATAACAAATCGATTAACTGCAAGAAAGTGATATTATAAAAATATAAAGTGGTGAAAGTATTGTTTTGATTCGTATAATCATATGTAAAGTGATACTTTTTAAGTATCACTTTATCATCTATAGATTAGTTATCTTCAGTCTTGGCAGTCCAATTTCATATTCTTGCGGATAAGGTTTTCTGGATGTCATACTTACATCTTCACGAAGACTGTTTTCCACTTCCTTTGCTTTATCTTCATCCATAGAATATCTAGGATCGGGAATGAGCGGCATCTTAGACATTTTTGTGATTGTAATCGTTGGGAAATGATAGTCTACCTCTACAGTTCCCAACAGAAGATAAATACCTCCCTCTTTAAAAGGGAACTGTCGAAGACTGTCTGGAAAATGAGCGGTATCAAAATACTGTCCTTCAGCATCAATCCAGGTTCCGAAATACATATTGTCTTTTTGCCCGGGATGACCTCTTTTTTTGATAGGAACATGTTTTCTTGAAATCAAATAAGCGAGCATTTTAACCTGTTTTTTGTGGTATTTTAATAGGTCTTTAACCAATACGTGACCTCTGTACTTGGTTTTTAGTAAATCAAAAATTGAATAAGAAACCGGAAAACCCAATATTTCAATTTCATCAAAAGCATCTTCAAAAGGATTTCTTTCGATAACAGGTAAGTGGTAATCTTTCTGAGGTTCATCAAACAACGATATGATTTTCGTTTTGTACTGATTCTTTGATAAAAGAAATCTTGCTTCTATTAATAACTCGTGTTTCTGTTTTCCTGTGAATCTAAAAGCACCTACAAAAATCAGAATTTGCAGCGTTTCAATTCCAATAGGTATTCTTTTAACAAAGTTTTCTAAAGAGGTATACTCCCCATTATTTTTTCTCTCTTCAGGAATCATCCGGGAAATTTTCTCTTCTACTTTCTCAATATGCATGAGTCCTAAATAAACATCTGTTCCGTAGACTGTTATCTGATATTCACTGAGATTGATGCAGGGATTGTTAATGTTTGCTCCAGACATTTTTGCTTCGTGAATATACACTTCAGTTCGGTAAAATCCACCCCCGTTGTTAATAGCACATACCATGAATTCAATAGGGTAGTAGACCTTCAGATATAAGCTCTGATAACTTTCTACAGCATAAGATGCTGAGTGTGCCTTACAGAAAGAATATCCTGCAAAAGATTCGATCTGTCGGTATACTTCTGTTGACAGTTGCTCAGGATGTCCCAATTCTTTACAGGATTTAAAAAAATGATCTTTGACTTTCTGCAGTGCAGATAGAGATCGCCCTTTACCACTCATGGCCCTTCTTAAAACATCTCCATCGGGAGCTGATAATCCGCCAAAATGTAAGGCTATTTTGATCACATCTTCCTGATAGACCATAATACCATATGTTTCTCCTAATTCTTCTTTAAAGACCTGATGGAAATATTCGAATTTTGTAGGATTATTATGCCGAAAAATATACTCTTTCATCATTCCACTCTGTGCAACTCCGGGACGGATAATGGAGGATGCTGCAACAAGTGTCTTATAGTCTCCACATTTTAATCTCCTGAGCAACCCCCGCATAGCGGGACTTTCTACATAAAAGCAGCCTATCGTTTTGCCTATGCTCAGGTAATCATTGCATGTTGATTCATTTTTAGATAAGGTAGTATCTTTAATATCTATTGTTATTCCTCTTTTTTCTTTGATGAGTTCGACCGTATCTTTTATGGTCCCAAGTCCTCTTTGGGAAAGTATATCAAACTTTTCAAACCCAATGTCTTCAGCGGTATGCATATCGAACTGAACAATAGGAAAACCTTTAGGTGGCATTTCTAGTGCGGTGAAGTTGGTGATGGGTTCTTCAGAGATCAGAATGCCGCAGGAATGCATGCTTCTCTGATTAGGAAACTTTTCTAATAGTTTTCCATATTTGTGTACGAGTTTAAAAACAGAATTATCATCATGCTCAGTCATAGACTTAGTTGCCAAAATATCTAATTCTTCTTTAGGAAGGCCAAAGGCTTTTCCTATTTCCCTGAAAATAGAACGGTACTTAAATTCGACATTGGTTCCACAAAATGCTACATGTTCTTTACCGTATTTATTAAAAATGTATTTTAAGATCGTATCTCTATTCTGCCAGCTCCAATCCAAATCAAAATCAGGCGGGGTTTTTCTATTTAGGTTGAGGAATCTTTCAAAATACAGATCGAGCTCTAAAGGGCATATATCTGTAATTCCTAAACAGTAACTTACGATGGAATTCGCACCGCTTCCTCTTCCTACATGCATGAATCCCATCTGATTACTGTATTGAACAATATCCCAGGTTATTAGGAAGTAGGCGCTGAATTTCAGGAATTCTATGACTTTTAATTCTTTTTCTACTCTTGCTTTAGCTTCTGCATGATCTTTACAATACCTCGTTTTCAATCCTTCGTAGGTCAGTTGAGTCAACAGTTTAAAATCAGTCGCCCTGCTGTCTGTGAAATGTTGTTTGTTTTTAGGAGTTTCAAAATCAAAATCAAAACTGCATTGATTAATGATATTTGCAGTGTTCTGTATGATCTGCGGATAATTTAGGTATCGATCCAACAGTTCTTTTTTATTGATAAAGGTCTCGGTTTTTCTGCAATAATCTTTATCAGCCATTTTGCTGATGAGTGTATTGTTATCGATGGCTCTTAAAATCTTATGGAGATTATATTCCTGTTCTGTCTTAAAGGTAACCGACTGCAAAATAACCATTTTGTCAATCAGCATTTTCAAATCGGGCTTAATAAGGTAATTCAGTTCTTCAGGTCTGATTCCTATAAATTCATGTTCAAGAAGCCGGTTAGGTATATTTTCTAAAGGGTAAATAACAAAAGTGTTCTCAAACTTGGGGTTTGCTTTAGGAATTGAAATATCATCACAATTATAATCTGTTAAAAGCCTGTTGATCTCTCCAATACTTTTCTGATTCTTTGCCAGACAGATATAGTAGAGCTCACTCTCCACTCTGATATCAATACCAACGATTGGTTTTATGTTATGATCCTGACAAAGTTTGTAAAACTGATAAATACCAGTCACCGTATTGATATCAGTAAGTGCAAGTGCTCTGATATTAAGATCAACAGCCTGCTGAACCAAATCATCAATAGAAATAGTCCCGTATCTCAGGCTGTGGTATGAATGACAATTAAGAAACATAATGAAAGATTTAACGTAATAATCCTGATGCTCTTCCTATACTCAAAGTGCCAAACCTATCTTTGATTTTATCCATGGTCTGATACAACGAAATCAGCCCCTCTGTATCTTCAAAAAGATCCATCTGATGGCAGCCGTGAACAAGTCCTGTAAATCGTACACCGATCAATCGGATTCTCATTCTTCGGGAATATACTTTTTTAAACAGTTCTAAAACATACTTGAGCAAAATATGATCTGCTGAGGTATAAGGTATCTTACACTGTCTGGTTTCTGTATCAAAGTTGGCATATCTTATTTTTACGGAAATCGTTGAGGTAAGCCATTTCTCTTGCCTTAACTGGTAGCATAGCTGTTCTACCATTCCTGAAAGAATACTTCTGATGATATTGACATCAATGGTATCCTGAGCAAAAGTATTCTCCGTAGATATTGATTTTCTTTCAGAATACGGGACAACCGGGGTTGCGTCTATACCATTGGCTTTTTTCCAAAGCACGCTCCCGTTTTTTCCTACTAATTGCTGCAATACGTCAACAGGCATCTCAGAAAGGGTCTGTATGGTTTTAATTCCTAATCTTGAAAACAGTTGAAATGTTTCAGGACCTACCATAGGAATTTTTTTTACAGATAAAGGATTTAAGAAGGGCTGAATATCCTGGGCTTTGACTTCCAGTCTTCCAGTCGGTTTAGATTCTCCGGTTCCAATTTTGGAAACCGTTTTATTGGTAGATAAGGCAAAGCTGATCGGTAACCCGGTATTCTTTAAAACGGAATCCGCAATTTCATTGGTCCACTGATAGCAGCCAAAAAACTTATCCATGCCTGAGAGATCCAAATAAAATTCATCAATGCTGGCTTTTTCCAAAATGGGTACTTTTTCCTGAATAACTTCTGTGACCAAATGTGACATATTGGAATAATGCTCCATATCGCCTCTGATGACTTTTGCTTCAGGGCATAATCGTAAAGCCATTTTAATAGGCATAGCACTTTGTACCCCAAAATATCTAGCTTCATAAGAGCACGATGCCACCACACCACGGTCTCCGCCTCCAATGATCACAGGCTGATTCTTCAATTCGGAGTTCTTCAGCCGTTCACATGAAACAAAGAACGTATCCAAATCCATATGTGCAATTGCTCTTTCCATGGTACAAACTTAGTTACGTTTTTAAACAAAATTTGTACATTTGTTGTCATAAATTATGACAATGTCAATTTTTTCAGATAACATCGTGTTTTTGAGAGGTAAGAAAAATGTAACTCAGCATAAGTTGGCAGATGAACTTATCCTTACCCGATCAAGATATGTTTCCTATGAATATGGAAATGCAGAACCACCTATTGAAGTATTGATAAGGATCTCAAAATACTACAACATAAGTATTGATCTTTTAGTAACGGTAGACATTAGAAAATATCCTCTGGAAGAAATGGTCAATTTGCCGGGTAACAAAATTTTAATGCCTGTAATAGTTGATCCTGCAGGTAACAATTATATCGAAATTGTTCCCCAAAAAGCTTCCATGGGTTACCTGAAAGGATTCAGTGATCCTGAGTATATTGAGAGTCTTCAAAAAATGCACCTCCCATTTTTAAAAAATGGGAAATACAGGGCTTTTTTGGCTGATGGTGATTCAATGCCTCCATTTGCTGACCAGTCAATTATTATCGGAGAATATGTAGAGAAGTTTGAGGATCTAAAACCTGGCAAAGGATATGTTTTTGTTACCAATGAGGGAATTACATATAAAACCTTTTTGGAGAAAAATAAAAAAAATATTACAGTTTCTGCTGATAATCTATTTTATGAACCTTACGATATAGCATTAGAGGATATTTCCGAAATATGGAGCTATGCACAGGGAATCTTACCAAAAGAGTATAAGCCTCATTATTTACCTAATCAGGCGAATCTTAAAAACTTATTGGATGAAGCCAAGCGCAGCATCAGTAATTTGGAAAATGGAATTCTTACATTGAATCAATAAGAATAAAAAAAACTTCCCCGAAGGGAAGTTAAAAACACAAATGATGAAAAAAAAATCCCACCTCAATGGGATAATGTAAATATAATATTTTTTTTTAAAATCCAATGGGACAACTAAGCTTATTTGATGCAGAAGAATTCTATGAGTTTCCAAAAGACCTTTTGGAATACAGGGAAAATTTTCTAAACAAGGAAGAGGCGGATACACTAAGAGACCATCTGCTTCAAACAGTACCATGGGAACAGCGTACACAGAAAATGTATGATAAGATGGTCATAACCCCACGACTAACAGCTTGGTATGGTGATGATAATAGATCATATGGATCAGCTGATAATAATATATCTGGTACTAACCTTTGGACGCATGAGCTACGGTCATTAAAAGAAAGGATTGAAAAAGAATTTGGTTATCAATTTAATGGTGTTCTTTTAAATCTTTACCGTGACCAAAATGATTCCGTTGCCTGGCACAGGGATAAAGAAAGTCGATATGGAAAACGCCCGGTTATTGCTTCTATAAGTTTAGGGCAAACCAGAAACTTCGATTTTAGAAAAAAAGACCATCATCAGAGCAAATACAGCTTACCACTTCCTAATGGTTCATTGCTGATTATGAAAGGTGATCTGCAGGAGAATTGGGAACATCGCATTGCTAAATCAGCTGTGTCTATGAAGGAGCGTATTAATTTGACTTTTCGATTGCTGAGGTAAACCTTATCGATCTAGCAATAAGGAAGTAATTAAAAAGACTGACGATAAGATTTCTATTTACGAATATTGACAAATGCTTCCAAATTTTAAAGTGGCATAATAATTTCAATTTTAATCCCAACTTTAAAATTAAATAGTATGGATGGGAAGTTTATGCAAGTGTTAGGCTGGGTAGCAACAGTAACTGCAATGGCAATGTATTTTTCATATATTCCACAAATCACTCATAATTTAAACGGAGATAAAGGTGACTGGCTGCAACCTTTGGTTGCTGCGATCAATTGCACATTGTGGGTGACCTATGGCTACATTAAAAAACCTAAAAGTGACTGGCCGATAGTGGTAGCCAATTCACCGGGCATATTCTTTGGACTCTTCGCATTCATTACTGCATTATAATGACACTGCATTGATTAATACCCAATGATTTACAATGGCTCAATTTATGCAACTAGGCATAGTACCAAAATAGATAGAATATGTATAAGAAAATTCTTGCAGGTTTAGGAGGCGCGATCGCCCTTAACCTTATCCATGAAATCATCAGAAAAAACTTTGATAATGTTCCTGAAGTCAATAAAGTAGGAGAGGAAGCGTTGAATAAAGCATTGGAAACAATTGATTTAAAGATCACCGATCAGGATCAGCTCTATCGTGCAACATTGGCCGGAGATGTAATCAGCAACGGTATCTATTATGCTACGACAGCAACGAGCGGTTTTAATATTGCTTCTGGATTAGCTGCTGGTTTAGGAGCTGTTATGCTTCCACAAAAGATGGGTCTTGATGATTCCCCTGTTTCAGAAACCAATCAGAAGAAAATCATGACAGTCGGGTATTATCTCTTTGGTGCCATCGTGACCAAACTGATCTATGACAAGATAAAATAATTTATTTTTTTAATGTGATTTGGATCACACGGGAATAGTGAGCTAAGTCCTGTTTAAAAAAAACAAATAATGTCAACTTTGTAATATCAATTAAAGAAAGATAACAATGAGCAAAAAAGTTTTATTCGTACTTACGAGTCACGATGAATTAGGTAATACCGGTATGAAGACCGGATTCTGGACAGAAGAATTGGCAGCTCCTTATTATGCTTTGTCCGATAAGGGTGTTGAGATCACTCTGGCATCTCCAAAAGGAGGTCTTCCTCCAATCGATCCGAAAAGTGAAGATCCTTCATCTCAGACAGATGCAACACGAAGAATGGATAAAGATATCGTATTAAAGAATAAATTAAAAAATACATACAAATTAACTGATGTCAAAAGCGAAGATTTTGATGCTATATTTTATCCGGGAGGTCACGGTCCATTATGGGATCTTGCTGAAGATAAGGTTTCACAACAGTTAATTGTTGATTTCTATTCAAATGATAAACCTATAGCATTCGTATGTCATGCACCAGGTGTCCTGAAGAACGTAAAAATTAATGGTGAGTATTTGGTAAAGGGAAAAAATGTAACAGGATTTACGAATACAGAGGAAGAAGCTGTTCAGTTGACTGAAGTCGTCCCTTTCTTAGTTGAAGATATGTTGAAAAAGAATGGTGGTATGTATAGTAAAATAGAAGACTGGAGCCCTTATGCTATAGTGGACGGAAGATTGGTAACAGGACAAAACCCTGCATCATCTGAAAAAGTTGCCGAAGAGCTGTTAAAACTTATCTAGAACAATATTTTCAATGAAAGATTTTTAAAATAAAGAAAGCGGCTTTTAGCCGCTTTCTTATTATAGATTAAACACTCATCATAAAAATTCGTCCGTAAAATGTTGGTGTTTTTCTTGTGCAAATTTTTTGCTATTGAATTGTTTTGAATTTCCTTTAGGAATGGATAATGATTCCCAATTACTATCACAAATCATTTTTCCAATGTATATAATTTGCCCGATATAGTAATGATAATGAGCTAATTGCCTGTTTATGGCTTCCATAACAGTATGTCCTTGATTGCGTATGTAAATTGTTTGCTGTAAATCATTTTCATTGAACTGTTGCAACATTGAAAAAACAGTCCCAAACCTGCATTCCAGCTTTTTGAAGTTCTTCTTTAGTGGTGATATGGTCTTCAAATTCTTCATCTCTGTTTTGCCATTCTTTTTCTCCGTCTGTTGTAAGGAAATCTGTCCAACGGCTCAACATATTTCCGTGAATATGGTTTACAATAATAGCTATACTGTTGCATTCGCTGTTGTATTGCCAGAAGAGTTTGTTATGGGGCAATTGGGCAATCGTTTTTTCTCCGAGCATTTTGTAATACTCAAATTGATTGATAACGCTTTGTACATATCCGGTTTCCATAGTTTACATTTTTGAGTAAAAAATTAATGATGCTTTTTCGATAGCATTTTGCTCCAGGTAAAAGCCTACTAAAGCTGCATTAGCATTTGCATCTAAACCTAATTTTTCTACTTTAAGGGCATAGATGGTAACAGTGGTAACCGTTGCACAACTCTTTAGTTTTTCCGTTATTCCAAAAAATAAGATAAAAAGCAACCTCTTTTAAAGCGATTTAAAAGAGGTTGCTTTTT
>NZ_FUZE01000066.1 GCF_900168205.1 Chryseobacterium balustinum
GCAAAATCGGTAATTCCAATATAAGCCATTTCCTTTTCTAATCTAACCCACTCATGATCTTCAGTATACAAGAGGTTTTCAGGGATCTTCATTATTGCAGTTCTTTTATTAAGTTTATATACTTATTCAATTTATTTAATTTTATTTTGAATAATGGGACCTCCATTCAGTATTTCTTCATCCGCAAAAGGCTCAAAGGACTTAAAGTTTTGTACAAATTGCTCAGCAAGATGCAGTGCTTTTTCATCATATGCCGACTGGTCATCCCATGTATTTTTAGGATTTAAAATTTCAGACGGGACACCTTCGCATTCTACCGGCATTTGAAGTCCAAATACTGCATCACGTACAAAGTCTACATTTTCAAATTTATTTTCAAGTACCGCCGAAATCATTGATCTGGTAAAAGCTAACTTAATACGTTCTCCTTTACCATACGTCCCTCCCGACCAACCGGTATTAATTAGCCATACCTTTATATTATTTTCTTTTAATTTTTTTCCTAATAGATCTGCATATTGAGTGGGATGAAGCGGTAAAAAAGGCTTTCCAAAACATGCTGAAAATGTTGTCTGAGGTTCTGTAATTCCAGCTTCAGTACCTGCAACTTTCGCAGTGTAACCTGAAATAAAATGATACATAGCCTGTCCTACCGATAATTTTGATATCGGAGGAAGAACTCCAAAAGCATCACAAGTTAAAAAGAAAATATTATTGGGTGTTTTACCTATTGAAGGATGCACTGCATTATCAATAAAATCGATTGGATAAGCTGCTCTCGTATTTTCTGTTACCGAAATATTATCATAGTCCACCCTCTCCGTTCCTTCAAAAAAACGTACATTTTCAAGCAAAGTTCCGGAACGGATTGCTGAAAATATTTGTGGTTCTTTTTCCTCGCTCAAGTTGACACACTTAGCGTAGCACCCCCCTTCAAAATTAAAAACACTTTCATGATCCCAACCATGTTCATCATCACCGATTAGCTTTCTTAAAGGATCTGCAGAGAGCGTAGTTTTGCCTGTTCCGGAAAGACCAAAAAACACAGATGTATCTCCATTAACTCCGATATTAGCAGAACAGTGCATGGAGAGTATATTTTGTTCAAATGGGAGGATATAATTCAATACCGTAAAAATCCCTTTTTTAATTTCTCCGGTATATCCACTACCCCCAATGAGAATTATTTTCTTAGTGAAATTGATAATCGTAAAATTATGCTGACGGGTCTTATGGATTTCAGGAATTGCTTTAAACTCTGGAGCATTAAGAATCAGCCATTCATGTTGAAAGGTTTCCAATTCTGCTTCTGTAGGTCTCAAAAAAAGATTGTTCACAAACAAATTTGCCCATGGGGTCTCAGTGATGACTTTTATGTTCAGTTTGTACTCAGGCTTTGCACAAGCGCAGGCATCCCTAACATAAATATCT
>NZ_FUZE01000047.1 GCF_900168205.1 Chryseobacterium balustinum
CAGAGAAAATTCATTAAAGAATAAAGCAATTCATTAAATAGAATAAGCTCTCAGAAATGAGAGCTTATTTTTTTATTATAAAAGCAACAAAAAATTTCATGATGCAATAAGCATTCAAAAGCTAGCAAAATAAGTAGTAAATGAAAGTTTTCGAGCCTGTGACAGTTTCGATTTAATATTATCGATATTGTATGTTGCGCAGCAACCGGACTTTTAATGGCTTTAATTCGTCAAAAAAAATCAAAAGGACTGGGTTTGCTATTCGGATTTCTAAGTTCTTTAGCTCTTAGAATATCATTTGTAGTTTGGTTATCCTCTAATTTTCCTCAATAATAATTACGCTGGAAAGTCTATTATTAATCTCCTTTTAATAAGTGGGTTGTTTAAAATTAAGGTTTTATACTTAAATTTTAGAGATGATTAATTAGCAAATGACCCTCAGATTGATTTTAACCTGACGGATTAAATTAAAAAAGAGCAGATAAATAAATTACCTGCTCTATATACCATATAATGGTTGTTATTTGAAGTTACGCTTTTTTAACGTTAACTGCATTAACCCCTTTGTTACCATTTTGTAAATCGTATGTTACGACATCATTTTCACGAATTTGGTCTACTAAACCTGAAGTGTGTACGAAGATGTCTTGACCTCCTGTTGATGGAGTAATAAAACCAAATCCTTTAGTTTCGTTAAAGAATTTTACTGTTCCTTGTTGCATTGTATTATATATTAAAAAATTATTCTATTCTGTTAATAAGACTCGAAAATACTGATATTTTGATTTGCATCAAAATGATAATAAATTTTTGAAAAAAATATGGATGTATAGAATTTAAGAGTGAAAATCGAACTTCTTAAAAGGTAGAGCACCTAAAAATTAATGACAAAAATAAACGTCTGACTTAATACTTTTTAATACTTGAAATATTTCTAAAAATCAAATCACTATCCGTATTATTATCGACAAAGGTAAGCTAATAAAATGACATATGCAATTTTTTTTGCGTAAATTATCAATAATCCATCATCATTAAACGTCAGCTCTATAAACTCAATTAGCAAGAATGCACTTACTAAAGGAGATTTTTTAATTATTATTTGAATCAACAGTTTTTAAGATTAATGACATATTTTTAAGCTTTATCCTATTTAAATCAAAAAAAACAAACTTTCTGATGGTCAGTTCAGCTGAAATGGATTTGGAAATAATTGCCCTTGCCCAAACTTTTACAAGCAACATCATTATCACCGCTCATGCAGATTTTATGAATGACTTGATTGACAATAATGAAGCATTTACTCTATGGAAAACAATTATTGATGCCAAAAAACCCAAAAGAGCTTAGTCAATTTTACTATAAAATTAAATCAAAAGAATTAATATTTCTATTCTTTAAACTTTTTTTTAAGAGAAAAGAAGTTCAAAACTATCCTATAAATGAATCAGATGTAAAACGGATTTATCAGATTCGAGATAGCATTGTAGCTGACCTGACTATAATTCCCAACTTATCAAAGTTTGTGAAACTTCACTCAATGAGTGAAAGTAAAATTCAGAGAGTATTTAAACTATAGCAACATATCAATATTCAGATTATATTTTTTTTGTGGTAAAAAAAGTACAGACCAAAAATCAGTCTGTACTCCAAAAATTAATTATTCTAACTATTAGTTTTTGATCAATGTTTTCTGTGTCCGTTTATTACCTTCTTTCACGACAACAAAATAGGTCGCATTGGGAAGAGCTGAAATGCTTAGTGTTTCATTGTAATTACCGGTAGATGACTGTACATCTCTATTTAAAAATATTTTACCTGAAAAATCAATAATCTGCAGATTGATTTTATTTTCGGTTGATTTAAATTTTACCGTTACCTCATTTTTAGCCGGATTAGGATAAATTTTTAAATCTGAATTATTTTTCACCGATTCATTTACAGTTAAACTACCAAGGTCACACGTCGGAATTCTGTTGGTTCCGTCAATTCCCCAAGCAGTCATTACCGGAATACAAAGCCAGTTGAGTACCGTAGGAAAGTGGTCGGTTTGCCTCGGCGTAGCAAGATAATTCTGAATAGTAAATGTTTCTGAGGTCTGAAGATCTCTTGTAGGAGAACCTGTAATTGTTGCATTATTACCTAATGGTCCTGAATCTGTCAAAGTATTACCTGATATTTCAGTCATTTTATAACTTGCCAAAAGATTTGAATAAAAAGGATGTGAGCTCGTCACGTCCTGATTTGCCCACTGAACAATGGCTTCATTCGATAATTTTGCATTCCAGATTCTTACATCTTTATAGGAAGCAGCGAGATTAACACCGTATGTATTGGTTCCGTCCTGATTGATGGTTAACGGTAAATTTGAAGTAATGTCACCTATGGTATTCATTTTCCCAACGGTTACAGGAACTCCGTCGTCATACATTGTTGCCAGACCATCTCTGTCGAATGTTACAGCAATATGTTTCCATTGACTCGTCACGAGTTTTCCACCAGTTAAATCCAATCTGTTGCTTCCGTCACCGATATTCATTTTAAAGGTTTGTCCTGAATATCCTGAAATTACAAAACCTTTATTGGTTCCACTATTCCAGTTTTTATTTCCAATAAATACTGGATCACTTGTGTAATTGGCATTAGGTTTTATCCAAAATTCAATCGTGAAATCCTGACTGGCACCGAAATTAAATCCGCTCTGAACTGAAGGTTTCGCATACGTCCCAGCAGGGAAGTTCAGACGATTATATGTTGGTGTATTCTGACTTTGAGTTTTGCTGATCTGCTGAGGGGCGAAAGATGGATTGGAATAGATTGAAAAAATATCTCTTTCTGTAAGATTTCCTCCTCCATGTGAAGCACCTTCTCCACCGTGATCGGTAGTGACTACCACCAGCCAGTTTTCGTTATTATATGTGCTTCTGTTTTTCATCGCGGTCAGGATTTCACCAATATAAGTATCAGTAAGCTGAATAGAATTCACATATTGCGATGATGCTGAAGTAAAACCGTATGAATGTCCTGCACCATCCACATCGTCAAAATCAACGAAAAGTACATCAGGATTGTCATTTTGAAGGGCATTAACTGCTGCATTTTTTACCGCAAGATCAGTTGAAAAGTTTGTTTTTACATCAGCAGTATTGATGATATTGTTATTGATAGGTGCCCAATGTACTAAAGACATGGTTCTCAAATTAGAATTGTACGTTTCAATTCTGGTTAAAAAATCACGATAATTAGCATAGTTAGGATTAGTGAAATTGTTATCTGGCACGTTGTGCTTATCTAAACCTACTCCTGTAAGCATAGAACTCCACCCGTTTCCGCTGATGGTGGGTGCTAAAGTGATCGCATCTAAAGAATATACTGCGGTCGGCAATAATCCCTTAATGTTGGGCGTGTTGGATGACATCATCACATCAGGTCTGCAACCGTCTATCCCAATGAAAAGGACTTTTTTAGTCTGAGCGCTCATTAATGCGCCGGTTATGACCAAGAGAGAAAGAAGTTTTGTTTTCATAATAACTATTTTTAAGATTTAATTTAAATTGAATTAAAAACTGACTACAGAAAAATTTCCGTAATCAGTTGATTGAAGTAATTAAAAAAGAATATGTTCAGCTTCTGAAAGGTTGTTTAAAATATGATCAGGAAATGCCAATTCAAGTTGTGCTCTGGTTTGTGCTCCGCTAAGAACGGCAATCGTCATTCCGCAGGCTGCATTTTTCCCTTCCTGAATATCGATGGCAGAATCTCCGGCTTTCAAAACCTCTTTAGAATCCGTAATTCCAAATTTTTTCATGGCAAGGATGATCATTTCAGGGCTTGGTCTGCTTTCAGAAACATCGTCAGCAGTAATCAGTGCATCGTAGTGAACATCAATCTTCCAGTTGAGTTTCGTGAGCAATTGTTGCGCAATTTTCTGAGTGTAACCTGTATTTAAAACTATTTTTTTACCTTTAAATTTCACTTTTAGTAAAAATTCTTCAACACCGGAAATGGGCTTTACGCTGAGATCGTTGTAGGCAAGAGCCAGTTGGTTAGAAAAGTTTTCGAAAATAGCTTCCGTATCTTCGGTATTTCCTCCGATGTTTTCGAGTAAGTTTTTAATGGCTTCTGCTTTTTCCATTCCCGCACATATTTCCAAAACTTTATCTAAAGTCACCCTATAACCAAAGTCATTGACTGCTTTTGTAAGTGTTTTATACACTACATTGTCTTCGTCGATCGTTGTTCCGGCCATATCCAGAACCAATAATTGTATGTTCATTTTTAAGAAAAAATTGTATTGATATTAAATTTTGAATAACCACCGCTTCCGGTCATTCCTTTTCCGCCGATGCCTGTTACAATGTGAATATTGGGCGAAATATTGTGCTCGAAAATATCTTTTGTTTTGCACTGAGAATAAATCCCGAACCATCTTCTCTGAATTTCGTAGGTTGGCAAATCGATTATCTTTTTCGCTTCATTAATCATAAATTCATCGATCTCCATATTTAAATCATATCCGAGATCGTCTGCATTTTTGGCATCTGCATATTCGTGAGAATCGCCTATAATAACTGAACCATCCAAAGCCTGTTTGAATAAAATATGAATCCCAAATTTCTTTTCTAATGAATTTTTGTTTTCGGCTTCTTTGATTTTAGCAAAAGATTCACATTCCGTAAATGATTCATATCTCCTGATGGACAGTCCGGTCAAAATATTTCCAGACAACGAATAAATTCCCTGCGGTTTGGTCTGAAGCATCTGCAATTTACTGACTTCCAAATCACTTCCATTAAAAACTTCAGGGTATAAAGTTTTAAACTCGTGTCCGCCACAAATTATAATTTTAGATGAAGAAAATTTCTTTCCATCTGCAGTGGTAACTGTGCAATTGAAGTTATTTTCAATCGTTTCTACAACCGTTGTATTGTAGACAATATCCAGACCTTCCTGAGTTTTCAGATATTGATGAAGTTTTACAATCATTTCGCTGGAATCGACTGAAATCTCTTGTGGGAAAAACAATCCGCCTTTGCAGTAATCAGATCTCAACCCATCGAACTTCTGAATGCATTCGCTTTTTGAAAGAATTACCGATTCGTAATCGTTGTTTTTGTTGATTTGAGCCAGTTCTTCAATCAATTGCAATTCTTCATCATTCGAAGCGATATACACCGAACCATTTTGTCTTACGGTAAGATCTGCTTTAGCTTGTAAATCTTTATAAATATTTAAACTTTCTTTTCCGAAATTCTGCCATTTGATATCCATTCCGGATGGAACGACCTGTCCGAAATTTCTTACAGTAGCTCCTTGTGGAATAGAATTTCTTTCCAGAATCGCCACTTTAAGGTTTTTCTGTAATGCATGGTATGCGTGGAATGTTCCTAAAATCCCACCACCTACAATGATTAAATCATATTGAGTATTCATAAAGTATTATTTTAAATTTTAAAAGCATCAAAACGAATCGTCTGTGCTGTTTCTTGGTCTTCAGAATTTGATTTTGACCTTGATTTTTTTTGGAATGCTAAAAAAGCAACAACAGAGAAAAGTAAAACGATAGCTGCGATGATATAATTAAGATTGATATAAAAGTGAAGCCAAGAACGGTCTTGTGAACCTAAGTTTTTCAAAAATAGCACCGAAACACTTCCTAAATATCCAAATGCGTCAACGAAATAAATGAAGAAACCGACATTTCCTTTAATTTTAAAAGCCGCAATCATCCGGTCAAAATACATTCCGTTAAAGGGAATATAGCAGAGATACATTCCAAAACCCGATACCGTCATCCATAAAAACGGAGAAATGCTGTTGCTCTGAAATAAGATTGTGGAAAATGCTACTAAAATAATTCCCCCAAAAAGAATGTAATGATAGTAAACAAAGGCTTTTCTGTTGTTTTTTACTTTGACCATAAAACCAAGAATCAGTAAAACCATAATTGAAATCGGAACTTCTGTCAAAGTGAAAACCGAACTGTCTGCGTTACCGCTCATCTCATCCCAAATTTCACGGCTGAAATTATCACGGAAATCCCGTAAAACAGTAAGACAAATATAAAGTATCGTGATGCTAACCAACGGAAGGAAAAACTTTCTGACCAAAGACATTCTTTCCTCTTCGCTCAGTGGTTTTCTTTCTTTTTTCAGAGCAATATCTTCTTCATTCGGAGGCGGAATTTTATTCAATAAAACCGCAAAAACAATCAATGGAATTATGAATAGTAAACCTGTCGCAAACGGCATCCAGAATTCTGTAATCCTGAAACTATCCATCAAAAATTTTCCAGCAGATTTTACCACTCCTGAAGAAACTACGAAGCTCGAACAGAGAAATAAACCGATGATTTCTGTAGTTTTTCGTCCTTCAATAAAAGAGAAAACAATTCCCCATATCATTCCCAAAGGAATTCCGTTAATAAACATGAATAAAATATTGTACGGCGCAGGAACGACTGCAAAACCCAACAAAGCAAGCTCGGCAACTCCGATAAAAATTAAAAGAAAAAGGATTCTTTTCTGAGGTTTCAGTTCTGAAATGAATTTAATTCCGATAAATTTTGAAATAAAATATCCGACTGCCTGTGCGATAATGATTAAAATTTTATAATCGAAACCAAAAAATTCTAAGTTGCTAAACGAAGCCACCGCAAAAGGTTTTCTGAACGCATACATGCAGAAGTAGACCCCGAAAGCAGCGATGGCCGCTTTCAAAGTTACATTCAATGTATTGTTTTTTGATGGAGAAGTCATCATGGCTTTAGAAATTAAGCTTTACCCCAATGTTTCCTCTTACACCATAATATTCCACCTGTTCCGGTCTCTGCTCGTCTTTTCCGAAATGATAGATCAAAGGTTTGTTCAGAATGTTGTTGACATCTGCAAAAACAGTAATATGCTTGTTGATTTGGTACGAAGTTCCGAAGTCAAGATTGCTGTATTTTCCGTAGTAAGAATCGTATAGATCTTCTTCGGCATATTCTACTGCAAATTTTCCTTTGTGGTTGTAAGCGAGCCTTGCATTAAATCCTTTTTTCTCGAAGAACAACTGGATATTGTACAATTCTTTCGCCTGATAAGGAAGTTTTACCATTCTCCCGCTTGGTTTTTCCATTTTAGAAGTCATGAAGGTGGCATTTAGCTGCGTTCCAAAATACTGCAGGAATCCCGGCAAGAAATCAAATCGTCTGTTGATTCCTAATTCAATTCCTCCTAACCATGCGGCTTTTCCATTATTCGGAGCACTGAACTGTACACCACTGATTCCATTATAATTTCCGATAAAAGAATCTTGAAAAATAGGATCTGTGATTGATTTATAGAAAGCACCTCCACTCAAAATCCCGACATTGGAGAAATAATATTCACCCATTAAATCTAAATTAATAGAATAGGTTGGGTTCAGATTTGGATTTCCACCTTTAAACTCATTATCTGCCTCAATATAAGTTCCACCCGGAGTAAGATCTCCGAAATTTGGTCTGGAAAAAGTACGTGTTGCAGCAAAACGTAAATTGGTTTTGTCGTTAATCATGTATTTCAAATGCAACATCGGTAAAACCGCGAGATAGTTTTTAACATTTTCTACAGGTGTCAGAACATCTTCAACAACATTGTACCCTTTCACTTTTGTATGGGTATTTGATAATCTCAAACCTCCTAAAACGGTTATTTTATCATTGATTTTATACGTTCCCATTCCGTACGCATCGGCATGTTTTTCGAAAACATCGAAATTCCTTCCTAATGCTTTGTTGTATTCCAATGCTTCTGAATCTGTTTTATTGATGGTTAAATTTCCCTGATTTTGGAACCAGAACTGATCCATTCCGTCTGTTGAAAGTACCGGACCGAAAGTGTTTCCGATATTCATATTCATCTCGCTCAGGTATTTTGTAGCGCCAGGTTGAGTGGTGATATGTTGACCAAAATCTGATAATAATGGTGCGGTTCCGTTTGACCAACTGTAGAAAATATCAGAGTGTAAATCGTCAGCAAAAAGTAGACATTAGATATTAAAAAGTTAAGGAGTGTTTTCATAAAAAGAGTAATTTTAATTATGGCAGCACCGAAAAAG
>NZ_FUZE01000023.1 GCF_900168205.1 Chryseobacterium balustinum
GTTCTGTCACAACGAACGGTCAGGGAACGTGTAGCATTAAGTTTATTAATTCTGCATAGAAAATATCAATCTAATATAACAGAGGATAAAACTTACATTACATTGTCCAGAACAGATCTTGCCAACATGGTAGGAACTGCCAATGAAACGTTAGCCCGTATTCTCCATGATTTCCGGGAAGATCATCTTATCGTTATGGAAGGAAGAAAAATTCTATTAATAGATTTGGAAAGCCTTACCCGTATTGCGAATATCTAAAGGTAATAATTGTCTTTACACATTTCAAGGAGCTCTCTGTAAAAATCTGTACTCAAAAAATTTACCTTTTTAAAAATTTCACTTAAAAGAATTGCTCATGTTTAGGCACAAAGGGAAAGGAAGAACATATTCCCATAATTTAAAACTGGCTTCTATTTTATCTGGTGTTGCAGGATTAGTGAATATTACAGGAGTTCTATCCGTTAACAATCTTACCACAAATGTAACGGGACACTTTGCTTTTTTTTCCGAACAACTATTTTTAAGAAATTATAAAATGGCTTTTATTTATTTGCTATACATTTTATTTTTTTTATTAGGTGCTTTTATTTCAGGACTGCTAATCGAATGGACTGCAAAGTATAGACCCCATAGCTCATATATCATTCCTTTATCTATTGAAATTGTTCTCATGCTTCTCATCGGTTTCTCACCTGAATTATTTCCGGATCATTCCTCTGCTCCATTGGTGATTTCTTCCGTATTACTTTTTGCCATGGGATTGCAAAATGCTCTCGTTACCCGTGTTTCGCAATCTGTAGTAAGAACAACTCATCTAACAGGACTTTTTACAGATCTGGGAATTGAGCTATCGCTGCTGTTTTTTCATAAGCAAAAAGATAAGAGAACGCAAGTAAATAAAAGTATATTTTTAAAAATAATGATCATCATTTGTTTCTTTTCTGGAGGAATTATTGGGGCACTCACCTATCAGCATTTTCAATTAAAAACACTTCTTATCCCGGCTTGTTTACTATTATTCGCCTTGTGGTATGATAGATTATTAGCTAAATATTATCATATAAAAAGAAAACTGAGATAATTTCTTCTCTGGTTTTACATAAAAAAATAATCAAAAACAATATTGTAGAAAATTTAAAATAGACTTGCGGAACTAACAATTTATAGGTTTTGATATTTGTTTTAATCAATAATAAATCGATAAATACTCTAAAATATTTATTCTATCAAAAGCTGATTGATTTCTTCATAGAAAGAATCTCTGCTATAATCTGCCATTCCATCATGTTTCATCCGCATTTTTCCTTTCTTGTCCAAAACCACGGTTGTAGGGAGTGAACCAGTAAAATATACATCCGGAACATGCCCATTTGGAACTAGAAAAGGAATTGTATATTTTTCCTTCTCAAGATAGTTAGTTCCAGCCTTCAAGTCTTCATCCAAATTTACTGTAATAAAAACAATTTCATTATTTAAACTGTATTTCTCATAAAATTTTTGAATAGAGGGAAATTCTGCTCTGCAAGGTGGACACCACGAAGCCCAGAAATTAATAAAGACCACTTTACCTTTAAGTTCAGAAACATTGATGATCTTTCCGTTCTCATCTTTTACAGTAAAGCTTTCAAAGATGGATGGAGCCATTTCTTCTACGGGTTGTCCAACATTTTTTTTCTCAATTTTTGAGTTCAATAAGCCTGTAGAAATGATTTGTCGCATAAGCCAAGCTTTCGCATCTGTACTGACCAAGAGGAGAATGAATATTCCTACAAAAAGTACAGTACTCCAGTTTTTTTTGAGCCACATTTTGAATTTTTCCATTGTTATAGTATGGTGCTTATTGCAAAATTTGTTTTCTTACTTCTGATTCCTCCACAAATCCAAGATTTTCCCAGATTACATTTTTGTTTTTATATAATTTTAAAACAGGAAGTGCAGAAACATTCAGTACTTTACAAAGTTCGGTGTTTTCATCAGCATTGATTCGTACGACTTTTACTTTGTCCGACATTTCAGATGCTATTCTTTTGAGGTAAGGTTCCATTTTCCTGCACGGAGCGCACCATTCTGCGTAGAAATCAACAAGCACAAGAGTTTCACTTTTCAATAATTCATTGTACTGTGCAAGACTCATTCCTGCAGTGGTGGACTTTTTTATCTCCGGAAGACCTGCATTTCTCCATTTCATCATTCCACCTTCCATTATATAGACATTTTTAAAACCTATTTCCTGCAGTTTTTTACCAGCAGCAGTGCTTCTTGGTCCGCTCATACAATAAACAAATACGGGCTTGCTTTTGTCCAAAGCTTTTGATTTTTCTTCGAAATCATCTGCCTTCCAATCGATATTTTTTGCGTTGATAAGATGTCCGTTTAAGAATTCATCCGGCGTTCTTACATCGACCAACTGTGCTTCTTTGTTTGTTTCTATTTTTTTGTAGAACTCTTTAGCCGGGAGACTTTTTTGCTCGGCTTTATTTTGTGCTTTCATACCTTCTGTCACAACGAGTGCCAGTAATAATGCGATCAATTTTTTATACATTTTCAACTATTTTACTTCATTACTATTTCTAAACATCATCAATTTGTAGTCTTGAATCGGATCACGCAACATTTTACAACTCCTGATACAAAAAGATTCTATGCATCCGATTACTTTTTTCTCCCAATAAATCTTATTACCGAACCTACTCCATTGTGATAAAGTCCTTCGCTTAGTTCAATTTCCTTTTCTATTAATTCACTAAATTCATAGTTTGGGAAGTCTGATCCGATCTCTTCTATTGAAAATAAACTTTCAATATCTTTTGGACCACCTGCTTTCTCGTTTGCCGTAACATAATCAATATGTTTTTTACTAAATGCTTCAAAGATAATGGTTCCATTTTTTTTCAATAATCTGTCAAATGTTTGATGGTAACGTGATTTAATAGTTGCAGGAAAGTGTGCATAGATCAAAGCGATTGCATCAAATTGTTCATTTTCAAAATCTAATGTTTCCAATTCTCCAACTTTGTAAGTGATGGCTACATCATTTTTTTTAGCAAGTGTAACAGCTTTGTTTTTACCTTCAACACTAATGTCGAATGCAGAAACATCCCAACCCATTTTGGCGGCAAAAACGGCATTTCGTCCTTCTCCTTCTGCAGGAAAAAAAATAGAACCTGGGGTTAGTTTTGGCAATTGTTCTTTCAAATAGTTATTGGGTTCTTCACCATAAGCAAACTCTTCCTCGCGGTATCTATCATCCCATCTCGAAGTCCACAGTTCATCTACTTTATTATCTTTCATATTAAAATCTATTTATTGGTTTAAATATAGTGGTTCCCGACTTTTTAATGAACAGTTCGACCTTTTGCAGCCAGCCATTCTGTCATTCCACCAGAAAAATTTTTAACATCTTTAAAACCATTCTTTCTTAGAAGTGAATACGCGATCGCTGCCCTATCACCACTCTGACAATGAATGATCACCGTTTTATCTTTAGAAATTTCATCAAGATGGTCTTCCAAAGTACCAACAAAAACATTGTCTGCGTTTTGTATGTGAGCTTCTTCATATTCTGATTTGTTTCTCACATCCACAATCTGTATATCGTCTCGATTCAGATGGGTTTCAAACTCATTAATATCAATAATATCAGACAAATGCCATTAAAAAACCTCCTGCATAATTGGTTCCGAAGCCTACTAAAAAGCGACCGCCAATCATAATTGCAAAACCCTTTAAAGTCAATAGATTCGCAAATTCACCAATTGAACACGAATAATATTGCTGTAATCCCTGATTCCATAACCATTCAATTCTCCTTAAAGTGTTGGATTAACGATAATTCCTCTAGTATTCGTAAGAAATTGAGAAGCTAGCAGTCCACCTAATAAAAATCAAAAACAAAAAACAAGTTCAATAATTTATAAGATGTAAAAATAAGTCAAATTTCTCTCTTTCAATTTATGAAAAATACTATTTTAGACTACAGCTTATAGCTCTTAAGATTTATAAAACTTGATAATATCCTTCAATTCTGTTCTTCGAAAATCCACAACTACATTTTCACATTCACTCATTAATTCATTTTTTGAATGCGAGGAAGAAACTCCCACGACCACCATACCTGCAGATTTCGCTGCTGAGATCCCTGCAAAAGAATCTTCAAAAACGATACAATTTTCCGGTTCAACCCCTAATTTATCCGCAGCCTTTAAGTAGCATTCAGGCGCTGGTTTACCGTCAACAACATCGTTGGCTGTAATCATCACATCAAAATACAGATCGTAGTTTTTCTGTCCACTCACTCTCGTTAGTTTTTCCAGATCCGAGCTTGTTACCAATCCTAATTTAATTTTTGCTTGTTTTAAATGATACAACAAAGAAGAAATGCCGGAAATTTCAGGAAAAGACATTTTATCTTCAAATGCTTTGAATTCTTTTAAAAGATTCTTTTTTTCAACATCTCCAATATGTTTGAAATGTCCTTCAAATAATTTTTTAACCGTCATCCCGCGGATCTGTTTTTCAAAGCCTTCGAAGTAAACGTTATATTTCTTGGCAGAAGTTCTCCAAAAGTTTTCATATTGCGGTTCTGTATTGATCAAAACCCCATCCATATCAAAAATGATCGCCTTTAAATCTAATCTATTTTTTGTCATATTCTTTTTAATTCTTCCCACCTTTTAGAAAATAATTATCTTTAGATATCCATTTCTTGAACTACTTTTTATATGAATCAAAAGTAAAGTTTAAGCATCGGTTACAATCTACCAAAACCTCTTTTTTTAATGTCATTTTGATAAATATTTGCTTTAGTACAGTAGTTTTTGAATCATATATTAGTATCTACGATAACCATTGCATAGGCGTAGTTTTCTAAATATTAAAAATTGGGGAATATTTTATAATTAGAATGTATCATTCACGATTTAGCAGTATCTTTGATCATCGAATATTAGCAAATATTAATCTAAAAAAATATTTTTCCTTTTTTTTTTGCATACTCAGGAAAAAAATAACCTTCATTTTTAAAGTACTCTTAAATAAACCAATATAAATCTTTAAAAACAACTTCAAATAAATGAAAAAAATCACATTCATCAGTACACTCGTTTTTGTACTCGCTGTACAATCTTGTGCAAAAAAAGACGATAAACCAGTTGCAACTACAACACAATCGTCTTCAAAACAAAATGATAGCATACAATCGGATATATCTCAAAAAAATCTTAGTAAAAATAATAATCTGCTTTTTGATATTGAAGGACTATATCAATCTAAAGATAACGCTAGTTGTAATATGAATCTGAAATTATATTATTCAGAAGGAAAATTAAAGTATGATTTAAAAACAGATCGTCAGACACTTACAGACTTCGCCACTTTAACATTAAATGAGAAAAAAGATGGCTATTATATTACTTTAAAAAATATAAAATGGAGCGAAAACACAGGTGCTGTCGATTCAAAAGGAAATGCAATTGACAAAAATTTGGATCTTCCTAAAGACATACAAGGATCGTTAGATAAATATGGGATTACTATTCAAAACTATGGGAATGCAATGAATAGTTATGAAAAGTTTGCTGAATGTGGACTGAAATACATTAATTTGATTAAAGATGTAAAATAATCTGAATCAATAAAAGCAAAACTAAAGTACTTTAAGCACCACCTGCTATCCTTGATTTCAGATTTATTATTAATTAAAAGATAAAAACCTACTTAAGAAAGTAGGTTTTTATCTTTTGTGTTGATCAGTTTTCGTTGTTTAATTATAGAGAAATAGTCAGTTTTTCTCCATCTTCAGGAATAATTAATTTATCTGTTCCGATTTGCAATTCCTCAGCCTTCTTTTTCAGAATATCTCTGGTCGTAAAACAATGATCCAATGCATTCATGTGAACTGCTATAACTTTTGCTTTTCCACTTGCGGCAATCAAAGCCATCGTCTGCATTTCATTCATAATGATTGGAGTATCGCCAAATCCCTTGATCAATGCTCCTCCTGAATTAACAATAATATAATCCGGTTTGAATTTTTCAATATCTTTTTTAATGTCTTCATTCCAGATCGTATCTCCTACAATGTAAACCGTTGGTTGATTCGCTGCCTGCAAGACAAACCCGGACGTTTTACCCATCATTTCCAATACTTTACCAGAACCATGTTTCCCTTCCACGCGGTGAATATTGATGCCATTCCAAACTTTTTGATCTTCTACGACCGTTGCATTCATAAAGCCTTCTTTTTTGAAGAATTCCTTGTCGGCAGGCTGCATGATTAATGCTACGGATTTATTAAGAGTGCTGCTTGCAGGCTTGTCAAAATGATCTTCGTGAGTATGGGTTACTATAACCAAATCAACGTCTCTAACAATATCCTCTACAGGCATTGTCAGCTCAACCGTAGGATTTTTTTGAATCCCTGCCCAAGAATCAATAGCCCCTTTTGGGGATAACATTGGATCTACCAATATTTTTTTTCCGGCATAATCAATGACCAAAGTCGCATTTCTAATTAATTGAACAGTCGGTTTTGTATCAGATTTTATCTGTCCGAAGGATAAGGCAGATGACAACGTAAGTGCCATTGCTACGATTACTTTTTTCATAAATATTCTTTTTTTATTTTATTAACTATCTTAATTATTTCATCAGATTTTACAGAAATAAGAACACTGTAAATGTCCGAATAGGAACATATCTTTGAGGTATCTAAATGATGTTTTTTACCACCATTTTGATAAGCCAAATATCTATCCGAATCACCACTTCTATTTCATTCTTGAAGCAATATAATTCAAAATAATGTGTCTTAAAATTTCTTAATAATCAATTTTCCTCTTTGTAATATTCTCCTACTATAAAATAGGCATATTATAAGCATCTGCTATTAGTTCAGCCGAATGCAAAATACCCTCTGGCGAATATCCCAAATTAGCAATCATCAATTCATCTGCTCCCGAAATTTTTTGAAATTCATTCAATCCACTGACAACCTGATCTGCAGTTCCCTGAATCATTTTTTGATTCCAGCTGTCCAAGACATATCTTTCGTATTCGGAATATTTGTAGTTTTTTAATTCTTCAGGTGATGGTATGATATACGATTCACCTTTCATCATCCTAAGCATACTATGCGAAAAAGAATGAGTCTGGAGTCTTGCTTCTTCTTCACTGTTCGCAGCAAATACGGCAAATGATGCAACGGTATAAGGTCGATCAAGAACTGCTGATGGTTTGAAATTTCTCCTGTACAGGTCAAAAGCAATGGACAAATTCTCTGGAGCCAGCTGAGCCGCAAATGCAAAAGGCAATCCTAGTTTACCAGCCAACTGAGCCGAGTAACCTGAAGATCCCAAAAGCCAGACGGATGGGCTTTCAAAAGATCTTTCAATGTCGTTTTCTCTATCCTGTCCGGGTCCCGGAACAGCAAAAACTTTTTCTTTGTAAGGATGTCCATCCGGAAAATCGTCTTCAAGAAAATGCAGTAATTCTGCTAATTGCGCAGGAAAATCTTCAATACCAATATTACCTCGGCGAAGTGCTGAAGCAGTAAGACCATTGGTTCCGGGAGCACGTCCTATTCCAAGATCAATACGTCCTGGAGCCATTGCCTGAAGCATGCCAAATTGTTCAGCAACTACCAATGGAGGAAAATTCGGTAACATCATCCCGCCAGATCCCAACTTTATATTCTTAGTTTCTCCAATAAGTCTGGATAGCAACATAGCGGGGGAAGAAGTAGAAACTGCGGGCATCCCATGATGCTCTGCTACCCAATAACGGCCGAATCCACGTTGGTCAGCAAATTTTGCCAACTTAATACTTGTTTCTATGGCCTCTGAAGCAGAATAACCTTTTCCTGTAGTTGCAACGTCAAGTATTGATATTGGTACTGGTGCATTTCCTTGTTTTAACAGTGGAGAAAAAGCAGTTTTTTTATTTTTATCAGCTGTTGTATTTTTCATAATCTCTTGATTTAAATTATAGTGCAAAATTACCCCGGTTCTTAAACTAGTACGATATCAAAAAACAGATAAGAAATACCATTTTGATAAACCAACAAAAAAATGATTTTTCTGGAAATCTATTGCTTGATTGAGCCACACATTTATGTTTCATGATGTTCTCTGCTATTTGGATTGACCTACGTGTATAATTAAAAATATCCTCAACAAATTAATTGTCAAGGATATTCTCTCATTGTTAGAAAATGTTTTCTCTTAATTAAGAAACAGCATCTAAGAACTCATCTGTACTTTTTATTTCTCCGTAGAAAAATTCCAATGCTGCTAAAAATGCGTGGTGTACATCATCAGCTTTTACAGTTTTCCCGTTGATTTCTAAATCTTTTGATGCGCATGCATCCCCAATAACAGTACACTTGTAACCAAAGTCAAATGCTGCTCTTGTGGTGGCATCAACGCACATGTGAGTCATCATTCCTGTGATAATAACTTCAGTAACATCGTTTTCTTTTAAATATTCACCAAGACCTGTTTCTCTAAAACTGTTAGGATAGTACTTTTGAAAGATCTTCTCGCCTTGTAATGGTTTTACATTTTCGTGGATTTCTGCACCGGCTGTTCCCTCAATGAAAAGAGGAAGTGCTGTCGGATCAGCCGATAGATGTTGTATGTGTGCAATAGGTAAATTTTTTGCTCGGAAATGCTCAAGAACTTTACCTGCATTCAGACTTGCCTCAACTGGATTAACCAATGTAAGATTTCCGTTGTCAAAATATTCATTCTGGATGTCGATGATAATCAATGCTTGTTTGCTCATAACTATTTATTTATTTATTTATTTATTACGAAACAAAATTAGCGTCTATTTTGTAGGATCTTAATACCAAATTATTAGGAAAAGATGTCATTTTGATAAGCTAATTTAGAAACGATTAACATCAGATTAATTAATATAATTTCTAATAATAAAATTATTTCAGTGTATATTTGATTCAATAAAGATATAATGCAAACGATCAATTTTCATAAAACAGAATGTGGTGTCGATTTTTTCATCAATATCCTCAATCAGGACACCATCAATTATCTGCAGACCGATGTCCACAATACTGACTATTTTGAGGTTGTTTTTTTTACGAAAGCTGATGGTAAGGTGCAAATAAATGATCAGACAATTGATATACAAAATAATTCCATTGTTTTTATTTCAGCCTTTCAGAAAAGAGCCTGGAGAATTAAGGAAGAAGGACTTGAATTTAAAACTTTAATATTCAGGGAAGACTTTTTGAATGAATTCTTTGCTGATAAGTTTTTCACGCACAAAATGCTGTTCTTTTATCAGCTCAATCATGAGTTACGTCTCAATGTGAGTGATTCTGAAATGAAAAGATTCAATGAATTTCTTGCAGAAATTAAAACTGAACTTGTACACACAAAAAAAGATAGCGTTCACATCATCAGATCTATCCTGTACTACCTTTTACAAACCATCAACCGACGGTATGCATCTGCTAATCATTTGATGATTGAAAAGGATGATAAAAATTACGCAGTGCAGTATAAGTCGCTTCTTGAGAAACACATCTGTCAGAAAAAAAATATTGAAGATTATACCGTTTTATTAAATGTCAGCAGGATTACCCTAAACAAAGCAGTCAAGGAACAATATAATGTGACTGCTACAGAACTTCTAAAACAGCGTTTATTGGCTGAAATAAAAGATCGATTGGTTTACTCTAATAAAACAGTTTCAGAAATATCTTTTGATTTGAACTACGCTGAACCAGGACATATGATGAGATTTTTTAAAATGCAGACCGGAATGACGACCTCTGAGTATCTGGAAAGCCTGAGCACAAAGTAAACGTATTTACAAACATATTTATGTAACTATTTAAACAGCATATTTATTCAATAGCGAAGCGCCTGATAAAGAATGCAAATTTTCTCTTTGCGCACCAGATTTTCATTCAATTACTTTTTAGATTTGATAACAGAGTTATTTTACCTTACCTTTGCAACTGTACAACACACATAGTCAGGTACATACCAAAAGGTAAGAAATACTGTAAATCAATGGATTTAAGCGAAATTAATATCTGCGACGAAAACTGTCCTGTCCGAAAATCTCTCCAACTTCTAAGCGGGAAGTGGACTTTATTGATTTTATATCAAATCAATGATCAAAAAGTTAGGTACGGGGAATTGAAGCGTAAAATCCCCGGAATCAGTGAAAAAATGCTCATTCAGGAATTGAACCAATTGATTGAACATCAATTGGTTCACAAGAAATCGTTTCCTCAAATTCCGCCAAAAGTAGAATATACTTTGTCAGAAAAAGGCTTAAGTACACTACCAATTATTGAGCAGTTAGCCACATTTGGTCTTAACCATTTGGTTTAATTTATATTGGAAATACTTCATCTCAAATAAAAAATAATCCGACTTCAACTGATAATATTCATACTTAAGATATGACCAAAGAGTAGTACTTTTATCATTGCAGAATCCTATGAGACTTCTATTATCTTTATTTATTGTTTTCACCGTTGCTGTACGGCCGATTATGCCGGTGTACAACTATGTAGTCAACTATGATTATATCGTTGAGAACTTATGTGAAAACAGAGATAAACCTGAGTTATCATGTAACGGAAAGTGTTTTTTAGCGAAAGAACTTTCAAAATCTGAAAAACAGTCCACACAAACAGTCGCAAAAGTGATTAGTTTAGATATTTTTGTTCCGAACGATATTTTGTCATTCGATAATGGAACAGAATACATTCATTCTATTCAATCCATTTCAGAATATATCAACTTGTATCATTTAAGATATAATTTCACGATTTTTCACCCACCCCTCTTCAGTTAAATTATTGCATTACTTCTATTTTGATCTTTATCAAAATACTATTCGACAAAATTTAACAAATCTTACCTAATGAAATCAATAATAATTTTGATAGCAGTGCTGTCATTATCCCTAACGTCTTGTAAAAAAGAAAAAGAATTTAAAATTAACCACAAAAAGTCGATGACCGCTGGTGTCGACATAAAAAATGTAAAGGTGGTCAATGAAGAGGATCCCATCTGTAAAATGAAAACAGCTCAATATCTGAAAGATACTGCAGTCTACAAAAATAAAATCTACGGATTCTGTTCATCTGGCTGTAAAGAAACATTCAAAAAAACTCCAGAGAAATATGCAAGCAAATAATCATTCAAAAAAGAAGAGCTCAGTTTTTCAAAAATTTGTTGTTCCTATCTTGGTCATTGCCGGTCTGTTCGCAATTATTTCTTTCGGAACCGGATATTTCAAAAAAGAATTGTACTCGGTCATGAAAGTTCCCGATTTTGAACTGACCGACCAAAACAATAAAAAAACTTCTAATAAAGATATGCTGGGCAAAGTGTATCTGGTAGAGTTTTTCTACAGTACCTGCCCTACGATATGCCCGATTATGAATAGCAATTTGAAGCACATAATGGAGGAAATCGACAGTCCTGAACTGGGAGTAATCTCTATCAGCATCGATCCTGAAAACGATACTCCTGAGATTTTGAAGGCTCATGAAAGTAAAATTGGTATTAAATCTCCCAACTGGCATCTTTTGACAGGTGACCGAGATTATATCGGAAAAATTGCCGATCAGTTCAATATTTATGTCGGTGATAAAGATGACGATTCTGAAAGCCTGAACCACAGTGGTATGATTGCCCTGGTAGATCAGGAAGGAAACATAAGATGCCGTTTCGGTAAAAATAATGTTCCCATCCTCTATTACTCAGGATTGAATTATGAAGATCCCGAAGGACTCAGTACCGATCTTAAAGGAAAATACCATCCGGATCGAGAACTTTTAATTGAAGATATTAGAAAGCTTCTAAAATAATTTTAAATTTCTATTTGAATCTGGTTTTCACCTATTAACAGTCACTTTTCGAATTAAGATTCTGAAATATTTCGTTTCCATATTCATCATTTTTACGATGACAATGCGACCTGTATTGCCAATGATTAACTATGCAGTAAACTATGAGTATATTGTAGAAAACCTATGTGAAAACAAAGCAAAACCTGAACTGATGTGTAATGGTAAATGCTATGTTTCCAAAGAATTGACCAAAACAAATCAGGAACAGACGACTCAAAACGGTCATAAAATCTCTGTTCCTTCGATTGATGTTTTTTTGGTTGCCGAAGATTTTAAATTTACTCACTCGGACATCGATAGTATTTATCAAGAATCTATCAGTACTTTCTGTACGAATCCTTATTATTCCGAATACCATTCAAAGATATTTCATCCACCTTTAGTTTAATTGACTCTTATTTTTAAAAAAGAGAATTTTTAAGCAATTAGACAGCACTTATTAGCAACATTATTAATGATGTCTGCCTATATAATCTGTGTACAAAACCTCCAAAAACGGTGTAGACCCGATTGAAATCACAAAGAAACTTAATCTATCAAAACAATTTAATGAAATCCATTTCAAATATTCTAATAAGAAAAAGTTTTTTACAAAGCTTTCCCCTACTCTGTTTTATGACAATATTTAATTGTTTTAAAGCTCAGAATCAATCAACTGACATTGTTTCAAGTGTTCCCATCAATACAGAAGTTTTAGGGAGCAACCGCGGTCTGGCTTTTCAGATGATTATTGACAAAAAAATAAAAAGCGTTCCCAAACTCGGTTTTTTCAGCGTCACTTCTTTGGTAGGAGAATGGAGTGAAGATAAAGTGAATGATTATATGACGCAAGCCAGTCTTAGTTACGAGATTGTAAAAGGTTTGAAGCTCGCCGGTGGTTTTCACGTGACTCCTGTAAAAGGGATGCGACCGATTGTCGGACTCATTTACACCAAAGCCACGCCAGATTGGTTATTCGTCGCAAATTCCAGAATAGATTTCTCCAAAGATACCAATATAGAAGGAATGTTCTTATTTGAATACAAGCCGAAAATCAGTGATAACTGGCTTTTTTATTCTCGAATTCAAGCCTTATACGAATACAGCACAGTCATCGATATGCAAACCCGAAGCTATGTGATGGCTCGTGCAGGTGTAAGCTGCAAAGAAATAACTTTTGGTTTAGGAACCAATATTGATTATTACGGGCCGGAAAAATTCAATGAAAACAGCTATGGCGTTTTCGTAGGTTTTCTGCTGTTTTAAATTTAATTCCAAAAAATGAATAAATATATCTTAAGAATCGCATTGTCACTTTTAAGTTTTTGCATCGGTACACAAAATTTCAAGTTCGACATTTATGATCATCAGAAAAACTATATCAAAGTTCTGCTTGGTCAATCCAAGTAAATTTTCACGTTCAAGAAAATTTAAAATTCAATAATTTAATTCTAAATGTATAAATCATATATAAAAAACAGGAGCATCTCATCATATCGATATCTTGTTAAACCCTTTTTTCTGATTCCTTTTTTTTCAGTAATTCTTTCTTTTGCACAAACTACATACAAGTTGCAAGGTATGGTAACGGATGTTGAAGGCAGAGGAATATCAGGTGCGACAGTATTGCAGAAAGGTACTGCCAATAGTTTGAAAACAGATATTAACGGTCATTTTACCTTTGATACAAACCAAAATGAGATCATATTGCAATTTTCACATTTCGGTTTTGAGCAAAAGGAAAAAAAATATATAAAAAATGATGCAGGTTCTATCGTCGTAATTTCAATGACTCCATCGGTCTCATTATTAGAAGAAGTTATCGTAACAGGATATCAGACTCTTAATAGAAGCTCATCTACTGCTGCAATAACTAAAATTGACCAGAAAACCTTAAACGAAAACCTCAACACCAATTTAGCAAGTGCTTTGGAAGGTCGAGTTGCTGGTTTGATGTTTCAAAAAAATCCAGCTGGAATTGGTGCAGACAAACCTATTCTGCGGGGAATCGGAACTTTTTCTTCGCTTCAGGTTGGCTACAGTCCGCTTTTGGTAATTGATGGTTTACCAACGGAATTAACATTGGATGAAATCAACCCTTATGATATTGAAAGCATAGATGTGCTTAAAGATGCTGCGGCAGCCTCTATTTATGGTTCAAGAGCTGCAAATGGGATTATTGTTTTAACGACCAAAAAAGGAAGCGGGAATTTAAAAGTGACTTTCAATTCTGATTTATTTCTTGCTGAAAAACCCAATTTGAGGGATATGAATTATGCCTCTACAAGTGAGTTGATTGATTTTGAACAGGCTGTTTATAATAGAGAGCGATCTAAATTTGCCAATGTTGCCACGATGTTCAACAGTTATGGAGATATCGGAAACAGCAGTATCAAGTATTACAGCCCTCTTTATCAGCTTAACAGAGATTTGGAAGAGGGTAAAATTAACAATTCTGACTACAACAAAACCCTTTCCCAATGGAGAAAAAATGACTACAATAAAGATTATCGGGACAATGTTTGGCAGAATGAGTTAAGACAACGTTACAATATTGCATTTTCGGTTGGAAACAATAAGCAGAATACCTATGTATCATTTAATTATGATCAGGCAAACAGACGCATTATCAACAACAATAGCCTGGCATTAAATCTTTATGCAAAAAGCAGTTTTCAGGTCAGTAACTGGTTAAATGCAACCATCGGTTTGAATGGAACCTACACTAATGAAGATGTTACAGATGGCAGTTACGGAAATTACGATATTCAAAAAAGATACGAACGTATTACTGATGAGAATGGAAATCGTGTAATATCACCTTTTGTGGGTATCAATGACGGTTTCACCTCCGGAGGGATTATCAATCCGGGAGTGGCTGCAAAAATCAATGGCCTTAGTGGTTTTAAACCTGTTACTTTTAATGTTTTCGATGAGCTTCAGCAAGGAATTACAAAACAAAACTCGTTAAGTCTAAGAGCCTTTGCCAATCTAAAAGCAAAGATCTGGAAAGGTTTGATTTTCAGCACTCAATTTCAATACGAGACCAGAAAAAACGATAACGAGCAATATTATGACATTAACTCCTATAAAATGCGTTATGCCATCAATTCCTTGACCAGTTATAATCCTACAACAAATGCTTATACCTACGTCGAAGGTTTTTCTACAGGAGGACGATACTTACAATTCAGCAGTCAGGCAAACAACTATTCTTTTAGAAACCAACTGGATTTCAATCATAATTTTGAGGGAGGCAAACACGCTGTTACAGCTTTAGCAGGAACTGAAATGCGGGAAACTTTTGTTCCCAGAACCATTGAACAATTACGCTACGGTTATGATCCTGTGACCCTCAGCTCTTCCATAATCAATAGCCTTGCATTGAGCCAGGCTGGTGTTCCGAGTTACATCTACGGAAATAACAGAACCTTGTCAGCAGGATCAAGAGTGCAGACAGAAATTTTACATCGTTATTTTTCGGTTTTTAGTAGTGCAGGTTATACCTTATTATCAAAGTACAATGTGACGGGAAGTTACCGAGTCGACAGAGCCGATCTGTTTGGAGCAGATCCCAGGTACAAAAACCGCCCACTGTGGTCTGTAGGTTTAGGATGGAATGTGAGCAATGAAAATTTCATGAAAGAAATCCAATGGGTAAATGGACTTAAACTAAGAGCTACTTATGGCGTTAACGGAAATGTTGACCAGACCACAACACCTTACGTAACCGCTACCAGAAGAAACGATAACTTATACCAATCTCTGCAGTACATCAATATCACCTCACAGCCCAATCCTCTGCTTAGATGGGAAAAGGCAGAAACAAGGAATTTGGGATTGGATTACAGCTTATTTCAAAATAAATTAAGAGGAAGCGTTGACGTTTATCGTAAATACAACACCGATCTATTAGCGACCACAGATCTGGATCCTACCGTTGGTGCACTCACCAGAAGAATCAACGCCGGAGCATTGCTCAACAAAGGAGTTGAATTCAGCATAGGTTCCGATTGGTTGAATAAAGGAGATCTGCGCATAGGTACTACTCTAGTCTTAGGCTTTAACAATAGCACAGTAAGAAAAATTACCAGAGCACAATCCAATGCATCGGTATATGTGAGTTCCCCGATAGACTTCTTTCTGGAAAATGAGACCTATAATAGTTTGTACGCTTACCAATATGGAGGAACTATCAATGGATATCCTTATGTTTTAGATGAAAATGGAAATCCATCAATTACTTTTGATGCCAATGGAAACCCCATTTCGACTGCGATAAAAACAGTTACAAATTCTGCTGCCTTGGTCAATATGGGAAGTTTGACACCCACGTATACAGGATCTTTTTCACAAAGATTTTCATATAAAGGATTCGATTTGAATTTCTTGTTTGTGTTCTCGGGAGGAAATGTAATGCGTAAGGAAACTCTTGATATGAGTTCAGACGCAGTCAATCTTTCGGGCATTTCTGATCGATATACAGATGTCAACCAAAATGGCAATGTGCGATTGTATGTAGATTTTGATGAAAGTGTGAGAAATTATGCAGGAACCATAAGCGGTCAATGGCGAAATTCAACCGCCAATGTGGTAGATGGCGATTACATCAAGCTTAGAAATATTTCATTAAGTTATAATCTGCCGAAATCTTTTACTGATGAAAGTAAAGTGGTATCGGCTAAATTTACGTTACAGGTCAACAATCTTTGGTACTGGAGTGCCGCAGGTAATCGGATTGATCCCGAGGTTTATTCTGTTAATTCAGGCACGCGAAATTTGCCGTTGCCAAAAACATTTCTATTCGGTTTTAATCTTACACTTTAAAAAAATGAAACATATAAAAATTATATTGCTGTCGCTAATGATTTTAAGCACAACATCTTGCGAAGATTATACAGATATTACTCCAAAAGGAGCATTGGTTATAGAAACGGCAGACCAGTTTCTTGAAATGGTATCACTGCCAAACAGAGGTTATCCCATCAACAATTTTCAATATCTGTCAGACGACCAGTGGATGAGAGAAGCCAATGTAATAGGCAAAACGCCCAACATTGATATTCTCAATTTCACTTTTGATGAAAGTATTGACAGAGTTTCACTGATGAAAACATCCAGCTTTTACAATCAGGCTTATGCCTACATCAACCGATGGAACACCATTATTTCATTGGTTGATAACAGCAAAGGAGATGAAGGCACGAAACAATTAGCAAAAGCAGAAGCCAAAATTTATAGAGCGTACGATCACTTTTTGCTGGTCAACACTTATGCAAAAGCCTATGATCCGCAGACTGCTGCTAATGATGGAGGAATTTGCATTATGGATAAATTCGATCTGGAAGCTCAGCCATCAAAGTCAACAGTAGCACAAGTTTATGAATTTATACAAAAGGATATAGAAGAAGCACTTCCCTACATTCAGGCAAAACCATTTGATATTTACCATCCGTCATTGGCATTTGCGTATGCTTTCAAAGCTAAAGTTCATTTGTTCAAACGTGAAATTCCCGAAGCTCAGGCAGCCGCTGAAAAATCGTTAAGCTATAATAATCAAATATTTGACCTTGTAGCTTACAATCAACAAGGAGGACCCAACGCAGTTGCAGTTCCTGCAGCCAGTAATGTCGAAGTATTGAGTTATATGTATATGACAGGCTATAATGAAATGAATTTTGCTCAAAGTAGTATCATAAGTCCTGAGCTGCGTACTCTATTTGGGAACAATGACGCGCGTTTTAATTTGTTTTTCAATTCTACAAGTACTACCAATCTGGATCAAGGGTCCAATACAGCCTATTGGGCAACTCAATACACAAAATTTTTCTATCCGACTGTCGGGATGAAAACCACCGAGGTTCATCTGATGCTTGCCGAATGTTATGCCAGACAAAACAGGTTCAATGACGCTGTAGCTATTTTAAATACTTTACGAGCAAAACGAATCTTATCGGGTACAATAAATTTAGCCGTTCCATCCACCAGAAAAGCAACGATGCAGTTGGTCATCAACGAACGCAGAAAAGAATTGCTTTTAGGTTTCAATCGATTTTTTGACCTTAAAAGATTGAATAATGAACCCGATTATGCAAAAACGGTTGTAAGATTATTTCCATTGGTCAACACCATCGTTCCTCAAAAAACGTACACGTTACAGCCTAATTCAAGATTGTACATTATCCCTTTTCCGCTATCGGCATTGACAAAAAATCCAAAGCTTACCTTAAATACCAACGAAAAAGTTCCCTTTTAATTCTAATGAAGAAATTTTTGATATTATTAATTATGTTGTTCATCAATCAACATAATTTTGCCCAAACTCAGCCAGAAAAAAAAGCAGACAGCACCACCATGCCTCAGAAAGGTTTACAGCCCTATGATAAGATCATTAAAAAAAGTGCTGTAAGTAAATCAGGTTTATTTACAGTTGACGAGGTGGATAATAAGTATTATTTTCAAATTCCGGACAGTTTATTTAATCGCTATATGATTGTGGTTACCAGATATCTTTCAACTCCTGAAGGAATGGGAATTTTTGGTGGTGAAAAAGCCAACGAGCAGACAATATATTTTGAAAAAGGAGGCAATAACACCGTTTTTCTAAGATCGTTACAATACAAACAAGATGTCCGCAATCCGGAATCGATGCTCGCAAAAGCATTAGCAGGCAGCAATGAAAATCCTATAGTAACAGCTTTTCCTATCAAAACAATCAATCCTGTTACAAGAGATATTGTTATTGAAGTAACAGACGCCTTCAAAAAAGACAATGCGATGTTTTCCCTCGAGACTAAAGAGAAAACGGAAAGAAAACTGACCTCTCTTGCAGATGATAAATCTTTTATTGAAACAGTGGATGTCTATCCTATTAATGTTGAAATCAAAACAACAAAAACGTATACCAATTCTACATCAAGCAGCGGAAGTACAACTTTACGATTGAACACCTCAATCGTACTGCTTCCAAAAACACCGATGCGAAAGCGATTTGCTGATGAAAGAGTAGGTTTTTTTGCTAATAAATATGTCTTGTTTGATGATGATGGACAGCGTGCACAGACGAAACATATCATCCAGCGATACCGACTGGAACCCAAAGATGAAGACATTAAGAAATATCTAAAGGGCCAATTGGTTGAACCTAAAAAACAGATAGTTTATTACATCGACCCGGCAACGCCAAAAAAATGGAGACCGTATTTAATTGCGGGAATCAACGACTGGCAGAAAGCTTTTGAAGCAGCGGGTTTTAAAAATGCCATTGTGGGAAAAGAATGGCCTGAAGATGATAAAACGATGAGTCTGGAAGATGCAAGATATTCTGTAGTTAGATATTATGCATCAGAAACACCTAATGCTTACGGACCTCGGGTGAGCGACCCACGAAGTGGAGAGATTATCGAAAGTCACGTTGGATGGTATCATAACGTGATGAAATTAGTTCAAAAATGGTACATGATTCAGGTAGGTCCTTTAGATCCCAGAGCCAGAAAAATGCATCTGGACGATGAGGTGATGGGTCAATTGATCCGTATTGTTTCTTCCCACGAAATTGGTCATACCATTGGTTTACGCCACAATATGGGAGCCAGCAGCGCTACTTCGATAGAAAAACTTCGGGATAAAAAATGGGTAGAAACCAATGGTCACACTGTTTCTATAATGGATTATGCACGACTTAATTATGTGGCACAACCAGAAGATAACATTGGTTCAAAAGGAATTTTTCCCCGTATCGGAATTTACGATAAATGGGCCGTAAATTGGGGTTACCGTTATTTTCCAAAGACTAAAGATGAATTTGAAGAAGAAGATATCCTCAGTAAAATGACCACAGATAGTTTGACCGCCAATCCTAAAATATGGTTTGGAGGTGAAGGAAAAGATGAAGACCCACGCAGTCAGACAGAAGACTTGGGCGATGATGCCGTATTGGCAAGTGATTACGGAATTAAAAATTTAAAGCGAGTCGTTCCTAACTTAATTGAATGGACGTATGAACTCAATGATGCCTATGATAATTTATCAGATATGCATAAAGCGGTTGTCAAACAATATGGTTTGTATCTGTATCACGTGCTGAAATATATTGGCAGCAACTACGTAACCAAAAGAACAGCAGACGAAAAAGGTGTAGTCTACCAACCTGTTCCAAAGGCAAAAGTAAAAGCTGCAATTGATTATATGGGTAGACAATTGTTTATAGCACCACTCTGGATGTATCCGCAGGAAATTGGCGAGTTAATCCCTTTAAAAACGGAAGAAGAAATTTCAGACCAGCAAAATCAGATGTTAAACATACTGTTGAGTTCTGGTATGCTCTACAATATAAGCCTGAAAGCCATGCAGTTTGAAGGCGCTTACACGGTTCCGGAATTTTTAAATGATGTTCAGCAAACCGTATGGGTGAGCTTTAGTGGAAGCGAAAAACTCGATTTTTACAGAAGGGGTTTACAGCGTAGTTACATTGAAAAATTAAGCAGACTTCTATTACCTAAAGATATACAAGACGGTAAAGCTTTAAGTACCGCACAACGCAGCGATATTGCATTGTACGGAAAACAACATCTTTTAAAATTAAGAAATGATATTTCAAAACTGATGAAAGCAACAACAGGACTCAACAGAGAACATTTTGAAAGTTTACTGCTTGATCTAGACCGAATTACATACAAGCTGAACAAAAATAATAGTAAGGATTAATAAATCTCAAGTATTGTATTTTTTATAATTGAAATAAGATCTCGATTAATTAATGGACAATATCATACCAAAATATAATATCAACATTGAAAACAACTTTATATTTCTTGAGCAACAGGAACTGGAGGAATTTATGGATTTCAATGCTGATGCGCACAGTCATAATTTTTATATACTCAGCTTTTTGTACGAGGGAACAATAGATCATTATTCTGACTTCGATAACAAATCTGTCTCCGCTCCGGCAATTTTGATGCTTGATATTGATCAGGTACATACGCATCCGGAGATGGGTTCCTGCAAAATGATATCAATTGCATTTTCAACAAATTTTATTTCTAGTGAAACGGATTATTTTTTGGAGAAAGTGAGCTATCTGTTTTCAAAATCATTCCTCCCAATTTCAACTACACAACTTAAAGAATTGGATGAAATCATAGAGATTGAGTCAAAAGAAATTAAGAAAGAATTTCCTAATGAGAAACTTATCAAAGCTTTATTAAATGTTTTGATCATTCAATGCTTAGCGATTTCAGATAGTATTGTATCAGCAAATGACGAGGATTATGGAATTTATCCTAATTTTAAAAAATTGCTTAATAAAAATTACCGCAAGCAGCATCATGTCAACTTTTATGCAAATGAGCTTAATATAACAACAGCAATGCTTAATAAGAATATCAGAAGATGCACATTTAAAACTCCTAAACAACTTATTGACCAGAATCTGTTGCTTGAAGCTAAAAGACTTTTGTTCTGGTCAAAGATGTCAGTAAAAGAAGTTGCTTATGAACTTGGTTTTGAGACGGACAGTTATTTTAATCATTTCTTCAAGAAGCATACTGGTGAGACTCCGAAAGAATTTCAAAGAAAACAATCTTCTGAATAAAAAAACTGCTGACCAAAATAAATCGGTCAGCAGTTTCAGTTTATTGACATTTACTTTTTAGGTAAAAATTCCATTGTATTGTAGCGGTCATAGACCATTCCCAAAGCCAAATCGTCTGCCACCTCTTTGCCGTGGATAATTTCAACAGCCTGAAGAGCAACGTCTATTCCTGAAGTCACACCTGCACCTGTTAAAAATTTACCATCGACAACAAAACGTGTTGTTTCCTGCACTTTGATTTTAGGATGGGACCTCAGCTCATCGAGAGACCAGTGATGAGTGGTAGCTGAGCGACCATCCAAAAGTCCTGTATTTGCTAGAATTAATCCCCCGGTGCAGACAGACATTGTCATCACTGTCTTTTCATTTTGTTTTACAATCCAGTTCATCATTTTCTTGTCCGATGAAACCTTATGTACAATCTCTGGTGATGTCCCTGGAATAATCAAAATATCCGCTTGTGGAGCGTCGTTTATACTATATTTAGAAAGCATATTAAAGGTACCGCCATCCATCAGAGTATTTTTATCTGCCGAAGCCGAGACCGTATAAATATTGTAATTGCCATTCCAGTTATTGGCTTTAATAAAGACATCCATTGGTCCGCCCGTATCTACGATTTCGACACCGTCATAAACCAATACCGCAATGTTGGTCTTTCTGTCTTTAGGGAAATTAAAATTTTCTTTTGATTTGTTTTGTGCTTTCACATTAAGTGATAATAGAAAAAATACTGAAAACAGTGAAATTTGCATGAGCCTCATCTGATTTTTTTAAAAAATTAAAATTATATTGTTTAGGCGAGATAGATTATGCCGGCTAAGCTATCTTTACGCCTGTGCAAATTTAATTCTGCAATCCCTTTCAAAAATTACACTTTTGCTCCTTTTTGTTACATTTTAAGATTTTTAAACGAACATTTTCTGATAGATCAATTCGACATAATACTATAACTCACATGCTTAAACCTGAAATACAATAATACAGATGATGCTAATAGACCCACGGTCAGCCCATACCAGATTCCGTTAATACCAAAATGTAAAAAGACTCCTAATAAGTAACTTACTGGCAGACCTATCAGCCAATAAGAAATGAATGTTATTAATGTTGGGATATTAACATCTCCCACTCCTCTAAGACTTCCTAAACCGACAACCTGTGTACCGTCAAAAATTTGGAATATTCCTGCAATGATCAACAGCTGTGATGCGATCACCAAAACTTCAGCATCGCCTGTTATCAGGTACGGCAGATATTTATTAAAAACCATAAAGATAACTGCGAAGAAAAGCATGAAAACAACGACCAAGTGATAAGAGGCTTTAGCAAAATTCTGCAGTCTATTAAAATTCTGCTTTCCTAAACTATGACCAACTTTTATAGTTGCTGATGATGCGATACCACTTGCCATCATATAGGTCATTGCAACTAATGTGATGGCGGTTTGGTGGGCTGCCTGTTCGGTAGAGCCCAATTGACCAGCCATCAATGCGGCGACAGCAAATGCACCTATTTCAAAAACGTACTGCATGGCAACTGGCAATCCTATTTTCACAACATCGACTATTTTCGAAAAGTCTATAAACTTTAAGGAAAAATTCTGCAAATACATTTTAAAATAAGGTGATCGAAGAACATACCATGCCATTATAACCATCATTAAAAATCGGTCGATCAACGTAGCAATCCCAACCCCTTTTACACCCATTGGAGCGATTCCAAACATTCCTTTAACCAAAATAACTGCTAAAATAATATTGAGTACATTTCCCCAAATGGTTATCTTCATAGCCTGTTTAGTAAACCCCAATCCTTCAGCGAATTGCTTGAAAGTTTGAAAAATCATTAAAGGTAAAATTGACAAACTTAAAATTAAAAGATAGGGCTGGGCCGTTTTAACAACTTCCGGATCCTGCCCTGCATGTTGCATCGCATATGCTGAACCAAAGTAAACCAATATAAAGAGAAGAATTGCTGATGCAATGTTTAGCCATAAGCTGTTAGAAAGGAGTTTTGCACAATTCACGTAATTTAGTTTTCCATTTTCTTGTGCAATAAGAGGTGTTAATCCGTATGCTATACCTAACCCTATGACCAACACAACCATAAAAACTGAATGCACTAAAGAAACTGCGGCCAATGAAGTAGTTCCTGCAAAATGACCAATAATAATGGTATCAACGGTCTGCACCAAAGTGTGACCCAGCTGTGATATGACTACAGGTCCTGCTAATGCTATTGTACTTTGATAATAAATTTTATTTGATGTATATTTTTGTATCATGCATGTCAATTAAAAAAGAATAATATTTCCTGCTGTAAATGAGTTAGTGACAGCATCCTTCTTTTTTTGAAATTAATGCTGCAAAAATAGAATTTTACACATCGAACCTTTCTACCAAAATTTAACAAAAATCTGTCATTTTGATAATTCAAGCTAATTTATATTTACTAAAAAGCATCCAAAATGGATGCTTTTTAGTAAATATGACCTTATGTCACAACAAAGATTCGGTTATCTACATCACGTTATTTTTAGGAATAAATGTATTCGTAATATTTCTAATAGAATTAATAAATAAAAAGTCATGATTTTCTTTCCACTTTATCCTACTAAAACATTTTAAAAACCTTTTTTATTGTATTAATTCTACCTCTAAACTACTCTCACATTTCAATGCATTTCCAACAGGGCACATTTCTTTGGCTTTTAGTGCAAAATTTTGAAATTGTTCTTCCGTTATACCAGGGATTTTAGCTTGTAACAATAAGTTGGAATTCGTGATTACATTGTTGTTGATTATGAGTGAAACGGTTGTTTCAAGTTGGTCGGCAGAAAATCCGTTTTCTCCTAAAATATAACTTAATGTCATTGTAAAGCATGAAGCGTGAGCAGAAGCCAACAATTCTTCCGGATTGGTGAAACTGCCATCATTTTTTGCATAAGATGGCTTGAATGAGGTGTTTTTTAATTTTGAGTTTTCAGTTGTAAATTGTCCTTTTCCTTGTTTGAAACTTCCTTGCCAAACGGCTTTGATATTTGATTTCATAAATTTAATTTTAATAAAAATTTTATGATACAAATTTACGCTACCCGTAAAATTTTTTTTCTACCAAATGTTTATGATAACATACCATTTTGATAACTAATGTGAAATCTCTTAAGTTCTATTACACATTAAGAGTAAATCTCATTTCTGATTAACAATCTTTTCAAAGGTATTACTCTGAACAACCTTTGCGTTCGCCTATCTTAAGTATTAATAATATAAAAATTCAGAATAAAACTTGAAGTTTTATTGTTATCAGAGATGAAGGAGCCGAAGTTCGTACTTCATTTTTAATAGGGATAAAATTAATTCTAGAAGATGGAAATACTGTTTTGAGCAAACACAAACGCATCTTTCAGCATTAACGTCGGTACAACTAAAAAATGATCATGTAGTTAAGCTAAAACCTTCCAAATATAGCTAGATACTGCCTTCGGGGTAGAGCTTCATTAAATTTCAAAGACAATATTTTCAAAACCTTAAAAGGAAAGTACACCTTAGAATTACTTGATATTAGTGGTGCAGAATGGGAAGAAAATGTATCATCAAAATTAATAATAAAAAAGAACGGTATAGCTTAAAACCAACCGTTCTCGTTTAACAATTGAAGGATATTAATTTCCCCAAAACTCATCCTCGACAACTTGATCTTCGGAAAATAACCAAACTTGCACTATTTTTTCGTCTACAACTTCAAACAAATCGACACCAGTCATATCAATTGTTCTATCGCCAATTTTCCCCGTAAAATGAGTTGGAAATGAAATTAAATTTCCGTTAGCCATCAAAGCGCCTGTAGGTTCTATAACCAATGTACCTTCTGTTACATTCATCATATCTCCCAACATTTTGCCAATTGCATCAAGGCCTTCTTTAGTTCCAGCAAACTGATGGTTTCCTGGTTGGTGCCATTTTGCATCTGGACTGAAATGTGAAAATGCGGTAGGAATGTCTCCTTGTGAAAGGGCTACTGAGTAAGCCGTTACAACTTCTATTGCTGTCATATTATTTTGTTTTTAAAGTTTTTGATCTCTATTGACTAAAGTATTTTTTAATTTCCAAAAAACTCGTCATCTATCGATTGGTCATCTGAAAATGTCCAAACGTGAACAATCTTTCCACCTCTGACTTGAAACAGATCCATTCCTCCCAAATCCATCATATTAGCTTCTTTTTTGGCAGTAAACCAAACGGGGACCGATATCAAATCACCGCTTTCCAGCATTGGTCCTGTTGGTTTCACAACCATATTTCCCGATGTGTCATTCATAATGCCTTCAAGCATCTGAAAAATCTCACCAAGATTATTTTTCAAACCGGAAAATTTATTATTTCCCGGCTGATACCACTTTGTTTCAGGTGTAAAGTTGATAAATGCTTTTTCCATTTCCCCATTGGCCAATGCTTCAAAATAGGCTGCTACAACTTCTTTAGCTCCCATATATTATATATTTATTTAATAAAATAATCTTTGTTGTCTTTTGCCCACTCTGCCAAAGAAGTCATTTTTACAGGAAGTTTTTCTATGATTTCACTCATTTTAGGATTGAATTTTGTGGGATATTCAGTGGCCTGTTGAAGATTTTCATAATAAGCGGCAACGCTTGTTGCTCCCGCCTCTCCAACAAATGGTTTTAATATATCACCAAATTCCTGAGGTTTCTGAGGATAATAAACTATTTCTTCATCTACACCTTTAGAAAACTGTGATGCTAAATCGTTCCCTTTCAAATTTTCCAAACCACTTATTTTGAAAGCATCTCCCTTTAAATCATCATTGTAAATAGCTTCAACCACAAAAGCACTCACATCTTTCGATGCAATCCATCCAATCGGCATTGCCTCCGGTGTAGGATAAGCCAATTTTTTCTCATTGGTAATAAAAGGTGCACAGAAAGCGCCCATCATATTTTCCATATAAATTGTTGGTTCGATGATCACGTAATCTACACCGCTATTTTTCAAATACTCCTGAACATCCAATTTCACATCATCTACAGGAGAACCAATTTTTTGAGATTCTACCCAACCGCTTGTATTCCACACGATTTTCTTAACTCCATTGGCTTTAGCTGCATCGATGACATTTTTAGCATATTGCAAACCATCAAAAGGATTAGGCAGCGATACAGGAATCATAAAGGCAATTGCATCTATTCCCTTAGTAATTTCTACCATTTTATCGGCATCAGCTAAATTTGCCAAAACAGGCGTTGCTCCCGCCTGCGCTAACTTTTCAAAACTTTTTTCCGAACTTGTTGCAGCAATTACTTCTGCTCCTTTTTTCTTTGCTTCTCCTATGATGTTAAATTGTTGTGAACCTGTAGCTCCAAATACTAAAATTTTCATATTCTATTTATTTTATTAGATTAATACTTATACAAAGCTAAGCACACACACACCTTTACACAAGTACCCACCTAAAAGTCAACCACTTACCAAAAGGTTAGAATTATTGATTGTCAATGTGAAAAATTTCATAAAAAATTTAATGACCTTTTGTCATCAACAGTATCTCTTAAGATATGATCAAAAATAACAGAGATTTTCATGAAATGAGAAAAAATCATTTGTTGAAGTTACTCTAATAAGGCTACGACGCGTTGAGGGCGAAGCTTATACATCCATAGTAAAATAATGTGAGAAAAAAATTTTTCAAATACTTTACATCATAAAATTTTAACTAGAGAATTGATCTTCTTCTAACACCAGTAAAACTATCCATAATTAATAGATGTACGCCTTACTATTTTAATACAGCTTATTGTTAATGGTGTAATATGGTAATTTTTTGTCAGATCTATAGGCCGTAATGGCCTTGAACTGATCTCATAAGATATTCTGATTATCGAGCAGTTCATCTCCATCAATACTGTTCAGGACATTTTCTATTAATTTCTCACCAAGGATATCAAATAAATTCTGCTCTGTCAATATTCGTAATACTTGGTATATTGGTTATAACAAGGCTTTAAAGCATAATGAGAATCTTTCGTTAGTTTTTAGCATTACCGAATAATTTTATTCATAATACAAAATTTACATAAAAGAAATACCTCGATACAAATTCATTCTTCTTCTAAATTTCTATTGAGATTTCAGTAGATAAATGAAGAAATTTTCTTTTTCCATTTTTGAGATTCTTTATTTCAGATATCATTCATGGAAGTTACCCAGATCAATGTTCAAAGTTATCTCTACGGAATTTACAATTTCACTGAGTTCAATATTGCCGTCACTAAATTTTATCAGAATTCAAAACATATCCAAGCCTGAGAGCATTGTTAAGAATTTATAATGTTGCAATTAAAAAAGTTTGGCAGGAACCTTTGGACGAGGCAGAGCTCAGTATTATCACGAGGATGATCATTTTTATTTGCTCTAAATATTGTCATCTAATTTATGTTTTTCCAGACTGGAAATAGACCCGCCACTTTTTATCGTATGATTTATTCTTCATATTATAATCCAAATAGAAATCAAATTCTTGCTCATAGTTTAAGAATGGTTCAAATTGACTCTCATCGTATCCCGATTTTTCCAAGTAAAAACCGATTGCCTGATGATAAGGATAAATAAAATTCATTTTTGAATAGTATTCATATAAAGTTTCTGTATTAACTCTTCCTTTAGCTAATGTGAAGGCTTTTAGAACTCCTTCCGATCCTCCTGCATAAAACGGACGGACAACACAATCAATTAATGTCCTTTCTATATCAGCTATCAAATATTTTTTAGATCTAATGACTCCTATATTATCTTGAAACTGGCCGTTAATGATATTGATTTGATGACCTTTTAATATTCTCTTATTGGTTGCTAATCTTGGATCTTTATTAAATGATTCATCTATTGAATGCTGTGTTAGGGAATTACCTGATTGAGGATCAGATTGTTTTCTTTCTTGAACCATGAAGATATCATACGAAAGTTTTTCCGCTAATGAATGGATATATAATGAAGTTTGGTAACTGAAAAACGAAAATCTTGAGACCGCAGAATATATTTCAAAAACATCCGTATCAGTGCTGAACCAATATAGATTCGGAGTTCCTAAAAATTTTTCTTTCACAAATTTGTCGACTATGAAATTTTTTAAGACGTCTCTTCTGCGGTTTTTTAAACCTTTGTGACCCTTAATTACAGAAATAAGATTGTTCAGTTCGCTTTCATTGATTACGGGATAAATAATCCTTGTAATATAAAATTCAATTGTGGCGAAATAATAATCCAAACCTTTAGACATAAACCATAACTCATTATATTACAGATGGTTACATACGATTTTTGATGTAATCAGAATATCATATATGTAATTCTGATTACGAAGTTACGGTATTTTTTTTAATAAATCAAGTAAATGAGCTAACGATAACTATTAACTTATAGTACGTCGTCGAGTAATTGATATAATAGGTGCGTTATAATACACTTTAATATAATTTTTTAATGTTAATTTTCTAATTTCATTCGATTAGTGCATTAAAGAGCACTTTTATTTCAATATATTAGAAAATACTTCTATCTTTGCATAAAAGTGCATTATATGACACCATGGGTATTGATTGAGCAGATTAAGGAGCGTAGAAAAGTTTTGGATGTCACGCAGGAAACTTTGTCAGAGGTTTCCGGTGTGGGACTTCGAACGCTTAAACAATTTGAAAGCGGAAAAGGGAATCCCACGCTTGAAACAATACAAAAAATTTGTGATGCATTAGGAATGGAAATCAAACTTGAAATTAAAAAAACTGAATAATGAGGGCGGCTCAAGTTTTATATAAAGGTGATGTTGCCGGAGTTCTAACCCAAAATAATAATGGTACTTTTCATTTTAAGTATCATGAAGATTGGTTGTCTGATCCCTTAAAACCATCTATCAGCCTAACATTACCAAAAATTCAAGCTGAATTCTATTCAGAAACATTATTTCCTTTTTTTTATCATCTTTTACCCGAAGGTGCTAACAAACGATTAGTATGCAGAACCTTCAGAATTGATAAAGATGATGAATTCGGAATTTTGCTGCATACTTCTAAAATCGATACTATCGGAGCAGTAACCCTACAAAGAATCTAACATGGAATTGAAGATCACCAATTGTCCGGGAAGTTTGAAAGAAGGATTTTCTTCATACAGCAAGCCCGTTCTGAAAAAAATGTTTAATGGGCAGAAAATAAGTCCTATTTTACCTTACCTCTCTCCTACCAGTGCAGAGGAAAAGGAAATTTTCAATGAAAATCAAACCCATATTTCAATTTCAGGATTTCAGGAAAAATATTCTTTAATTCTTGATGGAAAAAATCTTCGTTTAACTCATAAAGATGAACACGGGCAGTATATTCTAAAACCAATATCTGACCTACCAAAAAATAAAGAGTATGCACCTGCAAATGAACATTTGACGATGCAGATTGCACAACAGGTTTTTAAAATGGAAGTCGCTGAAAATGCACTGATATTCTTTGCAGACGGTAGTCCTGCATACATTACAAAACGCTTCGACAGACTTGACAATACGTCTCTAGTCGAAAGCAAAAAGGAAAATAAGTTAGCTGTAGAGGACTTTGCATCATTGCTGCAAAAATCTCCACCAACGCATGGTGAACAGTATAAATATGAAGGGAGCTATTTCGAACTTTTTGAAGGCTTGAAAAAGTATATTCCGGCCTGGAAAGTGGAAGCACCAAAACTGTTCACTCTTATTCTTTTCAACTACTTGTTTTCAAATGGTGATGCGCATTTGAAGAATTTCTCAATAATTGAAACGCAGCAGGGAGATTATAAGTTAAGCCCCGCTTATGATTTATTGAACACGAGAATTCATATCGAGGATTCTAAATTTGCCTTAAAAGAAGGACTGCTGCCTAAATCCATTTCAAAAGGAAATGATTTGGAACAGTTTATCCTTTTAGCTGAAAAAGCAGAAATACCTCAAAAAACAATCATGAAGATTATCAGTAATTTAACATCCAGCCATGAAAAAATAGGTCAACTGACTGACCATTCTTTTCTTAGCGAAAAATTAAAACGCAATTACCTCCAAGCTTACCAGGGACGATTGAATAGACTAAAGAAAGATATGTCATAATGAAGGACATCACTTGATATTATTACCAACGTCAACTTAATTTAATATTCTTTATTAATTCCGAACAAATATATTGACTATATTTGTCCATCTTTTATGCAAAAAATAGTTAAACATTTTTTTGTCTTTTCCCTATTACTAATATTCTTATCGAATGTCAGTGGTATCTCGGTGTGTCTGGAACATGCAAAGCACTTGACCTCAGAACATGTTGAGAAAAAGAATTCCAAAGATGAGAAAAGTGCTAATTTTTCACAAGATGATCAATGCCAGTGTGCCCTACACCTGCAAATGAATTCATGTCTCTTTCCTGAGATTCAGAATGTAGATTTTGCTTTACAAGATATAGATCATAGCGTAATACCGCATCCCAAGGCAGTCGAATACCGTCGCCTGATCGATTATTTCTCGTCGAGAGCTCCACCCTATTTTTCATAAGTTATCGCTGAATAATTTCAGCTGAGACTATTTCCTACTACAGATTTTCCTATCTGTAATTACCACTGCGTGAATTTTTCACAGCAACGGAAGCGATTAATCATTAACCAATAGGGTTTCTCATACCTGTTTACCTATTTTCTATGTCACTTAATTATTGTATTTCGTGGAACATAAGCTATTATATTTCCACTAAGCCTTATCCATTAGCGGGCTTAAGCTTTCTATTATTCCCCCTTGCCTTCAATGCACAGGAGGCGGAAAAAGATTCGATTTCAGCAACCATCCAGACGGTAGAGATCGTCGGAAGGAGATCTCAGGATTACGTTTCCGACTATTCATTTGCTGCTACAAAGATCGCAATGAAAAATAAAGATCTACCCCTCACCTTGAACACCGTTACAAAAGAACTGATCAATGACAGACAGGCCTTCAGATTGGGAGATGTCCTCAAAAATGTGGCTGGTGTTTCCAATGCAAGTTTTTACAATCAGTACAGCATACGTGGGATCAGCCAGAACGAAGAAGGACAGATCATTAACGGAATGCGTACGAGACAATATTATTTTTTGCAGCCGATGACATCCCACATCGAGCGGGTAGAAGTTTTCAAAGGGCCGGCAAGCATTACGATGTCGAGTGTGGATCCGGGAGGGACGATCAATATGGTGACCAAAAAGCCACTGCTTAACGACCGTTATGAAGTAAGTTTATCGGGTGGAAGCTTTGATACGTATCGCCTGACCACCGATCTTACCGGTCCGTTAAATAAAAGCAAAACCCTATTGTACCGTTTCAACGGTGCGCATCAGGATGGCCAGTCATTCCGGGATAATGTAAGTAATAAGGGGTTTTTAATTGTTCCGTCCCTTTCTTTTATCCCCAATGAAAAGACATCGCTCAATGTCGAAATGATCTACAATGAGATGAACGGAAACCTGGACAGAGGACAGCCAATTTTTGGTGCGACAGCAGGAAGAACGGATCTCAACAGTACTCCTATCAGCCTTAATCTTGGCGCCCCCGGAGATTTTTTCAAAACAAAAGATCTTACTTTAATGGGAAGTTTTGCTCATCATTTCAACGACCACATCAGCTTTAATGCCTCCTATATGAAACAGTTTTGGGATGAAGACACCCGTGAAACCAGAACAACTAATTCTTTTGCTCCCGATATCAGCAACAACCCTGTTTCGAGCCTTGCGATGATGCAGTATCTGGAAAGGGTACAGCACTGGGAAGTGGATAATATCAGCGCTTATTTCAATTTCAGCTACAATACAGGAGTATTCAAACACCAGACTTTATTGGGATATGACAGCCATATGTGGGAGAAAAAAAGCAGTGGAAAGCAGGATGCCGCCAGAGGTTTTCTTATGAAAGACGGCAACGTCACTGCATCATATAATCCTGCAAATGTTGCACTGTACCAGACCATGATGTACAATGGTGCTACAATCCCAAAACCCAACGTCAATCCATTTGATCTTAGCCCAGGTGCTTTAAACCATCAGGGAAATGATTACTCCATACTGAATGTCATTAATCCCTTGCCAACCGCTCTAACCACGACCCATGCTGCCTATGTGCAGCATTTGGTCACCTGGAAAAAGTTTAGGCTATTAGCAGGACTGAGACAGGAATGGTTTCAGGATAGAACGAATTATAAAAAACAGGAGGAAAATTCATTTAGCAATCAGCAGCTGCTTTACCGTATTGGTTTAACGTACAGCGTCACTGAAAACACCAATATCTACGGAACCTTTCTCACAGGATATCAGCCACAATCCAATACCATTTCACTAATGCCCGGAACTGCATCATTTACCGGGGCAGTCTCTGCTTCGCTATTTAAACCATTAATTTCTGACCTGAAGGAACTGGGTGTCAAAACCAAACTCTTCGGAAAGGTTAATGCCAGTTTTTCAATCTATGAGATCAATCAGAAAAACATTCTGGTCAACGCCAACAATCCTGCAGAACCGGATCAGCTGATCCAGCGCGGAGCCGACCGAAGCCGGGGTTTTGAAACCGAGCTGACCGGATATATCCTTCCGCAATGGCATCTTTATGCCGGGTACAGCTACATCGATGCGAAAGTTGTAGATGATTCCAACCCTGCATTGGTTGGTTTGGCAAAGGAAAACACATCCAAGAACTCTGTTAATGTATGGACGAGATATAATTTTTCTGCAATCCAGGCATTAAAAGACTTCGGGATCGGAGCAGGAATTTTATATCAAAGTAAAAAAATCCCGTGGTACACCAGAAGTTTTGAGCTTCCGGCATATACCACTTTGGATGCCGCCCTTTATTATTCCGTTCCGCAAACCAAACTTCAGCTGGCTCTCAACGTCAACAATATAACCAATACAACATATTGGGTGGGAGCACAGAATTATCTAAGGCTTTTCCCTGGCGCTCCACGAAGCTATTTATTTACCGCAACTTATAAACTTTAAATTATGGATTTTTCAAACCTTAAACTCATCGTACGAAAAACCAGGCAGGATCTCTTCAGAGAGAAACGAAACCTGCTGATTGCAATAGCGGTCATTCTCTTCTGCTTTCTCAGTATAGCAATTGGATTTACAAAATACAGTGAAAACTTTTCGGATATTAAAGAATACAGAAAAGAAACCAGAGAGAATTGGGAACACAGACCCGATAAACATCCACACCGAATGGCGCATTACGGTTATCTCATATTCAGGATAGGCCATCCCTTGACCATCTTTGATACGGGATTGGATGATTACCTTGGAAATGTAATTTTCCTTGAAGCCCATAAACAAAATACTGCCAATCTATCGGAAGCAGGCAGTTCAGGTGTTCTGGTGCGTTTTGGAACATTCAGCTGTGCATTCATCCTACAAACTATTGTTCCGATCATTATTATTTTTTTAGGTTTCGGACTTGTTGTTCAGGAACGGGAAAATGCAACATTAAAAATCCTCAATGTTCAAGGTGCATCAGCGCGAGATATTTTGTGGGGGAAAATTCTTGGTTTGTGGCAATTTTCCTTATTATTTTTAATTCCTGTTGTACCCGTTGTTTTTTTAGCAGCTTTGCTGTCTGAAACCACCACCGCAGCAGATATCCTAATGCGTTTAGCACTCATACTTCCTGCGTATACGATCTACTATTTTTTCTTTAGCACTTTAACGGTCTTGATTTCAGCAAATAGCAAAAACACATCAGCATCTTTGATCAGTCTTATTGGATGTTGGCTGATTTTAGTAATTTTCTTACCAAAAGGAATTCAGTTTGCTTCACAAAATTTGTATCCGACACCTTCACGAATCGCTTTTGAAACACAAGTGGAAAAACATGTTTTAAAGGTCGGTGACAGTCATAATCCTAATGATCCCCATTTTAAACACATCAAAGATTCGCTTCTTGCCAGATACCATGTGAAAACTACTGATGAACTCCCTATCAATTATAGTGGACTCGTGATGAAAGAAGGAGAAAAAATCAGTTCAAAAATATATGAAAGCCATTTGGAAAAGCTTCAGATACAATATAAAAAGCAACAGAGAATTGGTGAAATCTTAGGATTTATTAATCCGGTCACGGCCATCAAAAATCTTTCAATGACTGCAGCAGGAACTGATTATTATGCCTACCAAAATTTTCAAAAACAAGCTGAAGAATACCGCTATAAGCTCGCTCAGAACATGAACGATTTACAGATTGAAAATATCAGCAATAGTCAACCTTCGAAAGGTGAAAAACCAGCGACCGTCAGCAGCGAAGAATGGAAACAGTTTCCTGATTTCAAATATGAATTTACCAGCTTAAAAGAAAGTATCTGGCAGCAGATCACCACACTTGCAGCCGTCTTATTTTGGCTATTAATCTGTGTAGCGATGATAGAACTGAGTGCTAAACATTTAAAATTAATATAATGAACCATTACTTATATAAACAGTTTTACAGAAACAAGTCCTATCTTATATGTTTAATCATATTATTTCTTGCCGGACTCAGTTCTATGTACACTGGGAAAAAGTTCCTGGATAAAAATGAGGACATCATTAACAAAAGTGCCCGTTATCAAAAAGAAAGTCTCGAAAAAAATATAGCTGCACACAGCGATAATTTAGGCCTTCTTCTCTATTACGTAAAATTTAATCTTGTCAATGAAACGCCAAAACTCTCTGCCCTAAACATTGGACTGAGAGACTTAAAGCCTTCCATACAGGGTGTCACTATTCGTAATTTGGAAGAACAGAAGAACAATTCTGACTTTTTCAATCCTGCCAATGCAGCGGTAGGAAATTTCGACTTTACTTTTGTACTTGTCTTTTTATTTCCGTTGGTGATCATTGCATTTTGTTTCAATCTCATTTCCGAAGACCAGGAAAAAGGAACATGGAAGCTGCTTTCCGTTCAAAGCATTAATCTCCGGAAACTGATTGATGCAAAAATTATGATAAGATGTATTGTGATTGTTGCATTATATTTTTTAATGCTGATCATAGCGGCAGTGTTCATCAAAATTCCTGTTGATATGCCTTTCATCATCTTTATTATTTCAGGATTGCTTTATATTCTTTTCTGGTTCGTACTCTGCCGATGGATCATTGGTTTCCAAAAATCATCTGCGTCGAATGCACTTACTCTCATCATCTTTTGGATTGGAATGAATTTTATCATTCCAATGACAGGAAATATGATGATCCAAAAAATATATCCTGTCAATGAAGGTCTGAAAGCACAAATTGAACAAAGGGAGGGTTACCACAACAAATGGGATGAAGCAAAGGCACCAACGATGCAGAAGTTTTATTCCATCTACCCTCAGTTCAGCAAATATAAAGTGGACGAAAATGTATCTTCCTCTTATGTGTGGTATTATGCCATGCAACATCTTGGTGATGTTGAATCGCAAAAATCATCTAAGCAATATCATATAAAAATGCAAAGCAGAAATGACGCTTCGGTATATTTGGGATACCTCTTCCCTACTATTCACACCCAGCTTGTACAAAGTCAGCTTGCCAAAACCGGTATGGAAAATCAACTTCATTATACAGATAGCTTACGCGCATTTCATGAAAAACAAAGACTGTTTTTTTATCCATATATCTTCTCGGAGCAAAATGCTGATGTCATTGATTGGAGCCAGCAAACGGTTGAAATTTTTAATGATGCTGAAAAAACAAATCTTTTACAGGTGCTCTTACCTTACTTCATTTTAATAACACTCTTCATTATTCTTTCACAACAAAAATTCAGAAAACTATGCTAAAAACAATCAATCTTCATAAAAAATATAACGACTTTACAGCACTAAAGTCCCTTAATCTTGAAATTCAGGAAGGTGAGATCTTTGCACTTCTCGGACAGAACGGTGCCGGAAAAAGCACAACAATCAACATACTTTTAGGCTTAATTCAATCCACATCAGGAGACGCCTTTATTAATAATATTTCAGTCAAAAAAGAACCTCAGAAAATTAAAAAGCATCTTGCTTATATTCCTGAGACCGTATTGCTATACCCCAATTTGACAGGAATTGAGAATCTAGATTTTTTCTCTAAAATTGCAGGTTTTAATTACTCTAAGAATGAGCTTTCTGAATTGCTGCAACGAACAGGATTACAGGAAGCAGCACACAATCAACTTTTGGGAGGTTATTCCAAGGGAATGCGTCAAAAGGTGGGGATAGCGATAGCTCTGGCGAAGGATGCAAAAGTTCTTCTTCTCGATGAACCCACAAGTGGGCTTGATCCTATTGCCACAGCTGAATTCACTGAAATAATTAGTGAATTAGGTAAAGAAGGACGTACCATTTTAATGGCAACACACGATATATTTAATGCAGCAAGTGTGGCCACAAATATTGGCATTATGCGTCAGGGAGAATTGGTACAGAATGTACCCTCGAAAGCCTTCAGTGCTGAAGAATTGCAGGAATTATATCTCAAGACTATTTAAATGATAAATATATACTTGAATTTAGGAACTTTTATAAAGGCAACATCGAAAAACTCAAAAAAGTCATACATATTAATAAATATATATTTTAAACCTATGAAATTATCTTTAACATTCAGCTTACTATTGGTAAGCCTTTTTCACCAAGCCCAATCGATCTGTACAAGTAATCTTGGAGGTGATATTGACCCAGCTTTCATTACTTTTAAAATTGAAAGTACTGCATTGGATCATAATACTTTTTCAGGATTAACTGCATTTTACCACGAATATCCTGCCAATGGAAATACAACCGCACAACTCACGGCAGGTCAGTCGTATAATTTGTATACTTCTACATCTTCCGAAGCCATTATTGGGGTATGGCTTGATTACAATAACAACAATGTTTTCGAACCCAATGAGTTTACCGTATTGGTCAATTCTATGAATACCCAGAACATCACTTCTTTGGCTATACCGGCAACTGCCCCATCCGGAAGTATTAAAATGAGAATAAGAACAAGGGCTTATGGAAGCACAATATCTGGAAATAATGCTTGCAGTAGTTTCGGTTCCGGCGAAACGCGAGATTATACTGTTGAAATTATCAATAACAATCTTTCGGTAAATGAAATGCCCAAGGATATGGATCTCAAATATTATCCTAATCCCGTTCATAGCGATTTAAATATATCATCGAACAAAAGTATTACAGGATATAAGGTGTATGATATTGCAGGAAAACTACTTTTAGACAAAGACCTAACAGAAGAAAAAAATATCAAATTAGATTTTTTACATTTTCCCGCTGGAAGCTATTTGGTTACTTTAACATTTAAGGATGGTTTTAAAACACTGAAGATTTTGAAAAAGTAACTGTGTGAACAATATACATATAACAATCTTGTGTCTTATTTCTTAAGTAATAAAAATAATAATTAATCTATTTCGATAAAAGCTTATGAAGTGAAAATAACATTTTTGTAATGTACTATTGATTATTTTGAACAAGTAAATAAACAAAACCAGCTGATTTCGGAGAGCTTCAAGTTTCATAGGAAGGAACCAGATCAGCTGTTTTATACCAAGAGAAGAAGGATGATTAAAATTTCAATGAACTTCAAGACGTTTCTAACTTTTTAAGGGGATTATCATTCAGGCTTGCAAAAAGTCACTGTGATTTATTAAGCACCTTACAGGCAAAAAATCTATTTTTTTTGATTTTCATGAACGTTACTGAAAGTGAAGCCAATAGAAATAAAAATCCAGCCAGCATAATTGCGTTTGAAGGATTACTACCTAGAAGATTCTTGTAGATAAAACCAAATGAAACAGTCTGTATTAACATAGGAATAACAATCATCATATTGATAACCCCCATGTAAACACCTCTTTTTTCTGCAGGTATTGAAGGAGAAACCATTGAATAAGGCAATCCCATCATTGCAGCCCAGCCAATTCCAAAAAGAACCATCGGTAATAATATTAAATATTCATTATTGATGAACGGTAAAATCATCAGGGCAATTCCTGTAGCAAAAAGACAAAAAACATACACATTTTTCGAAGAGTATTTTAGTGCCAAAGGAATGAGTAGCAACGCTGAAATCATGGTGATGAAATTATAAAAACCATTCATCAGTCCCGTCTGACCTACAGCCTTTTCTACCAAATAAAGAATGTTTTTAGCCCAAGACATGTCATTCTGTGATACTGAAAGTCCATTTTTTGAAAGTTCAATAAAATAATTTGCCTTTTGTTCATCATTCTCAGAAACATGATATAAAGTCTGTTTAATCATCGGCGTTGCAAACTGCCAGTAACAGAAAAGCGCATACCACTGAAACAAATAAACCAGTGCCAACTGCCAAAGTATTCTCGGCATTTTTATAATAGCCGTAAAAATATCAACGAAAGGTGTGAAAATCGTATTATTTTCTTTATCTGCATTTAGCTTAATCAGTTCTTCCTCGGTAGGAGGAATTTCGGGGGTTTTATAAACCGACCATACCACGGATGCAATCGAACAGAAAGATCCTAAGAAAAACGAATAATAAACCCATGCAGGGATACCTCCTGATTCAGAACTTCCGCCAAAATATTTTTGAAAAACAAACAGAGAGAGGTTAGCCAGCGTAATTCCGCCACCTACAAATAAACTTTGCATCTGAAAACCATAAGTTTGCTGCTCCTCTGGAAGTTTATCTCCGATAAAAGCTCTGTAAGGCTCCATTGCTGTATTGTTTGCGGCATCCAAAATCCATAATAATCCTACTGCCATCCATATCGAGGAACTGAATGGAAAAATAAACAATGCCAAACTGCAAAATATAGCACCCAACAAAAAGAAAGGTTTTCTACGCCCCCATTTTACACTCCACGTTTTGTCGCTTATCGCTCCGATCAAAGGCTGAATCAATAATCCTGTGACAGGACCAGCCAAATTAAGAATAGGAAGCTGATCTGCATGAGCCCCCAAGAAGGAATATAAAGGATTTACAGCGGTCTGTTGAAGCCCAAAACTGTACTGAATCCCGAAAAAACCGACATTCATATTCCAGATCTGCCAAAAACTGAGCTTAGGAATTATTTTCTTATTCATGATTTATGGCTTTACAATTTGGTAATTTTTTCCAAGCAAGATATCTGCCTTATATTTGAATTGGCGAATGATCTGATGCTCAATATCCAGAACCTTCTCCACAAAATCACTCTGCTCATCACGGTTTCTTTTCATTCGGTTTTCATAAGTATCCTTATAATTGCGATCGATAAAAATACTGAAATCAAAGTCTTCAATGCTCAATACATAAGTACCTTCAATAATTAGAACCTGAACGTCTTTAGTATCCAAAATTTCCTGAGAAACAGAGTTGTTCTGATAATGCACCAAAGGTTTTTCAATAGAATATTTTCCACTTTTAAATTCATTAATATTTTCCTGAATCACAACTAAATTGACTTCGTGCATCCCAACATTGTCCAGACTTTTCTGTCTGTTCTCGTGGTTGGTTTTCGGCGGAAATTTAAAGTAATCATCCATCTGAATGACTAAGCTTTTTATACCATTTTCTTCCAAAACCTTTTTCAAAGCAAAAGCAGTGACCGATTTTCCACTACCACTTTCACCGCATATTCCAACAGCCCATTTTTTAGTATGACTATTATTTTGTTTTAAAATTTCGTAAATATTTTCAGCAGTAGTCAAATGCTTCTCTTCCAAATTAATTACATCTCCGATCATCTTTAATATCTTTTAAAATAAATAGTTTTTGTTTACACTTGATTGTTCTTTCTCTCTACATCTTCATTAGAAGATAGCCGGAAGCAGAAAAGCACAATTGATCTGTTCCTGAAGGAATCAACTGATCCGTAGAATAATACTCTTTGAAACTTGAGCCCTTTTCTGTCAGAAGATTTTCATATTGGCTGAGAATTTTTTCGGGAATTTTATCATATCCTCTTTTCTTCAATCCGAGCGAAAGCCAACCGAGGTAGATAGGCCACGAACCTCCGTTGTGGAATTGATACGGATGATTTTTGAAATCATAGCTGTAGTTATTTTCCAATAAATTCCAATCAGCATCCTTTGGAAATATAATCGGATAAAAAACTGGAAGCATCCAATGCTTAAACTCTTTACTCAATTGTTCTAAAAACTGATTAAAACCATCCATATCTATATCAAATCCCAGAAAGATCGCTAAAGCATTTCCTGCCAGGTCAAAGCGTTCGTCATAGCCGTTGGCATTAAGGGATGCCCAGAAGTAAGGTTTTTCTTTGGCTTTCTGATAGGCAGTTTGATGATATTTGCTTTCATCAGAACTATTCTTTCTGAAATTATTTTCAATCAGTTTTTTTATTGTTTCGGCAAGAGATTTAAGATTTTCGTCTACATATAATTCCGCTGTATTTTTAAGAGCCCAATACCTAAGAACATTGTCATACAAAACATATCCAGATGTAACATATTCGTCTGCCCAATTTCCACCTAACGGACTGTACAAAAGGCCTCGCTGATTAAATTCCCATGTTTTCAGACATGAAAATGCCTTATAAATTTTATCCTTCAAAGTTTCTTTCAGGACTTCGTCTTTAGAATATGCAATATATTCACAAGCTCCGATGATCCACCAGATTGTTGCATCTGTTCTCCCGACAAGCGTCCCATAACTTGCTTTATCTCCATAAACATTGGATGGAATCTGTCCGTTCTCCCACTGATGATCTGCAAGGGTTATTATTGATCTTTCTAAACCATCAACGATCATTTCGTTTTTGATTAAAATCCCCGTAATTCCTGTCATCATGGAATCTCTTGACCAGACTCTCGCATAATTGTCTTTCTTTTCAGAAGATGCAAGAATGCCCTGATCTGAAATTGCCTGCTCGATGACGTTTATGGCTTTTTTTGTAAACATATTTTTTTATATCATTTGATTAAGTAAACTAACAGTAAAGCATGCTGTTAGTTTACCATTTAATTCATTACTTCTGATAAGATTTAATCAAGATCTGAAAACTTGTTACTAGAAATCAAATTTTACACTTGCGCCTATAGTTCTTCCCGGAAGTGTTCTTGCTCTTACAATTCCGTTGGTTCCCTGCATGCTTCCTTCTTCTGCCTCTGTTATTGCCAATGCATTGAATACATTGTTGGCATTAACATTCACCGTTAAATTCTTCAACAACCTGTAAGAAATATATGGATTTACAATCACATAACCCGGCATGATCAGTTTATTGCTATCCTGAGTAAATGCTTTTGTAGATCCGACTGCGAAGAAACCAAAGCTTAATTTTTCAATATTCACATTCGGGTTGAAAGAATACATCAATTTCGGAGTTCTTCTTGGCATATTACCAATAATGGTCTGATCAATTGCGTTTTTAATTTCGGCGTGTGTATAAGTTAATCCGGCTTTGATGTCAAAATTTTTATTGATCTTGTAAAATCCGTCTAACTCGACTCCAAAAGACTCATATTTATTTTCAGTTCTAAGCTGTGTAGTTGCTTCATAATTTGCTTCGATCGTTTTAGCCTGAAACAAAGTCGTATTCAGGAAATAGTTTGAACCTCTTAATTTATACCCTACTTCAATCTGATTCAATTTATTAACTTTCACCGCATCTAAAGCAGGATCATCATTATTCGTATAATTGTAGCCAGCAAAAAGAATTCTGTCTGCGGAGGCACTTCCGCCCTGGCTTACTCTTGCAAAAACTGCATTACGGGAATTTAAAGCATAATTTGCTCCAAATGAATATCCAAGAATACCATATGTGTAATCCACAGGAACGGTTCCGTTTACCACTTCAACTGCCAGTTCCGGAGTTTCCAAAGTTCCATTTTGATTAATATCTATTGCTCTTGTGGTATTCTGTGTTCCTGAAAAACTTCCCGATACATTTCCAAAATCATATCTTGCACCAAGATCCAACGTTAATTTTTCTATTGGATTTATTTCTATCTGAGCGTGTGGTGCAATCACCGAATATTTCGTATCATAATTCCTGTTAACTCCCCCAAAGGCCGGAACACCGTAATTCAGAAGTCCGTTGTCTGTAATTTTTGTTCCTGTATTACTGACAATATCAACCAATCTGGCGTTGTTATCAGAAACTTCCATCAGGTACGTATTCCAGTTCCACGAAATATTGATGTTTTGAGAACTGTTGTATACACCTGCATTCATTTTCACCTTACTCCATTTTTTGCTGATATTGATGTCACTGAAGAAATTATTAAGATTATTCATTTTGGTGTTGAACAAAACGGTTTTCATGTATTTTGCATTGCTATCAACTGCGGTATTTGTTCCTGCATATACTGCACTCCCATATCCTGTAACAGATTCCAAAATTTCGGGCTTGCTCCCAACAGAAGCAGGAAACGGAGCCAAAAATTGACCATCATTGGCAGCATATTTTGCTTTGGCATCCAGTTTCCAGCCAGACCCGAAGTCGTAGTTAAACTCGCCTCCAACGGTTTTTGAGACTGAATGCATTCCGTCACGAATATCACTTTTTAAAATTTGTCCGTTTGCACCCAGCGTAACATCATTTTTAAAATTGGAAGACTGCAAGGCACCTGTTAAAATATCATAGTTGTTTAAAGAGCTATAATCAGGATTTGAATCTGATCCCGAAACCGCAATAGGCATCGGCATGTAAGCTGCAGTACGGTCGTCCAGATATTTACCATAAATCCTGATGCTTCCCTTTTCGAATTTCTTTAATAAAGACAAACGAAATTGCCCACCGTTATTAGAAGTGTAACCAGTTTTTCTCGGTCCATCCCCTCCCCTGTAAAATCCGCCTACACCGATGTAGAAATCTTTACCAAGTGGTGTTCCATAATCGATATCTGTCCTGTAGTTTTTATAATTCAATCCTACCTGCTGGGTAATGCTTCCTCCTTCTTTTTCACCTGTTTTCGTGATAAAGTTAATGATCCCCGCTGGTGAATTGGATGCAAATACAGATGCAGAACCTCCTCTTAAAGCTTCAACACGGGATACAAAAGAGTCAAATCTTGTAAATTGATCCTGAGTTCCAAAAGCAATATCTCCAAACTGCATGACCGGAAGACCATCTTCCTGAATCAATAAATATCTTGAACCTCCCGCAGAAACAGGAACCCCTCTCACTGTAATATTTGAATTTCCCTCGCCTCCTGAAGATTCTGCACGAATTCCCGGAATTGTTCTGAAAATTTCAGCGGTAGTTCTTGGCGCTGAATTAATAATATCGGCTGACTTCAAGGTTGAAATGGACGTGCTTGTTTTAATAGAAGCTTTTGGATTTGAATTTCCTGTAATGACTACCTCATCGATTGTTTTACTTCTTGGAGATATAGTGTCAGTTATTGCTGACTGAGAAAACATGAATGCTGCCATATTCATCGTCCCGAAAACCAGTAATTTTTTTATGAGCTGTGATTCCATAATTCTGTTGAGTTTTTTGTTATGTCTCAAAAGTATTTTTTTTAAGACATCAAAAAAGTGATTTAAACGGATTGTTAACAGATGGACAATATCAAACGTTTGCGCAAACGTTTGCAGTTGATAACTTTTCTAAAAATTAACTTTTCATTAACAAATTAAAGGTGATTATTTAACAAATATTAACAAAATGAATTCGTAAAATATGCTTAAATTATCCCAATAATTGACGTGATACTTCAAAATGAGAAGAACTACCCTAAAAGACCTTGCTGAAATGCTTCAAATCAGTACATCTACAGTTTCAAGAGCCCTGAAGGATCATCCTGACATTAGTAATGCTGTGAAAATGAAAGTAAAAGAGGCTGCTGAAACCTTTAATTACGTTCCTAATGATTTTGCTGTTAATTTCAGGAAGAAATCATCAAAAGTTATTGGTCTTATTGTTCCTGAAATAACAATGTTCTTCATACCATCGATCATCAACGGTATCTCGTCAGTACTGAACAAAGAAGGTTATCATTTTTTCATATTATCATCGAATGATTCATTTGAAACTGAAAAGGAACATCTGGAAACCTGCATTAATTCTAGAGTAGATGGTATTTTAATTTCCCTGACTAATGAAACGAAGGATAGTGAGCATTTAAAAAAACTGAAGGAAATGGAAATTCCGACCATTATTTTTGACAAAACCGTTTCTCAAAACATTTTCCAATCTATAGTTTTTGATAACGTTAAAAATGCTGAATTGTGCGCCGATAAATTAATTAATCATGGATGCAAAAATATACTCGCCATCTTTGGTGACGAAAATTTAGAAATTACACAAAGCAGATTGGTTTCATTTGAAAATCGAATTAAACAATTTCCTGGAGTTACCCTAAACATTATTTATTGCAACTCCACTGATTTCGTAAAGGAAAAATTAGATATAATACTGAATGACGATTCTATCGATGGTTTTTTTGCCATGAGTGATGAAACACTGATGGGACTACATAGCTCATTAATTAAAAGAAGCCTGAATAATACCAACAAAAAAGTGGTTTCGATAAGTGAGGGCACTTTACCAAAATATCTTGATGAAACGTACGAATATCAAATAAATGACGGATATGAAATGGGAACCTTTGCTGCAACACAATTGCTCAATTCCATAAAAAATCCTGTATCGGGAACTTATGAAGCAGAAACTACGGTACACCATCTTTAAATTAAGTAATTATAAAGAATATTAATTAATTGGCAATATTACATTTCCACTATCCAACCAATACATTGCTGAGTATAAATATTCTTCACTTCAAAGCTAGAAAATTGCTTTTGACGATGTCTTGACTTAACTTGTAGTCAAAACTTTACTAAGGGATTTGGCTTTATTTTTGAGATTCATAAAAAAATAAATCTAATCAACTTTACACATGAAAACATTAATATTAATATTCATTTTCTCTATTTTTTCAACAGCAATTTTTGCTCAAAGTAACAATCATCAACTCTCAAGTCATATTTTGGATATTTCCAAAGGCTCACCTGCTGTAGGAGTATCCATCAAATTGGAAAAGTATAATGACAAATCTAAATCATGGAACTTCGTTGAAGAAAAAATTACAGATTCAAACGGGAGAATTTCAGATTTTCTGCCTTCCGATAAATCTAATTTAGGTATTTACAAGCTGACATATTTTACGAGTCCATACTTTAAGAGTAATAATACGGAAAGTTTTTATCCTTTTATAGAAGTTGTTTTTCAAATCAAAGATAAAAATCATTATCATGTTCCAATCACGCTTTCTGCCTATGGATATTCTACATATAGAGGGAATTAATTTATATTAAAGTTAATAATACAATCGCTTTTGATTAGAATGTAGAAGAAGTCTGAATTTCAATATTCCAAGGCTGCAAGTATAAAATATTTTTTGGTAAAGAGATCTTGATAATGGTACAGTTTCTTTTTCTAAAACTTTTTAACTAATTAAAATTTATCAATTCATATATGTTATCAAGAGAAAATCCTCTACAAGATATCGGCTAAATTAATGAATAAGTTTAGATATGTATTCTAAAAATATTGTAGATAAAAGTTAGATAATCTGATGCGCATAAGATGATATATCACTGATCGCTTTCTCAATTTTCCTTCTGTCATCCTCAGAAGTTAAATCAAAACCCAAAAAATTACTGTGTTTTGTTACAGTACTAAGGTTTAAGTGATAAATTCCCGCAAGAACTATAGCTATTGACGCTCTATATTCTTCAGATTTTTCATCAAAATTCGATTCTGTACTATTTAGATACAGGCCTTGACCAACTTCTTCTCGCTGTTCATATAATTCTGCAAGAATAGGACGGTTCTCAGAAAGTTGCCAAAGCATGATCTTCTGTAATTCTTTATTTTTCCTTATACCTTCAAACTGTTTAAGCAAAGCCAATTCTAAAAGATCTTTTTCAGATGCTGGAAGGTCTACATCAATCTTTTTTTCGTCTATTACACTCCAGTAATCCTTCATTCTGATATACTCATCAATAAGGTTATCAGTACTTCCGAAGTATTCATATATTAATTTTTTATCAAATCCGGCAACTAATGCTATTTTACTGACCGTTAATTCTAAATAACCTTTAGTTCTCAAAATTTTCCCGACTGCTCTCAGTATTTTTTGTTTGGTTTTTTCTTTATTCCTAATAGAACCTCGTACAATTTTTCTAGACATAATCTATTCTTTAAAATTTCATTAAGCAATTAATTTATCGATTTAATATGAATGGACATTTTAAGACTAAAAATTTAAAATATCTTTTAATTTAAATACTAATCTTCTGATACAAGCATCATAAAAATAAATATTTCTAAAATGCTTGAAAATATATCCAATAAGTATGATATTAATATTATTGTGGAATTAATTATTTAATCTTGAAAACATCCGCACTTAAAATTGTAATTGTAAAATTTGTAAACAAATGGTGAATAGAAAAATTTCACGATTCAAAAGGAATCAGTAAAGGCATTTAATGTAACAATATCGACACTCAGTTTTTTTGTTATAGTACACTACATGCCCTGAAGAAAATCCCCCACCTGCTTTATGAAAGGCCGAAAGAAAATCTTCCGGCCCTCATTAACTAACTTTTCAATACCTGAGATCTTTAAAACTCTACTTAAAAAAAGCTCATCTTAGAAAAGTTAGACTTAACCAAACTACTACTAATCATTTTTACTTATATAAAAAACTATTCTTAAGATCATTCTCTGTTTTTCAACATAATCCAGCCACTTTGCTGAAATTGTGTTTTTGATTTTTCATATTCAAAACCTATTCTGTACCAATACGTAGCAGTAGGCAATTTTCTTCCTCCGATAGTACCATTCCAGACAGGTGTTACTTCAGAAAATTTGAATACCTCGGTACCGTAACGGTTAAAGACAGAACCTGAGAAATTTCTGAAACTGGTCAATTTTCTTAAATCAATAACATCATTGAAGCCATCATCATTAGGAGTGATTACATTGATTATTTGAAGCGTAAAAAATTCTAAAGTACCTACACATCTAGTTCCTACCGTTCTGACATAAAGCGTATAATTCGTATTATTTGAAAGATTTGTAAAAACATTTGATGTTTGCCATATTTGCCCGTTTATTGAATATTCCAAATCTCTTACGATATTGTTAATCGTAGGGTTTGTTGTGGTAGCTGTTATCGTATTATTCTCATAAGCTACATGGGTAAAATAAGGAGATGCAGCGGCACTTACGCTTACCGTAAAGTCTTTTGAGCATATTCCATTATTAATCGTTACGGTATAGATTCCAAGCTGATCGGCAATAATCTTCTGGGACGTAGCTCCCGTATTCCATAAGTAAGTGTAATTCAATCCGGATCCTGCATCTAATTCTATAGAGTCTCCTATACACATCTCTACATTTTGAAGCTGAGAAGTAATCGCAGGAATGACCTCTATGGTAATTGTAGCAGGTAATGCAGATTGACAGCCATAATTACCAACTGCATATACCGAAAAACTGGTAGTTTGAAACAGCGTCACAGTCTGTGTATTGCCTGCTCCCCCAAAATTATCCCAGTTGTAAAATGTACCACCTGTCGCAGTAAGTGTCACTGATTCACCCGCACAAATTCTGATTCTTGATGATGATATACTGGCTACCGGAGTGACAGATTTGTGTAATGTCAGTTCAATCATCTTACTGCAAAAACTACCATCCGATACTACGACAAAAAGAATCTGTCCGTCTGATCCATTATAGTTTGAGATATTGGTGATAAAACTGTTGTTTTGAGCAATAGCATCAACCTGTGTTTCATAAAAACGAAAAACAGCAGTTGGAGTTGGGCTGATTAATGGTTTTGCTGCATTCAAATCAAAATTCATTCTATCAGGTGTAGCACACAGGAGAAATGTAGCATTTTGTGCAATCGGCGTAATTCCACCAAATATAGTTATTGAAGCGGTTCCCGGACATGGATTCCCGGGTACGGTTACCTCAATCTTATACGTTCCTGGGTTTACAGCAGTAATTGTATTTGTAGTTGCCCCGGCGATTGTAGTTCCATTAAAAAACCACTGATAGAGCATTGCTGGATCGTTAACAGATGCTGTAAGAACTTGAGGAACATTATCACAAACATTAATCTCGTCAGGTAAAGTGGCACCATTTGGGTCTAATAATTCTACTCCAATATTAAATGAGCCGCCTTCTAGAAATACAGCAGAATCATAATTATTATCTAGAGCATCAGCAATTACCATTTTAAAATGATATGCCTGACCTGCAACAACTGTTGCCGTGGCTGTTAACGGAATTGTTCGACCGTTAAAATTAGTTTCAATAGAAGTGGCATTATATCCTGCAAAAAAAGCAGCATTGGATGCACCACAAGATAACGGCCCCCCATTATCTTCATTGGCAGGATGAATATTCGTTACACTCACAGGTCCACCACCAGCAGGAAGAATTGCCATGTTAGTGTACGGACCTCCAGTCACCGGGCGTATTAATAATGCAAATGCATCAGAATATCCACATGGAAATGATCCGGTATATTCTTCTGATGCGAACAAATAATTAAATGATATCTGATTGGTTGTCGGCACAAAATCAAATTCAAGGATAGATGCATCTTTTAATATTCCTGTAGGACTTGTTGCTGTTACAAGATCGGGATCGCTTCCAGTTCCTATATTATCTCCCAAAGTTCCACTTTCAACAGCGTTTCCCCCTTTACTTGCATATCCTGTTGAAATAACAATTCCATTATCAAAAGGAAAATTGGTTGCAGCCTTGTTAAAATACCCCCACGATCTTTCGACAGAACTTGCAGGTAAGTTGGGGCTCACCTGAACATTTGAAATATTAGGTACAAAACATGAATTTGCTCCGGAAGAAATCAATACGTCCTTCACCAATTGTGTCGGAGTATAATCCGACTCGGGATATGCAGCTGCATTAATATCTATGAATGCTCCTGCTTTTTTTGATAATGCTGAAATTTTTTCTTTCTTAGAAGGACGTACCTGCTGTTGAGAGTACATATCATTTGTACATAACAAAAAAAGGAAAAATATAAAGATCCTATCTACTTTATTATTCATTTAAATTTTTTAAAGATTAAATAATAGTTATTACAATTAAGAAAATTTACAGATGCTATAAGAAGCAGGTTAATTTGGAATCACATACAACCCTACTATTTAGCTCAACTTATACTGAAATAAAAAAGAGTCGAGACTAACCGTAATCAATCAATCAATCAATCAATCAATCAATCAATCAATCAATCAATCAATCAATCAATCAATCAATCAATCAATCAATCCTTTCACTCTTAATTACATATTAAGACAAGCCAATCAATAGCGAAGTTTCAACTTTCCTAATGACCTTTACTTTTTAATAATTTTCTCTGTAGCTATAATTCCGTCGATAAAAAGGACTTTCACTAAAAAAGTTCCTGCAGATGCTGAAGATAAATTAATCTCTTTTCCTTTAGAAATAAGTTTCCCCGTCAAATCGTAAACTTCAATAACTTGCACATTCTTGTCAGATTTTAAGTAAGCATATCCATTTGTAGGATTAGGATATAGCTGAAACATATTATTTTTAAGTTTTGTATCCGCAGTGGAAAGATTGTTGTTGGTTACTTTAAAATCATCGAAATAAAGCATATAGTCCACTCCAAAATTAGGATCTGTTCCGTTAGAGGTGTAGAATGCAAACTTAGTTGTTGCACTCGTATAACTGTTTAGTGAGTATGTTTTTGTTGTTCTGGTATTGGGTATTCCAATATTGGGAGAAGCAATGCTTTCAAGCTCTTGCCAAGTCGCCCCATTATCTTGAGAAATCAAAAACTTGAACATATCATCTGTTGGAGACTGAGAAGGGGCAGCCGTAGGATCGATGGAATAGATTCCGTCACCACATCCGAAATCAAAAGAAACACTGTATCCTCCGGCAGATAAGTCAATTACTGGGCTTATGGCCCAAGAAGAAAGCCCCCCACTGTATATTTGAACTGACATGGAAGGATTGCTGTTGGTTTGATTGCTTAGAAATGATCTTTGTACCCAGTAAACATTGTATTGATCTTCATATTCGGGTCCATTTCCTACATTGGGATCAAATGAATACCCTAAATACCAATTTTGAGGGGGAAATGTTACAAAATCTTGTGTATAAACTGACGTTTGTCCAAATACACCAATATAAGCCAGCAGGCTTACGGCTAAAGAATAGATTGCTTTCATATTTTTTCTAAAAATTTTCAAATAGTTTACTTTGCTTTTTAACAATAAATAGTACCTGAAAATTTTAACAAATGAAATCTTTTTGCAGTGTATTTGCTTTTATAAAATCGCTTTGATTTAAGCATTTTTTTAATAAAAAAACTAAAAGAAATGCTCAATTTCGTGGTAAAGTACTATTTATCGTCTTCAAAATTTTCTGTATTTAAAAAAACTTATTTACAGAACCTTTAGAAAAGCGCTTGTACATGATTCAATGATTAAAAAATTCATTAATAAAAAAAGACGTTTCGATCTTAATTTTTTAAATTTCAATAATCTTAAAAAACCATGACACAATGATAACAAACGAAAACATCACAAACATGAAAAACACTATCAGATGTAATGAATATTCTTTGAATTCTACAGTTAAAAAAACGTATATAAAATATTAATTATCAGAACTATACAAGTCTCTCTTAAGAAAACTATTAGCCTTTTTAATTTTCCTTAGTGTAAGGGCAATAAACAATGAAAAAACTGCTGAAAACAAGATTGAAACTATACTCCATTTCACAATTTTTCTGTTATACTGCTCTATTTTTTGATCAGCATTTTTCTGATCTTGTACGAGCAGGTTATTTAAAATCTCAATCTGAACATTACTTCTTTCTACCATTTTCTGATGATAAAGGGAATCGTAAAATTGACTCTTATCCATTTCCTTTAGTTTCATAAAATTCTGAGACAGCTGAAAACAAATATCCGTATCTGTGTCAGAGATATTTGTTTGATCCTTCAGCTCCAAAATGGAAAGCAAAATTTCATTAGAGTGCTTAAGATTGTTTCTTAGTGCTAAGATTTTTGCAGTACCTAAGTCATAAGATTGATTAAGTATCTCAAAATACATTCGAGGAATACCTGATGAAGTCTTAAATTCTGAATCATTTATTTTTGAAAGTAGAAGGTAGTGTTCTGCTTCTTTCAGCTTATTCATTCCTATCAGACAATTGGCTTTATTAATATAAGCCAACTTGATATTCATTTTAGATAACGGGTCTGTAGCGGGACGAAAAGCTGAGATTGCTTGATCGAAATATATCAATGCCATATCACAATCTAAAGTATAGGCATAGTTCATACCTTTCAGATAAAGGATATTGCCAGCAATATGCTGTTCGGAATTTGGCAGTTTATTTTTTTTAAGAACATCCTCGGCTTTGTTAAGATAGTATTTGGCTTTATCATTCGCTTGAAGAGACTGATAAATATTTCCTAAAGTTCCTAAAAACTTAACCTGAGAAACCGTATAGTTTGATTTTTCAGCCAAATCTAGTCCTTCCGTTCCGTAACGTATTGCCTCACTAAATCTTTGCGTCTGATTGCTAACATTGAGCAAGGAGAATAACAGACGAATTCTGAAATTATCTGTCAAATCGCTGTTGTCATAAATCTTTATAGCTAACCGATATGCTTTTTCAGGATTAGAAATAAGAGATTTTTCTACTTTTTTCACATCAATAGAATCATACTTCTGACAATAAATATTGCCAAAGCAGGATAATAAAATGAAAACATATACAAATCTAAAGTTCAAGGGCTCGATTATTTTAAAAGTTGAATGTATTGCGCCGGAGAAATGCCTTCGATGCTTTTGAATACAGAAGAAAAAACACTGTGAGATGAAAATCCACTCTCTTCTGCTAAATATTTTATTTTATAAGTTCTATACACCACTTCATTATTAAGTTTTTGCTTAATGTACTCGATTCTCATCTCGTTGATATACGCAATAAAATTTTTCCCTTTGTATGTATTGATTACATCTGAAACATATTTCGAATTGGAATCAAGCTTTTTAGCCAATGTCTGAATAGAAATATTTGGGTCTAAAAAGAAATTTTTTGATTCTAATTTTTCCAGCCTTTCTAAAAGAATAAGTTTTACATTTTCCGAAATAACTTGAGTTTCTCTTTTTTTAACTGACTTGGCTTTCATCTTATTTGACAATAAGAGATAGCCTTTATTTTTTAATTTTTCCTGCCGTACTTTGACAACCAATATCATCAATACAAGGCATGATAAAAGAATTATACTGATGATTATAATAACACCTCTTTTTTTTATAAACAGATATTCGTTGTTGTTCTTTTCTTCAGTTAGATAGATCCATTGTGAACGTGCCTGAATTATCGATTTATTATTTTTGCTGTTTTGTTCATCTCTTTGATCTATGGTAAGAATATAATTCGAAACATCTTCTGTCACAAAATAATACTCTTGCAAAAAATTATAGTAGATCGTCCGCAGTTGAAAATTAGTTGTATTATTGATTTGTATTTTGGTTTTTGCTAACCATTCATTAGAAATATTTGCAGGAAATAACTTTTTTCTTAAAATGTCAAATCCTATATCAGACGGATAGTAAGAAAGAATTTTTAAAACTTGAACACGAAACTCTGGAAATTTGTTTATCCAATTCTTTTCATCCAAACTGATTAAGAGAAAACTAAAGCTATCCCTGAAAGTATATAGATTTTCATGAGGGATTTTAGCGAGAATATTTGAAATTTTCAGAAGTGCCTGATGTTGAGCTCCCTGTAAAATCAGTTCATTTGTTGTTAAAATTTCTTCATTAATCCTGAATAGAGAATTCTGCTTATAATTTGTGCTGAAATTAAATTTCTTAATTCCTGCTGAATATAAGATATTTCGATATAAAATAACTCCATCCGCATTTTGATGATCTTCAGTTTCAATTATTTCCTGAAATGCATCATTATAATTGTTCTCATAATAATAAGCCTGAACTAAAAGTCGGTTACACTTATTTAAAATTTCATTATTCCGATTATTCTTTTTTACATAACCAACAAGATTTCTCGCTTCTACGGGATTCAAAATGATCTGTGAATCTATTTTTTGAAATATCTGCTTCGTATCCGACACATCCTGTGCGGAAATTTCCCAAAAGAGTAATCCGAAAAGACATGCAAGAAAAGCTCTCATATTGTTCAATAAATTCTAATTAGTTATCAGAGTAACTATATTTTATTTAAAAAATTAGCACTTACCCTAAACCTAGCCTCTAAATATCTGCTGAAGCTATATAGTTATCTTTTTATAAAGAAATATTGCGCCGAGCCAAAAATAATATAAAAAAAGTTATGCAACGATAAAATCTTCAATGAGTCCTAATTTTACTAATTATCTATTATTATTGACTGGATTATTTGACAGTTATCATTAATTTATTGTTCTTTCCTGAAAATACTGTTACCAATCTTCAGTGTTAAGTTTAAACCATTAATTATAAAAAAAAACATAAAATAACAAAAGTAATTAACTGATTTAAAATCCTAGTATTAAATTTCGGAATTAAATCCCTGTGTATAAAATATTGGTATGTAGGAGACCCTCGTTCTTACTGAAACATAATATAAAAAATCCCACATAACCTAACAGTAAGTGGGATAATCGGAGTACAATACATTAGTTACATTGGAGAAAATAATCTAATGTATAATTACAATGATAAACGGAATTATTTCAAACAAGCTTCTGTTTAATCTTAGAATCTAGTCCTAAAATTTATATCTGTACTTTATTTCTAAAGCTGATATTGTTGCCCGTCATCCGGAACCAACACTTTATCAATCAGATTTTCGTTCGAAAGATATTGCTTCAGTTCTTTTCGAGATAAGGTATTATGGTTTACACCCTCCATATGGCTTACCACTAAAGTTGCATTTGGAACAGTATCATATACCTTTTTAATCTCTTCCTTGCCCATAATCAGTTGACCGCTTCCAACGAACTGATTGTCACCACCATTAACAACTACAATATCAGGACTGTGTCGTTCAAGTTCCTGTTGTACTCCCTCATACCAAACTGAATCTGTAATGAAGTACAGCGTTTTTTCTTCATTATGCTTCATGACAAACCCGTGGACATTTCCTGCTAAGTTTAACGTTTCGCCAAACCCATGCTGAGCCTGGGTCTGAAATAATCGAATGCCATCAATCTCAGTACCATTTTTAAGTACTTCAACATTTGTAAAACCGGAAGATTCCACTTCTTTTTTATCAGCATCATCCTGAACATAAATTTTTATATGTTTAGGTAGAAATTTCTTTGCTGCATCATCATAATGGTCATAATGCAGATGGCTTAAAAAAACTGCATCAAGATCTTTTACCAGTTCATCTATTGATACTGGGAGTTCTACTAAAGGATTATTTCGCTCGTCGCCACTTGCCGAATGTGGAAATGCAGGTAATGTACCTTTATCCGCCAACATAGGATCAATTAAAAATTTTTTCCCTCCATAATTAACAACCATAGTTGCATTCCTGATTTGTTGTAGTTTCATATCAATTTATTTAAATGTGTTAGATTAAAATTCTCTTTTATTTAAGTGAATATAGCCCAATCGTGTTATTTTCGCTATCTCTCAAGAGGGCTGAAAAACCAAAGTGGGGAAGTTGCGTTTTAGGAGCTACGATCTCCACACCCTTTTCACGGGCTCTGGCCTCCTGAACAGCACAGTCATCGCAGTTGAAGTAGATGACAGTTCCATTTGGTGAGGGTTTATTGAACTGCATCTTTACCAATGCGCCTCCCGCTCCGGATAAGTGATCCTCCCATTCAAACATCTGCATTTGACTGTCGCCTTTTGAAAGGTCGATGAAGTTTACATCATCAAAAACATACAGATAAAAATCCATTGCCCTCTGCATATCTTCTACATAAATCTCAAACCAGCCGCCAATATTTCTTTTTGTTTTCATTATACCGTTTATAAAATGTAAGGTTATGTCTATTTATTAGCTGATATCCCTTTTAAGGTCTTTATTTCATAAAACTGGTATCAAATAACAAACTTGAAGAATCTTATGGTGAAGTGAAAATACTATTTTTCAAAATCTCCGATGAGGATAACAGGCTTTATAGTCTTGCCACTTTCGGAATCTGCTATAGCCTGGTTAATATCCTGAAAACTATATTTCTTTATCAGTTTATCAAAGGGAAATTGTCCAAGAAGATACATGTTGACCATCTGAGGAATAAATTCTGATGGAACACTGTCACCTTCTACTATTCCCTTAAGTTTTATACCTCTCGATACAAAAGAATTCATTTCTATTTCAAGCGGTTTTGTCGCAACTCCCAATATGCCTATTTCACCAAAAGGTTTTAAAGAAGACAAGATAGTATTGATAACCTCATTACGCCCTGTAGTATCCAATCCGTAATCGAATCCTTTAGGCAGAATTTTTCTCAATTCTTCTGCGGCATCCCGATTTTTACTATTGATAATATGTGTAGCCCCTAATTCTTTTGCAAACTCCAATCTTTCATTATTGATGTCCACCGCAACGATAGTTCCTGCCGAAGAAGCAACTGCCGCCAACAATGCGGATAATCCGACTGCACCAGCGCCAGTGATAACAATTGACTTGCCAGGTGCAACTTTAAGAGAATTAATGACAGCTCCTGCTCCGGTCTGAACTCCACATCCCAAAGGGCCTAAGATTTCCAACGGCGCATCTTTACTAACCTTTATGGTATTGCTTTTGTGCGATATAGCATACGTTGCAAAAGACGACTGCGAGAAAAAATTGTCATGTATTTGTTCATCTTTATTCTGGCTGGAGTGGTTGTGTGTTCCATCTAAACGACAACCTGAAAAATTCATTCCCATCAGATTTTCACAATATGCAGGATTACCTTTTTTACAGTTTTCACATTCACCACATGATCCGAAAGTCAGTACAACATGATCGCCTGATTTCAGATTTTTTACATTTTCTCCCACTTTCTCAACAATTCCCGCTCCCTCGTGTCCCAGGATAAAAGGGAAACCAGTGGGTCCCATCTGCTGGTCTCTTACTGCCATATCTGTATGACATGTTCCTGTAGCTACGATTTTCACCAGTACCTCGTCAGCACGTGGCTCATCGATCATGACTTTTTCTAATCCAAATTTTCCGCCTTTTTCTCTGATAAGAGCTGCTGTTATTTCCATTTTATTTAACATTTAAGTTCAACAATATTCTCTTTAATAATCATTAATCTGAAATAAAAATCAATTTCGTTCATTGAAATGATTTAAAATACTCAGTTGTTTAGATTGACCTAAATTATGACAAAATTTGATCAATTGGGATTGACTTGGATCAATATTAGATATTGATCCAAGTCAATATTAAATACATCATCTTGTCTTTTAGCTATTGGAAATCAAATGAGATCTGCCGCTCTTCTAATTTATTTTCGCCCAGATTATCAAAGGGTAATTGCTGTCGCATGTCATCTGAATTGAGAACAGACACAAGGCTGTCTTTCATAAAGACTGAAACATTTTGCTGATCCACCTGTCTCATAATATTGTCTACCCATTCTCTTTTAACAGTAACCTTCCCTTTCCTGTTCCCAGTTTCTGGTCCAATTATAATCCATTTGATGTCGTGCAAGTCAAGCTCTCCAAGATCATTAAGTAATGGCTCGAATGTGAGAAAATAATTTTTTGCTTTGATATTGTTTCTCAGTGAATCAATCCTACGTTTTTCATTCTTTGCCGTGATGGTGGCACCGATCCATACATTTTGGAGTTCGGTCTCAAAATGAATACGCTCGGGGAATTTTGTTAGAAATATAAAGTTGTGCTGTGGAAAATCTTTGATATAATCAAAAACAATTGTTCTCCACTCTTCCTGCCAATCGGAGAAATCGCTCATACTTGTCATGAAGTAGGTCTGGGATTTTCTGGTTTGCTTGATCTGTTTTAAACGATGCGGGCTAAACTCCGGGATTGCAAAATCAGGGGTGATTTTAAACCTGTTGTTAATTTTTCGTGCATAGCAATATACACACCCTGCAGTACATCCGTTTACGGGATTAAGGGTTTTTATCAGCTTACTTATATTAACAATTTCCATAATAAAATGATATTTACTTTACTAGGCAAATTTACGGACAAGGCTGAACATCCTTCGGAGAACAAGGTCAAGAAATACTATTGATCCAGATCAATTTCCCATCAACGGATTTCTAGCCCTCCGGTTTCTCAAACGACTTATAAATTCTGCTGAAACACCAAGGTATGATGCTATATGTACCTGAGGTATTCTGTTGATGAGGTCTGGATGGCTGGAAAGTAAATTATAGTAGCGCTCCTCAGCTGATAAACTGATATTTTCAAGCATTCTATTTTGAAGGAGAACGAGATTTTTCTCGGTTAGAATTCTAAAAATCCTATCAAATTTTGGTGCGCTGAGATACAGTTTTACAATATCCTCGCGACTGATCTGGAGTAATTCTACTCTTTCCAAAACATCAATGTTCAAAAATGATTTTTTCTCTTCGTAGAAACTGTCCAAATCATTAATCCAAGAACCTTCAGTTGCAAAAAGCAGTATATGTGGGTTGCCATTTTCATCATCTTTATACATCCGGAGACATCCGGACACTACAAAATTAAGATGCTGGCAGACATCTCCTTCCTGAAGTACAAACATACGTTTCTTATAGGAACGCAAGTGGAAGTATTGACGGATCAATTCTTTTTCTTCTTGCCTCAAAGGAATGATTGAACTAAAAAAATCAATCATTATTGTAAATCTATCTTGTACTTCCTCATACATAGGCTAAAAACTCCAAGGGTTAAAACTTGCATAAATGTACAAAATAACGAGTAATAAAATAGTTGCTTATACAAGCAATATGGATTATCCTAAATTTTATAAAAAAGCCTGCCATTGTAGAAAGGCAGGCTCCTGATAGTAAAGATAAAATACTATTTCTTAACAGAAAAAACACCAAATTGATGTCCTGAATTGTCTTTTAAACGTGCAAAAGTAATGTTGGAATCATCTGTTACTGGCCCCCATACAAGTTCACCACCATTTTCCTGTGCTTTTTTTATTTCTGTCTCAGCATCTTCAACAAATACATAAAAAACAGCATATTCCGGCATTTTACCTTCGGTATGCATTAGTCCTCCTGTAGGCATTTCATTCCCAGGTTCAAGAATACCATCATATTGATATCCCTGGCTTTCTAAATCTGGATTTTTCAAAAATTCCCAGCCAAACATTTTTTTGTAAAACTCTTTTACTTTTTCCGGTTGGTCTGAACCAAACTCAAACCATCCAACTTGATTGATTTTCATAATACTTATTTTTTAAAGTTAAAATAGTGCTAATCGTTCCTTCGTATTCTTAATAATCGTCCATTCTACTTTCTATTGAAAATATAGATGACCAAATAATACAATACAAATTTCTGGATTAATTATGTTTTAGCATGAAAACCTTAATCAATAAAAAATATTGATCTAGATCAATAATTAGCATATAAACTAAATTCATAATTACTACGTTTGGTCAAGTCGATCAGGAAAAAATGATCTTAGACTAGTTGTTCTTGCCAAGAGTCAGGAAACCCAAGAAAAACGTATTGAAGAAAATCGTGCAATTTGCTCATAACCGTTCTAAACTAAAAATAAAGATAGGAAAATTCGAATTCGGCTGATGATATTTTCATCATCAAAGTTTTTTGATATTTATTTAAATCTTTAGGCTATTAGTCAAAATTCCCATTCTAACAGTTAGAAGCTCTACCCCTATCATGAAATAAAATTATATTATCTGTCTCATTAAATAGTAGAAATAGAAAATCCGTTTCATCATAAGATATGAAACGGATTATAAGGTATAAGATTTTCTGCTGAGGGAATATTATTCCTTTACTAGTCTTTCTACTGATTGCTTTTTATTCTTCAAATTTACTTCCAAATAGTAAACACCATTCTTTAAACTTGAAATATCTACAGTCTGTTCATCTAATTTTACAGATTTAACTTTTCTTCCAGTAGCATCAAAGAAATCAACCGATTCAATAAGATCAGCATTTCTAAAATTAACGGTTTCCTTTGCAGGATTTGGATAAATAACTACTTTTTTACTTTCTGCAACCAAGTCATTTGTCCCTAAAGTACCTGCCATATTTAATGATGCATACCCTCTGTTACCGGAATGATAACCCAAATTTGTACTACCCGGGGTTCTGGCGTAGAAAATATTGATCGTTCCTGCCGCATTAGCAATTGTAAAATCACCTGCTCCACCAGTAAGTGATCTCGTTGCAACAACCGTTCTGGTGCTTCCCGAAACGGTATTTGAAGTTTCATTCCAATTTTGAACAGCATCAGCAGTCGGTGCAGTAAATCCAGCGAAAGTATAATCTCTGTTTGATGATGAGTTGTAGATAAAACCGTCTGCACCACTTGCCATCCCTGATGTTCCAAAGCCAATTCCCATCATAGAATTGCTGTCTCCAATTAAAGTAATGGTTGCGGTACTGGCATTGGTGTCTAATTTAACAGTCATAGAAGCGGCAGATAAATTGACTGTCCCAGATGAAAATTGCGCTTTAGCTGTTACAGCCAAAGCTAGACTTGAGATAAGTAGAAGTTTTTTCATAAAATTAATTTTTTAAAATGTTGATTATTTCTTTGTTGTCTGTTTTTAAAGCATATTCAAAAGGGGTCATTCCCACCGAATCTTTCATTGTTTTGTCCGCTTTGTATTTTAATAAAAGTTCCACCAATTCTTTATTTCCTGATTTTACTGCCCAAAATAAAGGAGTAGTTCCTGTACCGTCTGCAATATTTGGGTTGGCATTATTTTTTAATAAATGTTCTGCCAAACTTCTATTATAACGTATAGAAAGACCCGCTAAAGCTGTTCCTTCCTGACTTTTATAATTAAGATCTTTTACATGATCTATTAAAAAATTAGCAACCTCTGTATTTCCACGATAACAAGCTAAAATTAAAGGCGAGAATCCGTTTTCATTGGTTTGATTGATGCTCTCCGGATTTTCTTTCATTAAATCTATCAGTTCTGCCAATGTGCCGCTTCTTGCAATATCAAACACTGATTTTGCTTTTTCCTGAGCCGATACGAATGATAAACTCAGGAAGCATACTGCGAATACAATTAGTTTCCTCATTGTTTTACAAGGGTATAGTTGTACTCTACGTTCACGTTTTCAGCGACTTTTTTCATGACCATTTTTGGAATGGTGACTTTGAAATCTGCTGACTTAGCAATAAAATTCCCTTTCATATAAATCTTCCCGTCTTTTGCAGAAATCGTGGCGGTGGATGAAATATTTCTGTCTACTCCGTGAAAATTTAATATGCCCTGAACGGTAAATTTTTGAGGAATTTCACGAAGTTTTGTCTTATCAAAATTCAAAACTTTTCCTTTGAAAGTTGTTTTGGGATATTTTGCTGTTTCGGCATAGCTTTCATTGAAATGCTCTTCCATGAGTTTCACTTTAAATTTGAAGTTTTTAACTACCGAAACTGAAGCCATTTCCCCTGTGTCTGCATTGAGAACTACAATATTATTGTCATCCTGGGCAAAAACGTCTTCAAACATCGGAATTGAGGCTTCAATTGTTACTTTTCCTGTTTTTGAACTGTATTTTTGAGCAAAAGTAAAATTGCTAAAGAGTAATGAAACGCCTATTAGTACTATATTTTTCATATTGATTTTTTTAATTTTCGATAAGACCATCAGCCTTCCATTTGACGAAAAGATTAATCTGATTTGAAGATAAGGAGCCACCTTGAGGCATTCTTAAAGGATCTCCGCTTGGTCTTTGAATTCGGTTAATGATGTTGTCTATATTATCTTTTACCTGATTATAATTGACAAATGGTTTAAAACTCGTCGAAGAATGACAGTTGATACAGTTGTTTTCAATAATCGGTTTTAAATCTGATTCATATTTTACCACGGTGGTAATTGGCGTATTGTCTGAGATTTCTTCATAGGTTCTGCTTTCGCAAGAGGTAACGAAAATAAAGAGACCTGCGATGTAAATTATTTTATTCATTTTAAAAAACTCTGTAAAGATTAAACCCAAAGAAAATCTGTCCTTTTTCCCACTTTCCGGTAGCGTTAGTAAGATAACCAATATCAGAATTCAGTTGAGAATTGCTGAATAACAGCTGAAAAACGTGACCTCCTGTTTCAATATCCATTCCTAATGATAATGGATTTTTGTAGAAACTGTGATTGTCAAAATTCACAAAATATTCTGCATTGATCGAGATTCTTTTGGAAATTTTGTACCGTCCTCCTAATCCGGCCAAGAATTGATTATTATTTTCAATGGTCGGCTCATAAAGATTTTTATGAACATAAGACGGCGTCAGCTGTAAAGAAAAATTCTCATTAAACCTTCTTGAAATAAGAGCTTGTGTAAGATAAGAAAGCCGATCGCCAAACTTCAGATGCGGATAAGTCTCGGTATCCAAATCTGTGTTTAATGCCATCACATTATATCCTACAATATCTACAGGCACGTTATCATTCTGTGTCAAAAGCCTGTATTTTGCTCCTAATTCAAAAGTTTTCATGTTGGTTTCCCGAGAAAGACTTAGTGAAATTGCATCGGTAACTCCATAGATTACTCCCAATTTTGTAGATGCATCATCCAGACCGAAAAAGTTTTTGAAACCTGTACTTACATCCCCGAAACGGTGTGCAATGACAACATACCACTCATTTTTTGCGGTGAGTTTCGTTGATTGTCCGGTAACGATTTGTAGCGCTTTAAAAGCCGGTGGCGAGGTTGTATTCGCTGTTGAAACGGTATCGATATCTTTCAGTAGATCTTCCTGTGAATAGGCAAGAACTGATGAAATCAGCGACACGAATAATAATGCTTTTGTCATACTCTGTTTTAATATTTCTTGATGGCAAATCTACAGTGACTGCAAAAAAAGGAGCGGTGACATTAGTCACTGCTCTACTTTTTTTGATAATTCACAGTATAGATAAAATCTATTCGCATTGATTTACGTTTTTTATAAAATCATAATCCATTGATTCGCCTGCGTTATAACTCCTTCGTTTTCGTATTTTTTTAGGATTCTGCTTACAACCTCTCTCGCCGTTCCAAGCGTATTTGCAATCTCTTTATGAGAGATTTTAATTGCTTTGCCCGCATTTTCCTGTATTTTTTTATCAAGTAGATCCAAAATTCTTTTATCTAGCTTATGAAATACAGCTTGAGTAACCATTTCCATGATTGCGATATATCGCTTATCATATTCTTTTAAAAAAAATTGATTGAGCAAAGGATAGTCTACAATCCATCCTAAGACCTTATCAGCAGGTAACAATAATATATCGGATGATTCTTCAGTACAAGCGTATATACGGCTTTTTGAATTTGTAAATATTGAGGAAAATGTCATTGTACAGGTTTCATAAGGCTTGATGTAATAGTACAACAATTCCTTTCCATCATTTAAAGAAAATACTTTAATAGAACCTTTTAATAAAATAGGAATATAATTAATTTTCTCTCCTTCAGAAATAATATCTCTGCGTGCAGCAATAGTTTTTTTAATGGCAAATTCTTGTAACTCTGCCAAAAAAGAATCTCCTACGTATTCAAATATCTTTCTGATATTTTCATTTGTTTTCATTCGTTTATTTTTTAAACAGAAAAACGACATTCTAAGAGAAGTCGTTTTTCATATTGGATTAATCCCAAAATAGATTTCTTTACAAAGCTAAGCAAGTCCATATTTTCGTACAAGTACCTACCTAAAAGTAGGCACTGAAAATATTTAAACTATTGATCAATCACATAGAGAAAAATGATCTATTAATCTCTTATATTATCTAAAGAGGAATTCGTATTAAATCAGAAAAGACAACAGCATTCAAATTGTTCATTAAATAGCATCTTTGTTTTTCCTCAATCTATACTGCTGCATTCGATGTTAAATAAATACTTAGCATTAATTTATCAAAACTTTTTGCACCCTAACTTCTCTCTGCTTTTTACGTATTGGTTAAATTCAAAAATTTCTTGGGTCTCTCCATCCCACTTTTTTCTCGGTATTAATTGAAGGGTTACAAAAATGTCAGTCTTCTTATTGTACGAATCAATTCTTTCCACTCTTCCATGATAGTCTTTTTCAGCGTGTTTATAAATGGAATACGGCAAGATAGTATCGGTTGGATAAATGTAGAATCTGGTATACATCCAAGGCGAATTGATTTCAAATCGTTTGTACTTTTTCTTAAATAAAACGGTATCGTTCAGATTCTTTCGATTTCGGTAATTGGGGATCTTCTCCTTCAAAAATAGGGTACCTCCTTTTTTGTTTTCAACCGGAATCGGCTTTTGTTTCTTTATAATGTCGGAAAAAATGATTTGACCGGGATTTTCATTTTCAATTGTGTAACACACTGAATCTTTAATGAAGAACATTTGCCGGGTTAATTCGGGAACATCAACATCCGGAATACGCTCTACAATAGAATCACCTGTATAATTAAGGCTTGATAGATGAAAACTTTGCATTTTACCCAAACCTTTTGATGCATCGAAATACACATTGGAAACAACATCGATTCCGCCTCTTTCCGATTTAATTTCTTCTCGGCAGGAAATAAGGAACAAAAGCAGAAATGAACATAGAAATAGTAAATTTTTCATTTTGATAGATTTAAAAAGCGGTAAATCATTAGACCTACCGCTTCGGATAATAGTCAGTTCTTAATTTATCGCTTAATACTCTGTTCTTTAACGTTATTTTTTTCGTGCTTGTTATCTTGCCCCAAATCTTCCAAAGGCTTATTGGTGTTTATTCTGTTCATATCAGAATCATAGAGATTCAAATTTTTATATTGGGGATTCAACACTGCTTTCCCTTCTGTAACCTGATCATCGATTTCAAATTTTACCTTGACAACATTTCCTTTTTCCAAAGATTTAATTGTACTTTCTTTATATTCCGGTTTATCAAAGATTAGGTTTGATTTCTCTACGATCTGAGCAGTATCCACACCATAATTTTTGTAAAAATTCTGAAATTGATAGTTCCCTTTTTCGGTTTTTGCCTCGTCAAAATTGAGCTTCACAAAAGCAGGTTCCAGCTGTTTGGTCTTTGGATTATTAAATTCAATTTTGACCGTTCTGCCTTCCAAAAGATTGACGGCTTCTTTTGCAGTAAAAGTTTGCTCACGATTGACCGGAAAATTGTGAGAAATCTCTTCGTTCTTTTCATTGGTTAATTTTCCGTTGTAAGAATTCAGAAAAACACCACCGGTTTCTGATTTATTGAATTTCAAGGTAAAATCTACTTTGTTGTCTGGCAAAGTTTTGTCCGAGGTTGTTTTAATTTCAAACTGTTGATTTTTGTAATTAATACCTTTTTCCAAATCTTTGTGAAGCTTTTCGCTTTCACCAAAACCAAGGTATTTTAACTGGTTTTTTAAGTATTGAACCTGATCGAATTCTTGTTGTGTTTCCATAATGTTTGGGTTTTGATTGTTAAATTTCATTTCGTTGATTGTTAATATTCGATTTTTTGGAAAACTATCTCCTTCCAGATAGACTTTTAAAATTTCACCGCTGATCAATATTTCATAGGATTCGCCATATTCCGGTTTTTCCAGCAAGCCAAAAGCCAATGCGTATTTATCATTTCTGGACAGATCGTGTCCATCAAGGACATCCGGAATTTGGTCTAATTGTTTATTGGTCAAAGAATAATCTCCCTTCGTTGTTCCAAATTCTATTTTTTCTGAATAAGCTTTTCTCTGGTTTGATGTAATCTGTAAGTTTTCCAGTATGAATTTGTTTTCTTTATTAAAACTTTTGTGATTGAGCAGATCTTCTTTTTCTTCTAAGGAAAGCTTCGGAGAAAGATTATTTTTGACTGCTTTTTCCTTTATGTCTTCTTCCGCATATATTTTAAAGTCGTGCAAAGTTTGTGGTTCATTATAAAAATCTCTCATACCTGTCCATTCTTTGCTGCCGTACGGTAATCTATATTCCTGCGTTTGCAGATCATAGCTGTAGTAACTATAACCACCTGGGCTTTGCAGAGATCCGCTACCATCATCGTATTCGCGCCATACCCAGCCATCCGGAAGGTCAGATGTAGGGATTAAATTTTCCTCAAAATCTTCATCTGAAAAAAAGTCTACATTTTTTTCCAGATCAGGTTCTTCAAATTGATGAACCAATTCTGATGACATCTTTGCAGCTTCAACTTCATAATTTCGATAATGATGAGCTTGCTTTTCATCAATTTGTGTGTACGTCAATCCGGAACTTAAATCAGTTTTTTTCTCCAATTCATGAGCCCAGAGATCAGAGAGAAATTTCTGCTTTATCGACTCATTACTTATAGTAATTTCAGTAGACTCTCTGTTATTTTGCAAAATCACCTGTTTATTGGCTAGTTGCTGCTTTTCAATAAACCTGACCAATTCAGCAGGATTGTTAAATGTGTCCCTAATAACGAGATCGGGATTTAAATTAAAAATTGATTTCAATGTAAAATTTGAACCTATGATAACTTCTCTTCCCTTAGATTGGTGAATAGACATAAACTTTCTCTCTTTATCAGTAAACATCCTCTCTCCGTCCCGAAAAAACTGTTCAGGCGAAGTGTTTTCCATTTCCTTCACAAAATTTTTATAAGCCTTTGTTCTGGGAACTATATTCTTATCAAACCAGGTTAGATTGTCTTCCATTTTTTCAACCTATTAAGCTATCTTCTAAAACCTCTTGACTTTTGTATTTCCTCGTCCTGCTCTTGACTTTCCTCTTCTCTCATTCGATTGGCATCCTGATAAACATCGGGGTCATTCACATTCAGTTGTACGTTTGATTTTTTTTGTTTTTGAGAGTGATTTTGCTTTTCAGAGATTCCAGCAACCGTATTGAATTCTTTGGACACAATATTCAAATCATTCGTAATTTCTTTTGCCATTTCTGGGAACTGAACAATTTTATCTTGCAGAAAAGATTTAAGTTTTAGAAGTTCTGCTATGTAACGGTTAAGTTCTTCCGTATTCTTTTTATCTGCAATAATTGCAGTCAATTCTCTTGCATTTTTAATGAAATCAAATTCAACTACTTTTTCGGTTTCTTTGTCAAAAATGAAGGCTTTTTTTTCGAAACTCAGTTCATTTGCAGATTTAGAAACATTCTTGACATCAGTATATTGAATATTATTTTTACTGTTTTCGAGGATGTCAGAAATACTTTTATCTCTTTCCAAAAAGATGACCTTCAGTTTAGTATTATTATCAGTCAGCTGAAAAGTCGCCCTGTTTTTGTCGTGGTCTGCAACGATGGTATATCCTTGCAGAAATTTCTGAACATCCTCTATATTTAGCTTCTTAGAGAAAGAATTATCCTCATTAATAATTCCGTATTTTTTCAGTTCATCGGTAGGTAAGGTTGTGTTATTCATTGTATGTAGCTATTAAATTATTTACTTTTATGAGGTCATTTAAAAAATGAGAAGGATTGATGTTTTGTCCGAATTCTTTCACCGAAAAATGCAGATGTGGTCCCGTAGAGTTTCCGGTATTCCCACTTTTTCCGATGATAAATCCGGCTTTTACTATTTCTCCAGCTCGGTAATATATTTCTGAAAGATGCAAATAGGAAGTTTCGAAACGGTTAAAATGTTTTACCTTTATGAAATTTCCGCCACCTTTAGGATCCCAACCTGTTGCAGTAACAATTCCATCCATTACAGAATAGATATTCTCATAGCTGGCTTTTAGGTCGATCCCATTGTGCGTTTTTTTTGTTCCGAAAATAGGATGAGTTCTTGTCCCATAAGAAGATGTAATGGTGATCTTGTTTTTAAGGGGCATCACAATTTTTGAAAAAGATGCTGCAGGTTCGTCTACAAAATCATACGTTGTAAAAAAAATTTGTTTTTTTGATGCTTGCTTTGTTTCTTCTACTCTATTGTGCGCTTGAAGCATCAAAGAATCTTTCAGTTTTTCAAACTCATTTTTTCGTATTTCTTTTACACTGCTATACTCTTTAATCAGTATTTTTAGTGAATCTATTTGACTCGTTAACCACTTCGTCGAACCTTTGGTTTCATTTTTTAAATCTGATTTTGTGGTAATATTTAGAACTTGCTTCCAAGATTTCTTAGCCTTCTTTTGTTGTGCCGGTTCTTCGATATCAGATTTATCTGATACTTTTAGATTTTCAGATTT